>NC_021490.2:282500-976086 GCF_000410535.2 Treponema pallidum subsp. pallidum str. Nichols
CCCAATCAAACTCTGAATGCCGGCAGTCAACGTGTGGGAGTGAGACTGCGTGCGACAAGGTTCGTAGTCGAGAGGGAAACAGCCCAGACCGTCAGCTAAGGTCCCGAAATACCGCTTGAGTGTGAAATGAAGTGTGGGTACCTGGACAGCCAGGAGGTTGGCTTAGAAGCAGCCATTCCTTGAAAGAGTGCGTAATAGCTCACTGGTCGAGTACGCATGCGCAGATAATGTATCGGGGCTAAGCGGTATACCGAAGCTACGGGTCTTGCATTTTTGGTGCAAGGCGGTAGGGGAGCATTCCATGTACTGATGAAGGAATATCCGGGAGGAGTTCTGGAGGGGATGGAAGAGAGAATGCAGGTATAAGTACACGAAAAGGAGGGTGAGATTCCTTCCCGCCGAAAACCTAAGGTTTCCTGGGTGAAGGTCATCTGCTCAGGGTAAGTCGGCCCCTAAGGCGAGGACGAGGGTCGTAGTCGATGGGAATCCGGTTTATATTCCGGAACCTCTTGCAATTTCGATGGCAGGACGCGTGAGGTGAAGCCCGGCCAAAGATTGGTAGTTTTGGTCTAAGTATCCGAGCCGTTTTAAGAGCGATAGGCAAATCCGTCGTTCGAGGTAAGGTGCGAGTGCGACTGGAGCGATGAGCGAAGGGAAGCAGGTGTAGTCATGGCGACGGGAAATACTGTCTAAGGTTAGGTTGCAAGAGACCGTACCGCAAACCGACACAGGTAGGTAGGATGAGTAATCTAAGGCGCTCGAGAGAACTCGCGTCAAGGAACTCGGCAAAATACACACGTAACCTCGGGAGAAGTGTGACCCTTGCCTTTGGTGAGGGTGGCAGAAAGCAGGTCCAGGCGACTGTTTATCAAAAACATAGCCATCTGCAAATCAGTAATGAGACGTATAGGTGGTGACACCTGCCCGGTGCTGGAAGGTTAAGAGGAGAGGTTCGTGGTAACACAACGCTTTGAATTGAAGCCCCAGTAAACGGCGGCCGTAACTATAACGGTCCTAAGGTAGCGAAATTCCTTGTCGGGTAAGTTCCGACCCGCACGAATGGTGTAACGACTCTGGACACTGTCTCGACGCGAGACTCGGTGAAATTTATGTACCGGTAAAGAAGCCGGTTACCCATAGTTAGACGGAAAGACCCCGTGAACCTTCACCGTAGCTTACTATTGGAACTTGGTTTACCATGTGTAGTATAGGTGGGAGACAGAGAAGCTTGGCCGTCAGGTTAGGCGGAGTCAACAGTGAAATACCACCCTTGGTACGTCAGGTTTCTAACCTTTGGCCGTGGATCCGGCAAAGGGACCGTGGTAGGTGGGCGGTTTGACTGGGGCGGTCGCCTCCTAAAAGGTAACGGAGGTGCGCGAAGGTCTCCTCACACCGGTTGGAAATCGGTGCGCGAGTGTAAAGGCACAAGGAGGCTTAACTGCGAGACCGACAGGTCGAGCAGATACGAAAGTAGGTCTTAGTGATCTGGCGGTAGCGTGTGGAAGCGCCGTCACTTAACGGATAAAAGGTACTCCGGGGATAACAGGCTGATTTTCCCCAAGAGTTCACATCGACGGGAAAGTTTGGCACCTCGATGTCGGCTCATCGCATCCTGGGGCTGAAGCAGGTCCCAAGGGTTTGGCTGTTCGCCAATTAAAGCGGTACGTGAGCTGGGTTCAGAACGTCGCGAGACAGTTCGGTCCCTATCTGCTATGGGCGTTGGATATGTGAGAGGAGCTGCTTTTAGTACGAGAGGACCGAAGTGGACGAACCTCTGGTGTACCAGTTATCCTGCCAAGGGTACGTGCTGGGTAGCTATGTTCGGAAGGGATAACCGCTGAAGGCATCTAAGTGGGAAGCCCGCCTCAAGATTACATATCCCTGAAGGTTGACCTTCCTGAAGACTCCTTGCACACTACAAGGTCGATAGGCTGGAGGTCTACGTACCGTAAGGTATTAAGCCGACCAGTACTAATAAGTCGTGAGGCTTGACCATATTATTCATCCTTCTCCTTCACCCTACCCCTTTGCGTAAAATATTTCGCCTGGTTGCCATGGTGGAGAGGTCATACCCGTTCCCATCCCGAACACGGAAGTCAAGCTCTCCTACGCCGATGATACTGCTCCTTCGCGGGAAAGTAGGTAGTAGCCAGGCTCCCCTTTGCCCATCACTCGCTTGACAAAATATTATCCGAAACCTTAAA
Source organism: Treponema pallidum subsp. pallidum str. Nichols (assembly GCF_000410535.2). Lineage (NCBI taxonomy): Bacteria > Pseudomonadati > Spirochaetota > Spirochaetia > Treponematales > Treponemataceae > Treponema > Treponema pallidum. The sequence continues at coordinate 284,705 of NC_021490.2, forward strand.
GTCCGCAGGTGGCTTCGGCGCATTCGTTTGACCTGGTAGATTTGGATGATGAGGATTACGGTACTATCCTTGCTGAGGATGTTGAGTTTTCAGGGACGGTTCGCTTTGAAGAGCCCTTCATGGTACGTGGTGTTTTTGAAGGGAGCATCGAGTCCTCGGGTGATCTTATGGTTGAGGAGCAGGCGCGTGTTCGCGCTGAGATAGTTGCAGATCGTGTTGTCATTAAGGGAGAAGTAATCGGGAACGTCACGGCTATGTCTGTTGTTCGCGTCTTCCCATGTGGGAGGTTGATAGGGGATGTTACCGCGCCAGAAGTTGTGCTTGAGAGTGGGTGCTTTTTCAGTGGCGTGTGTAGTATGCCCGAATCGGGTTGATCGGTTTCCCTTGCAGACGGGTAGCTCTCTTGGTCGCTAGGTTTCTTTTGCCCGTTGTGTTCTGTTTCGTGTGTAGGGGGCTCTGTTCGCAGCAGTCTGGTCTTGCTTTCTACCGGGCGGGTAGTTACCGTGAGGCGATTAGATGCTGCGAGGAAGCTATCGCACAGGGGTCTAAGGACCTTGAGCATTATCTCGTGCTTGCCTGGGCGCTTGTTGCGGTTGGGAAGTACCATGAGGCTGCCCAGTGGGCCCTCGAGGGGCGCGCCGTTGCCGCCCATGATCCTCGCCTCATAGAGGCGCAGGCGGAGGCTTTCTGCCACTTGGGGAGAAATGAAGAAGCGCTTAGGTTGTTTCAAGACTACATTGCGTGTGCCCCGAATGGAGCGCGGCAGACCGCCGCGTATTATCTTATGGGGGAGATTTACCTGCGCACTTCGCGCTTCTTGCACGCAGATATCGCTTTTTCCGTCGCGCTCCAGTTAGATTCGCTTAACGATTTCTGGTGGGCCCGCTTGGGCTATGCACGCGAGCGCGCGGGGGACTATCGCTATGCGTTACAGGCCTACGACCGAGCGCTCCAGCTGAATAGAGATCTGGCTGATGCTCGCCGGGGCAGGGAGCGGGTGCTGAGGTACGTGTTCCGTAGGTAGGTTTTCTTCGTGTTTTCCGTTCGCATCGAGACGCTTGGCTGTCGTCTGAATCATGTCGAGTCTGAGTCGCTGGCAGCGCTCTTCTTGCAGGAGGGCTTTGCGGTATGCCGTGGCAATACCTCCACTGCCCCAGTGGTTCTGTGTGTGATCAACACCTGCACGGTCACAAGTAAGGCAGAGCAAAAGGCGCGGCGCCTCGTTCGTCTCCTGTTGCGCACATATCCTACTGCAATAGCGCTTGTCACTGGATGTTATGCGCAGCTTGAGCCTGCTTCTCTTGAAGCCATGGATGATCGTGTCCTTGCTTTTCCAGGAAAACAAAAAGATGCCCTCAGCCTTCTGCCCTCGTGTCTCCGTGCGTTACTTGTGCAGCGTGGTCCTGCGCCGATAGATCAGTATGTATGCGGTATGCGTGCGCTGCTCGCTTCTTTGAAGAAAAAAATTATTTCTTTGGAACTAACGTCTGAGTTTCCATCGCAGACGCATATGCCCACAAGGAATGCCCTTCCTCAGTTAACCGGTGTGCCTCATGCGCCGCGCGTTTCTGTATCTTCGTTTTCAGAACCTACAGCCGTTCCCCGTTTTGCTTTGTATGCCCCTCGTTTTTTGTTCCACTCACGCGCAAGCATTAAGGTGCAGGACGGTTGTAACAGTGGATGCGCTTTTTGTCGCATTCGTTTTGCACGCGGTCGCGCTGTATCACTTGAAACACACGAGGTAATTGGGCGGGTGCAGGCCCTTGAAGCTCGTGGTATGAGCGAGGTTGTACTTACAGGGGTGAACTTGTCTCAGTATAGAAGTGGCAGTATAGATTTTGCGGGTTTATTAGAGTTGATTGTGCAGGAAACGCATACGATTCATATTAGAATTTCGAGTTTGTACCCAGAAAGCGTAACATCTGCTTTTTTGCGTGCTATTGCGCACACGCGCGTGTCGCCTCATTTTCATTTATCGGTTCAGTCGGGCAGTGATCGCGTGTTACGACGCATGCGACGCGCTTACACACGTGCGGACATTTATCAGGCAGTTTCCGATTTACGGAGTGTGCGTGAAGAACCCTTTTTGGGTTGTGACATAATCGTCGGCTTTCCAGGGGAAACAGAGGAAGATTTTGCAGACACCCAGCGTATGTGCAAAACTTTGCGTTTTGCAGGTATTCATGTATTTCCGTTTTCTGCACGCCCCGGTACAGAGGCGTTTGCTATGGATGCAAAAGTGCCTCAGCGTATTGCAGGAGAACGCGTTGCTGCAATGCAGCAACTGGCAGAGAAAAACTACCGTGCGTATTTGGAATATTGGAATGGGAGGGAACTATGTGCGGTGGTAGAACAGTCCGTCGCACGTGTTTTGACAGAAAATTATTTGAGCCTCCCAATCATTGAACGGGGTGGCGTCGCTGCCTCAGCAGGATCACACGTAAGGATTAGAGTTCATAACGAGGGTGCTATCCTCTTGTGAGTTTCTGATTCGCAGTGGAGATTCATTGTTGTTAGAAAAAAACGAGCATGCAGTAGAGCGTGAGGAAGGGTCTGTGCGCGTGTTTCCTGTCTGTCCGCTGCTGCGTGAAGTGAGTGAGCGTTTCATCCGTGCAGGATTTTGCATTTATGTTGTCGGGGGTGCTGTGCGTGACTTTCTCCTGAACCGCAGTGCTCATGATTGGGATCTTGCAACTGACGCTCCCCCTGAGCGTGTGCGTATGCTTTTTAGACGCACGGTTCCTACTGGTATTGAACACGGCACTGTTACAATTCTTTTCAGAGGGCATTCTATTGAGTGCACTACGTTCCGTGTTGAGTCGGATTATTCCGATAGGAGACATCCGGATTCTGTTTGCTTTGCCGCGCGCATTGAGGACGATTTGGCAAGGCGCGACTTCACTGTCAATGCTTTCGCTGCCGCGCTCCCCTCGGGGGAAATCATCGACGTATGTGGCGGTTACGCCGATTTGCGTAACGGTCTTATCTGTAGCGTTGGGGATGCACATGCTAGATTTTCTGAAGATGCGTTGCGTCCTTTGCGTGCTGTGCGTTTTGCAGCGCAGTTATCTTTTTCCATCGAAGCGCGCACGCGTGAAGCAATTATCGCGCTACGCGCTCATACTGCACGTATTTCTCGTGAGCGGGTGCGTGATGAACTTTCTAAGATGCTTTGTACTCCCCGTCCGAGTATTGCGCTCCGCCTAATGGAAGAGACTGGATTGCTGCACACACTTTTTCCTGCGCTGGCGCAGGTGTGTGGGAGAAACGAAGGGGAGGAGAAGGAGACGCAGGACAGTCTGCAGGTTTCACCGCAGCAACGACGTGACGCTCGCACCTTTGCTGCGTGCGCGTTTGCTGCGTGCGATCGGGTGCCTGCAGAGCTTGCGGTCCGCCTTGCAGCACTTCTCTTTCCGCTGGCTCACTATCGTACGCTTCCTGCTTCAGGAACGGGGGCAGCGTTGTTTATATGCCCTCCTGCACTTGCTGAAGCGCGCGAGCTTTTGCGTGGCCTGAAGTACCCGAATTACCTGACGGCTCAGGTGTGTCACTTGGTTGCACACGCGCGTTTTACTCCACACGAATGTTGGTCTGAAGGAACGCTCCGTCGTTTCGTTGTGACGGTAGGTACTACTCAGCTAGAATCGCTGTGTGTCCTGCGGCGTGCCTATCTTGCTGATGACGATTACCGCATATCTGCTCAGCCTGGAGTGTCCTGCGAGAATGCGCGGGAAGGAAAAAAAATGCAGGAACAGTTTGAAATATTCGTAACACGCGTGCGCAGGGTCGCCGCACAATTGCCTGTGCACGGCATACGCGACCTTGCGGTGAACGGACGCGACTTGATAGCGCAGGGCATTCCCCCAGGTCCCACCATAGGGCACATCCTGAACGCACTGTTTGATATGGTCCTCATGCAACCGTCGCGCAACACGCGTCCGCAGCTTTTGGAACATGCGCAGGAGATTGTGCGCACCATGGCGCAGAATTAGTGCGCCTTGAGCAACCCGTAGAGTCTTTCTAATTCTGCTTGGGAGAAATACGTGATCTCAATTCTCCCCCGTTGTAAATTCCCACTGATGCGCACCTTGGTTCCCAGTTGTTCCAACAATTGCTGTTCAATGTCTGCGATGTCTGCGTTACGTATGCGCGCATCTAATTGCGCATCCGTCGATGGGGAAGAAGGAGGAAGGCGGGTGATGTCTGTAGCAGAACCGCCGGGTGAAGGGGAAGACGCCGCCGTGTGCGCGCGAGCTCCAGCGTAATCGTGCAAACTTCCGCCACGATTAAGACATGCAACGCACTCCTCTGCGGCACGTACAGACAACGCATGGGTAACTACATACTGAGCAACGCTTACACACAACTGCATGTCGGTGAGTGACAGAAGTGCGCGCGCATGCCCTGCGCTCAGCGTTCGAGACGAAAGCGACTGCTGAACTTCAGGAGGCAGTTTTAAAAGACGCAGCGCATTGGTAATGGTACTGCGGTTTTTTCCAACCCGCTGTGCGAGCTCTTCATGACTTAAATTACCCAGATCCATGATATGTTGATAGGCGCGCGCCTCTTCCAGGGGATTCAGGTTTTCTCGCTGAACATTTTCAATGAGCGCGATGGCAAGCTTTTTTTCATGATCGCAGGTGCGCACGATAACAGGTATCCGATTCAACCCCGCAAGGATGGCAGCGCGTGTTCTACGCTCCCCCGCGATAATGACCCAGCTTCCGTCCTGGTTTTTTTCCGCAAGGACTGGCTGGATTACCCCGTGCTCACGAATAGACGCGGCAAGCTCCTCGAGAGATTCCTGCGCAAAGGTGCGACGCGCCTGATGTGGATTCGCCTGCAGCAGCGTGGGATCAAGATAGTGTACAGTCTGCACACCGCCTGAATCACGAACATCGTATCGATCTGAGCTTTCTTGCAGCAGCGCGTCAATGCCTTTGCCTAATTTATCTTTGCCCATCGCGTGCCACTATTTCCCGTGCAAGCTTCTCATAACTCCGTGCCCCTGCGCACTGTGCATCGTAAGAACTAATGGGTAACCCGTGCGAAGGGGCTTCGGATAACTTTACGTTGCGAGGAATGATAGTATTGAACACCTTGTCCCCAAAATAGGTTGTCACTTGCTTAACCACTTCTTGCGCCAGCTTAGTTCTAGTATCATACATGGTAAAGAAGATGCCTCCGATCGAAAGCGCGGTATTCAGACCACTTTGTACACGCTTTACCGTCTGCAGTAAGAGTGTGAGGCCTTCAAGTGCAAAATACTCACACTGCAATGGGATGAACACCTCGTTTGCCGCTGCAAGTCCATTCAATGTGAGGATACCCAGCGAGGGCGGACAATCAATCAGGATAAAGTCGTACGTGTCTTTTACTTCTGCCAATATCTTTTTAAGGTAGAGCTCGCGGTCTTGTTCATCTACTAGTTCCACCGTCGCGCCAGAAAGATCGATGGAAGCGGGGATAGCAAAAAGGTTATGCACTGGTGTAGTGCGCAGCACGCTGTTGATGTGTGCCTTACCTGCAAGAAGATCATACACGGTCAACCCTCTAGCTAAGCCGAGACCCGAGGACATGTTCCCTTGAGGATCAAAATCAACGAGCAAGGTTTTCTTTCCTGCAAGCGCTAAATACGCACCCAAGTTAATGGCAGAGGTTGTCTTACCCACCCCTCCCTTTTGATTTACGAACACCAAGGTTTTACCCATGGTGCCGGAGTGTACTCCACTTTCTAAATAAATAAAAGGACTTCGAAAGCGCGTCTGAATGGGAAGCTATGCGATGGGGTAAATCCTGGTAAGGAGATACGGTGTGCAAAAGCTAGAGTGATACGATGAACTGTGCTACCTTACGCGGAGGTGATCCTTTTTCTTATAAAAAAACATTGCATTGATTGTGGTGAAGCGTTTTTCGGTATTGTAGTGCTCAATGCGTTGTGTCTTGCAGGGGTAGGGTACAGTCTGTTATGGCACCAAGGGCCTGGTCGGAGCGTGTTGTTTGTCTTAGTACTGGCTACGCTGTACGCATGTCTGTGCGCGTTCTGTGTCGTTCGCGGAGAACGGGGATGTGATACTCTGGCAGATACGAATCTACGCGTCTTCACACACGCACTGCGCGAGGTGTGGCTCCAGAGCCTGTGGTGTGCACTGCTACAGTGTGTGTTGTTTCGAACTGGAAAATACGTGTGTACATATTACTTTGCACGCACGCATTCTGTATTTACCGCGTGCGGTATACTCAGTGCCTGGACATACGCGCTCGCGTGCGGTGCACTCCTGTGGTTTGTGCCGGTGCGTGCACGCTACAGAACGCATTTTCGCCAATGCGTATATCTCTCGGCACGAGTATTTTTTGAGCACCCGTGTATTACCTTCCTTATGGTTTTGTACAGCATGGGTGTGCTCGCGCTGAGTGTACCAATGGCTTTTTTATTTCCAGGACCGTGCGGCATTGTGCTTCTGTGGCAGGATGTGCTGCGCACGCTCTGTTTTCGTCGTGCATGGCTTGCTGCACACGAGGGGCGCAAGGCGGCGTGCGCACCGCCTATTCCCTGGGAGCAGCTCATGTGCCAGATGCGTGCACAATCCCGCGCGCACACCGTCGGCGAGCTCTTCTCTCCGTGGAAATCGTAATGTTCATTGTGTTCGAGAGAAATAACAACCCCGCAGTCTATGAGGGGGTGCCGTACTCAGCAGGATTTTGGTATATGTGCTCAAGCGCGATCTGTGCTTGTGCAAACAGCATGATACTTTCTGTCGCAGTCTGATAACGCTTCTCAGCAACGACACGCACAATGCCGCAGTTAATGATGAGCATTGCACAGGTGCGGCACGGTGTCATGGTACAGTAGAGTGTTGCGCCCTCTAGACCGATGCCCAAACGCGCTGCCTGGCAGAGGGCGTTTTGCTCTGCGTGCACGGTGCGAACGCAATGCTGCGTGCACGTCCCGTCTTCATGCTGCACCGTGCGTAGCTGGTGTCCATGTTCGTCACAATGCAGGAGACCTCGCGGTGCGCCTGCATACCCAGTTACAAGCAGATGGTGATCGCGCGCTATGACGCAGCCTGCGCGTCCGCGATCGCAGGTGGCACGCTTGGCAATTGCATGACACACTTCCATAAAATACTCATCCCAACTCGGTCGCGTAACCAACTCCTCACGTTGTCCCATTATCGTATGCTCCCTTTTTCCCTTAAAGATGCACATGCCCTTGTGCTGCGGTGCGCAGCACACTCTGGCGGGTGAGTTTAAACATCGCTCACTTCGTGCGGAATATACGGTAGAAAAGCAAGAGAAAGATATACCATACGTATCGCACGCTCCTGTGCCAGCGCAATGGATGCAGTGTTTGTCCCCAGGGACTGCGTCCGTGTAACAGTTCTTTTGCGCGTGGTCGTTTGCGCCGTTTTGAGAAAATGTCGATAACCTCGCTGTCTTGCACAAAAATGCCACCGGCGAAGTGTGCGCGATTGCGCGCAATCCATCGTACGCCTCCTGGTACCCCATTGCCGACAATTACCAGCGATGCGTTGGATTTTACAATTGCCGTGATAATGTTGTTTTCTAACGTCTTACGATAAAAGCCGTGAAATCGACCTACCACGCTCAGTCCGGGAAAGGTAGAATGCACGTTACGCTCCGCCTCGAGCAGACTCTGTCCCCGACCGCCGAACAAGTAGAGTGATTTGTAGTGCGTGTCCATAACGTTGAGCAAGGTGATGATGAATTGAAACGGGTGCCGAAAGATAGGTGTCGGCAATCCCAAAAAGCGTGCACCGCGCACAATACTGTAGGATGTGGGCAGACACAACGCTGCGCGGCCTACCATGGTGCGGAACTCGTGATTATGCCGTGCCTTTAGCACGTCCCAGAGAGAAAGAAATATAATGTGCTGCGGCTCTTTTTTTTCTAACAGGGAGAGAATGACGGTGCACAGATACTCTTCACGCACCACATCAAGGGGTACGGAAAGGAACTCAATGCGCGTTACCAGCTGCGTTTGTTCCATAGTGCTGCCTCACTAAGAAGGAGATGTGCGCCTGCAAGAGCATAGAGCGCGGCCGTTTCTACGCGCAGCACATTCGTGCGAAAGTGCAGGGGTGCAAAGTGCGCGTCATGAAGCGTGCGCTCTTCTGTATCAGAAAAACCGCCTTCAGCGCCTACTGCAAGTATAACCGCCTGCGCGCGCACATCCGGCGTGTTGTGCGGCGCATTTGGCTCTGTGGGCGTACGGTGCGCGGTGCAGTGTGTAGAACGTCCTGTCCAAAGCAGTTCGTGAAAGGAACCTCCCACGTGTTTTTCACTGCAATAGATACGCACTGCAGAAGGATAAGGAAATTCCTGCTCGAGCATATGCAGTGCGCCAAGGAGGCTGTGGAGCGTGTCCACACGGGTGTTCACGGCAGAACCAGACTGTTGACGCGCTTCCCGCACGATGCGCTGCAAGCGTGCATGCTGGGTGTCTTTTTCATCGCGGATGAGCGAACGTTCTCCTCGAATCGGTATGATGCGCGCAGTTCCAAGTTCTGTCGCATGCCGAACGATCGCGTCAAAGACGCGCGCACGGGGCATCCACTGAAGCAACACAAGCGTTACCTGCGTTTTCTCATCCACTGGGGGCATGGGCGTGCAGTGGAGGATTAGTGAACGCGTATGTATGTCGAGAGCGGATACTACTGCGCTGTACTGCGCACCGGCCTGCGTACGCAGGGTGAATGTATCCCCCACGCGTGCGCGTCGAACACGCACCATGTAATGAAAATCCTTGCCTGAAAGCTGCACATACCCGCCGGAATCCGGTTCTGCGGTTATCAGCAATTGTTTCATAATATCCACGCGCTGAGCGCGCCGGACGCTGTGCGACAACACCACCGTAAGGAACTTCTCTCACCGTAAACCCTATACATATCTGAAAGTAGTGCGGCGCCGAGCACGCACAGTCTGGCTCCCATAGCCTGGGCAGCGGGACCGACCTGATAAGGGCCACACTCACCAAGTCTTTGCAAGGGGTATAACAAGGGCGCACGCGTAGCGAACTGGACGTTCAAGATACCTTCTTTTTTTCCTGTATTCCCTCTTGCAATTCTTTGACCGTTTTAGTACGCGCCACCAGCGCGTGAATATCCTGTGTGCGTATCAACTCCACCGCCTTTCGCAGCTGTTCATCATATTCTAAGTCATATACAAAAGACGCATTGTGCCGGTGATACTCCTGTGCGATGAGCTTTTCCACCAGTATTGATCGGAGTTTAAATTCGCGTGCCAGGCCACGTGCATACTGTTTTATGCGTTCGGAGTTCATGGTACGGTTCTGCTCTGCAAAGAGTTTCACTTTTTCAGACTTAAATAGACTGACAAGTGCCTCTTCTTCCTCGGGAGTAAACTCTGTTTCTCGTACCTCGAGGTCCGGCGGAATGCCGCTCTTATCGATATTTGCGTCGCTTGGGGTGTAGTAGCGTGAGATAGTCATTTTCAAACTCTCCCGTTCATTGAGGTCAAAGACTTGCTGCACGACTCCCTTTCCGTATGTGGTTTGGCCGACCAGATATGCGCGCTTGTGGTCTTTTAGCGCACCTGAAACGATTTCTGAAGCGGACGCAGAATCCCTGTTGATGAGAACAATCACAGGCATAGACGGAGGTAGCTTCTGCGCACGTGCGTTAACGCTGAACGTTATGGAGTGTCCCTGCACGCGTGACTTAGTGGTTACAACGGTTCCGGAGGGAATGAATGAGCTGGTAACGTCCACTGCGGCGGTGATAAGGCCGCCTGGATTGTTGCGCAGGTCGAGAATGAGACGGTCGCAACCTTGCCTACGCAGTTCGGTAACGGTTTCTACCATGCGGGTAGCGGTGACTGGGTTGAACTCTATGAGGCGCACGTACGCGATGTTTGGATCGATTTTTGCGTACTTAACAGTGGGAATTTCAATTTTCGCACGGGTGAGGGTGAATGGTCGGAAAATCTTTGTACCCCGTTTGACAACAAGAGTCACCTTGGTGCCTATCGGCCCCCGTAGTTTCTTTAAAACCTCGTCCATAGTCATGGTGTCAGTGCTCATGGTGCCGATTTTGACGATGAGGTCCCTCGGTCTGATTCCTCCTTTCCAGGAAGGAGTGTCTTCAATGGCGGCGGTCACTTCCACGTAGGCGGGTTTGCCCGGAGTGGATGTTCTGGACTTAGAAATGACAACGCCGATGCCGCCAAAGAAACCCTTGGTAGTGTCTTGGAGATTAACGCCGCTGATGCTGTCGCTTTCGACGAAGGTTGTGTAAGGGTCCTGAAGAGAGTTAATCATGCCTTCTAGTGCCCCCTTGTAGAGGATGTGGGGGTCTACCTCGTCGACGTAGTATTTGCGGAGGAATTCGTAGACATCCTGCACCGTCTGCATGCGCTCGTCTTCCTCGGAAGACTGTGGCAAATAAGCGGCAGTCCATGTGGGGAAGGGAGCTGCGCTGGTGATCAGACAACAGACGAGGAGCGCAAACAGTCTCAGAACACTCATGGGCGGATGATGGAATGCGTGCCCGTCTGTGTCAAGAATCTGCGTTGGACAGTTTCCTTTCCATGCGACTAGACGGAGGAGGGCACTGGGGGAGGTGCAGGCGCGCCCCAGACCCGCTCTGGGAGGAGCAGGATATAGCGTGACTTCCGTTTTCTGCCCTGTACTTCCCTTCTTCGTTTTTCACCCCTGTGCATGGGGGGGGGGAGAGAGAGAGAAGTTTCGTTCATCCTCGCACCCGTTGCGTTGCGGTGCGTGCAAGGACTGTGCTACAGTGCCGGCCGATGGGGACCGTGATCATCGCTCTTGATGGACCTGCAGGCTCTGGGAAGAGCAGCGTCTGTCGTCTGCTCGCGTCTCGCCTTGGCGCGCAATGTTTGAACACGGGTTCTTTCTACCGTGCATTTACCCTCGCCGCATTGCGTAGGGTATCGGAGTTGGCCGTGCAAGCGTGCTCTCCTTCTCCGGACCCTGATGCGGCGGTCGGGTGCGCGGCTGTTCCACACGCAACAAATCTGGACACATCATATGCTCCTCTGACGGCCCAGAAGAAGGTTGCACTTTTTGATGAAGCGTATTGGGTTTCGTTTGCGCGCACAGTTGCGCTTTCTTATCGTGCGGGTGTGATGTACGTGGGCGAAGAGAACGTGGAGTCACTGCTGCGTTCGGATGAGGTGGAGTCGGCAGTCTCGTACTTCGCGGCAATGCCGGCTATTCGGGCAATTATGACGGGGAAGATCCGGTCGGCCGTTTGTGGTGCGCGGGTAGTTTGTGAAGGGCGTGATCTAACGACGGTTGTGTTTGTGGATGCGGACTTGAAGTGCTACCTTGACGCTTCTATTGAGGCGCGTGTGGCGCGTCGTTGGGCGCAGGGAACGAGCCGGTTATCGAAGCAGGAACTCGAGCAGCGCATGCGCGCGCGTGACGCACACGACAGGGCGCGCACCGTGGGGGGGCTCAGGTGTGCGCCTGATGCGCTGTACGTGGATACTTCTTGCTTGACCATTGAGGAGGTTTGTGAAAGAATCGCGCGCGAGGCGCACCGCAGAGCTTTGTGGGGAGGAGAGCGTTCAGTGGAAAATCAGGAGGGGAAGGGTACACCATTGGTGCCGCGGCAGCTGCAGGAGCGGTATTCGTTTGAGGCTCCGGAACCTGGTTCTGTTAGGATGGGGACGGTGGTTCAGGTTAATGCGGGGACGGTGTTTGTAGACATCGGGGGAAAATCTGAAGGGCGCGTTCCAGTGGAAGAGTTTGAGGCGCCGCCGAAGGCAGGGGATGGCGTTCGGGTGTATGTGGAGCGCGTGACGCCTTATGGCCCTGAGCTTTCCAAGACGAAGGCCGATCGCTTGGGTTTGAAAGTTAAGTTACGTGATGCGGAGCGAGACGGGACTCCGGTTGAGGGGAGGATCGTCCGTCTAACGGAAAAGAAGAGTGGTTTTGAAGTGGACTTGGGTGCGGGGATGATGGCCTTTTTACCTATCAGCCAGTCGGACTGTCAGAAAGTCGACGCGCCTGAGAGTCTCATTGGGCTTACGTCTAAGTTCTATATCGAGCGTATATCCCAAAGCAAACAGCATCGCGGCAACGACAACATTGTCATTAATCGACGCCGGTATTTGGAGGAGCGTGCGCGGCAGGCGCGCGAGGAGTTCTTCAATTCGGTTCATATTGAAGATTCCGTATCCGGAGTGGTTAAGAGCTTTACGAGTTTTGGTGCTTTCATTGACTTGGGCGGTTTCGATGGCCTCCTGCATGTGAATGACATGAGCTGGGGGCACGTGGCGCGGCCGCGCGAGTTTGTGAAGAAAGGACAAACCATTGAGTTGAAGGTTATCCGCCTGGATCAGGCGGAGAAGCGTATCAATTTGTCCCTGAAGCATTTTCAGCCGGATCCGTGGCTTGAGTTTGAAAACAAGTTCGGCGTGAATGATGTGGTCAAGGGGCGTGTAACGAAAATCGCTGATTTCGGTGCGTTCATTGAACTTGCTGAGGGTATCGAGGGGCTTGCGCATATTAGTGAGTTCAGCTGGGTAAAGAAAACGAGTAAACCCAGTGACATGGTTAAAATTGGGGATGAAGTGGAGTGTATGATCCTCGGGTATGATATCCAGGCGGGACGGGTGTCTCTGGGGCTTAAGCAGGTAACGGCGAATCCTTGGGAGGAAATAGAGGCTCGTTATCCTGTGGGTGCGCGCTTTACGCGCCGTATCGTAAAGGTTACGAACGCAGGTGCTTTCATTGAAATGGAAGAGGGAATAGACGGCTTTTTGCACGTCGATGATCTGTCCTGGGTTAAGCGGACGCGTCCTGCAGACCATGAGCTTGAGGTAGGTAAAGAAATCGAGTGTATGGTTATCGAGTGTGATCCGCAAGCGCGCCGTATTCGGCTTGGTGTTAAGCAGTTGAGCGACAATCCGTGGCAGGTGTTTGCGAACGCCTATGGGGTAGGGTCTACCGTGGAGGGGGAAGTATCTTCCGTGACGGATTTTGGGATTTTCGTGCGTGTTCCCGGTGGCGTTGAGGGGCTTGTTCGCAAGCAGCATCTGGTTGAGAATCGGGATGGGGATCCGGGTGAAGCGCTAAGGAAATACGCAGTGGGGGACCGGGTCAAGGCAGTGATCGTAGATATGAACGTGAAGGACAGGAAGGTTGCTTTTTCTGTTAGAGACTATCAAAGAAAGGTACAGCGTGACGAGCTTTCTCGGTATATGTCCGCCCCGCGGGGGGAGGACGAAGGCTCGTTTACGCTCGGTGATTTGATGAGGCAAACGTCTGGAAAGTGAGTGGGTCGGTGTGTTGCGCGTGTGATACGCGGTTCTTTCGGGCGCAGTGGGTTGACTGCGGTTTTGGTGGCTCCTCCTCGGTTGTTGTGGGTGCTTCTCCGCAAGGTCTTTTGCGTGTGAGGTAGGTGCCCGAGCCTCCGTGTGTATCTTGCGGTAGTTCCGGTGTGCTGTTCTTTCCCTTGGGCAGGTGTGGGGCTTCGCTGCTCGCGCCTGTCGGTGAGGGTTCTCGAGTTGAGTGATTCTGTGAGGGGAGGAGGGATCCATGCATGAGCAGCGGCGTGGGATAGTGCGGGTTGATCGGTTCTTGGAACTGCACCGGCGGTTGCTTGTGGGTGTGCTCGTCGCTATCCTCGGGGGGCTAGGGCTAAGTGCAGGGTGTTTGCTGGTTATGACGCGTTTACGCGCGCGTGCTTCAGCAGAGGTAACGCGCATAGCGCGTGAGTGGGACGTATTGCGTAAACCGGATAATACAGTGAGCGCTTCTGGTCATGAAGTGGAGGGGCGGGGAGGGTCTTCCATACGTGCGAAGGAGGATGCGCTTTTGGCGCGCCTTGAGTCGTGCGCCAGTTCGCCGTGGCGGGACGGCTTTGCATATGCGTACGCACAGGCCTGTGTCGCGGACATTTTCTTTGCGCGTAAGGAGTGGGAGAAGGCACAGCAGGCCTATGTCCGTGCAGCGTATGGTGCTCGTAGGAGCTACGTGGCCGGCGTGTATTATTTTAATGCAGCGTCTTGCGCGGATGAGCGTGGTCGCTTCGAGGAGGCGCGTGAGCTGTATCAGAGGAGTGCACGCGTGCAGGATTTTCCACTCGTTCCCCGTGCTCTCTTTAACGTTGGTCGCATGGAAGAGGCGTTAGGGCGCGCGGCTGCTGCTACAGCTGCCTACATGCAGCTGTATGAGCGCTTTCCGCTCAATGGATGGGCGGCGCTCGGGAAGTCGCGTGCTATTGCGATCTCAGTGGGTGGGGGAAGAGCACAGTAGGAGGAGAAGCGTTCGCGCCGTGCGGTGCGCACGTTGTGTAGCTAGGAAGCGTAGAGAGCTCGCGTGAACACCGATTTTCCGCGAGGAGTTGACGGAGTGGGTGCGAATATAAATAGTGCTGCCTGTTTTTTGTGTAGTTCGCCGCATGTTCCTGAACAACGTGAGGGGTTGCCGTGCGTGAAGGCGATTTTCGCCGGTTCTTTTGATCCGCCTACCTTTGGGCATTTAGATCTTGTTCTGCGCGCGCGTAGTCTTTTTGCAGAGGTCCACGTGTTGGTTGCGGTCAATGTTCAGAAAAGGTATTTGCTTTCAGAATGTGAGCGCGTTGATTTGATGCGGCAAGTCCTTGGGGATCGTCCGGGTGTGTACGTCTTTCCTTGGCGTTCGCTTGTGGTTACGTACGCTCGAGATGTTGGTGCGCGTGTGCTGGTTCGCGGTGTGAGAAATGCTACTGATTTCTGTCAGGAGTTTGATCTTGCATGGGTTCATCGTGCGCTCGACGCTGGTTTAGAAACAGTTTTTTTGGCGGCAAAGCCCTGCTATGCTGCGCTTCGTTCCAGCATGGTACGCGAGGTTGCTTCTTTCGGTGGTGATGTGTCTACTTTTGTCCCCCGTGTAGTTGCCCGCCTTTTGCAAGAGAAGTTTACGCAGGCGTGAATTGCATGAGCTGAGTATGTGATGATTCTTTTTCTCACTCGGTTGAGTGATCTTCGGGGCTGTGCTTTTAAAGTTCAGAAAAGTTTTGAGCAAGGTTCTCCTGCATGCGTGCCGATAAAGGGGCGGTGGGAACGGTTGCTGTGGTCTGTGCCTTTGATCTGAGCGATTATGCCTTTGTGCCCTTGTGTGGCACGCGTGAGCAGTCGTGTATGAAAGCAGTGCCGGGGTTCGTGCCGTGCGTGGAGGTGAGGGGCTGTGAGAGTACAGCCGGGGTGGGGCGGCGTTGCGCTTTCGAGCGTGCTGTTACAGCTGCTTACGCGTTGCCTGGTTGCCATCAGGTGTGTGTGTACGCGGATGCGGCGAGCGCCGCGAAGGTTGCGCGTTTTATGCAGTGCGCTACGCCTATTTTTCCGTCGCTGCGCGTGAACGTTCTGGATGACATGCGAGTGAGCGCCTTCTTCGCGCATGTTGCACGCGTATGTGCGGAATACGCGCAATTGGGTGAAGAACCTGAGGCTGTCTTTGTTCTGCGCGCAGACGCGCCCTTTATTGATAGTGTGGCGAGCGCCCAGTTATACGCGCAGCATCGCGAATATCTTGCAGAGTATAGTTTTGCAGATGGCTACCCGGAGGGGTTATTTGCTGCAGTTGTTGCGCCAGGACTTTTCCCCATCCTTGCTACTTTGACTCAGGATGCACATATTTGTTTTGACACTTCGTTCATTTTTGAGAGCATTAAAACAGACATTAATTCTTTTGATCTAGAAACTATGATTGCGCCGGTTGATGTGCGGCATCTGCGTCTGGAATTTTATACGAGTTCTAAGGCGCAGTTCTTGCAGTGTGCTGCATTTACCGATATCACTGCAGAAAATTACGCACAGCTTATCAGCGCACGTGAGCATGCGTTGCGCACAGTTCCTGCGTACTATGCGCTTGAGTTGACGCGTGCGTATCCGCTTTCTTCGTTGTATCGGCCAGTATCTTTTCCTGCGCAGGTGGAGAATGCTTCACTGATGCCAAAAGAGGAAGCGTGTGCGTTGATCCGGCGCATTGCAGACTTTTCAGAACGTGCGGTCATTTCGCTTTCGGTATTTGGGGATCCGGTGTTGTATCCTGCACTGTGTGACGTCGTACGTGAGATTCTCAAGTATCCGGGTTTGTCGGTGCTCATTGAGACAAGTGGGTTGGGGTGGCAGGAGTCTGTAGTGCGTGATTTGTGCGAATGTGCGCGCAACAGTGCGCGCACTCCTTTTGCCATTGGCTGGATTGTGTTTTTAGATGCGGTGAGTTCAGGCATGTACAGTCAGGTACACCGTGTGTCGCTGTCAGAAGCGGAATTTTTTCTAAAAGAAGCGACGGAATTTGCAATGCAGGTACATGCGCAATGTCCGGGCGTGCTGTGGCCACAGATTTTCCGTATGAATGAAAACGAAAAAGAGCTCGAGCCCTTTTACCGCACGTGGAAGGAGCGTGTGGGGCAGGTGATTGTTCAAAAGTATGATCATGTGTGCGGATTGCTTCCCGATCGGCGGGTTGCAGATCTATCTCCTTTGGAGAGGTATCCGTGTTGGCATCTAAAACGAGATATGATTATTTTCACTGATGGTCGAGTTCCGCTGTGCAAAGAAGATGTGCACTGTCGCCACGCGCTGGGCAATGCTTTCCAGCAGGATCTTGCACAGATTTGGCGGCGGGGACAGGATGTGTATCTTCAGCACGTTCGTGCAGTACATGAAGGATTATGTGGGCAGTGTGATGAGTACTATACCTATAATTTTTAACGAGAAAAATGTTGCACACACGGTGGTGGGTGGTCAACTCTGTCCGGTGGCGTCTGCTTTTTTAGGTGCAGTAGTACTCAATCGGGGAGTGCGGTGGAATCGGGCAGAGTTTTTTGCGCAACTGACTACCCTTGGCATCGCGCCCATTGTATCGGTGGAGCGGAGTGCAGCAGCTCCAGATGTTACCGGTCTTGCTGAGCGTTTCCCCTTCGTTAAGTTTATCACACCGCTTGAGTGTATTTCGGTTGGAGAAATGATCAATTTAGGTGTTGCAGAACTTGATGTCATGTATGTTTTAGTTCTGTGGAGCGACATGCGCATAGATCCGCAGGGTATGAGCCAGCACATACAGGATATCTTGCGCACGAATACGCACATGTGTATTGCGCCGCAATTGTGTTCTTCCCACAGTACTGTACTCCCAACGCAAATTGTCCCTGCCTTGCGAAAAAGTGACTTCTTTACACAGCCTACGGAATGTACGACTAACCATACGCCTACGATATACCCGTATGATTTTGTTGGAATATACCATCGGGACCGGTTTATCCAATGCGGAGGTTTTGATTTTACCATCGCGAATGCATATTGGCAAAATCTTGATTTTGGATTGCGTTCTTATTTGTGGGGGGAGTGCATAGAGGTTAATACGCAAATAAGACTGTTTTATGAGGCTCTTCCCCCGCAAGAGGATGCAAGTGCAGATGGTTCGTACCGCATCTTTTATCTGAAAAACCTTGCGCCACTCCTAGAGAAGGATAGGGCCTTTATTTCGGGCACGCAGTTTTTTTCATTTTTTAGAAATTCTGGTCTGCATCTAATAGAGGCGTACCGTCTCTTTCGGGACGCTCAGAAATGGGTGGCGGTGAATAGATACCGTTTTAAAAAAACTGCCGCGCGTTTAGTAAGTGAGTGGGAACCACGTTAATGGAGCAGGATCGTTCCGGTGTTGCAGTTATTGTGCAAGCACGCGTTGATTCTACGCGGTTACCAGGAAAGGCGCTGTTGCCCCTTATGGGGGAGCCGCTGATACATTACGTGTTGCAGGCAACGCGGGTCATCCCTGCAGAAACGTATATTCTTGCGTGTGATGAACATTCTAAAAAAGATTTTGAACCCGTTGCGCGCGCGCATGGGTTCTACTGTATTTCAGGATCGGCAGAAGATGTGCTCCACCGCTTTTGTATCGCAGTTAAGGCTTTTGAGCATTCGTTCCCAATTCGAACCGTCGTGCGGGTTACCGGAGATAACCCTTTTTTGTTTCACGAAGCAGCTGCTGCAGCGCTCCTGCGTTATGCGGAACTGGACGAGCCAGATTATTTTACCTTCACTGGTCTTCCCTACGGCAGCGGAGTGGAAATATTAAAGGCGCGCTCGTTGCTTTTAGCAGATCGTCTTCCTTTGGAGGCGTACGACCGTGAGCATGTAGGACCTGCCTTACATCGCCGCCCGGGTATTTTCGTGTGTGTGCGTGAACCTGCCGCTGCCGCATGGTATCACCCTGATGTGCGAGTAACGGTGGACACGCAGGAAGACTTTCAGCGAGCGCAGCATATGATGGAGTACGTGTGCACGTTGCAGTGTCCGTTTCCGCTCTCTTCCGATGTTATTTTAGATGCGTATGCGTACGCGCGGCAGGTGGTGGTATTTGTACCCTCAGTGAAAATAGGACAGGGAGCGGGGCATTTATATCGGGCGGCGTATTTAGTCTTGCGACTGCAAGGACGTGTGCGCTGTTGCTTGTATGTGCCCGATCGTAGTTTGCTGTGCAAACTGTCTACTCCCTTTCCTGAGGAACTGATAGTGGACACGGTTCCTGCGGATGCATCACTGATAGTGGTCGACAACTTCCGTACTTCTACGTGCGAGATTGAATTACTTCAGCGTACTGCACCAGTGCTTGCTCTGGATGAGGGGGGATCTGGACGTCTGAATGCGGATTACTTGATAGATGTATTTCCCGTCTTGCAAAGTCCGGGTCGAAGGTCGCTGGCCGCTCTTACGAATGTACGTGATAGTGCGTTTATCCCACTTCCAGAGACGAGAAAGGAGCAGGATCTGCCTGTGGCAAACGGCAGATTTTTTCCTATACCTGGCGTCACCACCGTATTGGTGGTGTATGGGGCAGAAGATACACACGGCCGCGCGCGTTCGTGTGCTGAGCGGATAGCTGCATTAGGTTTTGACACCTCAGTGGTAGTTCCTGGTGAAGCGTCTGAACGGACGGACGGTAAGGTGCACATATACCCTTCTTTGCCTCATTTGAAAGAGCATCTCCACCGCTGGGACGTGGTAGTTACCCATTTTGGTTTTACCGCATTTGAGGCTGCAGCTGCAGGGGCGGCGGTGTTGCTTGTTTCACCAACGCCCTATCATTTTTTACTCTCGAGTGCAGTGGGTTTTTCTGTTATTCGATCTGCTGATCCTGCTGCGCATGAGTTGTGGTCTCAGATGCAGCAGGGAATTATTATACCCGATGTTGTGACGCGACATTCGCAGTGTCGTGATCTGGCAGATGAAATCATGCGCGTTGCGCGGGGGAAAAAACACTGCTGTCCTTTTTGTGGAGAAATGGTAGCGGTGGATGTTGTCGGTCGTGCATTACATAAAACCTTTCAGCGCTGTAATGAATGCGATATGATTTTTCTCTCCTTTGTAATTTCAGATCCAGTTCGATACTCCGAGTCATATTTTTTTGAAGAATACAAGGCACAGTATGGCAAGACTTACCTTGAGGACTTTGACCAAATTCGAATGCATGGTGCGCGCAGGATGGAGGAGATCGAACGCTTATATGCAGAAGTTTTTTGTGCAGATGAAGGTAATTCGTTTGCAGTTGATAAAAAGGTTTTAGATGTTGGCTGTGCATATGGCGCTTTCTTGTCTGCGGCAAAGGCTGCGGGGTGGAATGCTGTTGGGGTTGATGTCTGTGAATTTGCGGTGCGTCATGTGCGAGACACACTCTGCATTCCTGCTTGTGTTGCAACGTTTCCATTACTTCCTGAGTGTTTTGACTTTGTGATTCGGCACAGCTTTGCCACGAATCGTCCCCAACAAGTATCTGTTTACATTCGAGAGTGTACGTTCTCCGCCGTTACCCTGTGGTTTGTGATAGAGCATTTTCAGGACCTGGAGGCGGTACTCAGGAAGGTGGCAGATCTTTTAGTGCCTGGAGGTATTCTTGCCTTTTCTACCCCTAATTTTGCAGGTGTCACTGGTATGCGTTTTCCGCATCTTTTTTTTGCGCAGAGTCCTTGCGATCATTTTACAATATGGGATGCGCGCACGGTAAAAAAGCAGCTCTTGCGCTACGGTTTTACGGTAAAGAAAATAGTGGTGACTGGTCATCATCCCGAGCGATTTTATCCTCACAAGCATTTAAAATCTGGTGGGTTGAAATGGAAGATGCTGATGGCATTGAGCAAATGGTTCCAATTAGGAGACACTATGGAGGTGTACGCGATAAAGCAAGGAGACGCGCATGGATCTGCGAGTAAGTGAAGTTGCCGTGTTGTTTTTTGGGTGTGCACTTGTTCAAGTTCAGAGGTGATGTTGATGTCAGGCGCACAGGTTAGGTTGGTGGTTACCGATATGGACGGTACTTTTTTGGATAGCGAAAATAACATTCCACCTGAGAATAAGCAGGCGGTAAAGTGTCTGCACGAGAAGAATATCCCTTTTGTTATTGCAACTGGTAGGATGCTGCCTATGGTGCAGGAGTATGTGCGGCAGTTGCAGTTGGTTGGACCGGTTGTTGGGTATAACGGGGGAATGATCCGTGAAATTAAGACGGGCAAAACTATTTTTCAAAAATGTTTTGCTGCTGAAGCATTTGCTCGTGTTTTGGAATACGGCATGGCGCATCGCCTAGATTACCTAGTTTATACGTCTGACAGTGTATATGCACCGGACTACAGTGTCCGTATACGGGCGTTCCATGAATACAATCGTTTGGCCCGTCGTGGGGGGAGCGCGCTTATCCCTATCTTTCCCATAGAAGCACTATCAGGCGATCGGCAGCGACAGGTTATGAAAATCCTTGTGCAAAATTTTTCTCCCTCAGATCTTGAAACAGCAGCTGAGTTTATTGGCAGTTTGCATGGAGTGCACTGTGAACACTCCATGCCGCACCTGATTGATGTAATGCCCGAGGGAGTGGATAAAGGGAATGCCCTGCATATATTGTGCCAGTACTACGGCATTTCTTTGGAACAAGTATGCGTGTTTGGTGATCAGAGGAATGATATCGTCATGTTCAAAGCAGCGGGCGTTTCCTTTTGTATGCGTAATGGTCATGAGGAAGCAAAAAAACACGCAACGTATATTGCCGAATCTAATGATGATGCAGGTTTTGCACAGGCTTTGAAGCGCTATGGGGTGGTAGAGTAAAGAGGGCAGTGCTTTTTTAGGGAAAAGGAAGATCGCATGGTGCGTTCTGCGCGTTCAGAGTACAAGTGTCGCCTGTGTGCCCGTTGTGATGGATACGGGTGTCGTGGTCAGTTACCAGGGATGGGGGGTGTTTTTAACAGTGCGAATTTTATCGCGAACTGCCTTGCATGGAAAAAATATGTTCCGCAAAGGCATGAACTACCGGTCGTGCGTCTTGCGCCTATGACGGGTGCAGTTGAAAACGTCGGATATCCTGACGAGGTCTCGTTTTATTATCGGCTCATCGAAGCGGTGTCCGGAACGGGTGTCCTGTTGAGTGTGGGAGATGGTTGTCCGGACATCAAACTGCAGTCGGGTATTGCTGCGTTGCGTTCCTTCAAAAAGAAGGCTGCAGTGTTTATCAAACCGTATGTGAACAAAAAAATTTTTGAACGTATCGAGTGGGGTCGGGACGTTGCGGAGTTTGTGGGTGTGGATATCGATGCGTACCATATTGTGACCATGAGAGATAAAGTGCAGTTAGAGAAAAAGACTCCTACGCACCTTCGTGCAGTCAGACGTTTTGCAAAACTTCCTATCGTGGTGAAAGGAATTTTTGCGCCGCGCGATGTCGAATTAGTCAGAGAGTTGAAACCGGATGTCGCTATCGTATCAAATCATGGAGGCAGGGTTGAAACTGCGCGCGGAAGCACAGCGGACTTTCTTTTTGAATACGGTGGAGAGTTAGCGCGCTGTGCCGGTGAAGTGTGGGTAGACGGTGGTATTCGCAGTTATGCGCATTTGTGCGCAGCACGGGAGTTGGGTGCGCAGCAGGTGCTGATAGGGCGTCCTTTTATCACAGCTCTTCTCAAAGGAGGAAAGGGTGGGGTGCAACTTCTCGTGCGGAATATGACGGATAGGTCCGTTCGGTGTGTATGATGGGAAGTGTGTTTTCTAGGAAGGGAATGCTGTGTGTTCTTGCAGTCTGGTGCGCGGCAAGTGCGGCGTACCCTCTGCGCTTGCGCTACAAGTTTCGTAAGGGGGATACGCACCGTATCAACTCGCTGATACGCGAGGATGTGTTTGTGAACGATACGCTTGCTCACACGGCGGAGATTACGAATCGAATCACGGTGCATGTTTCCGAAGTACGTGTTGCACACGGGTCGGCGCCTGATGCGGCGCGGTATGTGTGTCACTTCATGACATCCGAGAAAAGTCCCAATAATACGTTTCGTTGGGGGAGGCACTACGAAAGTATTTTCTGGCGCGACGCATTTGGTGTGTATGATATTGATCGTTCATTCTTCATGCCGGTAGTACGGAATGTGCCGGTGTTTCCTGATTATGATATCGAAGTTGGAGATACCTGGGAGCATGAAGCAGAAGAAGCGCATGATCTGCGTGACGGCTTTGGTATCCAAACGCCCTTCATTGTGCCGTTTACCGTGTCGTATACCTACCGTGGTGAAGTTCAGCGTGGTAGTCGGCGCTATCATCACATTACTGCGGCGTATTCTATGAGTTATGAGTCGCCCAAACGGACACATGGCGTGCAGCGCAATGCAAAAGAAGGAATGTATCCGGTGCGTACTACGGGCGTTTCTAAGCAAAATTTGTATTGGGATAACGAACTTGGGAACATAGCTGAGTACGACGATGAGTTTCGCATTCTCTTATACCTGAGTGGAGGAACGGTTTTGAGATATCAGGGTACTGCGACGGCAAAGAATTTTGCACCTGAGCGCTTTGATCCTGCACGCACGGTGGTGGAACTGCAAGAAACGCTCAAGGACTTGCATATGCCTGATGCGAAGGTGCGTGAAACAGAAGAGGGAGTAACCATCAGTATAGAAAATGTTCAATTTGACGCAGACTCTGCATCCCTTGCACCTTCTGAGTACGAGAAGCTGCGCAAAATAGCAGAACTTTTGCGCGCGTTTCCCGATCGAGAGTTGTTGGTGTCTGGACATGCGGCACGACGGGGGTCTGTGCAGGATCAACAGAGGATTTCTGAAGAGCGTGCTGATGTGGTTGCACGTTACCTGCAGGAATTAGGTGTTGTGGATGCAGCGCATGTATATACGCGCGGTTGTGGTGCGCAGCAGTCTATTGCGCCAAATGATTCAGAGGATGGTCGTAGAAAAAACCGACGGGTAGAAATCACTATCATAAGTAAGTAAAGTGTTGCCCTGTGCGCATGACGCGTGTGCGTTCGCTGTGCCTTGCGTATGCAAGGTGTGTTCGCTTGGGTGTGTTTCGTTGTATTAGCCTGCGCGGATGGGCTCCCTATCGTGCGGTTGAGACGGTGCTTGTCCAGTCCGCGTTGACAAGTGTGGAGAGATTGCATGAGATGTTCAGGGTTTACTGATTTGGCGATCGTCGCCTGTCCTGGTGGCGAGCACTTCGCGGACGAAACTATCAAACATTTGACGCGTGTGTGTGAACGCAAGTTTCACCAGAGAATGGACCGTTTGACGGACCGCTACGGTCTTGACTCGGGGTCGGTGATACGAGATGCGAACTTTTACCGGGACCTTTTTTCCACAGAGTTGTGTGCGCACGATGACGTACGTCGTTTTAATCCACCGCATTTTAAGGTGGATGCACAGTTTATCTGTTTTCTAAATGGTGAGTTAAAAACGCAAATTAATGAATGTATTCGTGGCAAGGACGTTTTTATTTTCCAAGATGTAGAAAATCATCAACCAGTCCTGGTGAATAACGGAAAAAGTAAAAAAATATTCTCCGTGAATGATCACGTGATGATGCTCATTGTGACCATAGATGCAGTTCGGCACGCGGGAGCTGGGCGCGTTACCTTGGTTTTACCCACTTATCCGTATAGCCGTCAGCACAAAAAGTGTGGACGTGAGGGACTGACGGCGGGTTTGCTCGGGAGTGTATATGAGTATCTTGGCGTGAGTCACATTGTCACTCTTGATTTGCATTCACGTGAGATTGAAAATGCCTTTCATCGCACGCGGCTTGAAAACTTACACGCCAGTTATCAGATTATCCGGGAGTTGGCAAAGATTGAAAATCTTTCTGACCCCGATATCCCTTTTGTAGTAGTGGCGCCGGACAGCGGGGCGGTTGAACGGAATAAATTTTATTCTTCTGGTTTAAAAAAGCCACTCGCGATGATTTATAAGGTGCGTGATTATTCGGTGGTCGCGCAAAATGCAAAGCAGAGCAATATTGTAGAAATTAACTTGCTCGGCGATGTGGAGGGGAAGACGGCGTTTATTGCTGACGATATGCTTGGCAGCGGAGGTACGATGCTAAAGGCGATGGAATTTTTGAAAAGTCGCGGAGCAAAGCAGGTGATCGCGGCAGTGAGTTTACCTTTCTTTACGGGAAATGCACTTGAGTTATTTGATGAAGCGTACGAGAAACGGTATTTCTCTCGGATTATTGGCACAAATGCGGTGTTCCACACACAGCTTTCGCACAAGCAGTGGTATACTGAAACCGATGTGTCAGGGTTGTTCGCGCGCGTCATCGCGCGCATTCATCATAATCAATCGTTGAGCAGTCTCTTGGATGATCGCAGTATCATCGAGCGACTCCTACACGCTCGCTTGTCCGTTGCGGGGACACCGCGCGCATAGGGTAGCGTCGCAACGGACATGGGTTCGGGGATCTTTGTCGCGGACATCGGTACGTCTTCCCTAAAAGCGGCGATTATTTCCCAAGATGGAAAGGTGTTACAGTACCAGCGCGTGTTCTTTCCTCAGCCGGTGAAGGCCCAGGATTGGGTGCGTTCATTTTTTACGGTGTTTGAGCGGTTGCGTGCCGTGCATCACGTTATTGCCATTACTATTTCGGGCAATGGACCGAGCGTCGTTGCCGTGCACAAGAAGAGTCATGCCGAGGATCAACTGATTTTGTGGAATCAAGCGGGGGCGTCTGATCCCCGGTGCGGTGTTTCTCTTTTTTTGCCAAAGGTTTTGCTCCTTTTGCAGCGATTGCATTTTTGTGCGCGTGATGTACAGTTTTTTCTTTCTTCTCACGAATACTTGATATATCGACTCACGGGGTGTGCGGTTACGGTATTACCAGAGCGACGTTACATGCCGACGTACTGGACGTCTGAGAGTTTACGCGCGTGTGCGTTACCTGAAACGCTCTTTGCGCCGTTCGTGGCTCCTGGCTCAATTGTTGCCTCCTATCGGGGAATACCGGTAGTCTGCGGCGCGCCGGACTTTGCGGCAGCACTCATTGGAACAAATACGTTACATGCAGGGAGCGGATGCGATCGGGCAGGATCCAGCGAGGGGTTAAATGTATGTGTTCGTCTGCCTCCTGCGATCAGGTCTGCGGATGCAAGGGTCCGCGTGTTACCGTCTTTGAGAGCAGATTTTTGGAATGTCTCGTTTTTAATTGCGGATTCAGGGAGTCGTTTTGCCTCTTATATGCGGCGCACCCATGCTCAAGGGTTTGGGGAACGGATGGGTCAAATTATGGCGTTACCTTTTCAGCTGCATGATGCGTATCCCCCCACCGTGGTGGGAGAAGGGAGACAGCTGGTAGAGGATCTTGCCTTTGAGGTGTGTGCAGGTCTGGAGTATCTGGAGTCTGTGACCCAGTTGCAACCGGTATACACCGTTTCAGGTGGACAGGCAAAGGATAGTCGTTGGTTGCAGCTTAAGGCTGATGTCAGTGGGCGTTGTTTTGTGTTACCAGAAATTCATGACGCAGAACTGACAGGAAACGCGGCGCTCGCGTGTGTTGCCTTGGATTTTGATGCGGATATGCAAACAGCAGCGCAACGGCTGTGTCGTCTCAAGCGTGAGTTTATTCCCAACCGTGCCAGACACGAACAGTATGCACAGAAGCGTCTTTTGCGTGCTGCGCGTGAGGCACAGGGGTAGTCAGCGCAAGATACGCAGGAATATCGGGTGTTCAGCACATTCTGAACACTTGAGGACGGTGCGTGTTTGACGTTACGCTCTCGCTGTGCGCGAGTTTTGTCCACTAATTGGTGTCATCGGTCGAAGTGGTGCGGGGAAGAATGTGGTCTCGCGCCTGCTTGCAGAACGGGGATGTTACTGTATTGACGCGGATGCGCGCACGCGTGAACTTTTGGAATCTTATGGCGACTCTATAGTAGAGCGGTTTCAAGTGGCTGCGGCTGCGCGCGGCCTTTCGTTACGGCGTAAAGATGGCGGCCTGCACTCTGCGCATTTGGGTGTGTTACTGTTCTCTGAGCCTAAACTACTGCAGCAGCACGAAGAGTTTTTGTTACCGAAAGTTACCCGTCTTTTGTGTGAAGACATAGCGCGCGCGCAGGCTGCGCGTCCAAAAGCGATAGTACTGAATGCGCCGACATTGCATAAAACAGAACTGTTACAAGCCTGTAGTTTTGTTTTGTACATATGGGCGCCAAGCATACTGCGCATGTGGCGATGTAAGAAACGGGAACGAGTATCTTTTACTCACCTTTTACGCAGGTTTTCTGCGCAGAAGGGTTTCTATGCTCAAAGCATCGCGCAAAACGCCGATACCTACACGGTGGCCAACTGTGGGCGTGTTGCGTCATTGGCGCGAAAAGTCGATTGCATTCTGACGCGCAGGGGTGTTTTAGGCGAGTAAATATGGAACAGAAGAGAATTTTGTGGATTGTCATCTCCCTGAGTGTGTTTATGCTCATTATTTTTGGCGTCGCGCTTTTGTTGTACTCTCCTACCTATTCTTCTAATTCTGCAGGAGTGACCGACGTGTCCTCTTATGTTGAGCGTGGTGACGTACCTGAGCACCCGTCAGTGGATCCGAGCTTATGGCTAAAAAATCCTGAAAAAATTCCTGAGCTGGGGAAGACTCCTGCGCCAACACAGAGGGCAATTCCTGATCTCACGGTGGTAAAGGATGTCCCTACCGCTCGTGCGAAAAGTCTTGATGTTTCTCCTCCGGCGCGTGCTGAGCGCACAGACGCGGCGCAGGACAGGAAAACTTCTCCTGCCTCTGACACTCGGGAATCTGCAGAGTCAAAGGGTGCGTCAAAGCATGCACGGAGTGACCGAGCGTCTGCCAAGTCGCCTCCCGCTACTCGTACCCGTGCTCCGCTTGTTGCACAGCGGGATGCGCGCGTGCGCGGTGCGTCCACGCAGCCTGCTGCTCCTTCTGTCCTTTTCTGGGTGCAAGCCGCTTCGCTCTCAAGTAAGCTCAACGCCGAGCGTGCTCGGGGTGTGCTTGCAGCTAGACACATGAAGGCAGAAATCTTCACGAAACGCACGGGTGCAGGCTTGCGTCACCGTGTGCGTGTCGGTCCTTTTACTAATCGTACAGAAGCGGTATATTGGATGAAGAGCATCCGTGAGATCGCAGAGTTTAGCGGATGCTACGTTTTTCAAGAACGCGTGAAAAACTAGTCTTTCTCCTTCTCTCTGGGTGGTGCAATGCGTTTGGGGGCAGGGGTGAGGAGTAGTGCTCTGGTCTTTTCAGGCTGTGGGTGCCGGTAGGGTGCACCCTACGCGAGAGAGGGATTTTTGGGGGGAGGTGTTATGAACGGTGCGGTGTGTGTTCTCAGTGCGCTCATTGCAGTGTTTACTTGCTTTTCGTGTAGGCCTGCGGTGCAAGATGAGCGCGCGGTGCGTATTGCCGTTTTTGTCCCAGGTTTTCGTCACGACAGTCCTGTGTATGCAATGTTGTGTGACGGTGTTGAGCGTGCAGTTACGCAGGAACGCGCGACAGGGCGCAGCATTGGGCTTGATATCATCGAAGCGGGGCCGAACCAGGCGCTCTGGCGCGAAAAGTTGGCGCATCTTGCTGCAGAACAGCGCTATCGTTTGATTGTGTCTTCCAACCCTGCACTCCCGCACGTCCTTGAGCCTATTTTGCGTCAATTTCCCCTGCAGCGGTTTTTGGTTCTAGATGCCTACGCGCCGCAGGAGCACTCGCTGATTACCTTTCGCTATAACCAGTGGGAGCAAGCCTACCTTGCAGGACACCTTTCCGCGTTAGTGAGTGCGAGTGCTATGCGCTTTGCAAATGCAGATAAAAAAATCGGTCTTATTGCGGGGCAGTCGTATCCGGTGATGACCCAGACTATTATTCCTGCCTTTCTCGCAGGTGCCCGTGCAGTAGATCCTGCCTTTGAAGTCGATGTGCGCGTGGTGGGGAACTGGTATGACGCTGCAAAAAGTGCAGACCTCGCACGGATTCTCTTTCACGAAGGGGTGGATGTTATGATGCCAATTTGCGGCGGTGCGAATCAGGGAGTACTTGCGGCCGCGCGGGAGCTCGGTTTTTATGTTTCGTGGTTTGACGATAACGGCTATGCGAGGGCACCGGGCTACGTAGTTGGCAGTTCCGTTATGGAACAGGAGCGTCTTGCGTATGAGCAGACGCTGCGCTGCATTCGCGGTGAACTGCCATCTGCAGGAGCCTGGACATTGGGGGTGAAAGACGGGTACGTACGTTTCATTGAAGAGGATCCCTTGTACCTGCAAACGGTACCCGAACCGATTCGTGTGCGGCAGTCTGCGTTGCTCAGGCGTATTCAAAGCGGTGAGCTTACGTTGCCGGTGCGTTGATGATAGCTGAGCGCGGCGTTAGGGCATCTGCGCGCGGTGTGCTCTCGCTTCACCATATTGGGAAAACCTACCCGCGCGTGATGCCGCGTTCAAAGCGCGGGGTCTGGGGTATGTTCGGTCACCCTGGCAGGCGCGCAGTCGACGATGCGCACACAGCGCATGGCCCGTGTTCGGGCGCGCGTGAGACGGACGCCGCTGAGCACAGCGTGCTCAGCGATGTGAATCTTTCCTTTTTTACCGGTGAAATTCACGCGTTGTTGGGAAAAAATGGTGCAGGAAAATCCACGCTTGCGCATATTCTTTCGGGCTTTTGCGTGCCGACGCATGGGCAGCTCCGTCTGGATGGAAAGGAGCAGCGCTTCTCCGTACCCTTCGATGCGCTCCGTGCAGGAATTGGCATAGTGCACCAGCAACCGGTATTTGCAGAACGCGCAACAGTATTTGAAAATGTAGTGATGGGTAGTGCTGCACTCACCGGCGTGCGGTGGGTGCGCCGTGCACAGGTGAGAGAACGCATAGATCGCATTATCGCCCAGTGGCGTATGCCCTTGAAGAAGGAAGAATACGTTGCATGTTTGAGTGCAGACAAGCGGTTTTTTGTATCGTTGCTCTGTGTATTGTTTCGCAATCCGCGTTTCATCATCCTGGATGAGCCGCGGTGTGCTCCGGCGCAATCGCGTGCGGTTTTCTTTTCTCATCTTGAAGAGTTTTTTGTGCGTTCTTCGCACGCGCCCCGGTGTGGTGGCGGAGTGATAGTAGTGACGCACCGATTTGCTGATGCATTGCGATGGGCACAGCGTATTTCTTTGATAGAAGGGGGAAAAGCGTGCAGTTTTCTGCGTACGGATCTTTTAGACGAATACTGTTCTGCGCATCAGGTGAATGAATGTATTCAGAAAGTGTCCTGTGCGCTCATGTCCGCATCAACGGTGACTTCTTCTGCCGTAAGTTCTTTTTCCTCTCTGTCAGATACCCAGTCGTGCGCAACTGTGCCGCGCACATCTTCTGCTCGTCCTTGGGTGTTGCGCGTTGAGTCGCTGCAGGTGAGTAAACACGCAGACGTTCCGCTCACAGATATTTCGTTTTCTGTGGCCGCATCTGCTATCATAGGGATAGTCGGTACGCCAGAAGATGGTGTGCACGTATTGGAAGATATACTGTGTGATATGCACGCTGGGGCGTCGCGTACGCACTGCACCGGGAATATTCTTTTGCAGGAGCACGATCAGGTGTGGTGTCTCCCCCTCCAGCGCAATACGCCCTCGCTGCTGCGGGCACACGGGGTTGCGTGTGTGCCGTCTAATTGCATACAGCGCGGTGCCTCAATGCAGTTAACTCTTTTTGATTTGCTCGTTCCCTACACGTTGCGTACGTGGCGCACGCGTGTGCGCGCCCAGATGCGCTTTGTTGCTCGTCTTCTTGCAGAAGAAGAAATTTACTGCGATCCGTTGCAGCCTGCCTGTACGCTTTCAGGCGGACAGTTGCAGCGCGTTATTTTAGCGCGTGAGCTTGCAACGCGTCCACGTCTTCTCATTTTGGCAGAACCTGCAGAAGGATTGGATAGCGCCAGTGAACAGCGCTTGCTTGCACGTCTGCGCCAGGTAGCACAGGCAGGAACTGCTCTTGTGCTCCTTGCGCGAGAACAGCATCAGGCACAGTGGCGTGCGTTGTGCACAGAACGTTTCTTGCTACGTGCAGGTACGTTGTGTGCTGAAGTGTCAGGCACTCCGTCTCCGTCTCAGGATTCTCATACGTGAAACGGGTGATCAATTCGTGTATCGCAGTGTTGCTCGGTGTTGCAGTTATGAGTGCTGTGATTGTTCTGTGCTCGGAAAATCCATCCGTATCTTTGGCAGCGTTTTTTCTCAAACCTTTTTCTACCCGTGGCTACATACGTGCCCTGTTTCACAAAGCAGGACTGTTTGTCTGTATGGCACTGGGGGCGAGCTGCGCGCTAAAAACAGGAATGATCAATTTAGGTGGTGATGGCCAGATCTATGCTGCAGGTTTTGTCACCGCATTGTTGCTCCGTGAGTACTGGGGTGTGGGCTTTTTGTTGCAATGGAGTGTTGCGCTCCTCTGTGCGCTGTCGGTCGCGGGGATATTAGCCTGTGTTTCTGGGATACTAAAAGCATGGCTGGCAACTAGCGAAATGATTACTTCCTTTTTGTTATCCACCGCATGCGTGCCTCTCATCGATGCGTTGATTATAACGGTTACGCGTGATCCTGCGGGGAACTTGCTGGCAACTGCGCCGGTTCATTCGCATTTTATATTGCAGCAACAGACGTCTTTGTTCGGTGTGCCGGCCGTATTGACCTATGCGTCCTTAGTAGCACTCGCAGTTGGGTGTTTTTTTTCGTACACCCGCGTAGGATATCAGTTTCGCATATGCGGAAAGGCCCCCGAATTTGGGCGTTTTGTAGGGTTTCCCGTATGGGCCACCTATGTGTGGGGAATGGTGCTTTCAGGGGCGCTGTTTGGGCTTACCGGATTTTTTTCTGTAGTTGGGCTGTTTGGCACCTGCTATGTGGGTTTTTCTGTGGGGATGGGTTACGCAGCCTTAGCGCACGCGTTAATTGCCCATGCACACATTACGGTACTCGTACCGCTTGCGTTCTTTTTCGCGTGGATGGAGACAGCCTCTGAAGCTGCAGTACTTGGTGCGCACCTGACGGTAAATGTGGTGCTATTTTTACAGGCGGCGATCTTTTTGCTTATTTCTGCACAATGGTCCGCACCGTGGAATGCAGTGCGGCGAGGCGCACGCCGGGTATATCGATTCCTTGTCACCGTTTTTTGTTTTCGTGGGGAAAAGCACAGAACTCGCAGACGTCATGCGCTTTCTGTACATGATACACATCATAGGCGGTCTCGATGGGAGTGATAGGCACCACAGTGATAGCAATATTACATCGCGCAGCACCGCTTGCATGCGCTGCAGCAGGAGCGCTCGCAACAGAATACGCGGGAGTGTTGGGAATTTTTATGGAAGGGGTGATTACCTTCTCGTCCTTTTGCATAGCGTTTTTCGCACTGGTATGGGGAAGTTATTGGGGTGGACTGGGTATTACCGTGTGTGTGGTGCCGCTGTGTTTATTTTTTGTGGCCGTGGGTACGGAGCGTATGCGGGCAAATCCGTTTTTAACGGGCATAGCAGTGCACTTTTCTGCAATGGGGATGAGCGCATTTGGTGCGTCCAGCATGTTTGCACGCGCTGCAGCTTCTGCGATGCAGATGGACACGGCAGCGCATGGTGTCTCTTTCACTCATGTTTCTCTTGCACATACCCGCGTTTTACCTCACCCCCTGTGGGGGACTGCGGTGGCCTTTGCACTGGTGTGGGTTTTTCACCTGTATCTGTACTCTACAAACGTGGGTATCAATTTTATGCACTCTGGGGAAGGTGCGTTAGCCTTGCAGGTGCGGGGAACTGACGCGGCGCGGTATCGGATGGTGTCGTGGGCGGTAGCAGGCGTGTGTGCGGTGTGTGCGGGGGGACTGTTAGTATTGCGTGTCGGTACGTACACCCCGCAGATGGCTGCAGGCAGAGGATGGACGGCACTTGCAATTGTTTTTCTTGCACGCAAGCGGATGATGTGGTGTGTGCCGGCGGCGATTTTTTTCTCCGGTATTGAACACATGTGTGACGTATTGCAGGGCACTCACGTGGTGCCCACCGGTGTACTGTTTGCGCTGCCGTACATCCTCTCACTGGTGGTGTTTGTGTGCACACGGCGCACCTCCCCGTGCCGACGCGGAGAGCGCAGACGTAGCAGGCTTCTTTTTGCGTATCTGCAGCGCGTTACGTGCGCTTGATCCGTTTGAACAATTCGTCTCGGCCAATGACAATCCAAATGGGCCGTCCGTGGGGACACCTCGATTGTGGTAATGCAAAAGCCTGCTCCACTAACGAGTGGAGCGTTGCGTCATCCAGGATGGTGCCGTCTTTACACGCAGACCGGCAGGCACAGGTAGCGAGGACGTGGCGCAGGATGTCGTGCGCGTTTTTTCCTGAGTAGAGGATATCGTGTGCAAGTTGCTCTTCGCTCCCCCGCCAGTGGAGCGGCACCGCAGTTACGTGCCACGAACCGTCTGGTTCTTCGTGAAATCGAAATCCTGCAGGAGAAAGTTCTGTGCAGGCGCGGTGCATGATGCGCGCCTCTTCATCCGAGCGTGGGTGAATGTGGTAGGGAATAAGAAGTATTTGTGCAGTGCCAAGGTTCCGCTGTAGCGTATCAAAAATAATGCGTTCATGTGCTGCGTGCTGATCGATAAGGTAGAGAGCGTTGTTGCGTTCTACGGCGATGAATGTTCCTGCTACCTGTCCGAGTACTTTGAATGCACCTGTATGGGTATGGTTGTGCACAGGCGCATCTCCTTCGGCAGCGGGGGCTGGGTGAGTGCAATCGCGCGCGTGTTCGCACGAGATGTGAGGAGGTGACGGAGGAAGCAGGTGCGCATGCTGCACGGGTAGAGGGAACAGGGATTCGTACCGGGGTGTGTGCGCGCAGGGAGCGGCGGGTTCTTCTCGTACGCCGGTGCAGGGGGGTGAGGAATGTGTTGGCGCGTTGCCCTGAGTGGCAGGTGCGTGGGCAGGTTCTGCACGTACGTAGTGAGCAATAGTGCACTGACGGTAGAAGTGCGCAACGCTGCGGCTGAGTGTGTGGCGGATGTGAGCATAGTCCTGTAAGTGAACCTCCTTTTTGGCAGGGTGGATATTAAAATCAATACGTTCGCTGTTAACGGTGAGGAAAAGGCAGGCGACCGGAAAGGTGCCATTGGGGAAGTATCCCTCGCTTCCTAACACAAGTGCCTGGACAAGACCGTAATCAAAAATGCGTCGTCCGTTGACGAAGGTAAAAATACCGCGGCGTTCTCTGCGGCAGATGGCGGGTTCTGAAAGTACAAGGTGAAAGTGAAACGAGCAGTCACCTCCTTCTATGGTGTGGAAGAGCGCAGGATCTCCTTTGAGCATTTGCGTTTCAAGACACCGATCCTTCCGGGTTTGCTGACTGAGCAGGGTGAGCTTGTGCGTTCCGTCGACGGTGAAGCGAAACTCCACGGGGTGATGTGCGAGGGAGACGTCGATGAGTGCGCTGCGGCACAGGGTGGTCTCTGCGCTTTGGCGTCCGAGAAAGCGTTTGCGCGCAGGAAAGTTTTCAAAAAGCTGCTCGACGCGTACGACGGTGCCTCGCTCAAGACTTGCAGGCTCTAGCACGCCTGCTTCGGTGCCCTGCGGCACCGGCGGTACGTGCGCTGCAGTGCCTGCAGCCTTTGGCTGGTAGTGCCACGCGAGGGGCCCTGATCGGGTGCTCGTAAGGTGCAGGCGGCTGACTGCGGCGATGGAGGCGAGTGCTTCTCCCCGGAAGCCTAACGTGCGCAGCTGCAATAAGTCGTCTGCAGACGATATTTTGCTCGTGGTGTGTGCTTCAGCGCATAGCAACAAATCCTGGGGGGACATGCCGTGGCCGTTATCGCTCACGCGGATGAGCGCGCAGCCGCCTGCGTTAATTTCCAGATGGATTTTGGTGGCGCCTGCATCGAGTGCGTTCTCGAGCAATTCGCGCACGACGGAGGCGGGCCGCTCGATGACTTCTCCTGCGGCGATTTTTTTAGCGGTGTCAGGGGACAGCCGGTGGATAGGTTTGTAGGACGTTTCATGCATAGAAAAACCCTTGCCAGAGCGTAGACAGCCAGCTCCCGCGTTTTGCCGAAGCGCTGCCCCCGTAGCGCGCTTTGCACACGCCACGGGGGAACCTTCCTACACGGCCATGGAAAAAATCGGGCTGAAACCGGGGGTTGTGGCGCTCTGCGTCTCTGCAAGTTGGAAGCCGTACTGAACCCCGGCCCGTACTTTTACATCCGCCAGGTCAAACTCCAAAACCAGTGATGTGCTTGCAACGCACAGGTGTTTGGGTGAGGAAAAGTCTGGCGCATTGAGCACGTACTCGCAGCTTACGTTCCAAACAATATTTCGGTAGAAGACGGGCAGATAGGGATCATATATGCTGATGTCGTAGTCCAAGATGGTGAGCACTGCTTCAGCGCCGAACCCTGCACTCTTGCTTTTTTTACACGAGCCCTCCATACCACCAACCCCTGCGAGCTTGGGTAAATACGTAGGACCGGGAAAGCCGTACACTGGGTGCTCCGCCAGAATGTTTCCTTTGCCCCCGCGCCACCCGGCGTTATACCCAACGTACGCGCTGACGCCCACCCGTAGGGGCACCACCGGCAGGCGGAATGACCCTTTCGTTTGCACGAGCACCGCGTCTTTTGTTTTACCGGTGTCAAAACTATTTGCAACGTGTAACTTCAGGCTCACCCCCGTGACGTCCGCCACGAACCAGTTTGTTCCCGTGCGCTCTGCACGCTGAGAAAAGCTATACCCCATTTCCACCTGTGCCTGAATGAAGGGGCTTTCAAGGCTCTTGTAATAATGTGGTCCGTTTGCGCCCTGTCCATTGCAGGCGCAGCACTGCTGCCCCCCGTTGTTGCCGCAGCAATTCCCGTTACCCCCGCCGTTGGCGCACAGGCAGGAGTAGGAGTCTACCCCCACGGCAGTTCGCACAAAAAACGCGTTTCGGTCATCCTGCATAGGAAAGTTTGTCAGCGTTTCAAAGGCCCCGCCGAGCTTAGTGTACCGGAACCCTCCGGTGTCTATCTCGTGATACGCACGTAGGGCGTACGTGGTTTTGCCCACATAAAAAGAGCTTTTCAGCCCCAGCGAGGTAAAAAACGGATAGAAATGAGAAACCGACTGGAGATTCACCTCCACGAGCCCAAACGGATCGGCAAACTTCATGTTCACCCCCAGTCCGGTGTGTCCAAGGTCTTTGAGGCTGCTGAAGCTGTTTGGCGGCACAAAGCGGGGTGAGAACGTGGGAGGCCACATCCACTGAGCTGCGCGGTACCGTCTGCCGCGGTCGGCTTCGTGCACGTCTGCTATGAACTCTCCGTTAACCATGAGCGTGGCGGGGCGCGACTGCTCCTCCGCCTCTGCCGGGTGCAAGGGAACCAGCGACACCCGCCGCTCGCGCAGGGCGCGGTCATCCCGCTGGTATTGGCTCATGTGCATGCGGTGTCTGCCGGTGTAGGCCACACGCACAACCGGCTCTTCACCGCGTATGGTCGCCTCTGCTGCAGACTCTTCGTGCACCGCAGCAGGCAGTGCCTCGTACACCACCGGTGCAAACACCCCCCCTGACACGTCCTGGTCCATTAGTCTGAAGGTATGGCGGGACACGTCGTAAAAACCTAGGCGAGAGAGCATGTTCATATTTGCCCAGCTAAAGGTGAGCGTCCACGAGCCTTTGATCTTTTGCGACTGCAGTTCCCGCATTGCGTGTGGCATCTGCTCGCGCGGAACCTGCATCATTGGCCTGTCGTCCACCGGGATGAAAAGCAAGTTACGCTCCATACCGCGTGCGCCAATAATGGCGACGGTGCCATCACCGGCGTACGCCGGCGCGTACAGCGCACCGAATGGCAAACCAGGACCTGCTTCGTATAACACCTTCTCGAAGGTAGGGTCTGTGCGGTCCTTGAGCGTGAGGCGCGAGTATTGCCCCTGCACCCGGACGAATACTATTTTCTGCCCGTTCCCCACAAAGCAAGCTTCGGACGCGCCAGTGTACACCTCCGGCGAGAACGAGCCTGAGTGTGTGTCAAAAACGCGTACTCGGTGCGTGCGCTCGCTCCACGTGTCAATGGTGTCTGATACTGCCAAATAGCGTCCGTCCTCGGAGAAGTTCAGATGATGCAGCGTGTTGTCATGAGAGAACAGCGTGCGCACCCCACCTGCTTTGTCACGGAAACGCACCGCGTGACGGTCACGGTCATAATAGGCGAAGCCCGTCGGCGCAGCGCTGCGTGCACCGTAGTGACCCTGCGCTTCCCGTTCAGAAAGGAGTTGCGGCTGTGCCACCTTCTCCGGGATTGGAATGCTGTCGATGAACTCATTCCACGCAGTTCCCAGATTCTTTTGAAAAACGTCCCAAAAACGGTGTCGAATAAAGAGACGCCAGGAGTTCTGCCACAGCCGGGCGCACCGCTCCTTGCCGTATATTTTCTGCAGGTATTCGGTGAATTTTCCCCCATACACGTAGGGCATACCGTGGGGGTAGTTGTATCTGAGCTCGGCAACCTCCCTCCAGGAGGGGGAGACGTTTTCCAGTTTGTTCTGAATTAAGTAATGCATTGTCAGCGGGTCGTGCAGTCGCCCTTGCGTGCCGTCGTTGCTTTCAAAGGCGACGGCAACCCCTTCGGTAAAGAGGGGAGGGAGTAGCGGCATGAAGAAATCGAGAGAAATCTTATGCGTAAGCTCGTGGTAAAAAATGCTCAGCAGCGAATCCTTAAAACTGCCTAAACCCAGATTGGGAACGCGCGTATCGTTGATGATTATTTTCCTTGACGGTTTGGAAGAGAAAGACCCGCCTGCATCCTGTGTGTGGGCATACAGGACGACGGTGGTGCGCTTTTTCTTGTCAGGAACCCGATTGAGCATGAGGCTGATTTGTTCTTCGTACCGGTCAGCGTGCTTCGCCAGTATACGCGCAGACTCAGTCGAGGCCTCGGTGTAGATGATGTCGAAGTATTCAGTGGAGATAACGAAACGTTCTTCTGCGC
The DNA here is from genome assembly GCF_000410535.2 of Treponema pallidum subsp. pallidum str. Nichols. Classification (NCBI taxonomy): domain Bacteria; kingdom Pseudomonadati; phylum Spirochaetota; class Spirochaetia; order Treponematales; family Treponemataceae; genus Treponema; species Treponema pallidum. The sequence continues at coordinate 321,952 of NC_021490.2, forward strand.
ACAACCTCTGGAAAGTGAAGACCATGGCAAGAGCGAGGGCAGCGCGCGCGTTCATGGGGCCCATGGTATTCGAAAGCAATGTTCGATGCAAGCCGATGGGACAGTCCACCCTACAGGCGCAGGGGAGAGGCAGGGTGCTCCCTTTTAAAAAACGCATGGACACGCTACACTCGTGCCGTATGGATCCGGCTTTTATCTTTATTACAGGCGGTGTAGTTTCCTCGCTGGGCAAGGGTATTGCCGCAGGTGCCATCGGACTTTTGCTTAAGAGCCGGGGTATATCCGTGGTGAATCAAAAGTTTGATCCCTACCTGAATGGGGATCCCGGTACCATGAATCCCTATCAGCACGGGGAGGTGTTTGTCACGCAAGATGGCGGCGAAACGGACCTGGATCTGGGCCATTACGAGCGCTTCACGGACGTGCCTTCAAGTAGATTCAATAGCACGACTGCGGGGAGCGTGTACCGGGCTATTTTGGACCGTGAACGCGCGGGAGGATACGGAGGTGCTACCGTACAGGTTATTCCTCACGTTACGGATGAAATCCAGGCGCGAATTCGCGCCGCTGCTGCTACCACGGGGGCTCGGGTGGTTATCACCGAAATCGGTGGTACCGTCGGTGACATAGAGTCGCTTCCGTTCATCGAGGCGATTCGTCAAATCAGGCGTGTTCTGGGGAAGGAGCGCTGTCTTTTTATTCATTTGGGTTTAGTTCCCTACTTACCCAGTTGTGGTGAAATGAAAACCAAGCCGCTACAGCACAGCGTAAAGGAGCTGCTAGGACTTGGTGTGCAGCCGGATGTCATCCTGTGCCGCAGCGAGCGTCACATCACGGATGCGGTGCGCGAAAAGCTGAGCCTTTTTTGCAATGTTGAGCGGCGTGCTATTGTCGAGAACGTGACGGCTCGTTCTATCTATGAGGTGCCGCTCCTTTTGGAAGCAGAAGGGCTGGGAGCGCTCTTGTGTGAGCGTTTGCGTCTTTTTGATACCTGCTGCGGGGGGCAGGTGGCGCGTAATCTCGGTGCAGGAGGCGCGCAGTCGGCTGTGTTGGGAGCGGGGGGGACGGTCCGTACAGACGGTGGTCTGCATCCTGCAGCAGGGCAGGGGGCAGAGCCAGATCTTACGGCGTGGCGCGCAATGGTCCGTGCACTGTACTATCCGCGGCGGGAGCTTACGGTGGCGCTGGTGGGTAAGTATGTGTCGCTTGCGGACGCGTATTTGAGCGTGAGCGAAGCGTTGACGGCGGCGGGTATTTGCCATCGTGCGCGAGTGGACATGCGCTGGATAGACGCAGAGGAAATCTGCAGCGTGCAGGACGCTGGGCACGCTCTTGCGGACGCAGATGCGCTGGTAATTCCAGGTGGCTTTGGCGTGCGGGGGATTGAAGGGATGATCTGTGCAGTTTCGCACGCGCGTGTGCAGAACCTGCCCTATCTTGGCATTTGCTTGGGGATGCAGATTGCAGTCATTGAATTTGCGCGCAATGTACTGTTGCTGGCAAGTGCACACTCTCGAGAATTTGCGGTAGACACCCCTCACCCGGTTGTTGATCTTTTGCCCGGTTGTGTAGATACCCCAACGGGTGGAAGCCTGCGTCTGGGACAGTATCGCTGTCTGCTTGCGGAAGGTTCGCGCGCGCGTGCACTGTACGGTAGGGGGGAGGTCTGGGAGCGGCACCGGCACCGCTATGGGTTGAACGCGGCGTATCGAGCGCGCTTTGAGGCGAGCGCGTTGCGTCCGGTGGGAGTGGATTCAGACTGTGGCGCAGTGGAGGTGGTGGAGCACGGGGAGCATCCGTGGTTTTTCGGCGTGCAGTTCCACCCGGAATTTTGTTCTCGACCGAACCGGGCTCACCCTTTGTTCCGGGCGCTGGTGGCGGCGGGCTTGGAGCGAAAAGACAGTCGTTCTTGACGCGCGCAGGTATTTTTTCTAGACTCCTCTGTCCTTCTCAGCCGGTTGAAAGAGCTTTGTGTGGGCGTGCGGGTTTTGTTTGCGCGCGCTCCGATGCGGTTGCAGGTTTGAGGGAGTGGATATCCGTTTTGTGGGGAGGGATGCGGCATGCAGGGAGTTATGCGATGGCAGTGAAGCGGGCACGGGGAAAGATTGTACGTCGGCTGGGGATTAACATTTTTGGGAATCCAAAGTACACGCGGCTTTTGGGCAAGAAGCCCGCGCCTCCAGGCAAGGAGCATGGGGTGAAGCAGCGGGCAAAGGTGTCTGTGTACGGGGAGCAGCTAAAGGAAAAGCAGAAGTTTCGCTTTGCGTATGGAATGTCCGAGCGACAATTCCGTAATCTTTTTGCTCAGGCACATCGGATGAAGGGCGTGACGGGTAACAATATGCTGTCGCTAATGGAGCGGCGGCTGGATAACACGGTGTTCAGGATGGGCTTTGCGATCAGTCGTGTGCAGGCGCGGCAGATGGTGTCACATCGTTACTTCCTTATCAATGGGAAGACGGCCAATATCCCTTCCATGCGCATTAGCGCGCATGATGTCATCACTACTAAGAACCGGAAAGGTATTCATAGCATCATTCGTCACAACCTGACCCTTTCTCAGGGGCAGCGCGGTTCCTGGCTAAACGTGGATGAGGAGCAGCTTTCGGCAACTGTCTCTGAGCTGCCGCGTGCGCAGGATATCCATCCGGTGGGGAATATCCAACATATCGTGGAGTACTACTCGCGGTAGGATCCTTTGCCACTTTAGCTGGCGTTGCTCAATTATCTCCCAAGTCTTACCAGGGACTTTGGGGCGTGGAAGGATGGCGGCGGTGTATGGATGATGGTCCCTTGAGGGTTGTTGTGCTTACCTCATTTGTCATACTCGTAGTAGTCTGTGCCGTTGCGCTGTGTACTTTTTTTGTGTTCCTCAAAAGCCCTGATCAGGTGATGACTCCCCATATCGTGGGCAAGGACTTTGTGTCTGCTGCTATAGAGATGCAGGCAAAGGAGCTGTATCCCCGCGTTCAGTTGCGGTTTTCTACCCGTGAGAAGCCTGGTGTTGTTCTTGAACAGAACCCACCTGCGGGGGCCATCGTCAAGGCTGGGCGCTACGTGGACCTCGTAGTGAGCCAACAAGCAGTGACTACGCACGTTGAGGACTATCGGGGATTGCAGGTTGAAGAAGCGGTGGCGCGCATCGCTGCTGCTGAAGTTGAGCGCCGCATCTCAGTGAAAACACCCCACTTATATCGGTTCAGCACTGGCGCAGCTGGCACCATTTTGGAGCAGGACCCTGCTCCTGGCGCGGTTCTGTCTGCGGATGTAGAGTTGCGTTTTGTCGTCAGTAAGGGGTCTGAGCGCGAGCAGACTACAGTCCCCCTATTGGTAGGATATAGTTTGCCTGAGCTGTACCGTGTTATGGCGCAGACGGCGCTCACCTTGCAGTTTACCGTATCTCCCCCGTCTCCTTCTGGGGAGAGAAAAGACGGAGAAGCACGTGGAAGAACGCGTGCCAATGCGCAGGACTACGCGCGGGTTTCAGCACAGGATCATGACCCTGGTTCGCGCGTTGAAGCCTTTCGCGCCATGCAGGTGCAGGTGCTCTTTCCAGAGCGTGGAGAGGCTCACGAAATATACGGTATCTTAGCTCTCGATCTGCCGCGTTATCCGTATCCTATGTCCTGTGTGTTGGATGTACAGTATCCAGGGGGGGTGCGTACCGCGCTTGCAATGTTTCAGCATCCGGGGGGACGTTTCACCATCCCCTATGGATTGCCTGCAGGGGCGACGCTCTTCCTAACGGTGGGGGGGAAGGAATTGTTTTCTGGAGAGGTGGGTGCATTGCCTCATGCAGGTTCCTAGCAGACGTGATGGAGCACTGCGGGTGCAAAGGTGCGATGGCTGCGTGGTCTGGCGCAGCGTGTGTTGTGCACTGCTGGTGGCGCTTTTGTGTCTTGCCGTCGGCTGCGATTCCCCTGATTTGCTCGTAGATAGCGATCTGTCTCTTTCGCGCGTGCGCGTGGCAAAAACGCTGGTTATGGGAGTGAGCGATCGTACGCCGCCGATGTGTTTTCGCTATCCGAATGGGGAGATTGTTGGTTTTGATGTTGATCTTGCGCGCGCGGTCTGTCGTGTATTGGGGGTACGCCTTATCATTCGTCCCATAAAGTGGACGCTGAAAAGGAATGCGCTGCGCTGTGGTCTTGTCGATTGCGTTTGGACGGCGTTTGCCGTAACGGCTCGGCGCCGCACTGAGTTTTTACTTTCCGAGCCATATCTGCGTACTGCGCAGGTACTCCTTGTGCGTGAGGGCAGGTTGCATCCGGATTTGGCACACGTGGAACGGGAATTGGGGCAGCGTATGACAGGTGTTTCGGCTGTGCATACGCGCGGTGATATTTTGCCTATGCGCTCGTCGCATAGACAGGCTCGCATCGCCGTGTTGCGCGGTGGTCCGGTACCGGGAAATGAGAAGTGGCAGTTTGGATTTGAACCACACGGGAAGGTTGTGTGGTACCGACACCGGAGTGCCATGCTTGAGGCGCTGCGCACCCGGGCGGTGGACGCGGCACTTGTGGATCTGGTTGAGGCTCATGACGCAGTGCATCGTCAGGGTGCGCCTCTGAGGGTGATGCGGGTACCGCTTGGGTTGAGCCAGTATGCGGTTGCATTTCGGCGTGAGGATCGTGCGTTGCGTGACGAAATTCAGCGAATCTTGTATCGTATTGCTGCCTCCGGTGAGGCATACCGTATTGCAGAAAAATGGTTTGGTGTTGGTCAGTCGGTTATTGGGATAGAATAAAGGTGCAAGGCAGCGGTGCGTTTTTTGCACTGCGCTTTTTTTGCGTGTGTGCAGGGGTGGGGGGGATGCTCTGGTCGTGTACTCCTCGTGCAAGGGTGTTTCACGCGCAGGATGCGTCGTTCGATGAGGCGCGCGTGCGGGGTACACTTGTGGTGGGCGTCGGTCGGGGCTTGGCACCCTTGGTGGATGCTGCCACTTTCTCTGCCTTCTCTCTTCCTTCTTCGGTTGTTCCTCCTCCTGCGCGGTGTTCGTTGCTTTTGCAGGAGGCGCGCGGCTACGATGTTGAGCTGTTAGCTCAAGTGGCACGTCGTCTCCATATGGACGTGCAGGTGAAAGTCGTTCATTGGGATGAAAAGGAGCGCGCCCTCCATGCGGGGGTAATTGACTGTATCGCAGACGGATTCACCTATACTGCAGATCACGCGCGCAGATTTGCACTGACGCAGCCGTACGTACGCGATGTGCGCGTCTTTGCGGTGTTGCGCCAAGCCCCGTACGCAACGGTTGCAGACCTGCATGGAAAGCGGCTCGGGGTCCACGCAGTGACCGATGTGGAAGAAAATGATGCATACCACGCGTTGTTTGGGCAGGTGAAAACGTATGCCCACTATGTTCAGGCACTCACTGCTTTGTCGCGAGCGGAAGTAGATGTGGTGGCGCTGAATTTGGTGACGCTCTGCGCAGTGACGCCGCACCTGCGGCGCTTGTATCGAATTTTGGATGAACCGATAGACACGTGTGAATACGTGTTTGCGTTTCGTGCGGATGCGCGTGCTTTGCGCGACATGGTTGTGCGCACTCTGTCGCAGCTGCAGCGAGAGGGTTTTGTGTCAGCGCTCTCAAAGCGGTGGTTTGGCAGCGATATGTCCATCATCGACCGCTAAGGCGGGTGGAGGGGGAATATCGGTGGATCCGTTGAATGCCGTTATTGTGGAGGGAAATGTCGTTCCATCTGCTTCCGCGCGCGTGCCGGAGGCGGCCGTGTGTGCGTTTTGCATTCAAACGCAACGGCGCGTGCAAGGGGAGGGGAGGGTGCACACAGAGGTTTCGTATTTTGAAGTTGAGGCATGGGATGCACTTGCGCGCGTGTGTGCGCAACAGGTGCGGCCAGGAGTGGGGTTGCGGGTGGTCGGCCGTCTCAAGCAGGATCGTTGGCAGCAGGAGGACGGGGTGCGAGTGCAGCGGGTAAAGATTGTCGCTGAGCATGTAGAGTTTCAGACTCCTTTTGTATGGTGAGGGTGTGTTGCGCATGCGATGGACGCGGTTGAACTGAGAGAAGTGCCCGGATGAAGGGGAGGGTGCGTTTTTTCGCAGAAAGAAGACCAGCAGGGGAGGCGGAGCATGAGTTCACCGGTCATGCACGTGTGGATAGGAATGTTAATAGGAGCGGCAAACGTGGTACCGGGTCTTTCGGGGGGTACGGTTGCGCTGCTCTGTGGCACGTGGGAATTACTGATTGCAGCAATAGCATTGGATAGAGCGCATCTGTGCCGTCAGTGGCGACGCTTGCTTGCCCTTGCGGGGGGAATAGTGGTGGGGATAGGGGTGTGCGCACGCTTTATGCGTGCGTTGTACGAAGCATTTCCTCATCTTACGAATGCCTTTTTGGCCGGGGTGCTGTTAGCAAGTGTGCCGTCTTTGCGCAATCGGGTGCGTGCCGCCAGTGTTGCCGCGGAGCACTCAGTGCAGGCGGAAGGCACAGCGCGCGGGCATGTGGGGGACGCGGCACGCCGCGTGTGGTGTGCAGTTAGAATTATTTTCTTTGTGCTGCTTGGGTTTGTGGCAGTGTGTGCGTTTTCTCGCATGCAGCACGCGCGTGACGCATCCTCTGCGACCGCCCCTGCGTCTGTTCAGACTACGGCGGTCCTTACTACTGCACACACGCGCGGATTTGTGGCGACCGTGTGCGCAGGGGCGCTAGCGGCGGCGGCAATGCTCACGCCAGGATTTTCCGGTTCATTGGTATTGCTGCTGGCGGGGGTGTACCAACCGCTTTTGAGCGTGTTGTCTTTGCGCGCGGTGGAGCAGGGGGGAGGAGTGACTGGCGCGTCGGTAATAAGCAGGTTGTGTTCTGCGCACGTGTGGGGGCTCCTGTTTCCACTCTGTGTGGGAATGGGGATAGGGTTGCTGGGGGCGGCGCGGGTGCTCCGCGCATGGTTTCGGTTGTACCCGGTGTCCGCGCATGCGTGTGTGTGTGGGCTCGTGCTGGGATCGAGCGTGACGTTGTTCCCACGGGGAACTGCAGCCGGGATGCAGGATCAGTTTACGCTTTTTATGGGATGTGTGGCTGGGTGTGTCGGTGCGTTTGCGCTCGCAAAGGTCTGCGCCTGGGGTGCGCGCGATGCGGGCGGGTAGGCAGGTGCAAGGAGTGGTGAGTTTTTGCGTGTGTGCAGGTGGCAGGGTGAGGGGGCTACTAGACAGGGCCGGGGGGGGGGGTGAGGTAGCATGGGGTGCATGCGGTGGGGGAGTGTGCTGTGTGTGGTGGTGGGGGTAGGAGCGAGCGGGGGAGTGCTCGGACAGGAGTTTTCCCCGAAGCTAACTGGCTCTGCCACACTTGAGTGGGGCATCAGCTATGGCAAGGGGGTAGGCAGTCATGGCCAGGCCCCTGGTGCAGTTATGGGCACCGGTCCCTACAATCTGAAGCACGGGTTTCGTACTACCAACACGGTGGGAGTATCCTTTCCCCTGGTTATGCGCACCACCCACACGCGCCGTGGGCAGCACCCGGCACTGTATGCGGAGCTGAAGGTGGCGGACCTGCAGGCGGACCTGAGTCAGGGGAAGGCAGGTTTTGCCGTTAAGCGCAAGGGGAAGGTAGAGGCGACACTACACTGTTATGGGGCCTACCTGACGATTGGGAAGAACCCCACGTTTCTGACGAACTTTGCCCGGCTGTGGAAGCCGTGGGTGACAGCGCAGTACCAGGAGGATGCGGTACAGTATGCGCCGGGGTTTGGGGGTTTAGGCGGCAAGGTTGGGTATCGGGCACAGGACATTGGGGGCAGTGGGGTCAGCCTTGATGTGGGGTTTCTCTCCTTTGCCTCTAACGGTGCCTGGGATAGTACTGACCCCACGCACAGTAAGTATGGCTTTGGGGCAGACTTGAAGCTAATGTATGCGCGTGCAGGACACCCTCTGTGCACGGTAGAGCTTGCCAGCAATGTTACGCTAGAAGACGGATACCTCATCGGTGCACAGAAGGACGCAAACAATCAGAACAAGGATAAACTGCTGTGGAATGTAGGGGGCCGACTCACCCTCGAACCAGGCGCCGGCTTCCGCTTCTCCTTCGCCCTCGACGCCGGTAACCAACACCAGAGTGAGGCTACCGCGGCGATGAGGACCGAAAGGACACGCGAGCGTGCACAGGAGGTTGCACTGGCAATTTTTACGCACGCTGCGCAGGAACAGGCTAAACAGGCGGCTGATACGGTTGGTAGCACCATAGATAACTCGGTGCAGGTGGCAAGATCAGTTATTACTCAGATCGCTGAAGGAGCGGTGAAGCAGGCACACGATCAGATTAAACGCACCAATGGAACACAAGTAGTGAATATTGACGTGACCGTTCCGGTGAACGTCCGGCAAAGTCCTGTTCGGCAACCTGACTTGCCTTCACTTACCGCAATCGCAGCGCAATTGCCAAATGTAACCAAGCTCTTCTTCCTTAGTGCCGGGGCGGCCGCCGCGAGGCCCATTATCGGGCAGATTACTGGCGTGGTGCAGAACGTTATCACCCAGCAGGTACAGGCCCGGGTTGCGCAGTCGACCGCGGTTGCAATCCAGCAAGTTCTTGTGTTCAACCAGCAAACCGTCGCTGCAGAAAAAGCGAATACGCAAAAGCATACGATAAATGGCAAGTCATACGCGGCTCATATCGGCTCGTTGGTAAGTCTCGCTACCAACAGGGCGCTGCCTACTATACGACAGCGTGTTGAGCAAGCTGTTCAGGAAAATATACGGAGGATCAACGCTGTGGTGCAGCAAAAAGCGCAAACGCTCACCTCTTCCCAGGAACTGGAAAAGGCAGTGTATTCGTTGTTCGTTCCCACGTTTGAAAACCTGGTGTTGGGTGCAGGCGCGCTGCTGGCTCTTTTGGATATGCATCAGATTGCGGTGGACGCGCTGTTTACGGCGCAGTGGAAGTGGCTGTCTTCTGGCATATACTTTGCCACAGCACCGGCAAACGTTTTTGGCACCAGGGTGTTAGATAACACCATCGCAAGCTGTGGCGACTTTGCCGGATTCCTTAAGCTCGAAACTAAGAGCGGTGACCCCTACACCCACCTGCTCACCGGCCTGGACGCCGGCGTTGAAACACGCGTGTACATCCCCCTCACCTATGCGCTATACAAAAATAACGGGGGGACGGCTGTGCGTGGCATTCAGGAAAAGGAGTATATCCGTCCACCGGTGGTGGGGAAGGCGTGGTGTAGCTATCGCATCCCGGTGCAGGATTACGGCTGGGTGAAGCCAAGCGTTACGGTCCATGCCTCTACCAACCGTGCACACCTGAATGCCCCTGCTGCAGGTGGAGCAGTAGGAGCTACCTATCTAACCAAGGAGTACTGTGCACAGCTGCGTGCTGGTATTTCAGCCAGTCTCATAGAGAAGACGGTATTCTCCCTTGATTGGGAACAGGGTATGCTCTCTGATGTCCCGTACCTGCTGGTGTCCGAGTGCCTCACCCAGGGAATCGGCCGCATCGTGTGCGGCGTCACCCTCTCCTGGTAGCTACTACCCGCCGCAGGGCGCCTTCCGGCAGGACTCTTTCCTCCCAGCGCCGTCCCCTAGGTGCGGAAGACGGGGCCAAAGCGCAACGTATACGGGATGCGGAACTTAGCCAGCTTGGTGTCAATGCCAAACGAAACGGTAGCCGTCGCGTCTATCCCCCAGTGCGCGCTAAAATAGTGCTGTACCCCCAGCTGCACCGGCACCGCATAGTTCTGACAGACCCCTTTAATACGCCGACTCTTCGTGTATGGCGCCTACCTCCTTGGCAGTGCACGTTAGCACGCCAAGCAATGAACGTGGGCGGTGCCAGTTACCGGCTGAATAAGACGAGCTGCTCGGCTGCAGTAAGCCCTGCCCAAGAACCGAAAGAAAGTGCTGGCTATCGTAGATGAGCGCGGTGCACTCAAAACCCGCCGCTACCGACAGATGCGTACTACCTTCCCCCGGTCTGAACGAATAACCGGCCAAACACCGGCCGCAGAACATTAAACGCGTGAGTGCCGCGTCCACCGTCAGTTGGAGCAGGAAGCCATTTTCCGCACGGAACGCCACGTCCAGCCCCACCAACGGTGTCTCCGGCGCATAGCGCGGAGGCGCCTGGTTCTCTGTATCTGGCATTGTGGGAGCTTGTATGCAGATGCCCCACAGGTCAGAACCGCCGCGTGCGTCCCCGTACACCCCGAGCTTGGGGGAGAGAGAAACACGCGCCGCCACACCCGGCAACATACACCCGAGCACCATCACTTTACCCAGACGCTTCCCGCACATACCCCTGCAATCCCTCGCCTGTAAACTGAGCGCGCACAGCCCCACGGGGAAAACGCGCACCCCCACCGTACCCGTTCTCTGGCCCACACGACAACCCCTCACCAAACCACCTTCACCCCACAGATAAACGTGCCAAAGTAACGCTCAGACCACATACTCTCGGCAATACCCATGTAAGGAGCGTCAGCAAGCACCCCCTGTTCCCACTGGGCGCTGAGCTCCACTATCAGTGGCAACCTTCGTCAGCGTAGAGACGAGCGTACCGTCCTGCAGCGTGAGGGCAAGCCCCACCCGCTCGAGAATCGAGGACTCCGCCATCTGTCCCAGCAAAAATTCAAGATACTTATCCTTTACACGGTATTGCTCCACCCTGAGGGCATCGAACGCGCTGTCAAACTTCTCCCGTGAGCTCCCCGTTGCCAGAAGGCGATTACCTGCATCGGCAGGGTCCTGGTGTTGGTTACCGGCGTCGAGGGCGAAGGAGAAGCGGAAGCCGGCGCCTGGTTCGAGGGTGAGTCGGCCTCCTACTCCCCACAGGAGTGCTGTTTTGTTTTCGTTCGTGGAGTCTTCGGTACCCTTACGGTAGTGCTGCTCCAGTGTGGCATTCCCTGCCAGCTCCAACGTAAGCAGCCGCTGACGGTCGACGCCATAGGAAAGCGTTGCATCGGCCCCGAAGCCATACTTGCTGTGCGTGGTGTCAGTACTATCCCAGGCACCATTGGAAAGGAAGGAGAGGAAACCGATGTCCACATCTACTCCGCTGTTTCCCACATTGTGGGCCTGGTAGCCGAGTTTTGCCCCGGAGCCGGAGAAACCAGGGGCATAGCGAGTGTCCTTTTCTGAATAGGCACGGGTGACAAAGGGTTTCCACAGCTGGGCAAAGTTAACCACACAGGAAGGACTGGTACCCACTGTCAGGTAGGCCCCATAACAGTGCAGGGTTGCCTGGAAGGAAGCGGTAGGTTTGGTAAAGGACAGGGCCGTTGAGCTTTTAGAAGACGCAAGCTCTACTGCCAGGTCCTTCAGCTGCAGCTGTGCCCACACCCCTGAGCGTGCCTCCCCTCGGCGGGTGTGGGTGTGCTTTGACACCAACGGCAGGGAAATAGTCAGACTATTGGTAGTGCGAAACCCATGGGTGTGCTTGCCCGGGCCAGTGCGTGGATTCTTCTGGAACGCAATGCCCCACTGGAGCTGGGCTGTGCCACTGACCTGCGGAGTGAGTACGCCTGCATAACCAGAAGCAGCACATACCATGCCCGCAAGTACCCCCGCTTGCATCACCTGCCTGCCCACTCACTCCCCCTCCTCTCACTTCTACCTCACCCCCCCCCACCCGTCTAGCCGCGTGTGACTACCAGGAGAGGGTGACGCCGCACACGATGCGGCCGATTCCCTGGGTGAGGCACTCGGACACCAGCAGGTACGGGACATCAGAGAGCATACCCTGTTCCCAATCAAGGGAGAATACCGTCTTCTCTATGAGACTGGCTGAAATACCAGCACGCAGCTGTGCACAGTACTCCTTGGTTAGATAGGTAGCTCCTACTGCTCCACCTGCAGCAGGGGCATTCAGGTGTGCACGGTTGGTAGAGGCATGGACCGTAACGCTTGGCTTCACCCAGCCGTAATCCTGCACCGGGATGCGATAGCTACACCACGCCTTCCCCACCACCGGTGGACGGATATACTCCTTTTCCTGAATGCCACGCACAGCCGTCCCCCCGTTATTTTTGTATAGCGCATAGGTGAGGGGGATGTACACGCGTGTTTCAACGCCGGCGTCCAGGCCGGTGAGCAGGTGGGTGTAGGGGTCACCGCTCTTAGTTTCGAGCTTAAGGAATCCGGCAAAGTCGCCACAGCTTGCGATGGTGTTATCTAACACCCTGGTGCCAAAAACGTTTGCCGGTGCTGTGGCAAAGTATATGCCAGAAGACAGCCACTTCCACTGCGCCGTAAACAGCGCATCGAAGGCGACATTGTAGGTGTCAAGATACAGACACACGGCGCTGACTCCCATTAGAAAGGCACGCCATGCAGACGCACGCAGGTTCTGTATAGCCTGACGTATCTGCTGCCCCGCGTCCAACGCATCCGTCTTCTTCTTCACTTCTTCGGTTACAAACGTCTGACCCTCAGTGAAAAACTTTGTAGCCTCAGCCGTAAGCTTTGGAATAAGATCGGCGAGATCGTCCTTCAGTAATTTTTGTTGATCCGGAAGGTTGAAGAGGCTCATCGGATTTCCCTTATGCGGTGCAAGCAACGCATCAGCCACGTCTTCTATTGCCTTGGTAAGACCGTTGATGAATGCCTGTGCTGCAGCCTTGCTCTGAGCCACAGCCGCTTGCACTTTCTGGTTAATTTCAGCAACGATTTGCGTCTGTACCTGCTCAAACCCCTTCACCACCTGCTCCGCATCGTACTGCAGCAAAACCTGCCCCATCAGGGAAAATGCAGGAAGCGCGGGAAGCGGTGACGGTGTAGGAGGGTCGGTAATGAACACCTTCAGGTTCGTCAAAAGCGTGGCAGCTACCGGAGGGGTGACTTTTACGTTTGACACTGCCGTTATGTACGCGTTTCCCCTCGACTGAAGGGCGGTTTCGGTGGCTGCCGTTACGGCATCAAGCACCTTCTTTGCATATTCGTCCAGCCAGGCTTCCTGTTTTTGACTTTCTCCCTGGAAGAGGTTATTTGAGAGGGCGGTGAGTTCACTCTGCGCCCTCTGTGTGCGATTTTGAAAGTCCTGTGCACTCTGGTGTTGGTTACCGGCGTCGAGGGCGAAGGAGAAGCGGAAGCCGGCGCCTGGTTCGAGGGTGAGTCGGCCCCCTACATTCCACAGCAGTTTATCCTTGTTCTGATTGTTTGCGTCCTTCTGTGCACCGATGAGGTATCCGTCTTCTAGCGTAACATTGCTGGCAAGCTCTACCGTGCACAGAGGGTGTCCTGCACGCGCATACATTAGCTTCAAGTCTGCCCCAAAGCCATACTTACTGTGCGTGGGGTCAGTACTATCCCAGGCACCGTTAGAGGCAAAGGAGAGAAACCCCACATCAAGGCTGACCCCACTGCCCCCAATGTCCTGTGCCCGATACCCAACCTTGCCGCCTAAACCCCCAAACCCCGGCGCATACTGTACCGCATCCTCCTGGTACTGCGCTGTCACCCACGGCTTCCACAGCCGGGCAAAGTTCGTCAGAAACGTGGGGTTCTTCCCAATCGTCAGGTAGGCCCCATAACAGTGTAGTGTCGCCTCTACCTTCCCCTTGCGCTTAACGGCAAAACCTGCCTTCCCCTGACTCAGGTCCGCCTGCAGGTCCGCCACCTTCAGCTCCGCATACAGTGCCGGGTGCTGCCCACGGCGCGTGTGGGTGGTGCGCATAACCAGGGGAAAGGATACTCCCACCGTGTTGGTAGTACGAAACCCGTGCTTCAGATTGTAGGGACCGGTGCCCATAACTGCACCAGGGGCCTGGCCATGACTGCCTACCCCCTTGCCATAGCTGATGCCCCACTCAAGTGTGGCAGAGCCAGTTAGCTTCGGGGAAAACTCCTGTCCGAGCACTCCCCCGCTCGCTCCTACCCCCACCACCACACACAGCACACTCCCCCACCGCATGCACCCCATGCTACCTCACCCCCCCCCCGGCCCTGTCTAGTAGCCCCCTCACCCTGCCACCTGCACACACGCAAAAACTCACCACTCCTTGCACCTCCTTGTCCCCTTGGGTTACACTGTGACCCCTTATTTTGCGCATGTTTGTCGATAAAGGGGGGAGGATTCTTGTGAGAGAGAAGTGGGTACGCGCGTTTGCGGGCGTTTTTTGCGCCATGCTGCTCATCGGCTGCTCTAAGAGCGACAGGCCGCAGATGGGAAACGCAGGGGGCGCAGAAGGTGGTGACTTCGTCGTTGGAATGGTAACCGATTCAGGGGACATCGATGACAAGTCCTTTAACCAGCAGGTGTGGGAAGGTATTTCGCGCTTCGCACAGGAGAACAACGCGAAGTGCAAGTATGTGACTGCTAGCACTGACGCTGAGTACGTGCCTAGTTTGTCTGCGTTTGCAGATGAGAATATGGGGCTCGTGGTAGCATGCGGCTCTTTCCTTGTGGAGGCGGTCATCGAGACTTCTGCTCGTTTTCCTAAGCAGAAGTTCCTGGTCATCGATGCGGTTGTCCAAGACCGGGATAACGTTGTTTCTGCAGTGTTTGGTCAGAATGAGGGGTCGTTCCTTGTCGGCGTTGCAGCGGCGCTGAAGGCGAAAGAGGCGGGAAAAAGCGCCGTCGGTTTCATCGTTGGCATGGAGCTGGGTATGATGCCTCTCTTTGAAGCGGGTTTTGAAGCGGGGGTTAAGGCCGTCGATCCCGACATACAGGTAGTGGTTGAGGTTGCCAATACCTTTTCAGATCCCCAAAAGGGGCAGGCGCTCGCGGCAAAGCTGTACGACTCGGGCGTGAATGTCATTTTTCAAGTAGCGGGGGGCACAGGAAACGGCGTTATCAAAGAGGCGCGCGATCGTCGTCTCAATGGTCAGGACGTGTGGGTTATTGGCGTAGATCGTGACCAGTACATGGATGGGGTGTACGATGGGTCGAAGTCTGTGGTGCTTACCTCCATGGTCAAGCGTGCGGATGTCGCTGCGGAGCGGATCTCAAAGATGGCGTACGATGGCTCTTTTCCCGGGGGGCAGTCCATTATGTTCGGGCTTGAAGACAAGGCAGTGGGGATTCCTGAGGAAAATCCCAATTTGAGCAGTGCGGTTATGGAGAAAATTCGGAGTTTTGAGGAGAAGATTGTCTCGAAGGAGATAGTGGTTCCGGTGCGATCTGCACGCATGATGAACTAAGGGGGAGAGGTGCCTCCCGTGCCTGCGCGCGGGAGGCCTTCTTCTTCATCTGATTTTTGTTTGTACGGCATGGCCGTCGTGAATGGCTTCTGTGTGCAGGACATTCCCTACGGGTCACGGGTTGTTTTGCCGGGGCGTATGCGTTCTTCTTCTGCGGGTGCGTAGAGTGGGGCGTGTGTCTCGACCCGCCCGTGGTCAGTGGGTATGGGGACGTCCAGTAATGAACTTGAGGGAGGGGCTATGCCATACGCGGTGGAAATGCGCGATGTAACTGTCCGGTTCCCAGGCGTTGTTGCCAATGACTGTGTTTCTTTCGGTGTGCAGACCGCGGAGGTGCATGCCTTGCTGGGAGAGAATGGTGCAGGCAAGTCTACGCTCATGGGAGTCCTTTTTGGTACGTGTCCGAAGCAATCTGGAGAGCTGTTTGTAGATGGCAGGAGTGTGTGCATCCGTAGTCCGCGCGATGCGGCGCGCCATGGCATTGGCATGGTGCACCAGCACTTTAATCTGGTTCACAATCTAACCGTTAGTGAGAATATCGTTCTTGGCGTCGAGCCTCGTGCGCGCTTTGCTCGCACGGATGTTCGTGCTGCGCATCGCGCAGTGGGAGAGCTGTGCGAGCGCTACGGACTTGCGGTGGACCCATACGCGAAAATTCAGGACATCACTGTTGGCATGCAGCAGCGTGTTGAGATTCTCAAAATGCTTTACCGCGATGCTCGGGTGCTCATTTTTGATGAACCTACCGCAGTTCTCGCTCCACAAGAAGTGCAGCAGCTGATGCAGGTGATCAGACGTCTTGCTCGTGAGGGTAAGGCGGTGGTGCTTATCACACACAAACTGAGTGAAATTAAGGCAATCGCCGATCGCTGTACGGTACTGCGCAGGGGGGCGTGTATCGGTACGGTTTCTGTGGCTGAGGTGGGAGAAGAACGGTTGGTAGAAATGATGGTGGGCCATGCGGTGGACTACGCGCTGCCTCGCGCTTCAAGGAAGGATGGGGCGTGTGTATTAGAGGTGCGTTCCTTGAGCGTGGGGGCGCGCCGCGTTACGTCTGGGCAGATGTGGGCTGACGCGTCTCCTTCTGCAGCGCCCCGCGCGTACGGCGTCCGAGCCGTAAGCTTTCAGGTGCGGTGCGGGGAGATCCTGTGTATCACCGGTGTAGACGGCAACGGTCAGTCACAGCTGCTCGAAGCAATTGCAGGTCTTGTGCCGGTGTCGGAAGGTCAGATTCTGCTTGACGGGTGCGAGATACAACGCACTTCCGTGCGCGAGCGTGTTCTGCGTGGTGTCAGTTACATTCCTGAGGATCGGCGGAAGCACGGCCTTGTGCTCGATTTTTCTGTGGAAGAGAATATGGTCTTGCGCTCGTATTTTCGCGCGCCGTTTGCGCGGCGTGGCATTCTCGATCGGCGTGTGATTGCGCAGCATGCGCACGCGTTGGCGAAAAAATTTGAGGTGCAATCCGGTGCGCTCGGGTGTGCGGTTCGTGCGCGTACCCTTTCAGGAGGTAATCAGCAAAAGGTTATCATTGCGCGCGAGTTGCACCGTGCACCGCGTCTTTTGATTGCCGCGCAGCCGACGCGCGGACTTGATTTGGGTGCGGTTCAGTATGTTCATCGCGCTATTGTCGCCGAACGTAATCGGGGGGGTGCAGTGCTCCTCTTTTCCCTTGATATGGATGAAGTGCTTGCACTGGCAGATTCTATTGCAGTTATGTACGAGGGAGAGATAGTGGGGACCGTGCACGCGTGCGACGCAACAGAGCAAGAGCTCGGGCGTCTCATGAGTGGGATGCGGAAAAAAGAGACTGCGGGCAAAAAAACCGGGGTACAGGGGTGATTGCGCGTCTCCGGGGGTGCCTGGTTCACCCCAAATACCACGCGCTGCTTATTCCCTGCTTGGCGGTGATCTTGGGGTTTGCCGTAGGTGCGGTGGTAATGGCGGTGTCAGGTTTGCACCCTAAATACATTCTCATAGCTTTGGTACGTTCGATGTTTGGCGTGAATGTACAGGCTTTTGGCACCGGCAGGTCCGTGTGGAACTTCAGGTATATGGGCGAAGGAGTGGTGACGTGTCTGCCGCTGATACTCACAGGACTTGCGGTGGCATTTACGTCCCATATGGGATTGTTCAATATCGGGGCAGAAGGGCAGCTCGTAGTCGGTAGCGTGTGCGCAGTGTGTGTCGGTGTCCTTTGGCATGAGCACCTTTCTTTCTTTACCATTCCTGCGGCGGTTCTTGCAGGAATGGTAGGGGGAGGACTGTGGGGTTTGATACCAGGGGTGTTGCGCGCAGTGTGCGGGATCAGTGAGGTGGTGGTTACCATTATGCTCAACTACGTAGGACTGTATGGGGCGAATTTTGTAGTCACCGCTTTGCCTGGGAGCGACTTGATGCGTACGGTGTCTTTACCCCCAGCTGCGACGTTGCACAGTGATTTTCTCTCGCGTGTAAGCAATGGGTCGCGTCTGCATTGGGGCTTTTTGCTTGTGATAGCTGCACTGGTTAGCTTTAAGTTTCTCATTGAGAAAACAACGTTCGGCTATGAGCTCCGTGTCGTTGGTGCTAGTGCCGAAGCGGCCCGCTATGCGGGGATTCACATCAGGCGGCGTGTGATGCTTGCAACGAGCATTTCGGGTATGTATGCAGGGCTCGCCGGTGTGTTGCTAGCGATCGGTACTTTTTCGTACGGGCGGGTGTTACCCGGATTTGAAGGGTATGGATTTGAGGGGATTGTGGTGTCCTTGGTGGGCCGTAATACGGCGTGGGGGTGTGTGTTCGGCGGTTCGCTGCTCGGTTCGTTGCGCGCGGCAGGCCCACTCATGCAGTTGAACGGAGTGCCGAAGGAGGTGTCGGTAATTATCGTTTCGGCGATTATTGTCTTTCTTTCCATGCACAATGGAATCCGGGCGATGCTCGTCAGGTGGGGGAGGCAGGGTGCGCACGTATGAACACGTTTTATTCGATGGTGGCGCTGACGCTTGTGTTTTCAACCCCTATTTTGATTACTGCGTTGGGGGGGTTGTTTTCCGAGCGGAGCGGGGTGATAAATATTGCCCTTGAAGGGTTGATGATGTTTGGTGCTTTTTCCACTGCTACGGTGACGGTCCTGTGCGAGCCGTATACGATAGCTGCTCCGTGGATTGCACTGGGAGTTGGCATGGCAGTTGCCGCGTCGGTGGCGTTGTTTTACGCATATTTGAGTGTGCGCTTGTGCAGTGATCAGATCATCGCAGGCACTGCGATCAATTTGTGTGCAACAGGAATGACGGTTTTTTTCGCACAGGTTATTTTTGGGCAGCAGGGAACGCAGGCGTACTCTCGTGGGTTAGTTAAGACTAGTTACGGTTTTTTCAGTCGCATTCCGGTGCTTGGCCCGATGGTTTTCACCCATACGTACCCGACAGTATATCTAGGTTTTGTGCTAGTAGCATTGGCGTGGTACGTACTGTATCGCACGCCTTTCGGTGTGCACGTGCGTGCCACAGGGGATCAGCCGTATGCAGTAGACGGTGCGGGCTTGAGTGTGTTTCGTCTGCGGTCTGCGGCGGTGGTAATTTCAGGACTCTGTGCGGGACTTGGCGGCGGGGTGCTGATACTGACGCAGGATATCCAATACACCGTCTACAGCACGCATGGGACGGGGTTTATCGCACTTGCAGCCTTGATTTCAGGACGGTGGCATCCTTTCGGGGTACTGGTGACAAGCGTTCTTTTTGGCTTTTCACAGATTTTGAACGTGTATGCCACGAGTGTTGAGTTGTTGAAACATTTGCCTATCGAGCTGTTTAGCGCGCTTCCGTACGCGCTGACGGTTGTGGTGCTGCTATTGTTTGGCGGCCGTGGGGAGGCACCGCGTGCCATCGGTCAGCCCTATGACCGTGCGCGGAGGTATTAATTTTTGGAAGAAGGGTGAGTTGGGTGGCACCTATTCTTTGCAATGAGCACCCGGGTAGGGGGTTCTGTATTCCGGGCGCGTTTTTTGCTACACTTAGCGGGCTGTGGCTGTGCTTCCTTCGGTGCGTAGGTTTGAGTGCTCACTGTTTGTGGTGCTCGTGCTCTGCGCTCTGGCCGTCTTCGATCCGCTTTCTGGCTTTGTGCAGCAAAAGTTGGCCGGTGTGCAGCGCGTCTGGCTTGGCTTAGTTGAGGAGTATTCAGGTTTACGTTTTCAGTATGATTCTCTCTCCCCTTCTGTTCTCCGCGCAGTTACGCTGAGAAATGTTCGTGTTCGGGAAGCAGTTCGCGGTGAGCAGGTTGCCGTCTTTTCAAAAATAGTCGTTGCGTACAATATTTTCTCGCTTTTTGGTTCCAACCCTGTGCGGGGTATTCGGGCTCTTCATGTTCATGACGGAGCAGTGGACGTCGACCTGTACCGTCACCGTCATGTGAAAGAAAAGTTACAAAAACTGTTCTCGAAAGACGGGGAAATGGCTTCGTTCTTTGCCGATTTGCGCGAAATAGACGTGCGCGTCCATAACACTGCAGTTACGGTGCGCAGCGATTCCAGACGCGCGCACCTTTCTGTGCCGCAGGGTAGGTTTTCTTTTGCGGAAACTGGCGCCTCGTTCGCTCTTTCTTGCGAAGCTGAGTATGTCGACACCCGTTCCTCTTCCTGGGGACCGCTGTACACACACCTGGACGCCTCAGGCGTGTTTGAAACGTCGTTTACGTCAGGTTCCGCCACCCTCGAGCTTGCACCCCCGAGCGGCTCTTTTTTCAGTGTGCCGACGCTTACTCTCGTGGCAATTTACGCAGATGACCTGTTTAAGTTTCACACGGCGCGGGGCATCTACCCTATGGAAGTTTCTGGGCAATGGAATACTGCAACCGGCGCTTGTGAAGCTTCCGTGCGCTGTGAAAATTTTCGTCCCCTTAAGTGGGCGCGGCTCCGCGACACCCACGTGCCAGCACAGGGTATGCAGGAATTGTCTGTGAGCGGGAACGTTCAGGTTGGGTATACCCCCATAGAACAGTGGCGGTGGAGTGCGGATGTGCACGCGCACACCCCGTATGTAGTGCTTGCGCCGGGGTATCAGCTGGAAGACGTTGTCGCAACGTTACAGGCGCACGGTGATCCTGCACGGATTCAGGTAGAAAAGATATGCGCACGAGGTAGTAATCTTGATGTGGACGGTGCGTTCGAGCTCACGCTGGACCGCTGGATCCCTTCAGGGGTGCTTACGGTGCACAGGCTGCCGCTTCTTTCGGGGGCATACCTTTCAGCGCAGGTGCGTTTTCGCCCACAGGGGGTTGGTTTTGTGTGCACCGTCCCGCGGATACAGGTGGGGGAAGCGTTTCTGGAGGACGTGGCGCTCTCAGTACGTGTGGATCCGGCAAAAACGGATTTCCGCCTGGTGGCTGCAGACAGCACGGGGCGCTACGAGTGTGACGGATCATACCTTGCCGCGAATGCGGGGCAGTCTCGCTTTCTTGAGGCACACGTGGCGTTTGAATCGGTGAATGTCGGTGCGCTGTACCAAATGGTTGCTGCCTGTACGTCACCGCAGGGCGCTTCCACGCTCGTGACGCGCGCACTGGTGCCGTTACAGTCAACAGCAGATTTTTACGTTTCAAGTGATTTTCGTGATATTTCGTACAATTGTGTTCGTTTGGTGCTCGCATCGGATGAAATCGCTGACCTGTACGCCCTGCTGTCAGTGCAGGGGACGGCAGCTTCCTTTTCGGTCACGGATATTTCGCTGCTGTGTAAGGGACTTGAGGTACAGGGGAACGTGATGGCGAATTTTGAACACGGGGGAGACGCCCTCTTTGAAAGTGTCCTATCCATCAATTCGGTTCCGTATCGTACCAGGGGAGTATATGCCGACCGTACGCTGACGGTGTATGGCGACTATGATTTTTCGGTGGTGGCATCGTTTGACGAGCGCGCAGGGGTTACCGGCACGTTTCAGGTGCAGAATCTGCCGGTTCCTCTCTCTCAGAGTCTTTTTGATTGTGACAGTTCTTTTGCAATGCGTAGTGCCCACTCGTGGGAGGTGCGCTTTCATCACCTGCACCTCCGTTCTGGGGCGGTCGCCGCAGGTGGATCGGAGCAAATAGAAACGGTCTTGCGCCTTGCTGGCGTGGCGAACCAGGCCGGTGCTCTGTTTGATCAGGTGTTTTTTGGTTCTCGCGATCGGTACTTGGCTGGAACGGCGAGCTTTGCCGTTGTGCCGAGAACAGGGCAGCACGAGCAGGCGCGGTATGAAACGGCCGTGCGCCTTGCATCTGAAGATGCGCAGGAGCAGGTGCAGCTTAACGCGCAGGTAACCGTGGGGGAACACGTCTATGTGGATAGCTCAGGGCGAATAGATAACGTAGACGTGGGGCGTTTTGTTGCAGGGCAGGGGGAGCGCAGTCGCGTCACCGGGTCGTGGACTGTGCTGGGTACGATGCAGGATATGTCTGGACAGGTGCAGGTAGATTCACTCGAGCTGATCGCCAAGGGAGTGCCCTTTCACCTGCGGGGAGGATGTGCACTTGATGACGGTACGCTTGCGCTTTTGCCCACCCAGGTGACGTGGGGGTCACATCAGTTTGCTGACCTTGCAGGAGAATGGGTGCCGGGTCAGGCGCGTGCGTGGGTGCGCACCACGTACTCAGGCGCGTTTGAAGGGCAGCCGACACATGCCACCTGTACGCTCACCCTTGCCGGATCCCCTGTGGATTCGGGTAAGGCGACATCTGCACTGCGCACGTCGTTTCTCACGCCATTTTTGCAGACGCACAGTCAATACACGATTTCTGCGGAGTTTGAGCACTGGCGCATCGCCACATACGAGGGTGAAAAGAACCGCATACTGGTAGTGCGCGATCCGGGCGTATGGGCGCTGTACGCCGGTGAGCACGACGAAATTACCGGATTTATGCTGGATGATGGTTCAGTGTCGTTGCAGGTGGCGCAGAGTTTGCCTGTTCATTTTTTCTTGAACGGGTCGTTGAGTGCACAGCAGGTAGACGTGCAGATTCAGGATATCTTTGTTGATTTGGCGCGCGTATGGGCGTTTACGGGCATACGGCATGTGCGCGTGCACGAAGGAGTTGCGGTAGGAAACGTGACGGTATCTGGAACGCGTGCGCGCCCGGTGTTTGAAGGAAAGTTACGGGGAAAGGAGGTAGTTGCCAGCGCGCCTGGGTATGCACCTGAGCGCTTTGGGCCAGGTTCTATCGATATAGTAGCACACGGCAGCACGCTCATAGTGCCGTATACAGAGTTTCCCGGTCCGACGGCCCGTCTTTGGGGTGAGTGTGTTGCACAGCTGAATGGATTTTACCCGGATGAGGTGGTTATCAAATGCGGGACGGTAGGAGACGCGCTGGGTGCGATTCAGACGGATAACCTGCTTTTTGCGATGGACGGGTCAGCCGGCTGCGATCTGGAGCTTCGTATAACGCCGCAGTTGTTATCGATAAACGGAAAGGCGCGCTTTGACCGCGGGTATTTTTTACTGAATTTCTCAGGGATTGAAGAGTTTTACACAAAATACGCGGACAGTGCGCAGAATTTTCAGATGAATCTTTTGCTGTCTGCGGGAAATAAAGTGGAGTTTCGTTGGCCGCGCTCTGATTTTCCTATTTTGCGGACGCTGCTGCACGCGCAGGAACCGTTTGAGTTCATAGCCGATCCGGTTTCCGGGTCATTTTATGTTCGCGGGTTTGCTCATCTTAAGGGGGGAGAGTTTTTTTGGATAAAACGAAACTTTTACCTCCGGGAGGGGACGATTCACTTTGCACGCGATACCCAAACGGCCGATCCGCGTATTTCGTTTCGTGCGGAGCTGAAGGACAGGGACACGCAGGGGAGGCCGGTGAGCTTGATTTTGTCCGCTGAGGACCAGGTGTTTTCTAAGCTTGCGCCAAAGCTCAGGTGTGATCCGCCGGTTTCTGAGCAAGAACTGGCGAAAATTTTAGGACAGGTGGTGCTGGGGGATTTGACAGAGGAGAATATTGAGCAGAACGTGGCGAGTATCGCTTCAGATATTCTTACGCAGTGGGGGATTATGAAGCGGGTGGAGGATAAAATCCGCTCATTTTTGGATTTGGACGCGTTTTCGTTCCGCACCTATGTTCTGCAGAACGCGATTTTTGGGAATTTGTTCAATAAGGACCGCAGCAAGCCGCTGACAGTGGGTAACTATTTTGACAATACCTCCCTCTACGTAGGGCGTCGTCTTGGCCGGGCGGTGTACGCGGATGCGCTGCTTCACTTGTCTCAGTATGATCCGCTTGCGCCAAATAATTTGGGGATTAAAAAGCCTGCGGCAGGGAGTTTGCTGTTCCGGCCGGAGCTGGGGCTAGAGTTTGCAACGCCCTTTTTTTCGTTGCGGTGGGCGTCGACGCCGACACGTCTTGATTCACTGTTTGTCTCTGATACTTCAATGCGGGTGTCGTGGAGTTTTGCGTATTGAGGCTCAAGGCAGCTCGTAAGGAGAAAGGAATGCTCAAAAAAGCCAGTGCCTTCCTAATTGCAAGTTGTTGTGTGATGTCGCTGGCGTGGGCACAGGCAAACGACAATTGGTACGAGGGAAAGCCTATCTCTGCGATTAGTTTTGAGGGGCTCGAATATATTGCTCGCGGCCAGTTGGACACGATTTTTTCTCAATACAAGGGACAAAAGTGGACCTATGAGCTGTACCTGGAGATACTGCAAAAGGTCTATGACCTTGAGTACTTTTCTGAAGTTTCGCCTAAGGCGGTGCCCACCGATCCGGAGTATCAGTATGTGATGCTACAGTTCACGGTAAAGGAGCGTCCTTCGGTGAAGGGCATCAAGATGGTAGGGAACAGCCAAATCCGCAGTGGGGACCTTTTGTCTAAAATCCTCCTGAAAAAGGGAGACATTTACAATGAAGTAAAGATGAAGGTGGACCAAGAGTCGCTCAGGCGTCATTACCTGGACCAGGGCTATGCGGCGGTTAAGATATCCTGCGAGGCAAAAACTGAGGCGGGGGGCGTGGTGGTACAGTTTACCATCCAGGAAGGTAAGCAGACTGTTGTCTCGCGGATACAGTTTAAGGGAAATAAGGCGTTTACCGAGTCGGTGCTCAAGAAGGTGCTTTCCACGCAGGAGGCGCGTTTTTTGACCAGTGGGGTGTTCAAGGAGAATGCGCTGGAAGCGGATAAGGCGGCAGTCCACTCATACTATGCAGAGAGGGGATACATTGACGCGCGGGTAGAAGGCGTGGCAAAGACGGTTGATAAAAAAACTGACGCCAGTCGCAATCTGGTTACGCTTACGTACACTGTGGTGGAAGGTGAGCAGTACCGCTACGGCGGGGTTACCATTGTGGGTAACCAGATTTTTAGCACCGAGGAGCTGCAGGCAAAAATTAGGCTCAAGCGCGGGGCCATCATGAATATGGTGGCCTTTGAGCAGGGCTTTCAGGCGCTGGCGGATGCGTATTTTGAAAACGGATACACGTCAAATTACCTGAACAAAGAAGAACACCGGGACACGGCGGAGAAAACGCTTTCGTTTAAGATCACGGTGGTGGAGCGCGAGCGCAGCCACGTCGAGCACATTATCATTAAGGGAACGAAGAATACAAAAGACGAGGTTATCCTGCGTGAAATGCTGCTGAAACCGGGGGATGTGTTCTCTAAGTCAAAGTTTACGGATAGCTTGCGCAATCTGTTCAACCTGCGCTATTTCTCGTCGCTGGTGCCGGATGTGCGGCCCGGCTCTGAGCAGGACCTGGTGGACATTATCCTGAATGTGGAGGAGCAGTCGACGGCAAACGTGCAGTTTGGGGTGACGTTTTCTGGGGTGGGGGAGGCAGGCACGTTCCCGCTTTCGCTCTTTTGTCAGTGGGAAGAAAAGAATTTTTTGGGAAAAGGGAATGAAATTTCAGTAAATGCAACCTTGGGGTCTGAGGCGCAGAGCCTGAAGCTCGGGTATGTGGAGCGCTGGTTTCTGGGCTCTCCGCTGACGGTGGGCTTTGACTTTGAACTTACGCACAAAAATCTCTTTGTGTACCGCGCGGGTTCATACGGCAACGGGCTGCCGCACCCGTACACGAGCAGGGAGCAGTGGGCTAGTTCCCCTGGGCTGGCAGAATCGTTTCGCCTCAAGTATTCGCGCTTTGAGTCCGCCATCGGCGCGCACACCGGGTACCAGTGGTATCCGCGCTATGCGGTCATTAGGGTGAACGGGGGGGTGGACTTTCGGGTTGTAAAGAATTTTTACGATAAGGATAACAATCAGCCCTTCGACCTGACCGTAAAAGAGCAGCTGAACTGGACCAGTATCAATTCGTTTTGGACGAGCGTTTCGTTTGACGGGCGTGACTTTGCGTACGACCCGTCCAGCGGCTGGTTTTTAGGACAGCGCTGTACGTTCAACGGGCTCGTTCCCTTTCTCGAAAAAGAGCATTCGTTTCGCTCCGACACCAAGGCCGAGTTCTACGTTACCCTGCTCAATTATCCGGTCTCTGCCGTGTGGAACTTAAAGTTTGTCTTGGCTTTCTACACCGGTGTGTCCGTTCAAACGTATTATGGACGGAGGAAAAGCGAAAACGGAAAGGGCAACGGGGTGCGGTCCGGCGCGCTGGTAATAGACGGCGTGCTGGTAGGGCGCGGGTGGAGCGAAGACGCAAAGAAAAACACCGGAGACCTGCTGCTCCACCACTGGATTGAGTTCCGCTGGCCGCTGGCGCACGGCATTGTGTCCTTTGACTTTTTCTTTGATGCGGCAATGGTGTACAACATCGAAAGTCAGTCCCCAAACGGGTCATCGTCCGCCAGCAGCTCCAGCAGCAGCAGTAGTAGTAGCAGTAGAACCACCAGCTCTGAAGGACTGTACAAAATGAGCTACGGTCCGGGGCTGCGCTTTACATTGCCGCAATTTCCGTTAAAATTGGCGTTCGCAAACACCTTCACGTCACCCGGCGGCATCCCAAAAACAAAGAAAAATTGGAATTTTGTGTTGTCGTTCACGGTAAATAATTTGTAGCGTTCCGTGCCCGTTTTGAAACGGTCCGGGGCTGCGTCCACCAGGCAAGGAGTGATATGAAAGCGACGCTTACCTTTGTCTTTATGCTCCTTACGTCGCTGCTGCAGGGTCAGTCGCAACACATCACGCGCTTTGCCGTCATAGATGCGGCCCGCATTTACTCAACCTTTTGGCGCGATTCGCGCGTCCTGCGCGATTATGAATCTAAAAAAGCACGGCACCAGGGTGAAATTCAGAAAATGTCTGATGAGCTCGTAGAGCTCCGGCAAAAAAAAGTTGACGCGCAGATGCAGCAAAACATCGCGTCAGTCCAAAAGTACGAGGTGCTCATTGCGTCAAAAACCGCGCTCCTGTTGGAGTATTCTAAAACGTCCAACGACGAGCTCACCGCGCTGCGCAAAACGCTCATCGCAGATGACGCATTCTATGCAAAACTCTACGCCGCTATTAGGCGAATTGCAGAAAGTGAAGGCTACAGCATCGTCTTAGATCTGCAAAAAAACGCCGGAATACTCTGGTACAGCCACTCGGTCGATATTACCGAAGACGTCCTGCGGGAGCTGAGCAGCTCGTGATGCACCGTGAGCACCGCGTCTCCTGCCTCCTACGTGTTGGCCCAGGAGCGTCCACGTGAGGTCCCTCGCGTCAGATACCCCTCTCATGCGTCAGTACCACGCCATTCGGGCACAGCATCCGGATGCGGTCCTGTTCTTTCGCTTGGGCGATTTCTACGAAATGTTCGATTCCGACGCGCTCCACGTGAGTACCCTCTTGGGGCTCACCCTTACAAAACGAAATGGAACACCCATGTGCGGGGTGCCCGTCCATACCGCGCGCACGCACATAGCACGCCTGCTTAAGCACGGTAAAAAAGTTGCCTTGTGCGAGCAGGTTTCTCATCCTGTCCCCGGAGAACTCACACAGCGCAAGGTAATTGAGATTATCTCCCCCGGGACCGCAGTGGAAGATGACTTTCTCAGTCAGGGATTTTCCCAATACTTAGCCACCGTCTGTGCCTCAGACGCCACCGTCGCCTTTTCTTACCTAGAAGTCAGCACCGGCGCCTTCTTCATCACCAGCTTTCCCCGCGCCGAAGCAGCGGACGCATTGCAAAAAGAGTTCGGACGTGTCCAGCCGTCTGAGGTTCTCCTGTCTGCTTCAGTGCTCCGTTCACTGCCTGAACTTGCCGCTATCCTCAGTCTCTACCCCCGGCTCGTTCGTACCACCGGCGCAGATGCGCTTTTTAATCCCGAGCACACTAAAAACCGCCTGCACCATTGCTTTCGCACACGCAACTTGGATTGCCTCACCCTCCTGCCCCATTCGCCAGACCTCGCTGCCGCCGGGGCGCTGATTGCGTATTTGGAAGAAACCACGCGACACCCGCTCTCCCACGTCAGTGCCATCACCCGCTACCATATCCATGACTTTGTAGAAATCGATGACGCTACGCGCAAAAATCTAGAGATACTTCAAAATCTCCACGACAGCACCCATGCGCATTCTCTTTTTGAAACACTCAACTATACACACACCGCCATGGGTACCAGGCTCCTGCGCTATTGGCTGCACCACCCCTTGCGCTCCCAGGAGGAAATTCAAAAACGCCTCAGTGCAGTGGTCTTTTTTCATCACCGTCCCCACATCCTCAAGACACTGCGTGCAACACTCTCGTGTGTTCGGGATGTGGAGCGCCTAGTCGCCCGCGTGGCGTTAGAAAAGGCGCACGGACGTGACTTGCTCGCCTTAAAAGAAAGTCTCAGGGCAATCCTTACCTTCCGCAGCCTCGAGCGCGAAAGTCCCTTTCCCCCAGACCTTCTTCCCTCAGAAGGGGATACCCCGGTGCTGCAGGAACTGTATGGTCTTTTAGAACAGTCTATCAAAGAAGATTGCCCCGTAACGCTAAGCGATGGGAACCTTATCAAGCGTGGTTTTTCTGCGTCCTTAGATGAACTGCACCGCGTGCGTGACAATGCAAATGAAATTCTAAAACAATATTTGGCAGAGGAGCGTGAGCGCACGGGTATCGGTACATTAAAAATGAAGTACAATCGCATGCTCGGTCACTTTCTGGAGGTATCCAAAGGGCATCTTTCTGCTGTCCCTGCGCACTTTATTCGTCGCCGTTCACTGAGCAATGCCGATCGCTTTACCACCGAACAGTTGTCAGAATTGGAAGCAAAACTTGCCCGCGCCCGTGAGGGCCTCGTTTCCTTTGAACAAGAACTCTTTGCAGATATCCGCCGTACCGTATGTTCTCATACCCAGCTGCTGCGCACGAACGCTGCACGGGTGGCACAGCTGGATGTGCTCCAATCTTTTGCGCACGCTGCGCTCCAGCATGGCTGGAGTCAACCGGTCTTTATCAAAGACGGTGCACTTCGTATTACGGGGGGCAGACATCCGGTGGTGGAACTTCATCTCCCCTCCGGGGAGTTTGTACCCAATGATCTGACACTTTCTTCAAGTGAACATGCGGTGTTGCCGCGCTTTGCGCTCATCACCGGACCGAATATGGCAGGAAAAAGTACTTTTTTGCGTCAGACTGCGCTCATTTGCCTGATTGCGCAGGTTGGCTCCTTTGTCCCTGCAGAAAAGGCAGAGCTCACCCCCGTCGATCGTATTTTTTGTCGGGTAGGAGCGGCCGATAACCTTGCGCGCGGGGAATCTACCTTCTTGGTAGAAATGAGTGAAACAGCACACATCCTGCGTGCAGCAACCCGCGACAGCCTTGTTATCATGGACGAAGTAGGACGGGGAACGGCAACTGAAGACGGTTTATCCATAGCGCAGGCAGTCAGTGAATATTTGTTGCATCATGTGCGTGCAAAAACGCTGTTTGCAACACATTACCATGAACTGTCCCGTCTTGCCCACCCGCAGTTAGAACACCTCAAGCTTGATGTTCTAGAAACTGACAATACCATTGTATTTCTGAAAAAAGTGACGCCCGGTTCTTGCGGCAGTTCGTACGGCATTTACGTTGCGCGTCTGGCGGGGCTCCCTGAATCGGTACTGGCACGCGCGTGTGAGCTTTTGAAACAACTGCAGCAGCGGGCAGGATCTGCTCCACGTGCGTCTGCTGCGCACGAAGCAGATGCAGTGGCTCAAACAGAAGCAGTACACGCGCACAAGGCAGCGTCTAAACCGTGCGCGCAGCGTGTGTCGGCAGATCTATTTACTCAAGAAGAGTTAATAGGCGCAGAGATTGCATCGTTGAATCCAGACGCCATTACACCGCTTGAAGCGCTGACACTCATCGCGCGGTGGAAACGCAGCCTCCGCGGTTCTGCAACGCAGCAGAGCAGCGCCATGACAAAACGGAAGGGGTAATGGTATGTTCCCCTGTTACGCACGACGGGTATCGGGCATGCGGCGCGCGGCGTTTTGTCCATTCTTTGCGCTAGAAACAGAGCGAACAATATTCTGCCTACCTGAGGAGAGAAAAACGTGAATAATTCCGCACTCCGTGCGTACCTGAGTACGCGTGCTCCTGACCAGATACATAGTGCTTTTGTTGCGTATTTGGCCAATCTTGATTTAGTTGCGCACCAGTTTCCGCAGATTGCTTCTGATATTGTGCAGGAGCTGATAGATCAGCGGTCGTATGTAAAGTTAATCGCAAGTGAGAATTACAGCTCTCTTGCGGTGCAAGCGGCGATGGCTAACTTGTTGACTGATAAATACGCAGAAGGGTTCCCCCATCATCGCTACTATGGCGGGTGTCAGAATGTTGATTCTATTGAGTCTGCCGCCGCTGCAGAAGCATGCGCGCTCTTTGGTGCTGAGCACGCATATGTCCAGCCGCACTCCGGTGCAGATGCGAATCTTGTTGCATTCTGGGCTATCCTTTCGCGGCAAATTGAAATGCCAACCCTTTCTTCTCTTGGTGTCACCGCCGCTACGCATCTGAGTGAGGAACAGTGGGAAGTACTGCGCCAGAAAATGGGTAATCAAAAACTTATGGGGTTAGATTATTTTTCAGGCGGTCACCTGACCCACGGGTACCGCCAAAATGTTTCAGGACGAATGTTTCGTGTGGTGTCCTACGCGGTGGACCGAGACACAGGACTGCTCGATTACGCTGCAATCGAGGCACAGGCAAAGCGGGAAAGACCACTTATTTTACTTGCCGGATACAGCGCGTATCCTCGTTCCATTAATTTCCGCATCTTTCGGGAAATTGCAGACAAAGTGGGCGCAGTACTCATGGCTGATATGGCTCACTTTGCTGGACTGGTTGCAGGCGGTGTTTTTACGGGAGACGAGGATCCAGTGCGCTGGTCTCATATCGTGACCAGTACCACACACAAAACGTTGCGCGGGCCACGCGGTGCCTTTATTTTGTGTAAAAAAGAATTTGCAGAGGCGGTGGATAAGGGCTGTCCGCTTGTGCTCGGCGGCCCGCTGCCACATGTGATGGCAGCAAAGGCGGTTGCGTTTCGTGAAGCTCGAAATGCTGCTTTTAAAACCTATGCGCACGCAGTCCGTGATAATGCGCGTGCGCTGGCAGATGCCTGCATACAACAGGGGATGCAGCTGCAGACAGGGGGGACGGATAACCATCTGCTATTGCTTGACGTGCGTCCGTTTGGACTGACAGGTCGTCAGGCAGAGCGCGCGCTGATAGACTGCGGAGTGACGCTCAACCGTAACTCGCTCCCCTTTGACCCAAACGGCGCATGGCTCACCAGCGGACTGCGCATCGGAACCCCCGCGGTAACGAGCCTTGGAATGGGGCCTGAGGAAATGAAAAGAATAGCGCGCCTGATCGCGCGCGTGCTCGGCGCTGCAACGCCTGTGCGGACAAAGACAGGTGCGCTAAGCAAATCGGCGGCCGAGGTGCCCGGCGAGGTTAGAAGCTCAGTCTGCTCGGAAGTGCGGGAGCTGCTCGCACGCTTCACGTTGTACCCTGAACTCGACGAACCCTTCTTGCGCGCACACTTTACGCGTCGCCCTGCGGACAAAACACCTGCCGACGAAGGGACTTGAACCCTTACGGGGTTACCCCAACAGATTTTGAGTCTGTCGTGTCTGCCAGTTTCACCACGTCGGCCCGCGCGCAGCCTATCACACGAGGAACAAAAGGTACAGCTGTTCATGTAGTCTTCTTGCGTGAGGCCCCGTGTCTCCCATTGAGGGAGCCGTTATTTTTCTCCCATGAGGAGTTTTAGTTCCCGAATATCTGCCACCAGTTTAGAGCGATCTAAATGCTGATAACGCGCAGGGAGCATTTCCTTTCCTGTGCATTCGAGTACTGCCACTAAATTTTGCAGTTCAATTTCGTGCGGATAAGCAGGAGGGATAAAGTCTTCAATGGTGCGGGTGATGTCCTGTGTGGTTACCATCGTGCGATTTTCCATCGCAGCAGTTAGCTGGGCGCGTACTAAAATGGCTTCTAAGTCCGAACCGGAAACAGCGAATTTTATTCTGCGAATGATTGCCGGTACGTGTACATCTTTGAGCTTGATACGTAATTTTTTTTTGAGTGCTTCAAAAATTTCCGTTTTTTCTTTTGTGGTTTCAGGGTAGAAGAGCGCAAGATGCTCTTCTGCGCGTCCCTGTCGTTTCAGATCTATTGGTAGCAAGTCTGGGCGCGAAGTAATCAGGAACCAAATAATATTGCCCCGGTGTTGGGTGTTACCCATAAACCCTGCAATTTGTGCAAAAATACGCGATTCACCTGCCGGCGCGTTACGCCTACCAAACACCGCATCAGCTTCGTCCACCATCACCGCTACCGGGGTAAGCGCTTTGAGGATGTTGAGCGTTTTTTCTAGGTTCGACTGTGTAATGCCAGGCTGCGTTG
Organism: Treponema pallidum subsp. pallidum str. Nichols; assembly: GCF_000410535.2. Lineage (NCBI taxonomy): Bacteria > Pseudomonadati > Spirochaetota > Spirochaetia > Treponematales > Treponemataceae > Treponema > Treponema pallidum. The sequence continues at coordinate 353,806 of NC_021490.2, forward strand.
CCTGGAAATTACACAAACGCACCATGGGAATCCCAATTTCCCCCGCAAATGCGGAAACCATAAATGATTTGCCTGTCCCAATCGGCCCTGAGATAAGGTATCCCATTGGCAACACATCTGCTCTTCCTTGCTTAATGGCGCGCACTGCGTTATACAATCTCTTTTTTACAAAGACATTTCCTGCAACGTATGAAAGGTCGCAGGATGTGTCGACAAATTCCAACAAACCGCCTGCTTCGTGCTCAATAATTTCCTGTTTCTTCCTTTTTAGAAATTGTAAGGTTGCAGAGTCCGTATGGGAAAGTCTACTGATATTGTCCTCTGGCTTCCCATTTGCATCGATCGTTTGGTACGTCTCTGCCGCAAGCTGGTGGAGGTTCACTAAATTCAAACCGGAAGTGAGTTTGCCAATTTTCTCCGTATTCAACCCACGTTCAAGTACTAAAATCTCCTCCTGGGTTTTGAGATATTCAAGAAAGCGTATCCGTGTTTCTTCATTTGGCAGGGGTATGTGAATCTTAACGGTGGAAGGAGAAGCGGTGAACCGACTGTTGATGTCAGTGATATTCTCCGTGAGCATCACAACGGATATGTCTTCGTTTGTGAACACCGGATCATTTGCCCAGCGATTGAGGGTGACGAAGCAATAGCGATCTGTTTCGCTTAAGTTTGCAATATCTTCTGAGGGAACGAGAGATTCAGAATAGTCGATGATGAGGACCATACGCTTATTCTGTTTCATGTTCATAATAAAGTAGCGCTCAAGGTACGCAAAAGCTTTCACCGGATCACGCGAAAGAAAGTCAGCAAGTGCCTCAGTAGGATACTGGGCATGCATACGCTCTAAGTAAGCGCTCAGCATTTCTTGTAGACAAAATGTGAGCCCTGCAGATTTGTCATAGAAGACGATGATATCCCGGTTACCGAAGATAACCTCAGATATGTAGTCATTAATGCGAACGAAGGAGAAGCTGCCCTGAATATCGCGATGGGGGAGGAAGTCACGGATATTGCCATGTACGAAGTACAGATTGACCGTTTTAGAGCAATACTTCTTGGACAACTCCTGCGCCCAGGGGGGAAGACCGCTGATAATAATACTGTTCTTTTCAAGTAATTGCTGCCCCGAATGCACCCTACCCCTCCGAGGGGCGAGTGTAGCGCGTATAGAACAGAAAAATCAACGAGGTAGGGAGGAAAGCGGATGATGGGAGTCGAACCCACGTCTCCAGCTTGGAAGGCTGGGGTAATAGCCGTTATACAACATCCGCCGGACGGGCGCATGCTAGCGCAGCACCCGAGGTGGTGTCAAGATCACCTGGGAATATAAATATAGAACGAAAGGCAAGCGACGGGAGGATCCCCTATATTGAGTAGGTTCCTGCAATGGTATCACCGCCGGTGCCTGTCCAGTTTGTGTGAAAAAACTCTCCTCTCGGCGCATCTGTGCGCTCGTAGGTGTGCGCACCAAAATAATCTCGCTGTGCCTGAAGGAGGTTGGCCGGCAAAGCAGCACCGGTGAACCCATCAAACCAGGCTAACGCAGCAGAGAGGGCCGGAACTGGCAACGCCTGCCGTACCGATTCTGCCACTATGGTGCGCCAGCCTGGACACGCACGCTTTAATTCCTCTGCGAAAAAGGGAGCAAGTACCAAATTCTCTAGATCGTGCTGCTGAGCAAACGCCGCACTGATCTTGGACAGGAATCCTGAACGAATAATACACCCGCCACGCCACAGCGATGCAATCCGGGAAAAATCCAGTGTCCATCCTCGGCGCTTTGCCGTATGCGATAACAGCTCAAAACCCTGCGCATACGAGACTATTTTCGCGCAATACAGCGCGTCTTCCAGTGCAGACACCAGTTCTTCGCGCTGCTGTGCACTTAGCGTTTCTGCTTTGGAGACTTTCACGGGAGAACCAAAAACGCGATGTGCCTTGCAGCGCGCTTGCTTTTGCGCAGAAAGACTACGCGCCATCACTGACTCTGTGATCAGTGTAAGCGGGCTGCCTTCTTCGAGCGCTGCAACACACGTCCACCTGCCCGTCCCCTTCTGTCCAGCGGCATCTAGAATTTTCTCTAAAAGTGGTGTGCCGTCTGTGTCCTGATGTGCCAGAATAGCCGCGGTAATCTCAATCAGGTACGAGTGTAAGCGGCCCGTGTTCCAGCGGGTAAACGTATGGTGCATGTGCTCATAGCTCATGCCCAGCGCATGCTTCATAAACCAGTAGCCCTCGGCGATTATCTGCATGTCGCCGTACTCAATGCCGTTGTGAATCATTTTCACGTAGTGCCCGGCGCCATCACTGCCGACCCAGTCGCAGCACGGGGTGCCATCGTCGGCTTTGGCGGCAATGGCACAGAAAATGGGAGAAACCAACGGCCAAGCCTGAGCAGAGCCTCCAGGCATGAGGGACGGTCCACGGAGGGCCCCCTCTTCTCCCCCCGAAACTCCTGTGCCAATGAAATGAATACCTGCGGCCTCTAGCGCATGCATGCGCCGGATGGTATCCTGGTAATGAGAGTTGCCACCGTCGATAACGAGGTCCCCCTTTTCTAGAAGGGGCAGTATCTGGTCAATGACCGCATCGACTGCGCTGCCTGCTTTGACCATGAGCATGATTTTGCGTGGACGTGCCAAAAGTGAAACAAGTTCTGCAATGGAGTGGGCGCCGGTGATTCGCTTGCCATGAGCGCGCCCTGCAAGAAATCGGTCGACCACCGTGGTGGTGCGATTGAAAACTGCGACGGAAAAACCGTTGCGCTCAATGTTGAGAACCAGATTCTCTCCCATGACAGCAAGTCCAATGAACCCAATGTCTGCGCCCATGCGTGCCTCCTCTGCGTGCGGGCCGAGTGTAGCGCGTTTAGATACTTTTTGAAAGGAGATGGGGACCTGGTGCTGTCAGTGTACATCCGCGTTCTTTGTGTCTTTCTAGAGCCTGTACAGAGGGGTTCCTGCAGTCTTTAATTGACTTTTATTGCACGTTGTGCTCTGCTTGCCCCCTATGAGAAGACGGAGGCGCTTTCTCACTCTTTGCGCGTGTGCTGTGCACCTTCTTCCTCTTTTCCCTCAGACGATTACAACCGCTTCTGTCTTTTTCGCCTCAGTTTCTGAGCATTATGCCCGGTTAAAGGATTACGCTGCTGATTTGGCCATGAGCACCGGGTCAGGAACCCGCGCGCACCTTATGCGCGCAAAGGTTATTTTTAAATATCCAGACCGTCTGCGTTTGGATTTCTCAAGCCCTGCTGAACAAACTATTGTCTTCACGGGAGATAGCCTGACCATCTACTTGCCCACCTCCCGCGTCGCGCTTGTACAATCGGTAGCAAAAGATGACACAGTAAGTGCTGCTTCTCTAGCTTCGCCTCATGGTCTTGCGCTTATGAAGCGGTTCTACACGATAGCCTACGAGACGAGTTCTTCTCCTGTTCCCCTGGGTCCGGACAGTGGGGAGATGGTCGTTGCACTGGTGCTCAATCGTAAGTCTGCAGCAGAAACATTTAAATCTTTGCGCGTGCTTGTCTCGGCACATACCAAGCTTATCCGTCGCATTGAAGCGTGGCCTCTTTCGGGGGAAAAAATAACATTTGATTTCAGCCACTATCGTTTGAACGTCGGTATTCCAGACACACGGTTCCTCTACGATGTGCCCCCAACCGCAAATGTGGTGCACAATTTTCTCTTTGCTGATTGACCGCTGCCCCCAAAGGACGTGACGATGCCAGATATTGGAGAGCTGCTAAAGACGACGCGCGAACGCAAACACCTCAGTCTCGAACAGGCTGCGCACGAGACGAGTATCGCACGCCGTTACCTGGAGGCGCTCGAGAACGATGAGTATGATGTTTTTCCCGGCGAACCCTACATCCTTGGCTTTTTGCGCAATTACTGCGAGTACCTCCAGCTGGATACGGAGCAGTGCATCGCTCGCTATAAACATTTAAAAATTCAAGAAATGTCGCTGCCAACGGAGACCCTCCTACCGAGTAAACGGTGGGGTTCATTTCCCCTGTTAAAGGGAGTTGCCTGTGTGCTCTTCCTGGGTGGGGTGCTGGGTGTGTATTACGCGCGGCACCGCGCGCTGGGTTTTCTATCCCGTATTGTGTTCTTTGGCAGAGCACAGCGTACCCCAAGGGAGCTGTCTCCCCCCGATGCAACGGGGGCGGTGCGCGAAACAGTGTCGCTGTCTTCTGCACAACATGAGGAGCGTGCGCGACGCACGCGTTCGAGCGCATCTCGCTATACGCTTGCTGAGGAAAAGTTTGAACACACGGTCTTTCCAGGAGATGTGTTGGTTATCAGTTCCGGGGGGAATGCGTACGAGCTAACCGTCAGCCGCACTACGCCGCACCTGTATCTGGACACGCCCATTGGTACACAGGTGATCTCTCTTGGTCAGCGCCTAGTGATGGATTTGAATACAGATGTGCAGCCGGACGTAGAAATAAGTGTGGAAGACATTGAAGCACATCAGGCGGACGGGGGCGCGCGTGTTCGCGTGTTTACAGGTAGTCTGGTGCAGACGCTCCGTGATCGCAGTGCTCAGAGCTTTGTGCCTACAAGTGGGGTAAATGTCTCTGGTCAGACGGGAGTCGCTGCCGGCGCGCGATATCAAGTTTTGTTTGAAGGCGGTGTTGCGTACCCGGTGACAATGAACGCAACGTTTCGCTCGTACTGTTTGTTCCGGTACGAAGCAGATCGCACGCGGCGGGAGGAGCGGTATTACCAAAAGGGCGAGCAGCTGACGGTGCAAGCAAACAACGGGATTCGGGTGTGGGCATCTAACGGGAATGTGGTGCAGCTGCAAATTGTCGCAGGCGGTAAGACGGTGGATGTAGGCCTCAGCCGTCCGGGGGAAGTGCTGGTCAAAGACATCAAATGGATCAAAGATGAGGACGCCGGGCGGTTCAAGTTCGTGGTCATGGAAGTAGACTAGCGCGCGGCGGCAGCAATCGCGTACGCGTTCCAGAGCGCGTGGACTGCAGTGCACAGTGCGCTTGCGCGCGCGCGGGAGCCGCTTCTTTTTTTCTCTCTTACAAAAAGTACCCGTAGCGCTGCGCCCGCAGCTCCTGCAAACAGCGTGGCGCTGCCTGCGGGCCGGTGTGCAAGAGCAAAGAGAAGGACTGACAGTACCTCGCCACAGGCGCGTGCAGTGCAGGAAGTGGCATGGTGGCACAGACGCTCAGGTATATAGGCGCGAAAGAGCACTTCTTCGCTCAGAGCATTTAAAAAAAGCCGTACATAAAAAGCTCCCCCTTCCCCTTCTGGGAAGGGAAACGGTGAGGGAAGAGAAAAACAGAAGGAAGGAAATACTAGCGTGCTGAGTACGAACGCGTATTCGGTAACAGCCGCCGCAGCGTGCAGTACGTGTGGCGTGTTGCGCAAAGGGGAGAGGTGCATCAGCGTGGAACAGTGTAACAGAATCGGGCAGAGGGGGTACAGAGCGCATATATCCCCTGCAGTGGTGATGGCCATTGCTGCGGTGGGAGGTTTTTATGGGACTCACGTGTATGAGGTACCGTTTCCGTATGCATTCTTTGGTGCAGTACAGGCGTGTGTGCTGTGTATTGGGTGTTTGTTGGTCCGCAGTGGTGTGCGGTTCTTTTCTCGTTGGGGTGCTGTCCGTATCTGGAGGAGGTGGGGAATCGCATACACCAGCGTATGTCGGTGTTGTAATACGCTTTTTTTCGTGTTCTGTGGTCTGTGTGTTGCCTGCGTTGCGCGAACCTCCCTCATGGTACAACAAGCTCCGTTGCAAACACTTGCACAACCCCAAAAACTACGCGTTTTGACTATACACCTTTTGCAAGAGCCAAAGCCTGCAGGCACGCGCTTTCGTGTTCGGGCGCGCGTATTGGGTGCAGGTTACATAGACGGTGCTTCCTTTTCTGCACGTGGGGTGTGCACTGTATTATTTCCTGCAGAGGTAATTTTGCAGCAGTACGCTACCGATATGACGGACGACGCGGATGCCCGCGTCTGTCAGTATTACGCGCGTGGGTTGCGCTGTCAGATTCGTGGGCGCTTTGCATCTTCTGCACCGAAGCTTTTTATCAGTAGTTCTACACCACCACGCTTTGTTGGCTGGAGTTCCTATTTTGCACAGATGCGCGCACAGATGCGGGTTGCACTCATGAGGTTTTTATCTCCATGGGGGCGTGCAGGGGGATTGTTACTCGCGCTCCTTTCTGCAGATAGTGTTTTTCTTTCGGATGAAATGCGTGTCGCGTTTCGCCATGCAGGACTTGCTCACGTGTTGGCACTCTCTGGCATGCACTTGTCTTTGGTAGGGGCGAGTGCAACGTTTTTGGGCCGTTTCATCGGCACAAGGCACAGAGGTATGCAGGGGGCGTTTTTTGCGATGCTTGTCTTTGTGTGGTTTGCAGGTATATCGCCTTCCCTTGCGCGTGCACTTGGTATGACTTTAGTGCTGATGGGAGGACAGATGGCATACGTGCGCGTAGGACTTTTTTCTGTACTGTGTGCTGTACTTAGCATACATATGCTCATTGCGCCGCATGATGTACAGACGTTAAGTTTCATGTTGTCATACGGAGCGCTTGCAGGTATTGTGTTGCTTGGCTCTGAGATTACTGAAATGATGTCGGGTTTGATTCCTCGGCCACTTGCATCGCTGCTTGGAACGTCCTGTAGTGCGCAGTTTTTTACAGCACCGATAGTGCTTTCGGTCATTGGATATTTTGCCCCCATTGGGGTACTTGCCTCGTGTGTGGTTAGTCCGCTTATCGCCTTATTTTTGATAGGGGGGAGCGTGGCGCTGTGCTGCTCTTTGGCAGTGCCTGCTGTTGCGCCTTTTTTAAGTTGGGGTGTGTACTTTTTTGGTGAAGGACTCTGTGCGGTTGTGCGTTTTTTTGCGTGTGCGCCGCTTGTGTATGTACAGAGTGCCTGCGGACATGTGTGTGCTGCATTATTTTCTTTTTTACTCGGTGGGGGACTACTAGAGGCGGCGCGTCGCGTGCGTGTTCACAAGGATACATATGTGTTGCCCGAATTATAATTCGGCGCGTGCACTTGCACAGTTTTTGACGGAGCGCGGTTTGCGGATGCATAAAAAGTGGGGGCAGAATTTTCTGCTCGATCCGGTGTTACGTACGCAGCTTGTTAAGATATTGGCGCCGGAGCGTGGGGAACGTGTATGGGAAATTGGTGCAGGCATTGGTGCGATGACCGCACTTTTGGTGCAAAACAGTGATTTTTTAACAGTGTTTGAAATTGATCGCGGCTTTGTGCAGACATTGCGCAAACTTTTTGATGCACACGTCCGTGTGATAGAAGGGGATGTGTTGCAACAGTGGCATGCTGCAGCAGCACAGGAACAACCTGCGTGTGTTCTAGGAAATTTACCCTACAATATTGCTGCCCGTTTTATTGGAAACACGATCGAATCAGGCTATATTTTTAAGCGTATGGTGGTGACCGTTCAAAAAGAAATCGGGTTGAGAATGACTGCGCTCCCTGCACAAAAATGGTATTCATACTTTTCAGTACTCTGTCAGTGGCAGTATGAAGTGCGTGTGATTCGTAACGTTGCGCCTGTCTGTTTTTGGCCGCGTCCTCATGTAGTTTCTCAAGCATTGGTACTCACCAAGCGTAATGCGGTGCCTTCTTGTGTGGATCCTGCGCTTTTTCTGCACGTGACGAAAACTTTGTTTTCTGCGCGGCGTAAAACGGTAAGAAATAATTTACTCACGTGGCAAAAAAGGATGCCAGGCGGTGCAGCTGTGTGTGTAGAAGAACTCTGCGCACGTGCAGGTATTGACGCGCGTGCGCGTGCAGAGCAACTGAGCATCTATGATTTTATTACGCTTTCTGATACGCTGCGCGCGCTACTGTAGTCCGGTGTGGGTGTTGAATGGCGCGTGTCTATATTCTTTTTTTCAGTGTGTTTTTTGTTTTTCCGCTCTTTTCTGAAGACGCCGCGCGCGATGTGGAACCTAGCGATGCGCCTGTGCCCTATGAGGACACAGAATTTTCCTTATGGCAGAAAGAATTGTATCGTTTTGAAGCGCTGTCCATCGGTGCATTCCCGATAGTAACGCTGCTCTCTTTTATCACGTATGACATCATACGTCTTATTCAGCAATGGTCGACAAAGCCTCCGACATGGTGGGCGCTGATTATTCCTGGCGCGGAGCTACCGCCACTGAGTACGAAGGAGCGCGCGATAGTTTTTGGTGTGGCAGTGGGGATTTCTGTGACGATTGGATTAATTGACGTGACGTATCGTGCAGTGAAGCGTGCAATACACCGGCGTAGTCTTGAGCGTTCGCAGTTAGTACCAGACCCGATAGAACTGGTGCCACTTGATTCTTTTGTTGAGGGGACTGACGATAGCACGTGAAGGTGCACAGGGTGTCGTATTCTTGCAGTGCAGAAAGCACGTCGGTGTGCAGTGTTCATTTTTCCGTTTTTAGAATACCGGGCGCGACGTGTCGGTGTGATGTGTTCTGCGCAGAACATGTTTTTTTTTGTGCACGATCTCAGCTCAAGAGGATCGTGCGTGCATTGTGTGTGAATGGGCATACGGCAAAGTTTTCAAGACCTCTTCACGTGCGCGATCGGGTGTCTTTTGAGTGGGTACGCTCAGTGCCCCCGGCGCTCATTCCTGAGAATATATCGCTTTCTATTCTGTTTGAAAACGAAGACATTATTGCGGTGAACAAAGCGCAGGGCATGATAGTACATCCTGGGGCAGGCCACTGGACGGGAACACTTGTTCAGGCGCTCAGTTTCTACCGGGTGTATCGTGCACGTTTTGAGGATGAGTTTTCTCGTCAATTTCAGAAAGGATTTCCCGATTTTTTCAGTACCCTGCGTCAGGGTATTGTGCACCGTTTGGATAAAGATACATCGGGCGTACTCCTCACTTCGCGCAACATGCATGCTCATGAGGCACTTGTACGTTCGTTTAAAAAAAGACAAGTAAGAAAAGTATATCTTGCGTTATTGCAGGGTGTTCCTGCACGCGGGGTTGGGGTGATTGAAACAACAATCGTGCGAGATAGAAGACGACGCACGCGGTTTGTTGCGTCTGAAGATTTTTCAAAAGGAAAGTACGCACGTACGCGATACAAGGTGATGAAAATATGTGGGGCGTGCGCTTTTGTCCAGTTTCTATTGGATACTGGTCGTACCCATCAGATACGTGTGCACGCGCGATACCTAGGATGTCCCGTTGTAGGAGATCCGTTGTATGGTTCCCGGAATATCTGTGGCATACCCACAACACTCATGCTTCATGCGTACGCAGTACGGTTTGTTCTTCCGAGAACGAAAAAACGCATAACGCTGGTAGCGCCCATACCGCTTCGTTTTGTTCGACTGATACACCGATTATCGGTTAGGTAGGGTGTGGCAGGTGCGTGCGTATATGCGTTTTACTTCAGCAGCTAAATAGAAAGAACCGATGGCAAGGAGCGCTTTACGTTGCGCAAAACTGGCATACAGTGCACGGGAAATAATTGACGCAAAGTCTTCGCTCCAAAAAATTGGGACTGTTTGGTGAAATGTCGTACGAAACGCGTGGTATGTTTTTTGTATATCTGCATGTTTAGATGTGCCCGGTATGGTTAAAAAAATTTCGCTGGCGGCATGTGAAAAAAGAGGGGGGAACTGGGACACTGCTTTGTCCGCCGCGCACGCAAAGAGTAAAATGTATTGTGCAGAAGGTAGTAAAGAAGAGAACGTACGACATGCGCACCGTATACTCTGCGTAGTGTGCGCACCGTCAATCACTATGAGTGGATCTTCCTGCATAATTTCAAAGCGTGCTGGCACGTATGCACGGGACAGTCCCCGCTCGATTAACGTTTCGCTCACGGTAGGAAATAAATATTTTGCCGCGCACGCAGCCAGTGCTGCATTTTTTGCCTGAACAATATCGCATAACGCGAGTGTGCAGTGTATATTTCGAGCGAATAATCTGCCAACAGGATGCGCGGCGTTAAAACTGAGAGTTGCAGTGTGTGTGAAGTGTTTTATTGAACTTTCAATATGTGTGACCATATCTGGTAAGTAAAAGAAGGGAGCATGTTTTTCTCGCGCGATATGTTTAAAAACGTGCAATGCATCTTCTGGCTGATCAAAACAAAAAATAGGCGTATAGGGTTTGATAATGCCGCCCTTTTCTTTTGCAATACTTTTTATACGTGTTCCTAATATGCGCGTGTGTTCTTGTTCTATGGGGAGAAGGAGACAGATACTAGGACAAATGATGTTTGTTGCATCTAGTCTTCCTCCAAGTCCTACTTCAAAAACGGACCATTCCATGCGTTGTTGTGCAAATAGCATGAACGCCAGTAGCGTTATAAGCTCAAACCACGTCGCCTGGCCGTAGTCGCGCAGATTCTCTGTTTTTTTCACCGTGTGGTATACGTGTGTGCACGCGCTTGCATACTCGGCAGGTGAAAAAAACACACCCGCGCGTGTTATTCTCTCTCTCGGATCCATAACGTGAGGAGAAGCGTATAGCCCGGTGTTGAATCCAATTTCATTGAGTATCGCTGCAAGCATACGTGCGCTGGAACCTTTTCCCTTCGTGCCCGCAACATGGATGCTCTGATATGCGTTGTGTGGATTACAAAGCGCGCGTGCAAGTGCAGTCATCCTGTGCAGAGGTGGTGTGCCGCTTGGGGGCATTTTCTCAAGCGTGCGAATGCGCTCAACCCAGGCGTAAAAATCTTGAAAAGAATGCACCGGTATATGTGAAACTCCGTGTGCGCTCGGTCGCACTATAATATGCGGTACGGAAGAGGCAGCAATCCTTGCCGGGAAAGAGAACTGATGTACATTGCTAAGGTCTGACATTTGAGCTAAAATCCGCCCATGAAGCGGGGGACTCTACCAAAAGATGTGTCAGGTATCAAGATTCACATGATTGGTATCAAGGGCACTGGCATGTCTGCGCTTGCAGAGCTACTGTGTGCACGGGGTGCCCGTGTGTCAGGTAGTGATGTTGCAGATGTGTTTTACACGGATAGGATTCTCGCCCGTTTGGGTGTTCCCGTGCGTACTCCCTTTTCTTGCCAGAACCTTGCTGACGCTCCCGATGTGGTTATCCACTCTGCAGCCTATGTGCCTGAAGAAAACGACGAGTTGGCAGAGGCGTACCGGCGGGGTATTCCTACCCTTACCTACCCAGAAGCGCTGGGGGACATTTCCTGTGCGCGGTTTTCGTGTGGTATTGCAGGTGTTCATGGAAAGACGACCACGACCGCGATGATTGCTCAAATGGTAAAGGAGCTGCGCCTTGATGCGTCCGTCCTTGTGGGGAGCGCTGTTTCGGGAAACAATGATTCTTGTGTGGTTCTTAACGGAGATACCTTTTTTATCGCAGAAACGTGCGAGTACCGTCGGCATTTCCTGCATTTTCATCCTCAAAAGATTGTCCTCACCAGTGTTGAGCACGATCACCAGGATTATTACTCCTCGTACGAGGATATACTCGCGGCATACTTTCATTACATAGATAGGCTTCCTCAATTTGGTGAGTTATTTTATTGCGTGGATGACCAGGGCGTGCGGGAGGTAGTGCAGCTTGCGTTTTTCAGTAGACCGGACCTGGTGTATGTTCCTTATGGGGAACGTGCGTGGGGCGATTATGGGGTCAGTATTCACGGTGTTCAAGACCGGAAGATAAGCTTCTCATTGCGGGGTTTTGCAGGTGAGTTTTATGTTGCGCTCCCCGGTGAGCATAGTGTTTTGAATGCAACCGGTGCGCTCGCATTAGCACTGAGTTTAGTGAAGAAGCAGTATGGAGAGGTTACCGTTGAGCACCTCACCGCTCTGCGGAAGGTACTCGCTCTTTTTCAGGGATGCCGGCGAAGGAGTGAAGTTCTTGGGGAAGTGCGCGGTATTTTGTTCATGGACGATTATGGACATCATCCGACTGCAATTAAAAAGACGCTCCGCGGGTTAAAAACGTTCTTTCCGGAAAGAAGAATTGTCGTCGATTTTATGTCCCATACATATTCGCGTACCGCAGCCCTCCTCACCGAATTTGCTGAGTCTTTTCAGGATGCGGATGTAGTTATTTTGCATGAGATTTACGCCTCTGCTCGGGAAGTGTATCAGGGCGAGGTGAACGGTGAACATCTTTTTGAATTAACTAAACGGAAGCACCGGCGGGTGTATTATTACGAGGCTGTCATGCAGGCAGTGCCTTTTTTGCAGGCTGAATTGAAAGAGGGCGACCTGTTCGTTACGCTCGGCGCTGGAGACAATTGCAAATTGGGTGAGGTGTTGTTCAATTATTTTAAAGAGGAGGTGTAAAGTTCGGTTGCGGTTTCGCCAACATGGTGGTGGTGCCGGCTGTGGATCTGGTGGATATAGGGTGAAGTGAGACAGGCTGCGAATGGATGGTGATGCAAAGAGCGGAGTGCGGAGGGGTGCGTGAGTAATCGGTGCGATGTGTCTGGAAATAAGGCGGTACGCATAGCAGTTTCAGGCGCGTCAGGGTGTGGTAATACCACCGTGTCTGCATTGCTTGCGGAAAGACTGGGACTTCCCCTAGTGAATTATACGTTTAGGAATATTGCCCGGGAGTTGGGTATCTCTCTTAGTGAGGTGCTCGAGCGTGCGCGGACGGATAATCATTTTGATAAAGCAGTTGATGCGCGGCAGCTCTGTCTTGCGATGCGTTCTTCCTGCGTGGTAGGGTCGCGCCTGGCCATTTGGTTGGTGAAAGATGCCGCGCTGAAGGTATATCTTTTGGCTTCATTAAAAGAGCGGGTGAAACGTGTTCTCCAAAGGGAGGGAGGGGACGTACAGGATGTTGAGCGATTCACGTCTATGCGTGACGCTGAAGATATGAGTCGCTACAAAAAGTTGTATCGTATTGATAACACGAATTACAGTTTTGCAGATCTTGTTCTAAACACAGAAGGGTGCGATCAAGAAACAGTGGTGAGTATTATTATTGAAATGTTACGCGCTAGAGGGATAGCTTGGTAGGGCTGAGCCAATCTGCGGGTGATATAGAAAAGTTTCAAAACGCCATATTGGATTTTTATGCACAGCAGGGCAGGGATTTTCCGTGGAGAAGTACTTGCGACGCGTATGCGATACTGGTGTCTGAGTTTATGTTACAACAGACACAGACGGAGCGGGTGTGTCCGAAGTATGCAGAATGGCTTCATCGTTTTCCTTCTTTGGAGTCTCTTGCGTGCGCTCCATTTGCGCACGTGCTCCAAGCGTGGATTGGATTAGGATACAACAGGCGCGCTCGTTTTTTGCATCAGTCGGCAAAACTCATTGTTGAAAGGTATTGTGCAGTAGTTCCTGATGACCCGAGTGAACTAAAGAAGCTCCCCGGTGTCGGTGACTATACTGCCGCTGCAGTTGCTTGCTTTGCGTACAATAAGGCCACCGTGTTTTTAGAAACAAACATCCGTGCAGTGTTTATACGCTTTTTCTTTCCCGATACGCACCAGGTCAGTGATCGGGAGTTGCTCTCGCTGGTCCGGTGCACCCTGTATGAGGAAAATCCTCGGCGTTGGTACTACGCACTGATGGATTATGGGGCAGTTCTAAAAAGGAAGATTACAAATCCTAATCGTCGCAGCAAGCATTACGTGAAGCAGTCACCGTTTGAAGGTTCTCTGAGGCAGGTGCGTGGAGCGGTTTTAAGAGAGATAAGCGGCATGCAACACGCGGTGCGCGAGAAAACGCTTTTCGCAAAGCTGTCCTTTGAGCACGAAAGATTGAGCCGCGCTCTAGACTCGCTGGTAAGCGAGGGACTGGTAGTAAAAACAGAGGCTGGGTATTCCATCGCTGATTGATTCTTTATGACTCAAGACGCTTGAGTATTTCACAAATAAAGATGCCTTTCTCTTTTATTTCAATGGCATCTGATGTGAGGATCAGCATGTTGGGCTGCTTTGCGTCAAGGCGAACGCGATCGTTGGAGGTCTGTACCAGGCGCAGTATCTTTTTGAAGGCAGTGTCGCAGACCTTGTCAAACTCAATCAATAAGCTTTCGTGTGTTTCTTTGAGTGAGAGAATGGCGAGCTTTTCGCACCGCACTTTGATTTCTGCCACGGTAAACAACCCAGCTGCTTCCTCAGGGATAGGACCGAACCGGGTGATAGTTTCCGTGCGTATGCGCTCAAGCTCCTCATGCGTATGAGCTGCAGCGATTTTTTTATACAGTTCCATTTTAATTTCATCTGCGGCAATGTACGTATGGGGGATGAACCCTCGGTAATTAAGATCGATGACGGTTTCTATCCTTTGCTCGTTTGGAGCATGTTGGAGGCGTTCTATTGCCTCTTCTAACAGCTGTACATACAGGTCGAATCCGACTGAATAGATATCTCCTGATTGTTCTTTGCCTAATAGATTTCCTACCCCGCGAATCTCCATATCTTTTAAGGCGACTTTGAAACCCGCCCCAAGGTCAGTAAAGTCAGAGATCACCTGTAAACGTTTTATTGCAAGGTCTGAAAGTGCCACGTCGTGATAGTACAGCAGATACGCATATGCTTTTTTGTCAGACCGACCAACGCGTCCCCTGAGTTGGTAGAGCTGGGAAACCCCGTACATATCAGCTCTATCTATGATGATAGTATTTGCATTGGGAACGTCGATACCATTTTCAATAATGGTGGTAGAAAGCAGGAGCTGGAACGTTTTTTGATAAAACCTTTCAAAAATGTCTTCCAGTTCTTCTGACCCCATGAGACTGTGGGCAACGCATATGGATAGCTCAGGCACGAGTTTTTGGAGCATACACTTTACGGATTCTAAGTTTTCGATTCTGTTATGTAGGTAAAAAATCTGCCCCTCACGATCTAGCTCTTTTCTGATTGCAGTGGCAACAAGGTTTGGATCAAACTGCTGGATAACCGTTTCTATAGGTAGGCGGCCTTCAGGAGGGGTGGTGAGCAAGCTCATGTCTCTGATTTTGAGCATACCCATGTGAAGCGTTCGGGGAATGGGCGTTGCACTGAGGGAGAGACAATCTACATTAGTTTTCATCTGCTTTAATTTTTCTTTATCCTGCACACCGAAACGTTGTTCCTCATCGAGGATCATCAACCCAAGATCCTTGAAGGACACGTCCTTTTGGATAAGCCGGTGGGTACCCACAATAAGATCGATATCTCCATGCGCGAGTTTGGCGAGTATGTCCTTTTGTTCAGATTTAGGAACAAAGCGTGAGAGCTTCTCGATTCTGACGGGAAAGTGTTTAAACCGATTGCAGATTGTGCGAAAGTGTTGTTCCACTAGTAAGGTGGTAGGGGTGAGGAACACCACTTGTTTTCCTCCCATTACCGCCTTAAATGCCGCGCGCATTGCAATCTCTGTTTTTCCGTATCCGACATCTCCGCACACCAGCCGATCCATGGGGACGGCTTCTTGCATATCCTGTTTGACTTCTTCAATGCATATGCGCTGATCGTCTGTTTCTTCGTAGGGGAATGCTGCTTCAAACGCATACTGCCATTCGTCATCTTTTGGGAAGGCGTGGCCGCGCGTAGTTTTTCGCAGAGAGTAGAGTTCCACTAGTTTTTGCGCGATGTTTTCAACAGATTTTTTGACACGTGCTTTTCTCGTTTCCCATGACTTTGACCCAAGGCTATCTAAGTGAGGTTTGTTCCCTTCATTTCCAATGTAACGTTGCACCAGATGTGCCTGCTCAATAGGGATAAGGATCGTTTCTTCCTGTGCATAGAGGAGGTTTACGTAATCACGTTCTGACTGTGCTGTTTTTATGCGCTCTATTCCCTTAAATAAACCGATGCCGTACTGCGCATGCACCACGTAATCCCCGGGATTTAATTCCACAAATGTGTCGATAGGCGTGCTCCGTGCGCGTTGCACTGATTGAGGAGTTTTTCTGCGGCGACCGAAGATTTCGCCTTCTTGAACGATCAGTATTTTGAGAGCAGGAATGCTAAATCCTGCAGAAAGCGCGCAAGGTAGCACAGTGACGTCGCAACCTTTGACTAGTGCTCTGATGCGCAGTGCCTGCTGCTCACTTTCTGCAAAGACGAAAACGTGCCATCCGTCTTTTGAAAGACGGAGTAGCTCTTCTTTGAAGTAAGGAATGTTACCGAAGAAGCTGCGTGCAGGATCGCTTGCCAAGCATATACTTTCGCACGCTGGCAGCTGTGGAAAAAAGTGAGTGAAATACACCGTGTGCAGGTGGAGCGCGCAGACAGCGGAAAAATCGAGCACTATGTGTTCTGGTTGAGGATACCAGCGCGCAGGTACATGTTCGTGCGCGAGTTGCATTTTATGGTAGAGGTTCCGACACTCGTCTTGGAGCGCGCGTGCACCGTTGTGCTGGCGTTCGTAGTCAAGATAAAAGACGCTTGGGGGTGAAGGGCTGTGGCGAAAATATTCGAGAACGCAGGTGGGACGTTCAAAGCACAGTGGATAGAACATTTCCTCCCCTTCATACGTTTTTCTGTGGGTGAGTTCTTCGATACACGGGACGCAGTGGGCAGGACATTCGGACAGTTTTTGGAGATTTTGGTGGAGGAACGCTATACGCTCCTCACTCCAAAGAATTTCTTTTGCAGCGTACAGTGTGCACGCAGATACCTCTTGCAGGACGGCACACGTGGACACCGCCAGTATATGGATACGTTCTATGGTGTTAAAATCACACACGATTCGGTACGCTTGTGTGTTGTCAGCAGCCTGCGCTGCGGCAGCGATATCGAGAATTTCTCCCCGGAGAGAAAACTCTGCGCAAGCGCTGACGTGGTCGACACGTGCATATCCCCATTGCATAAGCTGGGCAGCGAGCGTGTGGATCTCGATGTGCTCTCCCACACGGAAGGAGCGTTTGAGGGTACGCACATAATCGAGGGGAGGAACGGGGGTGAGCAGTGCACGCTGGGTGAAAACGAACGCGCATGGCGCGGTTGCATCGCGCTGTGCGAGTGCGCACAGCGCCTCTACCCGGTGAGAGAACACGTGTGCGTTAGGTGAGACAGGGCGGTAGGGCAGCGACCCCCACCAGGGCAGCACGCGCGTAGGAACTGCTGCATGTGCAAGGTCGGTGCAGACGGCGGCGACGTCCTGTTCGGTAGGGACTACGAGCACTATGTGTGCGCAACACGTGCGCACGTATTCGCCAAAAAAGTAGGACCGCAGTCCACCGGTGCACCCTTCAACGCGGTAGGGAAAGCGTGCGGCACGCAGCGAGCGCAGCGCATGCTGGAGCTCATTCCAAGAATGGAGTATGCCACGCACAGGCTCCTGGGTACGAGCGTGCATTTCTTGAGCGCGTGTTGACACACGGCCGAGTGTAACGGAGCACTGTGCCTTGTGCTAGTCCCTGAGCGAGAAGGATGCAGCAGGAGAGGGCAAGGGAGGAGAACAGGAAGGAGCACCGGTAGTAGTTGATGGGGTTAATTTTTTTCCGTTATGATCGCTGCTATATGTTGTCGGTGTTGTCGTATCTTCACGTGTACTTTGGGCCGTTTCGTCTGTTGCAATCTTATGCGGTGTTGATGGGGATTGCCCTGTATGCGGGATTCTTTTTTACGTATGGGGTGTTGCCCAGTGCGTATCGCTTTTTGCCCCAAGACAGGGGGCGTGCGTTTGCGCCGTGTGCACAGGAAGCAGCGGGTAAACCCACAGGGGCAGGAGTGATTTTTGTGTCCGTCTTTGTGTTGTTAGTGTACCTGCTTATGCGTCCGAGTTTTGTGCATGCGCTTATATTGCTGCTGACGTGGGGGGTGATGCTCACCGGATACTTAGACGATTGCGCGCAGGTGTGCTGGGGGGAGTATCGCAAAGGCGCGTTGGACTTTTTGTTTGCGGTGCTGACAGCAGCGCTGTTGGGTCATTTTTATTTTCACGATCAGGTGTTCTGGTGGTTTCCTTTTTTTTCAGATCCGGTGTTCGTCTCTCCTTTTTTATTTTTTGCCGGTTCGGTGGTGATTTTGTGGATGTCAATTAACGCAACCAATTGCACAGACGGGGTTGACGGGCTTTCGGGAGCGTTGGTGTTGATGGCGCTTCTTTCGATGGGTACGATTTTTTACTTTTTGTTGGGAAATGTGCGTGCGGCGCAGTACCTACTGGTGCCGTTTGTAGTGGATGGTGCGCAATGGGCACTGATGAGTTTTGCACTTGCCGGGGCGCTGATGGGGTATGTGTGGCGTAATGCACACCCTAGTACGGTGTTGATGGGAGACGCAGGCTCCCGTGCGCTGGGGTTTTTCATTGGGGTGTTGGTGTTGATCTCGGGCAATCCATTTTTGCTGTTGATGACAAGCGGTGTTATTTTGGTGAATGGGGGTACGGGGCTTCTAAAAGTGGTGTTGTTGCGTTTTTTTCATGTGCGGATCCTGAGCCGGGTGCGCTTTCCGCTCCATGATCACATGCGTGAGAATTGGCACTGGTCTACGGCGCAGGTATTGCTGAGGTTTATGATTTTACAGGGACTGCTCACGATTGGTCTTTTGGGGGTTTTGTTCAAACTGCGGTAGAGGGAGGGCACCCCTTGCGGGGCACGCCGGGCCGAGCGAGGGCGACGGTGCGGAGTATCCGGCGCCTTGACGTGCGTTTATTTCTTTTGCTAGCCTGCCCCTAATTGCTTTCCGTTTCCGGAATGATGGTAGAGGAGACAGGGCGGAAGGCGTGGGGTGTGTATGGTGCCGGTGAGAAGGTTCATAGCGGTGTGTGCGGTGACGGCGTGTGCCGGGCCGTGTTTTTGCGTTCAAGCGTTTATCTCTTCTCGGATCGGGTATGGGCGCTTTGGGATATATGGGAACGAGATAAAGGACTCCTACTACAAACATGTTCCGATGACGGGACTAGGGGTTGACGTGGTAACGTCTTCAGGCGTTGCGATGGTGTTCAATGTGGAGACTGCGTTGACGCAGCTCATGTTTCGCGCGCAGGCGCTGCTGGGGTACGCGTTTGAGGTTGGCAGGTTCCGCTTTACACCTGCCATTGGCGGCAGTTTCCTTGCGTCGCACGACCACGCCGCAGGGGTGGCTCTGTCGCTTGACTTTCAGTATTTCTTTAATGATTGGGTCGGGTTGGACCTGAACATAGGCGCGGGGGTGGATGTTCCGGTGAACAGTAACCTGCGTTACCTGATGCGGGTGGGGACGCCGGAGTTAGCGAAGATTCTCATCACGCATACAGTGACGCATGGACTGGCTAATCGCTGGATATCAGGTCCCCACTGGTGGAATTCTCTTTCTTCGTGGGTCGGGAATACCGCGGGAAAAGTGGCTGGATTTGTAGCGCGTTTGATAGCAAATTATCTGCTGAAAGGCTCACAGTACAGCATGTTGGTCCCAGTGGTTGTTCGCCTGGGGGCGGTATACAAGGTGTGAGGGAGTTGGCATTCGGGGGGCGTGTGCGGAAATGAAATGGAGTGGGCTCTGTCTCTTTCTCCGGACGGGGGGGGGGGGGTGCGAACAGATGAACGGAAAGCGTGTGTTTCTGGGCATTGTCGTGGTGGTCTGTGCCGCGCGCTGTTTTTGCGCGGACGTGTTCTTCTCCTCGCATCTGGGGTATGGGCGTTTCTACGCCGTGGGGAAAGACATTGAGGGGCAGCACATGCACGTTCCAAGCATTGGCGGCGGCGTATGTGTGGTGGCAGACAGCGGGTTTGCCTTCGCCTGCACGGTGGACGCAGCCCTGACCCGTATAATGCTGAAAACTCAGGCGCTCTTTGGCTATGCCTTTCGGTGGGGAGCGTTCAGCCTCATCCCCTTGCTTGGGATGGATGTGATTGTGTCGAGCGACCACGCGTTTGGTGTTGCCGCGCAAGTGTCGTTCCAGCATTTGATTTCTGAGTGGTGGGGCTTTGCCTTGAGTGTGAGCGGCGGGGTGGACTTTCCGCTCAACCCTAACACCCGCTTTTTAGCAGGTAAGCTGCCTGCAGAAACGGTGCAGCGCGTGGCGCTCGTTGCGCTGCGGCAAAAGCTTATTAGCGAAGGGATTATCAAGGCATTGGATTTGGGCTGGTTTATTACCTTCGCTCTGACCGTTGTTGCCGAGGGATTCAGTTGGATTGTGTCGCAGAGCGCTTGGATTGCGCAGAAGGCGGTGAATTACTTTTTGAGCGACACCACGCGTTGTCTCATTCTCCCGGTCACGCTGCGGGCCGGTCCTACCTTTCGAATATAGCGTGCGGGGGGGGGCGGATTTAGCGGCGCGTTGGCGTCCGCTGTCGAGTTGCCCAGAGCGCGAGAAGAATGCGGTCGATTTCTTGTGTAGCGTTCCGTCGTGCGCCGCGCAGCTTGAACGAGCTCAGCCGGTGCATGAGCGAAAGCGCGTGG
Organism: Treponema pallidum subsp. pallidum str. Nichols; assembly: GCF_000410535.2. Taxonomy (NCBI): domain Bacteria; kingdom Pseudomonadati; phylum Spirochaetota; class Spirochaetia; order Treponematales; family Treponemataceae; genus Treponema; species Treponema pallidum. The sequence continues at coordinate 374,093 of NC_021490.2, forward strand.
ACGACTGTCTGCCCGAACTTTCCCGGCAGGTGCGGCGGCACGCGCAGTATCCACTTTGAAAGGTATACCATCCCCGAGGCCATGCAGGCCTGGCGCGCTCCTGCCGAAAGCGCACCGCTCGTCAGGGGGACCCCAAGCACCGTTGCCCACACGCGTCCAACCGGCGGTCTAAGGTAGCAGGCGAGCGTTCCCACCCACAGCCCTGCCAAGGTCATCCAGCGGATGCGTCCCCCCGTTGCCGCATAGAGCAGCAGTGCGATCCCGCACACGGACGCCTGCACGCTCAGCCGCGGCACACACAGCAGTATCAACAGGAGCAGGAGTCCTGTCCCCATCCGTACATAACGCAGCACACGCGGCCTAAGCCCGTGTTCCGAACACGGCGCCGTGCATTCACACCCCGCCTGTACCGGAAAAAAAAGAGACGCAGGCGGTGCGGTGTCTTGTTGTCCGCATGCCGCGTTCTGCAGGTGCGCGTACCACTGGGAGTGGGAGAGAAAATGGCCGGTTAGCGCTCCGAGTAAGGTACTGCTCACTGCCCCCAGCGCGCAAAATAGCGGGAGTACGTACCACACCCCCGCGCCAAAAACGAGCACCCGAGCAAGCGTAAGCTGTATCACGTTTGAACAGAACGCACCCATCACGCTTATCCCCACGCACGAAAGGTACCGGCACGGGACGAACCGCAGCGCATACATGAGCGCACCCGAAGCGGTGCTCCCTGCAAGCGAGAGGACAAATACATAAGAAAAGAGCGTCCCACTCACCAGAGCCTGCCCTATTACCTTCAGGAATACTAAACGCGCGTACGCACAGAAAGGGAGCAGATCCGGCGAGATCAACAGCGGCAAATTCGCAAGCCCCACGCGAAAGAAAGGCAGCGGCTTTGGAATGACGTGTTCAACCGTAGAGAGAAAGAAACACATGCCGCCTAAAAGCGACACTAACTCATCGCGTACGTCTAGTGGCAGCCTGCTCCGCACGAGCCGCACCCTCCCGCGCCGCTCCCACAGCCACCGCCGCTGGTGCTTTCCCGAAACAGAAGTGCAGCTAAGTCATCGTCCGTCGCCTCTCGCACAGAGCGCACAGCCACCTCAAAGTGGAGCGTCTTCCCCGCGAGGGGATGATTTCCATCTACAATAATCGTTTCACCTTGCACGTCAGTGACGGTCACCGGTCGACTGTCACCCCCGCTTCCTGCATCAAACCGCATGCCCACCTCTATTGGCACGTTTGGAGGAAACTGATCTCGCCCCACTGTCATGCGCAAGTCCTCCTGCACCTCTCCATACGCTCCTACCGGAGGAATGGTTACTGAAAACTCCTCCCCCTCTTCTCGGTTAATTAAGGCGGTCTCGAGGCCAGGAATGATCATGCCGTGCCCCTGAACATACTCGAGCGCACCCATCACGTCGGAAGAATCGATGATCTCCCCCGTGTCATCTCGCAGGGTGTACTCGATGTTCACCACACACTCATTTGCGATTTTCATGCGCGGCATGCTAGCACAGGCAAGATACTCACGGCAAGGGCAGTTTCTGTGCCGTGTGCCCTTGACAGAATCGCCGTTATAGGGGATAAGCCGGGCGAGGTGTTGGGAGCGTGTGGTCCACTTCTTGCCTCTTGCGCGGTGCTGTGCGGTAAAAGAGGGGGCGTCGCGTTCGAGTAAAATTTTCTCTTAAGCCTTAAGTGAGATACCCCATTATGGTAGAGGTCTACGCGCGGTTGCGCGCTGCTGTTGCTCGGTTGGCGGTCTGTAGCGCTGCGGAGAAGGACGGTGCCCTGCGCGCTGTGCGCGATGCGCTACATGCGCAGCGGGAGGATATCCTGCGTGCAAATGCGCAGGATCTTGCGCGGGCGCGTGAGGCGGGTCTTGCCGCACCGCTTGTCGCCCGGCTCGCGCTGAGTGAACACCTTCTTGAGGACATGTTGCGGTCTTTGACTGTTCTTTCGCTTCAGCGGGATCCTATCGGGGAAATTATAGAAGGGTACACTCTTGCGAATGGACTGGAAATCCGGAAGGTACGTGTTCCTCTGGGGGTGGTGGCTGTCATCTACGAGTCTCGGCCCAACGTGACCGTAGATGCGTTTGCACTTGCGTACAAAAGCGGCAATGCGGTGCTCCTGCGCGCAGGTTCTGCAGCGAGTTATTCAAATGCCGCGCTTTTGCGCGCAATTCACGTGGGTTTGAAGAAAGCGCATGGTGTCGTGGACGCGGTGGCTGTTCCTCCCGTTTTGGAGGAAAAATATGGTGATGTGGATCATATCCTCCGCGCGCGCGGCTTTATCGATGCGGTATTTCCTCGTGGGGGGGCGGCGCTTATCCGGCGCGTCGTGGAAGGCGCCCACGTGCCAGTTATTGAAACCGGATGCGGCGTGTGCCACCTATACGTAGATGAGAGTGCGAATATCGATGTGGCGCTGCAGATTGCAGAAAACGCGAAGTTGCAAAAACCGGCCGCATGCAATTCAGTCGAAACGCTGTTGGTGCATCGTGCGGTTGCGCGTCCTTTTTTGCACCGTGTACAGGAGATTTTTGCCACCTGTGAGGAGACTACGCGCAAGCCCGGTGGTGTGGATTTTTTTTGTGATGCTGAGTCTTTCTCCCTTCTCACAGAAAGGGGCGCGAGAAAAAATGTTTTTCATGCACAGGCAGAGACCTGGGATCGGGAATACCTGGACTATCAGGTATCCGTGCGGGTGGTGCCAAACCTTGAAGAAGCACTCAGGCACATTGCTCGTCATTCTACGAAACACTCAGAGGTTATTGTCACGCGCGATCGTGCCCGTGCGCGTCGTTTTCATCAGGAAGTAGATGCTGCCTGTGTATATGTCAATGCTTCAAGTAGGTTTACCGATGGAGGGCAGTTTGGCATGGGAGCAGAGATTGGGGTCAGTACGCAAAAATTGCACGCGCGCGGTCCGATGGGTTTGTGTGCACTGACTACTTCAAAATATCTGATTGATGGAGAGGGGCAGGTGCGTCCGTGATCCGTGCGCTTTTTGCTGCGGCAAAAAAAATTGTGATAAAGATTGGGTCAAATACGCTTGCGCAGGCAGATGGTACTCCTGATGAGGAGTTTTTGGCGGAGTGTGCTCGCGCCTGTGCGGCGCTGATGCGTGACGGCAAGCAGATAGTTGTGGTGTCGTCTGGCGCTCAGGTTGCAGGGATTTCTGCGCTCCATTGCCTTTCATCTCCTCCTCAGGGGGCGGGTTTAGAGCGTCACGAATCGCGCGGCGTTATTCCGGGTGATGGTGCGTCCTGCAAACAGGCGTTGTGTGCGGTGGGTCAGGCGGAGTTGATAAGTCGTTGGCGTTCTGCGTTTGCAGCGCACCAGCAGTGCGTGGGCCAGTTTCTGTGTACGAAGGAGGATTTTACTGACTCGGACCGCGCGGCGCAGGTACGCTACACGTTGTCCTTTTTGCTCGAGCGCAGGGTAGTACCTATCCTTAATGAAAATGACGCGCTCTGTTGCAGCGACGTCCCCTCTGTACCCGCCGACCGGCGGGTGTCCCTATCACCTCAAAAAAGGATTGGAGATAATGACAGTCTGTCCGCGTTTGTAGCGCTGTTGTGGCAGGCAGATCTTTTGCTTTTGTTGAGTGACATTGACGGCGTGTATGACAAAGACCCAAAGGCACACACAGATGCGCAGCACGTTCCTCTGGTGACGGACGTGTCAGCGCTTGTGGGTAAAACGAGCATGGGTTCTTCCAATGTCTTTGGTACGGGTGGGATTGCTACAAAGCTGGATGCTGCGCGTCTTGTCACGAGGGCGGGAATTCCTCTGGTGCTGGCAAACGGGCGCCATCTGGATCCGATCCTGAGCCTTATGCGCGGGGATGCGCGGGGGACACTTTTCGTGCCTGTTTCTTAGAGAGCGACGTGGGTATGCGCAAGTGCACGCATTGTGCCCTATAATGCGCGGCGTGCGGTCAATTTCTGACGTGTAATTTTTCTCGGTGGGGCGACGTCTCCGTCTGTCTGTTAATTCGGTGGTGTGTTTCGATGCGAGAAAAGGAAGGAGGTGTGGTGAACGACGATTTTCACTATGAAGTGACGCGCAACTGGGGCACGCTTTCCACATCGGGGAATGGCTGGTCCCTCGAACTGAAGTCTATTTCTTGGAATGGCCGGCCAGAGAAATATGATATCCGCGCGTGGTCCCCAGACAAGAGCAAGATGGGAAAGGGGGTAACGCTTACGCGTGCAGAGATTGTAGCCCTGCGCGATTTACTAAACAGTATGTCCCTGGACCCGTACTAGGGACAGTCTGCAGTGCTTTGTGCAGCGCGGCGCGCAGCGTCGGTGGCTAGCCGGTCGCACAGTTCGTTGTACGGGTCTCCTGCATGTCCTTTTACCCAGCGCCACTCGACGGATAGGGCGTCGGCGAGTGCGCTGAGCGCTTCCCACAAATCCTTGTTCTTGACCGGTTGTTTGGCAGCCGTTTTCCAGCCGTTGTGTTTCCAGGTATGGATCCACTGGGTGATGCCTTTGCGTACGTATTGGGAGTCGGTGACCACTACCACCGCCTCTGCAGCGCGTCCGTGTGCCTCTTGCAGTGCGTTGATGACCGCGCACAGTTCCATGCGATTGTTTGTGCTCGGGTAGGCGCTGCCGCTTCTAGTGAATGCGGCAGCTTCTGGTGCGGTTTGTCCGGTTTCTAGAAAGGGTACGTCTGAGGGCACCAGAGCAAACGCCCACCCGCCCGGACCCGGGTTTCCCAGACAGGCGCCGTCAGTGTACAGGGTAAGTGCAGCGTGCGCGTTCATAGTCGCGCCTACGGTAACAGTTTTGCGCCGTGGGGACAATGTATTGGTCCGACAGTTGGTGATGGAGCGAAGATATTTTCGCAAGGAGGGAGAATGAGGCGCGCACGGATTGTGCAGGAACTTTGGTACGCGGGACGACGGTTTGGTTTTTGCGGTACGCTGTCTTATTCTGCAAGGCGGTGTACACGTGCGCGTTGCACTTTCTCCTCGGGTGTACATGCTGCACTGTTTTTAGAGGAAAGCTAACACGGAGAGGGCACAGATGAATATTCTGCATAACTTTGTTGTATTCGAAGGTATTGATGGCACAGGCACGAGTACACAGTTGCGTGCGCTCGAACGCCATTTTCAGGCCCGTAAGGACATGGTCTTTACTCAAGAGCCTACCGGAGGGGAGATTGGCACTCTCATTCGGGATGTGCTGCAAAAGCGTGTGATCATGAGCTCTAAGGCATTGGGATTGCTCTTTGCCGCAGATAGACACGAGCACTTGGAAGGTGCAGGAGGCATTAACGATTGTCTTGCAGAAGGAAAGATAGTGCTCTGCGATCGGTATGTTTTTTCCAGTTTGGTGTACCAAGGCATGGCGGTGTCGGGTAGTTTCGCGTATGAATTAAATAAAGAGTTTCCGCTTCCTGAAGTTGTGTTCTATTTTGACGCGCCTATCGAAGTATGTGTTGAGCGTATCACCGCACGTGGGCTGCAAACGGAACTGTATGAGTACACGTCTTTTCAAGAAAAGGCGCGCAAGGGGTATGAAACTATATTTCGCAAGTGCCGTCATTTGTACCCTGCAATGAAAGTGATTGAAATAGACGCGCGCGAGGAAATTGAAGTTGTGCATGAGCGTATTCTTCACCATCTGCGCGAATACAGGCGTCTAAAATAGTGTGTGGACGTAGATACACTATCTGAGGAGCAGTGGAGAGTATATATCAGGAACGTGCTTTGCAAGCGGAAGGCGCGTGCTCGGTAAAACGGTGCTGCACCGGCGCAGCATAAGCAAAATAATTGGAAAATTTGTCCATAGGTTTTTGTCGTCCGGTCACAGTGCTCAGTGCCTTTTTCTAGGCTGTTTTTCAATAACTGTTTATGTAGACTGGACGGGTCTTCCTTTCTCAACTCACATATTCTTTTCGGGGACATGCTGCCGTTGGCAGACGTTGGGTGTGACGGGTGTTTCTCTGGTGTGTAAGAGGAAGATATATTCCCCTTTTGTATCTGCACTGACCCCTGCACGGGGTACAGGCTATTGACGCTTCCTTTCGTCTGTGTGTCTTCACTGTTGCGTGTACGGCGCGTGAACGGGCCATATAGATAGATGCTTGACGGGGTCTGGTTGCCATGTTAGGATCCACCAAGCGTGACTATTCTTTTCTGGCCGCGTGTGATGCATAAGACACTCCCATAGCACCGTTAAGAGTCTCGCGAAACCTCCTCCGTATGGAGAGGGGTAATCCAATTGCCGTGGAACGGCGAAGGTTCTGTGTTATGTCCGCAAAGATTTACGTCGGTAATTTAAATTATGCCACCACTGAGGCTGGATTGGCCTCCCTTTTTTCTCAGTTTGGGGAAGTGCTGTCCGTGGCTGTAATCAAGGATAAGCTTACGCAGCGGTCGAAGGGCTTTGGTTTTGTTGAGATGGAAAGCGCAGAATCAGCCGAGTTGGTTATTAACGAGTTGAATGAGAAGGAGTTTGAAGGGCGTAGGCTTCGCGTTAACTATGCGGAGGAGAAGCCGCGTTTTCCCTTTAAGAATTAGTGGAGGATGGGGAGGACTTTCCATCGTGGCGCATGTTTTTGGCGTAAGGTGCTTTCGCGTGCGTTATCTCATTTCTCGTCGTCTTTTGGTTCTCCCCGTTTGTGTGCGTCGCGGTGTGTTTGGTTCCTGTTAGGAACCCCTTCGGGGCTTCTGTCTATTTTGCTCCCAAGACTGCTAGTACTATGGATGAGGCTGCGTCTCGCGCCCAGGGTTGCGAGGAGGGTGCCGTCTTTTGCGCTGGTGAGCAGGTTGCTGGACGTGGTCGTGGTGACCAGAGAAAGTGGCAATCGGAGCCGGGAAAGAATCTTTTGTGTACTGTCGTTTTGCGGCGTGTTGCTTTCCCTGCGTTTTCGCTCTGTGTTGGATATGCGGTCGCTCTTGCATACATGGCCTTCCTCGGAGGTGTGTGCGCACCGCGCATTAAGTGGCCCAACGACGTCCTGGTGTGCGATCGTAAGATCGCCGGGGTGCTCTGCCAGGTGCGCGCGGGAGCGCTTCTCGTGGGTATTGGGTGTAACCTCCTGCAGGTGAAGTTTCCGCCCGAGTTGTCGCATGCCTGCTCTCTCGCGCAGATTGTCGGAGGCGAGCGGTGCCCTGATCCGTTTGCTTTCCTTCCTGTGCTGTTGGATCGGCTGTATGCCTGTGTCATGGCGCCGCCGAGTATCGGCGTGCTTGAGTCGTGTCTGTGGAAGCAGGGTGAGTACGTCTGTTTCCGCGAATGTGCGGGAACACGTCCTCCGATTCTGGGTCGTGTTGTCGGATTGGCCGCGGACGGCGCGCTGTGCATAGATAGCGCTGGGTCGATGCGATCGTATTACTCTGGGGAGATCGCCTTTTGGTGAGGTGTCATTTCTTTTTACTGAAAAAGCGAAAGTTAATTTCAGAGAACAGTGGTAGCTCGCGTTCGCGCCGCATTAGCCACTGTGCACTTACCTCTCCGGAGCCGAGCGCCTCGTATACCCTCGTAAAGGCCTTGAGGTGGTCGGCGCACTCGCTAGCGGCGTACTCGGGGTAGCGACAATGGTTCCCTAAAAGGGGCCAGAACAGCGACTGACACAAAAGCACATCACGTGCTGCCATGTTCAGTAGGCGTTCGCGAAAGCCGGTGTCGTGTGCAAAGCGCTCTGTGAGGTCGATCATGCGTTCTGTGGTTTTTTGTATTGCAGGATGCATCCAGTCGTTTGCGCTATTAATAAGCTCATCCGCATAACCTCCCCCCAGTGAAGATCCAAAAAAGGGTTCAATGATTGACACCCCCACTGCGGGGCAGGTGAGCGCCGCCGTACAGGACACGCGCATTTGCGCGCTTTCTGCAACGGTGCGAAATACGGCTTCAAGCCAATCCATCCCCTCTGCCCATGCAACTCCAAATAGTGATGCAGGGAATACGCACACCGACATAGCCTCGAAGGGAGCGGTTGCGTGGACTACTTTTTCAAATATTTCTGTCCGATTACGCACGAACGCCCGCGCATCAGCGACACACGTGCGTTGCGCTTTTTCTTGCTCATACGGCGTGCCTGAACGGGCCTGGTACAGATACCCAGTAGCCATGCGTTCCTTGTGTGGTTCAAATAAAGGGTACAGAGCCTCCTCAGGCAGTATAAACCCAGCATCTTGTTCTGTATTTCCGTACACCGCCTGTGTACAGAAGGAATGCGTGGCGCCATGCACTTCTGCAGTGGCGACACGGTCCTTTCCTAAGCACCACAAGCCATTGGACGTCTGTGCAGGCTCAAAGATGCCACGTCGGGGTACGCGAGTGCCAAACAGGAAACTATGTGTTTCCAATATGGTGTACGAGAATCCGTATGATTTTATAGTGCGCTCAAGCGCTGGTGCATAGCCAAGTTCAGGTAAATAAAAACCGCGGGGAATTGAGGAAAAATGTTTGCGGTAATTAATAAGCCCCATTTCGATTTGGGCGGATATAGATTCGGGCATGTCTTGGTAGAAGGGTAAGAAACAATTAACTGCCGTTGTTGCGAGTAATTCAATGGAACCTGTGCGGAAAAAGTGATTGATGCGTTCAAGGAGTGCCCCATCGCAGTGATCAAAATAATCCCGGTGAGAGCGAAGAGACCGAAGCACTGCTTCAGCTTGCACGCGCTCTTGGAGACTGTTCCTCAGGCGAATGGCTTCCCGTTCTCCGAATTCGATGAGTGCGTCGAGTGCACGCCGGTATCGGTCCATAAGCACGCGGTTAGCGAGCATTTCGCACAGAACGGGCCCGATAGCGAGGGAGATGTTAAAAGGAACACGCTCACGTTCGAGTGTTTCGCATAAGCGGAGTAGGGGGAGGTAGGTATAGGAAATCTCGAGAAAAAAACGGGATTCAGCGAGGAGAGAAGATGCGCCGGCCCCTCGGACGAAGGGAAGATTACAATCGAGAACAAATGCAAGAGAGTGCACTGGCATTTTCTTCATGAAGGTCCCACTTATGAGCACACAGGAAGAGACGTGCTTGGGTAGGTTTCCTCAAGCAGGGGAAGCCCACAGAGGCTGAGAACTTCTGCGCCGGTTGGATCCTCGGGGTTAAGACTCCGTTCTATGACGCTGCGCTGGAGCGTGACAACTCTGGATTGAGCAAGGATGCGTTCGCGTTGGAGCATTTTGCAGCAAAGATCTATGCGATTAGCATCGTCGGCCAAGGACAGGTGCACGTAACGCTTTCTGTCTTTGAGGGGTACATCAATATCGAAGTGGTCGAGCGAGGTGTGCCAGCCATGACCACCGAGGGAGTGCACGCGCAGAAAGAACGACCTAAATTGAGGACTCTGGGTGAGTGTGCAAAAGAGTTGCTCGTGGATATCCCAAAAGACAAAGAACCAAAGCGGGTCACGGGCAAGGATATGGATTTCGGTGGTATTGTAGGCACACGAAGTCCCCTTTGATTCAAGGGACTGGGGAGCGCACGGAGGGTTCAAATCAAGAGCGCTGTGGTAACAATCAAGGATCTCGCCAATGACAAGTCTTCGATTAAGATCCTCAGGCAAGCAAAGACCGAGCTCATCTGCAAGCGCAAACAGCTCCCCGGTTGATCTTGACTCCAAAAACGACTTAGTGAGCGCCACGCCTACCCCACCCAGGGTGCCATTATGGGAACAGGAAAAATCTCTGTCAATATGAGGCCATTTTTTCTCATTCCACGGTTCTATATCGCGATGCAGAGAGTACGTACCGCCGGTAGGCGGGGCGAGTGTCGTGTCTTCCCCCTAGAATTCGCCATACGCTTGACCAAAAGGACAATGTGATGCAGCCTGGCGAGCGAGCTACTAGGAGGTATGAAAATGGCTGGTGCCAGCAAAAATTCGCGTACTGCGGCGGCGACGCAGCGCTTTAACTGTCCGTGCGGGGGAGAGGTGGTGCTGAGGTCTATTGTTGATAACGGAAAGGTGAAGAACATCGCTGAGTGTCCTAAGTGCAGGCGTGTTGAGCGTCGGCCGCGTGACTTTAACTAGGAGTCTTTGGAGGCGCGCGTGAGGCACTCGTCTTGAGGACAGGTGGTCTCCGAGCGCCAGACGTCTAGCTGCGCTTGAATGAGCGCTTTTGCCTCGCGTAGGAGGGAGAGCTGTTCGTCTTTGTTGTGGGGTGCGGGGTAAACGCCGAGCACTTTGACGCGGTAAGCGCTTCCTTTAAGCTTCTGTCCTATTTTCAGCAACGGGCGTAGGTTCCACCCTCCGTCCAACGCGCATACAACTACGGGGAGTGGGAGCCGTGCCGTGAGCGCACGGAAGCCTGCGGCGTGGAAGATGCGCAGGGCGCCGTTTCTTGATCGTGTCCCTTCAGGGAAGATCACAGGGAGCCATCGCTCTCGCATGACGTGGTGTGTAAACGTTTCGAGCGCTTGCATCGCCTGTGCTCCTGACTGATGCCGGTCTACCAGGCAGTGCCGACCGCTTTTGAGCATGGTGGACACAAGGGGGACGAAGCGCGCGAGCTCTCGCTTTGCTACGAAGCGCAACCTCGGCGCATCAATATAGCCAAAGTAACGCATGAGTGCAGGGGTGTCTAGCACACTTTGATGATTTGAGACTACAAGGTACTGCGTGGGCAGGTGCTCAGCGTGGGTGTAGTCGCTGTAAAACTTAAGTCTTCCGTAGGTATGTAGAACGGCAAAGATAGTCCGTGCACCCCAGGTGGATACCGCGTGATTAACCCATCTGCATCCCGGGCGGTACAGTGCGTAGCAGAGGGTGTTTGCAACTGCCAGCGGTGCAAGAACAGCGATACTTACGACGATGGAGAGAATTCCGCACATGAGGGCGCTCCTTCTGCGTTGGTTGACCACCGCACAGGGGAGCATTATGCCATAAAGCGCGCGTGCGCGCCTTTACTCTGGCGGACCTTTTCTTTATCATCGGCGGCGGAGACATGAACGATGGCAAGAAGATGTGGACTGTGTGGAAAGGGGACGATCAGCGGGTGCGCCGTGAGTAAATCGATGCACCACTGCAAGCGGGTGTGGAAACCGAACCTGCTCGCAGTGAGAGTAGTTGTAGATGGCTCTGCGCTGAACATGCGGATTTGCGCGCGCTGCCTACGCAGCAACCCTCTTATGAAAAAGGCTCAGCCGCGGGCGAACGCGCCGCTAAGGGCGGCGGCGCCCAAGCTCTGACGCGAGCGACCAAACGGCGAAGAGAAGCACGCCGCATGCGCCGCTGGCTACGGCCCTGAGAGAGAAGCCGCAGGCTCCCATGCTGGAGTAGGTCGCCGCGGACCAGAGAACGACGGGGGCTATCCACATCGTGCTGTCGTCTCTGAAGGTGCGCACGTCCCGAACGGTCAAGAGCACCGCGCCGAGGAAGAGGCTGGCGTGTCCGCCAATCGATACCCAAGACGACCGCGCGTGGGTAGAAAGCTGCGAGAGGGTCTGGTTTTGATAAAAGTGGATCCAAACGTAGACCCCCACCGCTCGGTAGAGGAGTAGGACCAGTCCCGCGGCATACAAGGAGTAACCACCGAGGGCGAGAAACCGACCTGACAAACGTACCTGCGCGCGGGCCATGGCGGAGTCTATTCTCGGCTGATGGAAGTGTCAAGGGATGCAGCGGGTGGCGGGGTCTTTTGGACGTTGCCTTGACCAAAGGCTGAGAATGCGGGAAGATTGTGCCCATGAGCGATTACCTCGACGCGGGCAACGAAGAGTTGCTGAAGGATTTTTTCAGCGAGGCGGAGCAACAGGTTGAGCAGCTCGAAAGCAATATACTCGTCATTGAGCAGGATCCCACCAATCGGGACGCTGTAGACGAGATTTTCCGTGCGGCGCACACCCTTAAGGGGGGTGCTGCGACTGTTGAGATGCACGAGTTGTCCGGCTTCACGCATGCGGTGGAGGATCTGCTGGATGGGATTCGCTCAGAGAAGGTAACTGTTGACGGGGCGGTTGTGGACTTGCTCCTGACGTCGTTGGATGTAATTAAGGCGATGCTCGAGTCCCGTGCGGGCGGTGGTCCCTACGCGGAGGATGTCTCGGATCTCGTTGCGCGTCTGCGCTCGTATCTGCCTGCGTCTGGGACTGTGCCGGGGGCGGCGCGTGGATTGTCGGTGTCTTCGCCAAATGCAGCCGAAGCTGCAAAGGGGACCGCGGTAGGTGAAGATGGGACGGAAGCCCCTCAGGTAGGGCGAGTGCCGCCGCTGTCTCTTCTTTCTGAATACGATCGGTTGGAATTGCGCGAGATCGTTCCGCCTGAGCACTCTGTCTACGCGCTTACGGTGCGTTTTGATGAGAGTAATCTGATGAACACGGTCGGCGGTATCCAGGTGTTTACAGCGTTGAAGTCCTGCGCAAGCGTGCTCAAGACGGTTCCTGATTTCGACGCACTGTATCAGGACATGTTCCATGAGTATGTTGTGTACTTCGTTTCCACTGTGCAGGATTCAGTATGTGTGTCGCAGGTTGCTTCGATTCCGGACGTTACGCTTTCGGTGAGTGTAGCGGAAGTTGCGCTTGCAGATCTGTGTACTCCCCTCTCTGAACATGGGGAGCTGGGTGTTTGCGCAGACGCGGGGACAGGTGGTGTGTCCGAAGGGAGCGGCGCTGCCGTGCGCAGCGGAGGGGAACGCGTTCCTAACTCCCTGCCGAAACAGGTTGCCGGGTGCGCGGTGCCTTCTGCAAAGGACTCATCAAAGGCTACCTCAAGCGGCTACGGCTCGGGGTCCGTGTTGCGCGTAGATGCGAAACGCATCGATTATCTTCTGAATTTGGTAAGTGAGACGGTGATTATCAAGGCCTCGCTCAATCAGAGTGCGCTTGAATTTGGGGAGGTGTACACCCTATTCCAAAACGCTAATGGCGCGTACAAGGAGCGTTTGCGTAAGTTTTTTGATAGGGTTCCCGCTTACTTAGAAAAGGTAAAGAACGGTCAGGACGCAGATGCGGTGCGCAAGGGGATGATAGCAGAGGCTGTCGGTGTCTTTGACATTTTTTCTTCGTTTGAGAATGGACTGAAACAGTCCGTCACTAAGTTTCGGTCTTCTGCTCAGAATTTGGGGCGTATTTCTGGTGAGCTTCAAGAAGGTGTGATGAAAATCCGCATGGTGCCTATTAGCCAGATTTTCAGTCGTTATCCGCGTGTGGTGCGCGATCTCTCGCGGGACTTGCGTAAAGAGGTGCGGTTGGTCATTGAAGGAGAGGAGACGGAGCTTGATAAGTCTGTGGTTGAAGATTTGCTCGATCCCATTATGCACTGCGTGCGTAATTCTCTCGACCACGGCATAGAAGCGCCTGAAGTTCGCGCGCGCTCTGGAAAACCGGCGCAAGGTACGCTTCTCCTGCGCGCAAGCAACGAAGGAAATATGATCGTTATTGAGGTTGCCGATGACGGGCGTGGCATCGACGTGGAGGCAGTGAAGACGAAAGCAGTTGAGCGAGGTGTGTTGCACCCAGGCAAGAACCTCACTGAGGTTGAGGCGTTCCAACTTATTTTTGCTCCCGGTTTTTCAACCTCTCGGTCGGTTTCTAATGTTTCTGGTCGGGGTGTGGGGCTTGATGTGGTGAAGACTCACATTGAGAGGCTCAATGGCACTGTCTCCGTCTTTTCGGAAGTGCAGAAGGGAACGCGCTTTGTCATAAAGCTGCCGCTTACACTGGCAATTATTCAGGGGCTCTTGATACGGGTGGGGCAGGAGGTGTACTCGATACCGATAGCTTCGGTCATCGAAAGCCATCGTATCAAGAGTGAAGAGATTAACCGGATTGATAACTACGAGGTGTTCAATGTGCGGAACGAGGTCATTAGCTTGCTGCGTCTCGATAGGCTGTTCGGTATCAGCTGCGATGATGAGGTGACCGGTCAGTATCACTATGTGGTTATAGTTGGTGCGGCAGAGAAAAAGGTGGGGCTCATGGTGGATGCGCTGATTGGTGAGGAGGACGTAGTCATCAAGCCACTGCGGGATCAATTCACTAGTTCCCCTGGTATTGCAGGGGCATCTATCCTGGGTGACGGTTCGGTGTCGTTGATTATCGATGTGGGGCAGCTGCTTGAGCTTGGGTTGAAGCGGGAAATATTGGCGCGTGAGCGTCGAGAAGCCACGGTGTGGTAGGCGATCTGGGGCACGGATTGGGGACTATGATAGAGCATATGGAAGCAGAGATCGGCATTCGGGAAAGTTTCGACGGGGGCGTACGTGAGCCGCTTGCGGTCATAGACTTCAAGATGGTTACCTTTTCCCTCGCGGGGAAGGACTACGCGGTAGATATCATGCAGGTGAAGGAAATTGCAAAGGCTGGGAGCTTTACCTATGTGCCCAATACGTCTCCGTTTGTTCTGGGGGTGTATAACTTACGGGGGGATATTATTCCCATAATTGATTTAAGGAGATTTTTTAATATTCCCGCTCCGCGCAAGTCCCGGCAGGCGATCGAGAATATGGTGATCGTCACAGTGGAAGATCAGACATTCGGGGTTGTAGTAGATGGCATCGATAAGGTAATTGGGGTGTCAAAAACAACTATTCAGCCGCCACACCCTATCTTTGGGGACATCAACATAAAGTATATCCGGGGGGTGGTTGAGGAGGCGGGAAAGCTGTACATCCTACTTGATGTGCACCGGATTTTTTCCTTCCGTCTTGGGGAGGAGGAACGGACGGCAGTTGTCGATCGTGGTGTTGTGCCGTCTCCTTCACCTCCTGCCGTATCTGTGCCGCCGGGGGATGAAGAAAATTTAAATGTTGGTTTCATTAGCGATACGTTGGCCGCGTTTGGCCGTTTCTTTACCAGTGCAGTGAATGAGGGTTGGTTGCGCAGCCGGTATCTTGTGTGGCGTGACGTGCGCTCTGGAGCTGAGGTACAGCTTCAGCATGAGGAGGATGTCGCCGAGTTCTTGAGTACATTTCCTTCCCCGGACACAGGTGTGTTTTGGTCGGGGGAGTATGCGGCGAGTGTGGGATCTGTTCTTTCTCGGATGCAGGTGGGAAAGGTGGTGACGGTGTGGAATATCGGTTGCGGTGCGGGTCACGAAAGTTACAGTCTTGCGGTGCTTCTCAGAAAAACCTTCCCCGACGCGGTGGTTCGGGTGCACGCAAGCGATTCGGATCTCTTCTCCATTTCCAATGCTCCCATGCTCACTGTTCCTGAGCATGTGATCGGTGATTGGTATAAGCCCTATGTGGTGAAGGGGGTGAGTGGTTCATACACCTTCTCCCAGGAAATTAAGGAGATGGTCCTGTTTGAGTACCACGATTGTACGCATCCGAGTGCGCTTCCAGACGTCGATCTTATCGTGGCGCGGGACGTACTGTCATCTCTTGCGGTTCCAGTGCAGCACACCCTGTTGAAGGAGTTTTCTGAGAAGTTGAAGGCAACAGGAGTTGTTCTGCTCGGTCAGAACGAGGTGATGCCTAAGGATACAGGATGGTTGCGGCAGATTGAAGGCACCGTTGCGGTGTTCAGCAAGGAATAATTAGCGCATGAGGAGTGGTGTATGCGTGTAGAGTATATCAACCCGTTCAGTGAGGCGGCGTACGTGGTTCTGTCTGAGGTTTTAGCAGGGGAAACCAAGCGGGGGGACTTGTATTTGAAGTCTACGTGCATGCCGGTGATGGGTGTTGCGGCTATCGTTGGCCTTGCAGGGGATGTAGAGGGGCGTGTGGTATTTGACATGACGCTCGATACGGCGCTGAAGATTGCCTCTTCGATGAACGAGGAGAAGTTAGCGGCGTTTGATGAGCTTGCGCGTGCGACGATCACCGAGCTCGCCAATCTGATCACCGCAAAGGCGGTTACTACGTTGCACGAGCTCGGATTTAAGTTCGATCTTACCCCTCCGGCGCTGTTTACTGGGGACAACATGGAAATATCTAGTAGTGATATTGAAGCGCTTATCGTGCCCATGGAGACGCCTCAGGGTAAGGTGGAAATTAATGTTGCCATCCGCGACAAAGTATAAGAGGGAGGAAGTATGATTTCCAAGCAGGATTTTCCCACGATCAACGATCGGGTTCCCGCAGGACAAAAACCGAATGGGGCGCCCTATCGTGTGTTGGTGGTGGACGACTCCATGTTCGTTTCAAAGCAGATTGGTCAAATCTTGACAAGTGAAGGCTACGAGGTTGCAGATACTGCGGTGGACGGCGTTGATGGGGTTGAAAAGTATAAGGCGATGAGTCCGGGCGTTGATTTGGTGACGATGGATATCACGATGCCCAAGATGGACGGGATTACTGCGCTTGAGAAGATTCTTGAGTTTGATAAGAATGCAAAGGTAGTTATCATTTCGGCGTTGGGGAAAGAGGAATTGGTGAAGAAGGCACTGTTACTGGGCGCGAAGAACTATATTGTCAAGCCGCTCGATAGGAAAAAGGTGTTGGAGCGAATTGCAAGCGTACTAAAGTGAGGGCGGATGTGTCCTGCGGGCTGTCTCGTACGGTTTGCCCGCTTGCGTGTGTGGATGGTTTCTTGAGGTTTTTGCCTTCGCGCGCGGAGTGCCCGTCTCTCTGCGTGCGTGTTTTCTGTGTGTGTGCCGCAAGAGGAGAAGTGGTGTCTCCCTCAGCCCTTTGCTCGGGGCCCTGTGGTGCCTTTCCTGCGGTGTAGTTTCTATACTCCTTCGTAGTTCCTAGTTGGTTTGGTTGGAAAGGGTTCGGTTCGATTTTGAAGAGGTGCACACGTTGTATTGTGCGCATGAAAGAGGGAGCGGTGTGTGCTCTTCCTGAAAACGCTTGAGGTATTTGGCTTTAAGTCGTTTGCAGATCGCGTTCGCGTTGAGTTTGCAGATGGCGTCACTGCGCTGTTGGGCCCAAACGGCTGTGGCAAAAGCAATGTCGTTGACGCCATAAAGTGGGTCCTCGGAGAGCAGTCCTCTAGGGCCTTGCGTGCCGACAGAATGGAAGACGTTATATTCAACGGGACCGAGTCGCGTCGTTCGTTGAACGTTGCAGAAGCCTCTCTTACCGTTTGCGATGAAGCTGGTATCCTTTCGCTCGATGTGCCAGAGATTTTAATTAAACGCAGACTCTATCGTTCCGGGGAAAGTGAGTACTTTCTTAACGGGAATGCCGTCCGTCTAAAGGAGATCCGCGAGCTCTTTTGGGATACGGGAATAGGGAAGGTTGCGTACTCCGTTATGGAGCAGGGGAAAATAGACCAGATTCTCTCAAATAAACCGGAGGAACGTCGCTACCTTTTTGAAGAAGCAGCAGGGGTGACGCGCTTTAAAGTTCGTGGCGCGGAAGCAGCACGGAAATTGGAGAAAACGGCGGAGAATTTGCGTCATCTTGAGGTTATTCTGCAAGAAGTAGAGAAGAGCTACGAGAGTTCAAAGCTCCAAGCTGCCCAGACGCAACGTTACCGCATGCTCAAAGAGGAGATTTTTGCGCGAGATCGCGATCTTGGTCTGTTGCGTCTGCGTGGGTTTTTAGAAAACCAAGCCCGAGCGGATGGAGCACTCCAGCGCAATCGCGCGCGGCGCGACGCGTTGCAAACACAGGTGGAGGAAGCACAGCAGACGCTTTCTGCTCGCATAGGCGAGATCAATGATATGGAAAAGCGCGTTGACGCGCTCCAAAAGGAAATCTATGGCCTTGCAATTGAACAGAAAGCGAAGCAAAACGAGGCATCGCTACATCGTAAGCATCTTTCTGAACTGAAAGAGTCGATTGGTCAGATAGAAATGCGCAAGATTGGTGTAGAAAGTCGCGTGCAGAATTTGGAAGAAGAAGTAGCAGAGCAAGACGCACACGTGTATCAGTTAGGCAGTGCTCTATCCTCTGTTGAAGAGCATATTGAATCGTTTGCGCGGAGCTTGCACGTTGCAAGTGAGCACGTCTCAGAGAATGATCAAACGCTTCGCGACATACAGGGACAGATGCAAGAGATAAGTGCCGCGTGTGTTGAACTTGAAGCGTCCCTACGTGACGTGGCAGAAGATATTGCCGCAGAGCTTGACACGCGCCTGAGTGCAGCCGGGTACTCTGCGCGCAATCGGGCAGAGGCTGAGCGTACGTTGGTAGCGGGGGTACAGCGCCTGCGAACCTTCGTGGAGGGGAGAGCACGTATTGTTTCAGACTTTCTGGTGGTAGATACCCACACTGAAGGGGAGCTGTGCCGGATGCTGACTACAGTTGTGGACGCGTTCAATGAGGCGGTAAAGATAGTGCACTGCGTTGAGTCAGACATAGCAGAATATGCGCGTGTTTCTGCCCGGTTTATCGATGAGTTTGTTGCTCCTCAGGGGATTATGACCAAGAAACGTGAATTTGAGCGACAGCTTGAACAGCACCGTGCACAGCTTGAGCGGCATGCTGCGCGTCAGCGCACACTGCAGGAAGAGAACAAGCTCCTTGTTGGGAAGATAGAAGCCTGTCGCAAAACGCTTGAATCCCTGCGTGTGGATCAGGCGCGTCTGCGTGCTGAAGCTGAGGCAGGACAAAAACAGGCTGCAGGAACCAGAGGGGAGGTGGCACGTCAGCGCGCAGTGATTAAAGAGCTCGAAGGGGAGTTGTTTACCGAGGGGGAGCGGGTGGCGGCGCTCGAAGAGCGCTTACTAGAGGTTGAAGGGGAAATAGGACAGCTAGAACAGCGCGGTGTTTTGCTCACCAAAAGTCTTGAGAACTGCGAAGGAGAGATCCGTGTGCGGAATGCCGCAGTAACATCTGAAGAACATGCGCTCCAGGAAGCGCGCGTGGAACTTGCACAGGTGGGGCGGCAGCTTGAGCAGGCACATCGGGAGTTGATGCAGTGCGAAACTGAGATTCGCAATTTACGTGAACATTTTCGAGAACAGCACACCCGCGATCTGAGTGAGTTTGAGGATTTAATACCGGGGATTGAAAAAACGGCAAGTGATCTGCGCCAAGAGCGTGGGGAGCTTCAGGCTCGAGTGAAGGAAATCGGGGCGGTGAACTTTATGGCGGTGGAGGAGTTTCAGGAGGTAAAGGAGCGCTACGAGTTTCTCGTTGCGCAGGTTGCGGACCTTGAAAAGGCGCGCGCAGATCTGCAGCGGGTAACCGATAAAATTAAGGCTGAATCTGCAGAACTTTTCTTGGCAACATACCGACGGATTCGTAAGAATTTTCACGAGGTATTCCGTCGTCTGTTTGGGGGAGGTCGCGCAGAGATACGTCTTTCAGATCCTGCAGCGGTGCTCTCGTGTGGAATTGAAATCCTCGCGCAGCCACCGGGGAAGAAGCTCGAGCATATTGGCCTCCTTTCTGGTGGAGAAAAGGCAATGACTGCAGTAGCGTTGCTCTTTGCAACGTATATGGTGAAGCCTGCGCCGTTTTGTCTTTTGGATGAAATCGACGCAGCGTTGGATGAGCATAATGTAGCTCGTTTTGTTGGGATGCTTGATGAGTTTTCTGACGTCAGTCAATATATCGTAATCACGCACAATCGGCGGACGGTTTTGGGTGCACGCACCATGCTTGGGGTAACAATGGAAGAGCCGGGGGTATCGAAAGTGGTTTCGATTGCACTTGAATCTGCTTCTGAGCGACCGGCTAACGGCGAGGCAGGAGGAGCCATTTGATGCGTCTGCGTGGGGTGGCAGGTGCCCTGTTGGGTGCGGTAGTGCTTGTGGCGTTGGGGCTGATGGGCGTCTGGTGGGTGTTCTATCCAAAAAAAGGGGACCGTGGGGCGGCTGTGGCTCGCGAGCCAGTGTTGTTGCACATAGATCCTGCACAGATGGAGGCAGCTGATGAACCGTTGACGCTTCCCCCTATCGAGCGTTCCCGTGAGCGGATGTCGGCGTGGAGTGAGCAGGAGTGCCTCCGACAGCTTGAGTATCCGACGGAAAAGGCGGTGCAGGCATTAGAGCACGCAAACGAGAAACGTATACAGCAGATGCTAGAGGCAGTACCGTGAGTGTGTGGGTGGCGCTCGCCTTGCTGGGAATGTGTGTTTCGTGTACGCACGTGCCTCCGCCTCGTGCCCTCATCGTTTCAAAGGAGCCGCCTCCAGCGTTGGATTCTGCGCCGCGCCCTGCGATTCCAGAAGCAGTTCCTCTTCCGTCCCCTGTGGAGGAAGAAATCGCCGGTCGCCTCCCTCCTGCACCTGCCGCTGCACCTGAGCGCGTTCCTGAGTCCTCACAGGAGCGGGAACAGAAACCTGAGTCTTCGAAGCCTCAGGTGGTAGAGCCGGTGTCGCTTGCCTCTCCGGTGAAGCCTCGCGAGGCTGGGAGTGTACCTGATGTTCTTCCAGTACCTGAAGTGTCGTCGCCGCACGTTGCGCCGCCGGCACCCCCTGCGCCGACAGCTCCCCGGCCGCATCGTCCCTCCCCTCCGCCTGTATCGCCTTCTGCATCCAAACCAAAGCAGCGCGCTGTACCTCCTTCTCCGCCCCCTGCATCAGAGCCTCCTCGTGAGGCGGAGGTGCAGGCTGAGCCTGAGCCGGCAGAGGATTCTCCACGCGCGATGGTGCCTGAAGAACCGCCTGAGGATGAGGTGCCGCGCGTTTCGCGCGCGGTACAGCTTGCAGTGGGGCAAAAACTTGAGGTTTTGTATCCGGGCGAAGGTTGGGTGTACGTGGGCGAGCATACTGCGCAGCCTGGTTTGCGCTATCACCAGCGCAAGTTGGAGGAGTCGCATTCGCTTTTTACCTTTAGTGCTGAGCGAGAGGGTGATTTTGTCTTAGCGTTCTCCTATTTTGATGTGTTTCGGGGTGATTTTGTCTCCGACGCACTTGCGGTCAAGGTGGTACCGAAGCGGGAAGGGCTCGCGCGTGTGGTGCGTGCGCCTGAGTACCGGCGTACGGTGTCGTCTCCTCCTGATACTGTCGTTTCTGAGTTATCTCCTGCGGGAACGGGTACCGAGCGCAGAGCAGAAGAGAGTGGAACTTCTGGTTCTCAGCGCGCCGCTGCCCATACTGGAGCGCCTGTCCGGCAGGATCAGACGGATACTGCTGTTGCAGAGAAAGCTCAGCACGGTACGCCCCGTCCTGATGAAAAAAAAGATCGGGAACCCACCGTAGGAGGACGTGACCCTGTGCCGTCGGATGCAGTAGCACAGGGTGTGTCGGAGCGGTACTCTCCGCGGAAGATTTCACCAGCGTCTCAACCTTCTGCTCCCTCAGCTGCGCCTATTGAGGCGCATGTCCCGGCATCTGCTCACAAAGAGGGTCAAGAAAAACGCGATCACCTAGCAGAAGCGCGCCAGTTTTGTGCACAGGGAAACGCGCGAGATGCCCTCGCTTCGCTCGGCGATTTCTTTGCGCAGTTCCCTTCTCACGAACGAATGGACGAAGCGTGGTTCCTGCGTGGACAAGCCTATGAGATCAACGGCGCACAGAGAAACGTACGCCTCGCGCTCGAAGCATACAAGACAATACTGGAACGCTTCCCCCACAGCCCATACTGGAAAAAGGCAGACGAACGCGCACGCTTTATCAAAAACTTTTTTATTAAGATTTCTTAGCAGTCTCGCATCACAGGCAACAGGAATGCGATCATGTCGCCTCGACAACCACACCCGCGCGTGCGTCCTATTCGTCAAAGTCTAGGTCATTGTCCTCATCTTCATATTCAAAATCGTCGTCTTCAAAGTCATCGTCATCGTCAAAGCCATCCTCGTCTTCAAAATCATCGAAATCCCCGTCCTGGAAGTCGCTGTCTTCAAAGTCGTCCTCGTAGTCGTCCGAGCCTTGGACGTGTGGAACGCAGGAATACAGGGCGCGTGCGAGTAACTTGTTTCTCTCGTTCATATGGCTGACCTCTGCTTGTGGTATGGTGAAAGCTAGGGGTGGATCGTAGAGGGGAGCGCACACGCTGTCAACTGTGCCTAATAGGCACAGGTATTTTTTCTCTTGTGTTTTGGGTGCAGGTAGAGAGAAGGGGGAATTGACACGCTGTGTCCGCTTGTCATAGAATGGCGGGTGCAGTCGCTGAGTTTGCGCGCTCACGCAAAGGTGAACATGCATCTGTGGGTTGGTGCACGTCGGGCCGATGGTCTTCACTCGATTGAGAGTGTAATGCAGCGCATTACGCTTGCGGATTCTTTGTCTCTTTCGCGCCTGGATATCCCTGGCCGGTGTGAGGTGTGTTCGCCTTATATGGCTCTGCCTCGAGAAAACACGCTGACCCGTGCGTATGCGCGGTTTTGTCAGGTAACTGGCGTTCACGATGGTGTGCGCGTGCGCGTAGTGAAGCGTATCCCTGCAGGGTCTGGACTTGGTGGGGGGTCTGCTGATGCTGCCGCGCTTTTGTGTGGCCTTGATACGTTGTTTGGGACGACCCTTTCTGCTCGGGTTCTACGAGAAGTGGCGTATAGTGTCGGCAGTGATGTCCCTTTTTTCCTGGCTTCCCAGGCTGCGTGCGTGCTAGGTGGTGGTGAGCAGCTCGTTCCCCTTGTTCCAAAGACTGGCTATCTGGGGCTTTTGGTCTGGCCGGGATTGCACAGCGGTTCTGCACAGGCCTATGAGGATTTGGACAGGTTGCGTGCGTGCGGCGTACATGCTGCCGACGGCGAGCAGTACTCTCTGCGTGGGGCTACCGCGCTTTCTGCGCACTATGCACAGGATTGTGCGCGGTGGCGGTTTTTTAATAGCTTAGATGCCCCTGTACAGCGTCGGTACCCTGTAGTCGCCCTTGCGCGTTGGGATCTGGCCCGTGCGGGTGCGTGCTTTACAGCGATGAGTGGAAGCGGGAGCGCGGTTTTTGGTCTGTATCGGGATGAGGAGGAGCTTCGGCGCGCGCATAAGCTGCTTGCAAAGCGGTGGTGTTGGTGTGTGCGTGTCCGGTTATGTGGGTAGGATATCTTTGGGACGTCGGCAAGTGGTAAGCCAACGGTTTTTGGTACCGTCATTCCGTAGGTTCGAATCCTACCGTCCCAGTTTGCGGCGTGTTCGCTTTCTGTGCATGGAGGATTGGATTGTGGATGAAAGGCGTTTGAAGGGGAAAAGGCGCGTCCAGTTGGGGAAGTATGCCGCTGTGCGTGGCAGAAAGGAAGGGCGTTTGCCTGCGGTTATGTATGACCATCGGGGCGTGTCCGTTCCCCTTGAACTTGCGCAGCAAGACTTCGATAGATTGTTTCGTGCCTTAACCAGGAGTACTGTTCTGTCTTTGGAACTGGATGGTGGCGAGGTCTTTTGCGTTTTTGTTAAGGACTATCAGCATAACATGGTCAGTGACCGTGTGGAGCATGTGGATTTCTACGCAGTTGAAGAGAGTGTTCCGTTGCGAATGCGAATCCGGCTGCAGTTGTGTGGTTCTCCTGAAGGAGTGCGCTATGGGGCTCGCTTGGAAAAGGGGCTCTCATATATCGAGGTAGAGTCTTTGCCGCGCAACTTGCCCGACCGTGTTGTGCTTGATATCAGTGGGCTCGGGGCCGGCGACGTGCGCCGTGTGCGTGATGTTCCTCTGCCCGCGTCGGTGGTGGTTCTCAGCGATCCTGATGCGGTGATTGTGGCACTCAGTTCTTCTGCTTCCGAAGCGGGTTCACCCGCTGGCGCGAGGACCGGCTAGATGGTGCGCGGTGTAACGCGCGCGGTGCGGCACACTGTGCAGCGTGCCCGTCTTTATAGGTGAGTGAGTCTAGGCAGAAGCTTCACCCGCTGCTCGTCCACGTGGCGCGTAGCTTTGGGCATTTCCTTGTGCCGAGAAAGCCTTCTTGCTTGCTCGTGGCGGTTTCAGGAGGTGCCGATTCGCTTGCGCTTCTTTATGCGGCGCACGAGCTCGCTCCTGACTTTGGGGTGTGTGCGTGCGCGGTCACGGTTGATCACAGTCTGCGCGCTCAGGAAGGTGCGCTCGATGCGCGTTTTGTGCGTGCGCTGTGTGCTCGTTTTTCTCCTCCCCTTCCGTGTTTCGTGCAGCAGATTTCTGCCGGTGCGGTGCACGCGTGTGCTAAAATTCGTGGCCGCGGTGTGCAGGACGCGGCGCGTGCACTGCGCTATAAGGTCTTTGACCACGTGGCTGCTCGCTGCGGAGCACAGGTGGTTCTAACCGCGCACACCCGTGATGATCAGTACGAAACACTGCTCATGCGCTTATTCCAGGGAGCGGCCGCGTCCGCGTTGCAAGGTATACGAGCTGCGCGTGGACGGTACGTGCGTCCGCTGCTAAAGGTGAGCCGCACGTGTGTTGAAGATTTCTTGCAGACGCGTGGTGTGCGTTGGCGCGAAGACGCATCAAATACGTGCAGGAAATATGTGCGTAACCGTATCCGTCATGAACTTATCCCTGCACTTGATGCAGTGCTTGCAGGGTGGCGCTCTGGCTTAGACAAAACGTTTGCGGGGATTAGTGCAGAACACAGCTTTTGTGTTGCTGCCTTGACGCGGTGGCGTGAAGGTTGTTCGCATGCGTGGGAACCAGTACCACGTGCGTTGGGCACGCGTCTGCGGATGCCTCGGTCGGACTTTCTCGCCGCTGAATTTATATTGCGCTTCTTTCTTTTGCAGGAGGCTTGCGTTCGTTTGGGAGTTTCGCACCGGGTGCCACGCGGGGCGCTTGAACGGTGTGCGCGTTTTGATGGTGTGCGTCGGATACACGTTTCAGGGCTGCAGTTAGAGCGTGCCGGTGCATATGTGCTTTTTTCCTGCATACATGCGTCGGACACAGCACGTGAGACAAAGAAACAGGATGCAGGATCACCTCCTTCCTCTGAAAAGCAAGGAGTGAGTGCAATCTACGTGGCGCGTCCTGGTGCCTACCCCTGTGCGTGCGGAACGCTTCTTGTGGAAGTACGTCCTGCCGGCGTGTTTGTCTGTTGCGCACAGGACCACGTGGGTGTAGGTCCGTTTTCTTTTCCCTTTTATATCAGAACCCATCGCACGGGAGACACCATCTCCATCCGCGGTGGTCATAAGGGGATCCGAAAGATGTTCTCAGAGTGGCACGTACCTTTATCGGACCGCACGGTGTTACCGATGATAGAGCAGGATGGTGTGTTGCGTGCGCTCTATGGCGCAGCACTTGGTTACCAAAATCGTTACGCGGAGAGGACTCCTCATGAGTAAGGGAATGTGCCCACGTATGGGAAGACTCTGTGCAGTGAGTATCTTTTGTGCATTTTCTGGCATCCAAGATGCCTCGTGCGTGTCTGAACCTGCACCTCCACAGGATTTAGAACGTAATCATCCAGGTGTTGCGGCTCGGTATCTGCAGGAAGGGCGATGGCAGGAAGCTTTGTCCCAGGCAGAGCAGGGAGTCGCTTCTGCTCCGCAAATAGCAGACTTTTTATTTATTGCTGCACGGGCTTCTTACGCGCTGCAGCAGCCGCGCGCACGTGCGTTACAGTGGATGGCCCGTGCCGTGGCAAAGGATATGCAATGGTGTGTGTACGATATAGAAGAGGTGCGGCTTTTTTATGCTCGTCTGTGTGTGGATACGTTGCAGCACGCCCGTGCACTGGAACTTCTTGCAACGGCTGAGCAGGTGTCTGCAGATGCAGATTGGTTGCGTGCCCGGGCACGTTACGGGCTCGGACAAGTTGAGCACGCGCAGGAGCTGATCGAAAAAGCGTTGGAACGTTGGGCGCTTGACGCGCGCTTTGCAAAGTTGTTTTTTGCGCAAGAGCGTTCACGACGTCCCTCGTCGCGGTCAAAAAAGATAGCAGATTCCATCCTGTCACGTCTTTCTGTATGGCAGGAGCAGGACCCATCGCTGCTTGTAGAGGCGGCTCTATTTGAACCTCGAACGAACATGGCATTTCGATATCTGCAAACGTATTTTACCTTGCGTCCGTTAGATGCTCCTGGAGAGAGTTCTGCTCAATCCTCATATGAGCAAAGCACGCGCGCAGGGGATTCTGCTCCTGAGCAGGAGCTGTACGCGCGTGCCCAGTCAATTGTGTTGGGATTGCAGTATGGAGTGCTGGATGAACAACGCGCGATGGAGATGTTCTGTACGCTGAATTCCCCTCTGGCAGTTCCTGCGGTTGACCCGACCGATGATGTTTCAAGCTTCGGTGTGCATGCGTCGTCTGTGTCTTCATCCACTCCCTTGCAGCGCGTGGTGGTTTTGTATGCGGATCTGCTGCATGAGTTCAGTCGTTTGCTTGCAAGTCGGCCGATTCGCGCACGTTTTGCGCGGTTTCTTGCGGAGTTCGAAGGTGTGTTGTATACCGATGAAAATCGGGACGGCATTGTTTCTGCGCGTGTGTTTTTTAAAGCAGGAAGGCCGAGCCGGGCACAGTTCGATACAAACCAGGATGGCATCCTCGAGTATGAAGTCTATGCGAATGACGGTGCGCCAACGTGCGTGCACACGATGCACAGTACGCAAAAGACGGAATTGTCGCGCGCTTCTGTGTTCCCCATACCCCAGAATATTGCCGCGCACGACCATGAGCGTGCTGCTGAGCGCTGGATTGCCCCGCGCGTGTCGCTTCCTGCAGATAATGGGGTGGAGGGAGAAACTCAGGCGCGTGTTCCTTTGACGCAGCAAGGCTACAGAGTGTGTTACGATCGCTACCCTGAAGTACACCAGGTGGGGTGGGAGGATAAAACGTACGTATTGCGTCCTCGTGCACTTCGGTGGCAGCCGGTACGCATGCAGTCCTTAGATCTTGCGCGAGATTTAGAAGGTGTGCGGTCGCACGATTTTTTCACAATGGTATTGACAAATGAGCCGCTCCCTACTGAGCAGCAGATCACAGTTTCTTCCCTTTATTACGAAAAGCCTGATTCCCTGTTTGAGCGTGCCCGCGTAAGGACGTACCTTGATGAAGGGCTGCCTTTATTTTCTGAAACTCATGTTGGATCGCGTTTTCGTGCGCGTACGCACTATGTGGATGGACGCGCAACGCGACGGGATAGCGATCGGGATGATGATGGATTTTTTGAAACGCGGGAATACTACAATGCTCAAGGGGCGGTACGTGCGTTGTCAGTTGACGTGCACAAGGATCGAAGTTTTGCCTATCAAGAAGAGTATGGAGCGAAGGGACAGAAGGTGCAAAAATGGTATGGCCGTGGACGTGTGACGATTTCGCACACAGAACTACCTACCGGTCATGCGCGTACTGAGTGGTTGCACCCGGTGACAGGTAGGCACGTGACAGTAGATTTTGTGCAGGGGGTGCCTAAAAGGCTGCTAGTGGATGGGGAGGTGCACGCGCTTACCAAAGACCCGCGTAACGCTGCGTTATATTGGGTGCGGCGGATCCCGCGGAACGGGGACGAAGTGGGACAAAGAATAGTTGAATCTTTCCGCGCGGCGACCTCACCGGTGGTGTCCGAGTATTTCAGGACGGGTGGGAGCGTGGTGCGAGCGGTCCGCTCCGGAGGAGTTGTCTTCGCCGAGGAGCTTGAACCAGGGAAGGAGTAGGGCCCGGCGATCCCTCTGCTGGGGACTCAGTCCGGTGCGATCACGATTTGCCAGTTTCGATATAACTGTAGGGGTGTACTTTGAAATGCCGAAGTAGTGGGAGACCCTGTCTTCCGCGCGTGTAATGAGAAACGCCCCTATCTGGCTGAGAAAGTGGATGGCATCCGTTTTTTCCTTTTTACTCATGAGCGCTGCAGGTTTTCCTACTCTTTCTACAGACTCTTCTATCAGGTCGTCGAGGAACGCACTGACGCTCTTAAGGTGGATATGCGAGGCGGTCTCCGCAGCAGTGCCGGTGAGCCGGCCAAGCGCAAACTGCGTAACCTACAAAGCAGTAATATCAAAGTTTATCGCTAGAATCGCCTGAGCCGTGCTATGTTCGTCACGAATATACAACATGCTCGACTTAAGGGAGCGGCAGTTCTCCGTGCGAATGAGGTAGTTGAGCCGCCCTTGCCTGTTTCTATTCCGTAATTCTTGAAGAGCGACAGGCGGGGTCTGTCTCCAACCCTGCTACTGGTAACGCGTCCATTTGTGATAAAATCAACCGCGCAGTTTTTACCATCGCTACTGACGCCGTACACAGCCACCTCACAGTCATGCCCGAAATGAGACGCGATCCCCTGAGCAACTTGCTGCAGGATTTGCACTGTCTATCCCTTTTTTACTGCATCGACCTCGTTCATATGCCTCTCTCGGTAAGTAGTTTCTTTATGGTTTGCTTGATCTGTGCAACCCGCGCAGCATGCGGATGGGCTGCAACAGCTTTTCGCAAGCACGCGACTACGTCCTCTGTAGATACCTTTTCTGAAAGAGCATAGGTGTATGCGGTCAGGTACCACGCTTCCTGTTTTTGAGATGCACTCAGAAACGGTGACTGCGCTAAATCCTTGTAAGCATTCCCCGCTGCTACAAGGTTTTCTTGCTTGATAAATTTCTCTGCGCGCCGCCGTGCCAGGTGAAACATGTAATCCCCGTGGAGACCTGAGACATTTTCGTGATCAGCCTGGAGTGCTTCTTTTCGGAGGGCGTCGTACCGCGCAGAGCGTGGGTAACGCACCGTCTTAAGAAATGCATCGATGGCAATTGCTTTTTCAGCAGCTTCGGTCTGAGCGATACGGTCACGCGCCGCCAGCACTTTTTTTCTCGAAGCGTCCGCAGACCGTATTAGCGCCCACAGCTCCTGCTCGCTCGACAGCGTCGAATGTATGCGCTGCGCAAAGTAAGCGTCCCCTTGTGCGCTTTGGAGAACAAGGAACGGAAGGCCATCAACCTCATACTCCGAAAACAACAAGCGATTACGTTCGCGCGCCTCAGGGGAAAGGGTGTATGCGCTGTGAGGAGCCTCGACGCGAAGAAAGCGATACGATTTGGAAAGACGCGCAACCAATTCAGGGGTAAAGATGGTGACAGATGCACCCGTCTCGTTGTAAGAGACAAATAGCATCAGCGCCTCTCTCGTCTCTGTCTGAGAAACCTCCAGAACCGAGAGCGGGTCTGTGACCGCATCACTCTGACCCGTGGCACAACCGGACAGCGCAGCCGCTGCGCAAACGGAAAGCAACAGACTTGTCTTCACGAAAGAACACCCATGCCCGCCCCCAGTGTACGAGGGTACAAGGGTGCTGTCAAGCAAGTCTTTATCGCTGTGCAGTGAGTGTTGTGCGTGCTACAATGCCCCATGACTGAGGAGACTGCACAACGTGTTATCCGTGCATTGAGAACTGTCGCAGCGCTCATCGTCTGTGTGTTACTTCTCGGCACCTGCGGGGCGTTCCGTGTGAGGACACACAGTGCTCCAAGGGAAACGCAGACTAGGCGTACAACCCGGGGGATTGCCCAGCGGGAATCTGCCCATGCAGTCTATGCAGAACTTGGACGCTTGCGCGCGCTGAGTGCGGATAAGCAGCCTGTGAGTGTCATCATTACCCCACTTTTGCAATATCCTGCCGCAGATCACGCCCTGTATGAGGAGCTCGTTCAGAAAAAAGAACAACTGAGACGTGCGTCTCTTGCGTGGTGTGCACAGCACACCGCGCAAGAATTGCATATGCTTGGCCCCGAGCAGCTAAAAATTGCCTTGCGCGATGCGCTCAACACACAGCTGAGTCTCGGGAGAGTTACCCATGTCTTTCTTGAAGAATTTATCATTCTGTTCTGAGCGGCGGTCTTTACCTGGAACAGGATAGACATCTGGATGGTCCTGCCCATCAAGCAAAATAATGAGATTGCTCTTCAGCGGCCACAACAGTGTTTGTACTTTTTGCCACTTCCACAGGGGCAGGGGGTGTTGCGCCCCACTTTTGCGCCGGCTTGAATCGGGAGAGCAGATAGCGATCCGTGCCCTCTGCCAGGCTGCCCCAGTGCTTGAAATTCGTGTGCCGCCTGTGCAACGTGTGGTGGCCTCGGGACGCGCTGCTCTTCCATGTGAACCGTTACGCGCACAACCTGCGAGGCGATCGAAAGGCGAATGTCGTCTAACATGGTGTAAAATAGGTCGAACCCTTCAAGCTTGTATTCGGTAAGCGGGTTCTTTTGCCCATATGAACGCAAGTACACCGATTCCCGGAGGGATTCAAGAAGTTCCAAATGGTCCAGCCATTTTTTATCGATCGCCTGCACATACTGGTAGCGGATGAACGTATCCATGTTCTGCGCCCCTGCAAGCAGATACTTTGATTCAATATTCTTTTTTAAATGCGCCAGGATTTCTTGCTTCAGCGTTCCAAGACGCGTTTCGTTCCAGCCAGATGCGTCCTCACCTCCCAGTGCGTAATCGAACAGGGTGCTCAGGTTTTGTTGAAACGCCCCGAGGGAAAGCCGCCCACGCCGCTTCAATTCTTGCCGAAGTGCGGTTATTTCTCGGTTAAGATACTCCTCGATTGTGGTATACACGCGCTCTACCACATGCTCGTCTATCAAAATTTGTGCTCGCTGCGCGTATATGAAGGAGCGCTGTTCGTTGAGCACATCATCGTATTCAAGCAAGTGCTTACGGACATCAAAGTTGCGTGCTTCGACCTTCGTCTGCGCGCGCTCAATACTCTTATTCAACCAGGAATGCGTGATAGGTTCTCCTGGTTCCATACCCACACGGCTCATAAAACGCTTCAGCCGCTCCCCCCCAAAAATGCGCATAAGATCATCATCCAGAGAGAGAAAAAATTTTGAGCGGCCTGGATCCCCTTGACGCCCCGAACGCCCCCGAAGTTGGTTATCAATGCGCCTGCTTTCATGCCGCTCTGTGCCAATGACGTACAAACCACCGAGCTGCTTAACCTCTTCGTAATCTGCGCGCCACCGTGTGTATTCCGCCTCATAGCACGCTTGCATATGTTCCTGCACAGTGACAGAGGAGGAACCGTGCTTCGATGCTATGGCAGTTGCGCTCTGTCGTGCACGAAATTCAGGATTACCCCCTAGCTTGATATCCGTGCCGCGTCCGGCCATGTTGGTTGCGATGGTCACCGAACCCTTCGCCCCCGCTTCGGCGATAATCAGTGCCTCGCGCGCGTGATTTTTAGCGTTGAGAACTTCGTGTTTTACACCGCGTGTTCTCAGCAGAGCAGAGAGTTTTTCGGACTTTTCTATAGAAATAGTGCCCACGAGTACCGGCTGTCCCCGTGTGTGTGCCTCCTTTATTTCATCACAAATGGCACTCCACTTTTCTTCTTCACTCAGGTATACCACGTCATGCTCATCCACCCGCGCTACGGGAAGATTCGTCGGCAAAACTACCACCTCAAGTTTATAAATTTTATTGAGCTCCAACGCCTCGGTATCCGCAGTTCCCGTCATTCCAGAAAGCTTTTTATACATTCTAAAAAAGTTCTGAAACGTGATAGTTGCCATAGTGCGATTACGTTGCGCAATGCGGATGTGTTCTTTTGCCTCAATTGCCTGATGTAATCCGTCAGAATACCGCCGACCTTCCAAGATGCGACCGGTAAACTCGTCTACGATCTGTACTTGTCCGTCTTTTACTACGTAATCAACGTCTGCGCGGTAAAGTAAGTGCGCACGGAGTGCCTGCGTAAAGTAGTGGATATACTTGAAGTTCTCTTCATCAAATAGACTCCCTTGGATAAGCCCAGCGTGCGTGAGCACATCCTGAATGTGCAGCATCCCCGGACCACTGAAGGAAACCTTGCGATTCTTTTCATCAACGATATAATCGCCGCGAACCTCCTCTCCGTCCACTTCGTTGGGGTAGTCACCTGTGGCAGGATTTCGCTCCACTTCCTGTAACTGCCCG
This sequence comes from Treponema pallidum subsp. pallidum str. Nichols, assembly GCF_000410535.2. Lineage (NCBI taxonomy): Bacteria > Pseudomonadati > Spirochaetota > Spirochaetia > Treponematales > Treponemataceae > Treponema > Treponema pallidum. The sequence continues at coordinate 405,584 of NC_021490.2, forward strand.
ACGAGTCTGTCAACCTCGGCGTAATGCTGGGTATCATTTTCTGCAGGCCCTGAGATAATAAGCGGTGTGCGCGCCTCGTCGATGAGAATGGAGTCAATCTCGTCAATAATGGCAAAGTAAAAATCACGCTGCGTTTTTTCTTCCGTTAAAAATTGCATGTTGTCGCGCAGATAATCAAAGCCCAGTTCATTGTTGGTACCGTAGGTAATATCGCACGCGTACGCACACCGCCGCTCCTGACTGCCCATGGAAGAGAGGATGACGCCGACGGAAACGCCTAAATAATCATATACTGGACGCATCCATCGCGCGTCGCGCTCAGCAAGATAGTCGTTGACCGTGACAATATGCACACCCCTCCCCGAAAGACTGTTCAGATACGCCGCTGCCACGCTCATGAGCGTTTTGCCTTCGCCCGTTTTCATTTCCACGATTTTGCCGTGGTGGAGGACGAGGGAACCGAGGATCTGCACGTCATAGGGACGCTCGCCTAAAACACGACGAGCTGCCTCGCGCGCAAGCGCAAATGCCTGAGGTAAAAAAGCGTCAAGCGCTTCTCCTGCAGCGGCACGCGCCTTAAACTCAGCTGTTTTTTGTTTGAACTCAGACTCCTGGAGAGGAAGTACCCAGGACTCCTGGGCGTTGACGGCATTCAAAAGAGGCAGGAGATTTTTCAGATCGCGCTCGTGCTGGGAGCCAAAGATGAGCCTGAGTGCAGTGCGTACGAGCATGGAGTACTGTAGCGGTCTTGAACCAAAAAAACAAGGGAGACCGCACGGTCACCCCCTCCTCCCCCCCCCCTCACACACACAGGGAGGACTCTGCACGGAGTATCCTTTATTCGTGTACTTCGCTTACGCGAAGGGTTTCGTACGTGTAACCCTGCTCTACCAAAAACCGCTGGCGACGCAGTGCACAGTCTTCTTCCACCGTTTGTTCTGTAACTAACGAGTAAAAATGGGCGTCGCATATCTTTGGCCGTAAGAGGCGTCCGAGGCGTTGCGCCTCCTCCTGACGGCTGCCAAATGTCCCGGAAACTTGAATTGCAACCGACGCGTCAGGAAGATCAAGCGCACAATTTGCCACCTTTGATACAACGAGCACCTGGAGCGTGCCCTCGCGAAAACGCTGATAGATGGCTTCACGCGCCGCATAAGTTTGTCTTCCGCTCACCAGTGGCACCTGCAGTACGTGTGCGAGATGTAATAACTGCTGCACGTATTGCCCAATAATCAGTGTAGGCGCACCTGCATGTGCGCGCAATAGACGCTGTACCACCGCTACTTTTGCTTCGTTCTCGCTGGCAAGGCGATGTCGCAGGCGCACAGGAGCTGTCATGTACTGGTACTGGAGTGACCGGTCCATCGTTACCCGAACTTCTACGCACCGCACCCGTGCGATCCAGCCGCGTGCTTCTAAATCCTTCCACGGCACGTCATACCGCTTCGGTCCTACGAGGCTGAACACATCCTGCGCACAGCCATCTTCTCGCACGAGCGTTGCAGTTAATCCCAAGCGTCGTACCACCTGAAGTTCTGCGGTGATACGGAAAAGCGGTGCAGGGAGCAAGTGCACCTCATCGTAAATAATCAAACCCCAACTGCGTTCCATAAAGAGACGGAAATGGGAAAAGGGAGCGTCTGCATGCGCACGCCAGGTGAGTATCTGGTAGGTTGCGATAGTCACTGGTCTGATTTCCTTGCATTCTCCTGAATAGATACCGATGGATGTCCCGTCCAGGTCGGTTTTTTCACACAATTCACGTTTCCATTGCTGTGCAGCTGCGCTATTAGGAGTCAGAATCAGGGTATCCGTTTGCAACAGACCCATAACGAGTAAACCGACAACCGTTTTTCCCGCGCCACACGGCAAAACTACCACACCAAATCCGCTCCCTTGTGTGCGATTCCCGACGAAGGCATCGGCTGCTTCCCACTGGTAGTCACGTGGCACAAACGAGGGTGTCCCTGGCGTGTGACAACACGGATACGCAGTAGAAGGAGGAGGACACGAAGCCGGAGAGATGCGTAAGCGCAAGGATAGGGGAGTTCCCTCGCGGAGAGGCACTTCATCATGCACCGGCCATCCGTGGCGCAAGAGTAATTGTTTAACGGTGCCTCGGTGGAGGCGTGGCAATAGAAAGTCGTAACTGCATCCAGTCTGTGCACCCTGCACCTGAGGTGTCGTATCCGGCTGGGCAATGCGCGCAGTGTCCGGTGTGGGCAGCGGACCGTCCTGCAGGCAAGCGGTTGTGGGGGAAAGGTGCGATGCAAGACTTTTTGAGGCGGCAATTTCTCTTGCGATGTGTGCGTCGCGTACCTGAAGGCGCAGTAGGGTGCTGTGCGTCGTATCCTCGCGAAGGCGAATTTTGCCATAGCGGCTCATGATATCCACTACCCAGTCGAGTACTGTTTGCGGGGGAGTGAAGCGTGAGAAACGCGTCAGTGTTTGTGCAATCATCTGGGGGCTGAATCCTGCGCTCGCGGCGTTCCACAGAGAAAGAGGAGTGAGTCGGTAGCTGTGTAGATGCTCTGGAGATTTTTCCAGTTCTGCAAAGGAAACGAGCGCCTTGCGTGCTGCTACCGCCTCAGGAGCGTGCACATCAAGTAAAATGGAGCGGTCTGCTTGGATGATAAGCGGTTTTGGTACAGAAGTCACAGCGCACCATTATACGTTCGCGTTGACCGCGGAGTAAGGCCGTGTGACGCAAGCGCGCTGCAACTCCACCACGATGTCCCAACGGGCACGCGTGCCCTCTGCCTTGGCAGAAGGGTCCGATGGAACGCACAGCGAGCAGCTAAATGACGAAGAGCTGGTTTCTTCCGTGTTGGCTTGGCCGGAAGGGTAGGTAGAGTACCAGCATTAACAGGCACAGTGCACTGACAAACAGCAGCTGATACACAAAAAAAGGACGGATTACCCGAAGGATCTCAAGCGGGTATTTGCTAATGAAAAGGTAATTGGCGCCGAGTCTCCGATTCCAAAAGAGTGCGTTTGCTGCAAGCAGAAGAAAGCCAAGCACTGCGCATTGCAGGCCACGCTTGCTAATGCGCTCGCGCAAGTGGAGCAGGCTGAACACGACCATCGCAGGCTCAAGGCAATGGGTGAGCATGAACAAGTACGCGTACAAGATGGTGTGCGCCCGAGTGAGATCCGGATAGAGTACCGCAACGAAAGAGCCAAAATGCCAAAAGTACAGCAGATTGAAAAAGATAGGTCGGCGGGTGATGAAATACAGCGACCCTGAAATGAGCGCTGCGGGGCACAGGTGAAAGGGAAGCTCGTTACGCCACGAACGCCCGTCTAAGAGCGTACCACACAGCATGAGGCCCAGACGCAAAAAAAGGATTGCAACCCCCGCGCGCGCTAGGTTCTTGTGCGCAAGCAGCCGCGGCAGCGCAAACGGAAGCAGCACGAACAAGGCACTGAGAAGAACGGCGACCGACGCAATTGCAAAGTGCAACGCACCAAACCGCACAAAAAGACCCGTATCCGCCAGCTCTGCACCCAGCATACGTCCACCCCCCCCCCCCGACGAGAAAAAGAACATTGTCACCCATACCGTTGCCGGTTGTCCAGTAAATTTTTGCGATAGGGTGGGGGCTGCGGGGAAAGAAGGAGCACAGTGTCAGGGAGGGGATGTATGTGAGCTGGTCCGGCACAGGTTGACAATGCAGGCGGATGTGCTAGAATCCGGGGGAGTTTGTGGGAGGATTTAGGAAAAATATAGGGGAAGGTAGGAAATCGTGGAGGATAACGCCTTTACTGGAGCGTACTCGTACAATCTCGATGAAAAGGGGCGTCTCATGCTTCCTGCGCGCTTGCGTGTTGCGCTGAGTGATACCCGCTTGGTGCTCACTTGCGCGATTGAGTCCTGCCTGTGGGTGTTTCCCCGTGCGCAGTGGGACCGCTTTTCTTCCCAGATTAGTGCGCGTGCTTCGCTGTTCCACGCGCCGTCTCGTGCAGTGCTGCGTCGCCTTATTGCTCCTGCCCAGGAGGTTGAGCTTGATCGCGCGTGGCGCCTCTTTATTCCCCCTTCCTTGCGCGAGTATGCCGCCTTGGAAAAGGATTGTCTTATTCTGGGGCTCAGCCACTGCCTTGAGATTTGGGACCGCGCGCGCTACCGCGCCTATCTTGCAGAAAGTGAGGCGGACTTCCGTGCAGGAACCGAAACACTGCAGGACCTTTGTCTGTGAGTCTTTCCGGGCATACGCACACAAAAGAGGAGGTGCAGGCTGAGGTGGAGGCAGGAGAGGTTCAGTGCCCAGCGCTTTGCCATCAGCCGGTACTCGTGCAGGAATGCCTGACGTTGTTGGAACCTGCAATTGTGGGTATCTCGCGAGGTGCAGACAGCACGAGAGATGGGGCGGGGGCGTTTTTTATTGACGGGACACTGGGGGATGGGGGACACACACAGGCGTTTTTGCACGCGTACCCTGCGCTCCGTGCGCTCGGTGTTGAAATAGATCCGTCAATGCTCGCACGGGCGCGAGCGCGCTTGACGCCGTTTGGCAAGCGGCTTCGCTATGTCCTGGGGTGGTCTGATGTCTTTTTTGCCTCCGCATATGCATCAGCTCCTGCCTCTCCTGCAACGGGAAGGACTGCAGCTGGCGCCGCAGGTGTGCCGGGTGCGTATCCGGCGCCGCAGGCAGTATTGTTAGACCTTGGTATTTCTTTTTTCCATTACAGGGGGGCGATGCGGGGCTTTTCCTTCGCAGAAGAACATATGTTGGACATGCGCCTGGATCCTCAAGCCTCCCAGACCGCTGCAGACCTCCTGAATCGGCTGCCGCAGGCACGTTTGGCACAATTGTTTTTTGAAGGGGGAGAGGAACGTTACGCGCGTCGGATTGCGCAGGCGGTGTGCGCGCAGCGTCGGCAGGCGCCCTTTTGCTCTGCGCGCGCATTTGCAGAAGTCGTTGCGCGCGTGGTGCCGCCGATGCGGACGGCGCGGTTTGGGAAGCGGCGCGGTGTTCTTGGGGTTTTGCCGAAGCTCCATCCGGCAACCAAGGCGTTTCAAGCATTGCGCATTGCGGTGAACAGGGAGCTTGAGCGTTTGCCACGCCTTCTTACGGCAGCGTTTACGGCGCTTGCGCCTGGGGGTCGACTTGCGGTTATTAGTTTTCACTCGCGTGAGGATAGGATTGTTAAGGTACATTTTCGGCACTGGGCGAAACGCTGCAGCTGTCCGGCTCGTGTGCCGATATGCAGCTGCGGCGGTGTGGCGCGTGCATCGCTGATTACCAAGAAGCCGCTTGTACCTTCGTGTGTGGAGCGTGCTGCGAATGCCGCTTCGCGGAGTGCTACGTTACGCGTCATTGAGAAACGGTAGGAGACTGGGCTGATGCGTGAGAAAGGGGCGATGAGAGAAAAGCAGCGAAGGGGAATACCTCGCCGGCAAAGAGGGATGACGGTGCAAAAGGTGAGCGCGTTGTTCTTTACGGTGAGTATCCCCGTGTTGCTGTGTGCGGGGGTGTGGCAGGCTTCGCGCTATCAGGCGGTTGAGCGTGTGGTGCGTGAGTACGACGCAGAGCAACACCGTATTATCGCAGAAAATAAGCGTAAGATTTCTGGGATCGCGATCCTGTCTAAGCCGGATCGTATTGAAAAGCTCGCGGTAGAGAAACTGCACTTACACCGGGCGTCGCACGCCGAAATTGTGCGCATTAAGCTGCGTCCTGCGCACAAGGACTCCTCCCCTCATGCTTCTGAGTTTTGATGAGGTATGTGCGGCAGTGCAAGGGGCTCGCGTGTGCGATGCACGAGGGGCGCGCGGTTTTGACGGGGTTTCCTTTGACAGTCGTGCGGTTGTGCCGCGTGATTTGTTTATTCCGCTCCGTGGTGCGCACGTAGATGGACATACGTTTGTTGAAGAAGCGCTGCAGAAGGGCGCAGTTGCAACGCTTATAGATCAAAGGTACCCCCATGCTGGGGAATATGTTGCTTGGTGCACTCGCTTTGGAGCTGCCTGTATTGCGGTGCACGACACGCTCAGGGCGCTGCAAGATCTTGCCTCCTTTTACTGCAAAAAGTTTCCTGCGCTTATTAGGATTGGCATTACCGGATCAAGCGGAAAGACAACCGTAAAAGAAATGGCTCGCGCGGTGTTCAGTGAACGGTATCGGGTGGTTGCGACGCCAGGAAATTTAAATTCAGAGATAGGTTTACCGCAGTCGCTGTTTTTTGTGCGTGCAGAACATGAGGTAGGAATCTTTGAGCTGGGGATGAATCGTCGGGGGGAGATGCGTACGCTCGCTCAGATACTTGTTCCTCATTACGCGATCATTACCAACGTAGGTTGTGCGCACGTAGGCATTCTGGGCACGCAGCAGGCAATTGCGGAAGAGAAAAAAGAGATTTTTTCTCAATTTACTGAACACAGCGTGGGTTTTGTCCCCGACGATGCATATCGTGTATTCCTGTCTAATATCCCGTACGGTAGGGTTGTAGTTTACGATCAGGGGGGGCGTGGTCTAGCAACTGAGGTGATAGATGAGGGTTTACGTGGTTCTCGCGTGTTATATCAAGGACGATGGATTCGCGTGCCACTACCTGGGGTGCATAACGCAAAGAATGCGCTTGCAGTGATTGCGCTTGCCGCACAGGTAGGACTTCCTGCTGAGGAAATTCAGCGGGGGATGGAGCGGGTAAAACCGCCCTTTGGCCGCTCTCATGTGGTGTGTGCGTCGCTGACCTTTTTGCTCGATTGTTACAATGCGAATCCTGATTCAATGGCTGCGGCGCTTCATTTGTGTGCGCATATTTCTGCAGTATCAAAAGTATATGTGCTCGGTGACATGGGAGAGCTAGGAGTTACCGCTGCCGAAGCTCACTATCGGGTGTGTGTTTTGGCAGCCGCTTCTGACGCGCGTGCAGTGTATGTGTTTGGTCCCGAATTTTGTCGTGCGGTAAGAAAAGTTTCCTGGGGGAGGAAGCGCGTGTACGCCTTTGCACTAGAGGAACTGTCTGCGCTGCAAGAAACGTTAGACGCGCAATTACGGCGGGGTGATTTTGTTCTGGTGAAAGGTTCACGCAGTGTTGCGCTCGAGCGGCTTGAACCTCTTTTGAGGAAAGAGCGATGAGACCGATGATTTCCATCGAGAAAAATGTACATCAAGAGCGTTACAGTTTTGTATTCATACTGCTTGTCGCCCTTATGGTAGGAGTAGGTTTTGTAACGCTTTATTCAGGGTCGGTGCATTATGCGCAGCGCTTTTTTCGTTATCCTGGTTATTTTTTGGTAAGACAGGGAGTGAGTATAGGCATCGGTCTTGTGTGTTTATTGTTTTTTACCTTTGTTCGTTTAGCTTCTTTAAGAAAAGCATTGTCTCCTTTGATTCTCGTTGCATTTGCGCTCTGTGTGTGCACGTTTTTCCCTGGTATTGGTTCAACGCGCAATGGAGCGACGCGTTGGATTAAGGTGTTTGATATTAATTTTCAGCCATCTGAATTTGTGAAGCTGGTACTCATTGTTTTTCTTGCAAACTTTTTTGATAAGCACCGGGAGCATTTCGATACACCTATACGATCAATTTTTCCTCCCTTTGTTGTGAGCGTGATTTTTGTGTCAGTAGTTTTTTTTCAAAACGATTTTTCTACCGCTATGTTTTTGCTTTTTATCACAGTGGTTATGTTCTTCATTGCAGGTGCGCCTCTGTGGTGGTTTTTAAGAGGCATAATGGTTCTTGCGCCGATAGCAGTGCTTATGATCGTCACGTCCACCAATCGTTTGCGTCGAGTGCTTTCATTTTTGTATCCAGATAGAGACCCGCTTGGCGCAGGATACCAAGTAAACGCGGCGCTCGAGGCACTGATGGATGGAGGGTTGTGGGGGCGTGGTATTGGAAATGGGGTGAGGAAAATTGCGAGCGTGCCCGAAGTATATTCGGATTTTATTTTTGTCGTTATTGGAGAAGAGATGGGATTCATTGGTGTGTGTTTATATTTAATGTTGTTGTTTGCGTTTACCCTCACTGGCATTTCTATCGCACTCAGATGTGCTAATCGCTTTAATACTTTTTTGGCTTTCGGCGCGTCGGCGGCAATTGTTTTACAGTCAATTTTGAATGTTGCAGTGGTGGTACGTCTAGTTCCAGCCACTGGTATTCCTCTTCCCTTTTTTTCTTCAGGAGGTTCATCTATTGTGGTAACGCTTTCTTTATGTGGATTGATCATCAATGTTTCAGGGGATGAGAAGATAAGGAGGGAGCGTGAAGAAACAGTTTTTGTGTAGAAATACTGAAGCGTGCAAGTACCCTCTGGTAGGGTATATGTCTATGCGGGTGAGAGTTGCAGTACTGAAGGTGGTAATTGTTATATTGCTGCTCGTGTTGTGTGTGGAGTTTGTATTTTATCTTTTTGTTGTTCCGGCAACTTCTTTTGCAAAGGTAGAATTTTCAGGAAATGTGACGATATCCCCGGAATATTTGATGAAGGCTGCAGGGCTCACTGGTAAAGAAAAATGGATGAGTTTGGACGGTTTTACAATTTCGGAACGACTGGCATCTGTTCCGTTACTTGCTCAGGTAGAGGTGTTAAAGAAATTTCCAGATACGATGCATGTTCATGTGGTAGAGCGTGTTGCTATTGCACTTGGTTTTGTGCACGTTCAAGGCCGTGCGATGCCGGTGCAGATTGACAAGACAGGAACAGTTTTTAGTGTTGGGACGGCACCTCTTGATACAGTATTGCCGGTAGTAAGTGGTCTTGAATTTCGTAATCCGCGCGTGGGGCTACGCGTGCACGATCAGCTTGTTCCTCTTTTTGTGCAGTTAGATAATTTGAGCAAGCGGAACCCTCTTTTGCTCGGTGAAATTTCTGAGATAAGCATTGAACAAAAAAGACACGGGGGATATGATTTAGCGCTTTACCTGGTGCGTGCACCTATCAGAGTACGCATGGACAAAAACCTTAGCGAAGAAAAGTTGCGGTATGTCATATTGCTCGTTGATGCGCTGCGGGAGTGGCAAACGCAGAGGCGCATTAAGGAGCTTGACGTGAGAGGTGGGACGGCGGTGTATCGCTAGAAGAGGAAAGTTATGGGTGAGGTTATTGTCGGCTTAGATATCGGTACCGAATCGATCAGGGCGGTAGTGGCCGAGCGGTTGGAAGGTGGTGCGTTACAGGTTGTAGGTGTAGGCGTCGGTCATTCAAAGGGTTTGAGGCGGGGTGTAGTAGTCAATATTGAGAATACAGTTGTGGGTATCCACCACGCGGTTGAAGCTGCGGAGATGATGTCCGGTATCGAAGTTGCGCACTGCGTTGTGGGGCTTGGAGGTACCCACATCGAGGGTAGAAATTTAAAAGGTGTTGTGGCGGTTGCAGATAAGGGGAAGGGGCATCGCGAAGTTGATCAAAGCGATATTGATCGGGTGCTTGAAGTTGCCTGTGCAGTTTCTCTTCCTCCCGATCGTAAAATTCTTCATGTTATTCCCAAAGTTTATTCGGTGGATGATCAGCACGGCATCACCGATCCGCGCAATATCATTGGGGTTCGCCTGGAAGGCGAGGTGCATATGATCACCGGTTCTGCAACGTGTATGCGCAGTGTAATCGATTGCGTGAAACGGGCGAACTTGCACATCGATTTTTTAATGCATAACGGGCTCGCTGCTGTTCGTTCTGTGTTAAACGATGACGAGCGAAATGTAGGGTGTGTGCTCATTAATATTGGTGGGGGAACTACGGATGTTATTGCAATGTACAAGGGTTCCCCGGTGCTTATCACTTCGATTCCTGTTGGGGGCAGTCAGGTAACTTCTGATCTTGCAAAGGTAAAAAACCTCCCGCTTGAAACTGCAGAGCGCATTAAAATTAAAGATGGATGTTGCTGGATCCCCCTGCTTGAGGGAGAAGGGAGTGTTCTCATCTCCAGCCAGGGAAATCGGATTCCTGTAGAAATTTCTAAACGAGAAATCGCCGAAATAATTGAAGCGCGCATGTGTGAGGTTTTTACGATAGTGCGCGATCGTCTTTCGACGGTGGAGACGCAAAGCGGTCGTGGTATCATTGAAAATATTATTCTCTGCGGCGGTGGCGCGCAGCTTACCGGTGCGGTAGAGCTTGCGTCAGCAATTTTTGATACACCGCGCGTGCACCTTGGAATACCAGGTACTTTGGGAGGATTGGCAGGGGAATATCGCAGTCCTGAGTTTGCAGTGGTGTTAGGACTGATTTTAGAATATACCCATAAGCAGGGACAGCGCGCTTATCAGGGCCGTGCTGAGATGGAGCGTGCGGGAGTGTTTACTAAAGTGAAGGATATTTGGAGGAACTTGTTTTAAACCGCGCACAGCATGCGGCACGCGGTGTAGGGGAATGGGAGGGGAATGATGAATATAGAGCTTGCACCTTCAGGCGAAGAGTTTACCCTAAGTCCAACGGTCATAAAGGTCATCGGTGCCGGTGGTGGTGGGTCAAACGCGGTAAATAGGATGATGAGCTGCGGTTTGCAGTGCGTCGAGTTTATTGCAGCAAATACAGATGTGCAGGCGTTGAGCTATTCTACCGCGCCTAAAAAGCTTGCCATTGGCACCAAGGTGACAAGGGGGTTGGGTGCAGGCGGTGATCCTGAGATTGGCGAGAAGGCTGCAATGGAAGATGCTGAAGCCATTGCAAGTGCGTTGCAGGGCGCGAACATGGTGTTCATCACCGCAGGGATGGGAGGAGGTACGGGAACAGGTGCTGCCCCAGTTATTGCAAAGATTGCACGGGAACTTGGTGCTTTGACAGTTGCCGTAGTCACGAAGCCGTTTCGCTTTGAAGGCAGAGCAAAGATGATGCTCGCTGAGCGAGGGATCGAAAAATTGCGCACGCACTCGGACACCGTGATTGTGATCCCTAATCAGAATTTACTCAGTGTGGTAGATAAGCGCTGCCCGATTAAAGAGACGTATCTGGTTGCAGATGATCTGCTGCGCAAGTCGGTGCAAAGTATTTCTGATTTAATTACCCTTCCTGGAGAAGTGAATTTAGATTTCATGGATGTAAAAAACACCATGGAAGGGCAGGGGTACGCGCTTATCGGTGTGGGAGAGGGAGAAGGGGAAAACCGCGCAGTAGATGCGGCAACCGCTGCAATTAATAATCCGCTTTTGGAAGAGACGCGGATAGAAGGTGCTACCAGACTGCTGGTTGCGGTACGTGGCTCAGAGAACTTGAGCATGGGAGAAGTCGATGGCGTGATGTCTGTGGTTGCAAAGACCATTGATCCGGATGCGATTATCATCCATGGCACGTCCATCGACGCGAGTATGCAGGATAGGGTGAGGGTTACGGTTATCGCAACGGGTGTACCGCAAGCGAGTATTTCGATAGCGGGAGATACACACAGTTCTCAAAAGATAAAAACATCATCGTACGGTGCGGTGAGTACCGGTGTGTATATTAGTTCTGACGAATGGAACAGAGCTAAAAGCTCTAAACAGCCAAACTTACCTGGTCTGGCTACGCGTAATAGCGCTGTTCAAGAAACGCGTATGGAAAAGAACGGAGTGAAGGGCCACACGTTTGGCGTTCCGCTCCCCTCGGTAAATGAAGATTTGGATGAACCGACCTTTTTGAGAAATAGGAACAAGGGTCTGTGAAAGACGTCGATATCCGTGTGCAATCCTTTTACGCGTACTTAATTTCGGCAGAGGCGCACGCGCTTTTGACCGCACGGACGTACGTGACTACGTTGATGCTTTTTCAGAAAAACCTTGATCCGCCGTGTAACATTGAAAGCGCCAATGCGCACGATTGTGTACGTTTTATCGAAAAGCGGAGTGCTGCGGGTGTCTCAGGCAAAACGATTGCGAAGGACATGGCGGCGCTGCACGCGTTCTATCAGTTTCTCATTTTGGAGCAGGTGCGTCCTGATAACCCAATGCAAGACGTTGATGCACCGCGTCGTGCGTATTCACTGCCGCGCGTGCTGTCTCCCGAACAGGTCAACACTTTTCTGCAATCCATTCCACTGTGCACACCAGGTGGCGTGCGTGATCGCGCGCTCTTTGAACTTATTTATGCTGCAGGTTTGCGGGTCAGTGAGGCAGTTTCTCTTTCCCTTTCTGACATTTTTTTTGCAGAACGTCTGCTAAAAGTGACAGGTAAGGGGAACAAAGAGCGTATGGCTCCCTTTGGAGAACAGGCGTGTTACTTTCTCATGCAGTATATACGTGAGGCGCGTGTTCGTTTTACGAGCGCGAAGCATCCGGAGAATAGTGAAAAAAAAGGAGCTGTCTTTTTAAACAGGCAGGGGGGTCGTCTGAGTCGTAAAGGTATATGGAAGCGCCTGCAGGATATTGAAATCCGCTCAGGGGTGGAGACGCACGTTCATACGTTTCGCCATTCATATGCGACGCATTTGCTTGCAGGCGGTGTCGATTTACATTCGGTTCAGTGTCTGCTCGGCCATGCAGATATTGCAACTACCCAGGTGTACACACACGTGGAAAATGGACAGCTCGAAGCGTGTCACCGCGCGTGTTTTTCTTCAGAAGGTCTTCGTGATGAAAACTAGGCGGTGTGCGTCATATGTGGGCGGTGCACTGTGCGCGGCGTTCTTTTTTTTTCATTCCTGTAAGGAGCGTCGCACCGTGCAACGTGTTCAGGATTTAGAGAAAGGAGTGCCCCATCCAACCTCTATTGAAGAACTGCGGAGGGCAGTAAAGCTGCACGAACAGCGCCTCGAGCGTTTGCACGCAGTGCAGGATCAGGTGGGTGTTTGGTACAAGATGCTCGCGTTGCGCTACTTCGATCGTAAGATGTATACGCACGCGCTTGATGCGTTTACCCAGGCCATTACCTTTGCTCCCGAAAATAAGCATCTTTTTTTTTACCAGGCGTTGTGTGCCGCATATGCGGCTAAGTACGTCGCTCCTATTGATCCTGAGAAGAAAATGCAGCAGCAAGCTGCTTATCGCGCGTTAGCAGTCTCTGCGTATGTGCGTGCGCTCTCGTTGGACGCGCAGTATTCCCACGCGTTGTACGGTCTTTCTGTATTGTATGTATTTGAACTGAATCAGCCACAGAACGCGGTTCCTCATTTGCAAAAGCTCCTCGAATTGAAAGAAAATACAGAAGCAGCTTTGTTCGTTCTTGCGCGCGCATACTACACACTTGGACGATATGCTCAGGCAATAGAGTGTTACGATCGCATCCTTGTCCAAAGCAGTGACTCCCATCAGAGAGATCGTGCGCGACAGAATAAAGAATTAGTCACGAATGTATCGCAGCGTGCTACGCGTGGGGACCGTGGATGAACACGGATACTGTACTCACTGAAACGCACAAGATTGCTCTTGCGCTCTCTTACTGTCACTTTTTAAAAGGTGGGGAGCGGTTGCGCGTTTCAAAAGCTGTAGGTTCTTTTCAGGAGCTTACTGCATGGAAGGTGCGTGATTTTGAGCGTGTTGTAGAAAGGCACATACGCACTGCGGGTGCGCAACTTTCTGCGTTGCCTCACCTCGTTCGGCACGGTATACAAACCATGCGGTGTTATCAGATAAAAATGGTGTTCAAAGACGATGATGCGTTTCCCTCCTGGTTAAGAGAAATAAGTGATGTACCGTTTGTGCTGTTCTATCGGGGCACTTTGCCGTGTGCAACCCAACCTATTGTGGGGATGGTTGGCACACGTACTCCAACCGGTGAAGGAGTTCGGAACAGTTTGGCCTTTTCCAAGGCGTGTGCTGAATCGGGCATTGCCATTGTTTCAGGACTTGCACGTGGAATAGACGGATTCTGTCACAAAGGAGCATTAGCAGGTGGTGGGTACACCCTCGCAGTACTTGCCTGTGGTGTAGACCAGTTATATCCACGCTCAAATAGCGCGCTTGCTGCACGGATTATAGAAACCGGAGGATGCATTCTGAGTGAATATGCGCCATCTGAGCATGTGATGCGCTATCGTTTTCCTGAACGCAATAGGCTCATTTCAGGTTTGGCACGATCGCTCGTTGTTATGGAAGCACCAAAGAAGTCAGGCGCGTTGATTACCGCATTGTGTGCCTTGGAACAGGGACGTGATGTGTACGTGTATGAACCCTTGCTTGAAAGTCTTCAAAATGAGGGAGGAAGACTTCTGCATGCAGAAGGTGCACGCGCGCTGACGTGCGTGCAGGATATGTTTGACGATTGGGAATACGCATGTACGGGTCGGACGTAGGACAGTTTCGGTAAGCATAGGGGGCGGAAAACATGGAAGTGCGTGGGCTACAACCGAAAAGGCAGAAGACATTTGCGCGGAAGCATTTGGTTATTGTGGAATCTCCTGCGAAGGCGCAGACCATCGAAAAATATCTGGGAACGCAGTACGTGGTGCGAGCGTCCATGGGCCACGTTATTGACTTGCCAAAGTCTCGTTTAGCTATTGATATTGAGCACGATTTCCAGCCTGAGTACATTACAGTTCGTGGTCGTGCGCAGTGTTTAAAAGAGTTGCGCACCCTATCTAAGCAGTCACTGCAAGTGTTTCTTGCCAGCGATCGTGACCGAGAGGGGGAGGCGATTGCGTACCACCTTGCACAGTCTATCCAGGCGTATTGTGATACGCCGATCAAAAGGATCGTGTTTAATGAAATTACACCGCACGCGATTAGGGCGGCAATTGGCCATCCGGTTCCAATAGATACCGCAAAGGTCAATGCACAAAAGGCGCGGCGCGTACTGGACCGTTTGGTAGGATACCACCTATGTCCGCTCCTGTGGCATAAGGTGAAAAACGGGTTGTCTGCAGGACGTGTGCAGTCGGTTGCACTTCGTCTTATCTGTGAACGAGAAGTTGAAGTAAAGCGCTTTGTTCCAGAAGAATACTGGACGGTTGAAGGAACGTTTGAAAAGGATAAAAAGTCATTTTCTGCACTACTGATACTGATTCAAGGGAAAAAGGCTGTATTCAAAAGCAAACAGGAGGCTACAAGCGCTATCGGTCTTTTTTCTCAGAGTGAGGCACGAGTTTCTCAAATACGCAGTTTTGAAAAAAATGTTCGACCGAAGCAGCCCTTTACTACCTCTACGTTGCAGCAATGCGCTGCCAATAGGCTCGGGTTTACCTCGCGTAAAACGATGCAGGTTGCGCAGCAGCTCTATGAAGGCGTATCTCTTGGTACCCACCGCGTGGGGCTCATTACATATATGCGTACAGATTCGGTGCGCGTTTCTGAAGCTGCTGTAAAGGAAGTGCGCGCGTGGATAGCAACGCATTTTTCTGACGCACTGCCGGGTACTCCCAATCGGTACGCTGCAAAGGGAAAGTCTCAGGACGCACATGAGGCGATTCGACCAACATATGTTGCCCACACTCCTGAGCGGATTAAAGCGCACCTTACGCGTGATCAAATACGTCTGTACACGTTGATTTGGGAGCGTTTTGTTGCAAGTCAGATGACAGATGCAAGAGTGCGCAGTTTGACGTTTGAAATTACCGCTGGCCCGGCGGTTTTCAGTGCAACTGAAACGCAGGTTATTGAACAGGGATTCTACCGTGTACTGAAAATGTTATCCCCCAAAGATCTCTCTAAAGCTGTACTTCCCCCTACGAAGGAAGGTGAGGTAGTTGCACTACATAACGTGCAGTCCGTACAGCACTTTACGCAGGGTCCTGTTCGGTACACGGATGCAAGTATCGTAAAAATGTTGGAGGAAAAGGGAATTGGGCGCCCTTCAACGTATGCACCGACTATTTCAGTACTGCTGGATCGCTATTATGTAACTCGTATTCAAAAACAGCTAATGCCGACCCCATTGGGAAAGGTCATTAGTGATCTTCTCACCACCTATTTTCATGATGTTGTTGATGTAAGTTTTACCGCGCGCATGGAAAGTAAACTCGATGAGGTGGAGGAAGATAAAATCAAGTGGAATTGTGTCATTGCGGATTTCTATCCTGCTTTCAGCGAAAAGGTTTCAACGGTGATGAAAGATCTTAACAGCATGCGCGGTGTGTTCGATGAGAAAACAGATGTGGTGTGTAGTCAGTGTGGTGATACGATGGTGAAAAAACTGGGCAGGTTTGGATTTTTCCTTGCATGCGGAAAGTTTCCTGAGTGTAGAAATACTCAGCCTGTCCCTCTTGCAAAGTGTCCGCGTCCTGCGTGCGATGGGAATATCGTGGGGAAAAAAACAAGGGGAAGAAAGGAATTCTATGGCTGCACGCGTTTCCCTGTCTGCGATTTTGTCACTCACTTTAAACCGACCTTTGCAGTGTGTCCTCAGTGTCGATGCTTTTTGGTTGAAAAATCAAATCGCAGAGTCGGCACATATACTGCGTGTGTAAACCCTGAGTGTCGGTATGTATCTCCTACTCGAAAAAATCTTTCTCTGGGAAAGGAAGCTGTCTTGGATGGTAGCCACAGGGGGGCACAGGATAAAGGAGCAGTGCAACATTATGAGTAATGAGCAGTTTACCCAGTATCTTGAATATCTTTTTCGGGTACGCAGGCTGTCTGCGCATACGGTTTCTGCCTATGCGCGCGACTTGAATCTTTTTGAACGCTGGTTGCAACACGCGCAGAGAGCGTGCGCGCGCGTAACAGTTTCTGATATGCGTCTGTTTGTGTGTGAGTTAGGAAGACGGGGACTTTCCGCAGCGAGTATTAACCGAGTTTTGTCCGTGGTGCGAGGTTTTTATGTGTTTGCTAAAAAAAAACATTGGTGCGCGGACAATCCTGCACGCTTAGTGAGGAATATAAAAGGTCCTTCAAAGTTGCCTCGTTTTATGTTTCCACCGCAAGCAAAGGCGTTTTACACCTTACCAAGTCGTACGGATATTTTGTGGCAGGAACGGGATGCGGCACTTTTTGCGATGTTGTATTCAACAGGATGTCGCGTTTCAGAGATAGCGGCGCTCTCATTGAAAGATGTGCATCCGCATCTTAGTTCTGCGATTGTGCGGGGAAAGGGTGATCGGGAGCGGACCGTGTTTATTGCTCCGTTTGCGCAGAATTTTTTGCACGTGTATATGCAGGCGCGTGCGCAGCGATGTGCGCGCTACGCCTCTTGCACACCCGCGCTGTTTGTGAATCAGCGGGGTCGGTCGCTTTCTGTGCGCGGAATACAGTACCTTGTTAGTCGGTACGTGCTTTTGGCCCAGGACGTGCACGCGCTGTCTCCCCACGCGTTTCGGCACAGTTTTGCTTCGACGTTGATCCGTCGGGGGGCTGATGTGCGCGTTGCGCAAGAGTTATTAGGACATGCGAGTGTGTCTACCACCCAGCGATATGTGCATGTGACTTCAGAGCAACTGCAGGACTTGTATCACCGTGCGCATCCGCGTGGATAGGGGGTAGGAACGGAGCGTCCAAACGATGCGGGGAAGCGAGCTGCAGAGAATGTACACCAGTGCGAAGTGCTTTTTTCTGAGACTTTTTTGAAGAAGACTTTCTTAAGCTCGCTTTTTTTTGGTCGACAATGGGTCGGGGGTAGTCGGATGAATAGTTTTACCAGAACGGTGGATCTTTTGCATCGTGCTTTGGATGTCAACGCGTTGCGCTATGAAGTGACGGCGAATAATCTTGCGAACGCAGAGGTTCCAGGGTTCAAGCGGACGGACGTAAACTTTGAAGCAGAGCTCAAGCGTGCTCTGGATTCTCAAAGAAATGAGACAAGTTTTTTCAAGCAGGCAACTGCGGGGACGAATATGTTGTCCAGTGATGTTATCGACTACCGCTCGGTGCGTCCGCGCCGCGTGTTAGACTATTTGACGGATGTGAAGGCGAACGGAAACAATGTGGATGCTGAGCAAGAAGCCATGCATGTTCTCAAGATTCAGATGCACTATCAGATGTTGAGTCAGATGGTAGGGTTCCAGTATCGTCAGGTTGAGTCCGTGTTACGTTAAGCGTATGGAGAAGCGTGATGGGTTTGTTTAGTGGTATCAATATTGCCGCGACGGGTATGAGCGCGCAGCGCTTGCGGGCCGATGTGATCTCTGACAACATTGCTAATGCTTCCTCCACGAGGACTCAAGAAGGTGGAGTGTTTCGGAGGAGCAGGGTAGTTTTGGCGCAGAAGAATCCTGGCATTGACTGGCGTATACCTTTTGTGCCCGAGCAGTTGGATCGGGGGGTAGGCACAGGGGTTCGTGTGGTAAGCATAGAAAAGGACAACGCTCCTTCTCGTCTTGTGTACGACCCAACGCACCCTGATGCGATTCTATCAGGGCCGAAGGCTGGGTACGTGGAGTATCCTAACGTGGATATTGTGACAGAGATGGTGGATCTTATTTCTGCCTCTCGCGCGTATGAGGCAAACATATCAGTTATTTCAGGATCAAAAGAAATGTTTCAGCGTGCGTTGGAGATTGCGCGCTAGGTGTGTTGCGCGTACAGTCTGTGAAGATGTCTGTGCTGTGTGAGGGGAGGATACAATGACGCCAGTTGGTACCATTACGAATAGTGCGAATGTATATAAAGTTCCATCTCTGAGGAAGGTGCCTGAAATCGGTCCAGTGTCGGTAGAAAGCGTAAGGCAGCGCATGCGAGGGAATACTGACGCGGTGGATCAGGCAGTGAACAAAAAGGCGATGAGTTTTGAGCAAACGTTGCTGCGCGCTTTTGATCAGGTAAATCAAAAGCAGCAGAAGACTGCTGAGTTGACCGAGCAAATGATAGTAGATCCTGAGTCTGTTGACGTGCATGATGTAACAGTGGCGATGGCGGAGGCTAGTATGTCCTTGAAAATCGCGCAGACTGTCATTGATAAAGTCCTTAAGAGCTGGAACGATGTCACCACTGCTCGGTAAGGTTTACAAGGCCGGGCTGTTCTGCAAAAAGAGTACCGACGGTATATCAGGTGAAAAGAGGGTGGGACGCGCTTAGTGCGCATTGGCTCGTTCTATAGTGAGGGGAGGGGACACGCGTGGGCGAATGGTTGGGGCAGCTCGGAGTCAAACTCAAAACACAGTGGAAGAAGTGGACGCTCGTGCAGAAGTCTGTGCTTGCCGGCGCGGCGCTCGTGTCTGTCATGGGGGTTGTTGTCTTGCTCACGTGGTCGGCGAAGCCGACGCTCGTGCCACTTATCGACACTCCTATCACTGATGAGACGGTGCGGGAAAAGATTATCCTGCGCCTTAACGAAGAGAATGTGCGTGCAACCGTCTCAAGCGTTGGGTTGATTTCTGTCTCGGATGAGAAGACAGCGCGTCGTATGCGCAGCATCTTAATTCGCGAAGATTTGATCCCAAAAAATGTGGACCCATGGGCCATATTCGACGTCGAGCGATGGACGCGTACTGACTTTGAGCGCAGGGTGGACGTGCGGCGTGCAATTAATAATACCGTTACCAATCATATCAAAGCGCTCGACGACATCGATGATGCCCATGTAGTAATAAACGTGCCTGAGGATGCGCTTTTTCAGGCAGACCAGAAACCTATTACTGCGAGCGTTGTCATTTTCCCTAAACCGTCGAGCACGATCGCCTCAGAAAGAAAAAAAATAGAAGGCATTCAGAAACTATTAAAGCTTGCAGTTCCTGGACTGAAGGATGAAAACATCACGATTGTAGATAGTGATGCTACCGTCCTAAATGATTTTGAAGGGTTCAAGGACGCTGATCGGCTGAGTCTCATTGAAAAGCAACAGAAAATGATTGCGAAGCTGGAATCCCAGTATGAGGCAAAAGTGCTGGCTCTCTTGCAAAAGACGTACGGTAAAGACCGGGTGCGCGACTTAAATATCAAAATTGAAATGGATCTTTCTGAAAAGACGTCGCAGACTACCAAGTATCTGCCTATAGAAATCCGTCAGGACAATCCGGATACCCCGTGGGATGATTCTCAGGTTGTGCCCTCTGTCACTTCGATATCTGAAACGGCAACCACTACGTGGCAGGGTACGGGGCTTAACCCTGAAGGACCGCCGGGAGTTGAGGGTCAAACACCTCCTGCATACAAAGACATGAGCAACCAGGTGGGACTTTCTAACCAGTCGGTCGTTAAGAAGCAAGAGGCGATTAGCAAGAGTGAGATCAACGAAGTAGTGAGCCCGGTGCTCGGCCGCAGGACGGTGTCGGTCAATATCGATGGAGAATGGCGCAAAAAGAGAGACGAGCACGGAAGATTCATTGTGAAGGAAGGACACATTGAACGTGAGTATATCCCCATCTCTGCTGAGGAGCTGCGGGAGGCAACGAAGGCAGTGCAGGATGCAATCGGCTTTGATGCGGGGCGTAAGGATTCGGTAAGTGTTTTAAATATCAAATTTGACCGGACGTCAGAATTTGATAGAGAAGATGAGCATTACCTGCGCGTCCAGCAGAGGAACATGATCATCTTATACTCCCTTGCCAGTGTGGCAATCGTTTTATTTATCTTCATGGTATACAAGGTTATCAGCAAAGAGGTGGAGCGTCGCCGTCGTCTGCGGGAAGAGGAGCTTTTAAGGCAGCAGCAACTGATGAGGGAGCGTGCCCTGTGGGAGGCTGAACAGGCGGGGATGAATGTTTCCATGTCGGTGGAAGAGCGTAAGCGGCTTGAATTGCAAGAGAATGTGTTGAATATGGCGCGGGAGCATCCGGAAGATGTTGCGTTGCTTGTGAGAACGTGGTTGATGGAGGAGTAGTACTATGGCCGTTACATCCGTGAAGGATAAGCTCGCCACGGGAGAAAAAAAGCAACGGGATATCAAGTCTCTCAATGGTCGGCAAAAGGCAGCGATATTTCTAGTTTCTATTGGGGAGGAAATATCCGCTAAGGTCATGGGAGAACTTAAGGAAGACGAGATTGAAAAGTTGGTGTTTGAAATAGCGCGTACAGAGTCAGTTGATGCAGAACTCAAGGATGCAGTTTTAGAAGAATTCCAGGAACTGATGACCGCACAAAACTTTATCACCTCAGGAGGTATCGATTACGCGCGGGGATTGTTGGAGAAGTCGTTGGGAAGTCAAAAAGCAATCGAGATCATAAATCGGCTGACAAGCTCCTTGCAGGTGCGTCCCTTTGACTTTATTCGCAGAACTGATCCCACACACCTGTTAAATTTTATTCAGCAAGAGCATCCGCAGACAATTGCGCTTATTTTGGCGTACCTTGAGCCGAATAAAGCTTCTGTTATTTTGCAGAACCTCCCTGATGAGATTCAGAGTGATGTGGCTCGGCGCATAGCCACGATGGATCGGACGTCCCCTGATGTGTTGCGCGAGGTTGAACGAGTACTTGAGAAAAAATTGTCAACGCTTTCTAGCGAGGATTATACGGCCGCAGGAGGTGTCCAGAACATCGTGGACATCTTGAATTTGGTCGATCGTTCTTCTGAAAAATCTATTGTTGAAGCATTGGAAGATGAAGATCCAGATCTTGCAGAGGAAATTAAAAAACGTATGTTCGTGTTTGAGGATATTGTAATGCTCGACGATCGGGCCATTCAAAAGGTGCTGCGGGAGGTGAATATGGAAGAACTCGCAAAGGCACTCAAGGTTGTCGACACTGAAGTACAAGATAAAATTTTTAGGAATATGTCGAAGCGGGCAGGGAGTATGCTGAAGGAAGAAATGGAATACATGGGGCCGACCCGCTTGAAAGATGTGGAGGAAGCCCAGCAGAAGGTTGTTTCTATCATCAGACACCTTGAAGATAGTGGTGACATTGTCATCGCGCGTTCAGAAGAAGACGAGATGATTGTGTAAATGTTGTTCCTGATAAGCGATATGGGGTTCGAAAGGAAGCAGACAGTATGCCAAAGATGATATTTCGGAACCATGAAGTGAAGAATCTTGATCAGTTCTTGCTGCTTGATCTGAGCAGGTCTTTTGGTGTCGAGCCTCAGATTGAGGAGGTGCAAAGCGAACCTGTGTGTCCAGTTCCTGATATGCGTGAAGTGCAAGAGGAAGTTGAGCTGTTTCGAAAAAGTTGGGAAGAAGAGCAGGTGCAGCTGCGCGCGCGTGCAGAGCGTGAGGCACAAGATCTAAAGGAGCGTGTAGAGGAGGAAATCACAGCATATCGCGAACAGTGTACGCAGGAGGCGGATCGTATCCTTGCTCAGGCAAAGGAACAGTCTGAGCTACAAATTAGCGAGGCGCAACAGCAAGCTGAACGCATGATTGCTGAGGCAGAGACGTCTCGTCAGAAAATATGTGATCACAGTAAGGCAGAAGGTATTCGTCTTGGCAAGGAAGAAGGGTTTCGTGCGGGACAGGAAGAGGTGCGGTATTTAACTGAGCGTTTGCATAAGATGATCGAAGAAGTGATGGGGCGGCGTCAGGGTATTTTGCGGGAAACCGAAAGACAGATTGTTGATCTGGTGTTGTTGATGACAAGGAAGGTGGTCAAGGTCATTTCTGAAAACCAACGCGCTGTTATCAGCGCAAATGTGGTGCATGCGTTGCGTAAGGTGCGAACGCGCGGAGCGGTGACGCTGCGGGTAAACCTTGCGGATGTGGAGCTTGTTACCCAGCACAAGCAGGAGTTTATCGCTGCAGTGGAGCGTGTGGATGATCTAACGGTAGTGGAGGACACGTCAGTGGGTAGGGGCGGTTGCGTGGTGGAAACGGATTTTGGAGAGATTGACGCGCGGGTTGCAAGTCAGCTCCATGAGCTTGAGCAGCGTGTTTTGGAAGTTGCCCCCATTGTAGTGTCATCAATGTCAGCATCTAAGGGTTCTTGATAGAGAAAGAGGCGTGGGTGTGCGTGTATGGAAGCAGACCTGTTGTGCAAGTATGAGGTGGCGCTCCGCGAGAGTGAGCCGGTAAAGTACGTTGGGCATGTGACAGCAGTGAGGGGTTTATTGATTGAAAGTCGTGGCCCTCACGCGGTAGTTGGTGAATTGTGTCGGATTGTGTTGCGCCGCCAGGGGCGACCGTTGATAGCAGAGGTAGTAGGACTTGCAGGATCGACGGTAAAACTGATGAGCTACACCGATACGCACGGGGTTGAAGTTGGCTGTGCGGTGGTAGCAGAAGGGGCGGCACTTTCAGTCCCCGTAGGAGATGCTTTACTCGGACGCGTTTTGAACGCGTTTGGGAAGGCAATTGACGGGAAGGGGGAGATATATGCGCCGCTCCGCTCCGAGGTGTTGCGCGCGTCTTCTAATCCTATGGAGCGTCTTCCGATTACGCGTCAAATGGTAACAGGAGTGCGGGTGCTTGATTCGTTGCTGGCAGTTGGTTGCGGACAACGTCTGGGTATTTTTTCCGGTTCGGGGGTTGGGAAGTCGACGCTGATGGGGATGATCGCGCGCAATACAGACGCAGATGTGTCGGTCATTGCCCTTATCGGGGAGCGTGGCCGTGAAGTGATGGATTTTGTTGCGCATGATTTGGGTCCTGAGGGTTTGAAGCGCTCGGTAATAGTTAGTGCGACGTCTGATGAAAGTCCGCTTGCGCGGGTACGAGGTGCGTACACGGCGACAGCGATTGCAGAGTACTTTCGGGATCAAGGCAAACAGGTGCTGCTGCTGTTTGATTCTCTGACGCGCTTTGCAAAAGCTCAGCGTGAGATTGGGTTAGCGTCGGGGGAGCTCCCTGCAACGCGTGGATATACCCCGGGGGTATTCGAAACGTTACCGAAACTGCTTGAGCGTGCAGGTTCTTTTTCCATGGGGAGCGTCACCGCTTTTTATACTGTTTTGGTAGATGGGGACGATCTCGATGAGCCGATATCAGACGCCGTGCGTGGAATTGTAGACGGGCACATTGTACTCAGTCGCGCGCTTGCGCAGCGCAATCACTATCCTGCAATAGACGTGTTGCAAAGCGTTTCTCGCTTGGCGCACCGCGTGCTGGGTGCAGACATGAAAGAGGCAGTGCGCATAGTGCGTCGTGCGCTTGCAGTGTACGCAGAAGTAGAGGATTTGGTACGAGTTGGTGCGTACCAGCAGGGGAGTGATGCAGAACTTGATCGAGCTATTGCGATGCGCGCAGAGCTTGAACGGTTCCTAACGCAAGGAGCCCAGGAGCGCGTGCGTTTTCAGGATACTGTAACGTCGCTGTCCATGCTGACAGGGCTCAGTATAGCACAGCCGCCTTCGGGTGTGTGAATCTGCAAGAGCAGAGGAGATAGCGCGTGTGAAAAGGTTTTGTTTTTCTCTTGAGCGTGTGCGACGCTTGAGAGCGTTTCGTGTACGCGAGCTGGAAGTTGAGTTAAGCAAAGTTCTTGCAGAATACGGAAGCATAGATACACAGATTCGATCGATTGCTGGCGAGTATCGTGCGCGGATGCAGGACGTAGCGCCAAAGCGTGGAGCAGTTTTTTCTGCTGCGTCGGTGAGCGCTGTGCAGGATCAAATTGACGTGTTGCAATTACGCCGAGAACAGCTGCTCCATAAGCAGGCGCACCTTTCTTTTACTCTTGAGCAATTGCGAGAACGATACGCGCACGCGCGCCGTGCACACGAGGCTTTGCTCATGCTTGAAGAAAAGGAGAAAACACGCTGGCGAGAGCAGCGACTGCGCGCTGAGGACCGAGCGTGTGACGACCTGGTCAGCGCACGCGTACCTGGTGCACCCAGCAAGCATTAATGGCTGGCGCGCTGCGTGCGCGCTCGGGTGTATGAGGAAGGCGGTCCATGTCCGTGGAAGAGTATGAGCGTTTCGTGTGCCGTGCACGCTCGTTCCAAGATGGTGTCTGCCTCATTTCCCGCTTCTTCGTACCCTGCAGAACACAGATCCCCCGTGAACGCAAGGTGTGCAATACGGTATAGGTAACAGCCATACGCAGGGGATGCAAAACAGGTAACGGTAAAACCTGCGCAATTGAGGGAACAGTCTCCCTGTAACAGGGTGCTCTCGTGGGCATTCCAGCACTTTTCCCCGCAAAAGATGTGCGGGGAGTATACGCGCAAAAGCGTGCGCACGCCCGCTTGGGTTGCGTCATCTGTGCGGGTAAGAAAAACAGCCGTCAGGGTGCAGGAATTCTTTTCAATGGTGTGGATCAAGTGAGTGCTCACGTGCCCGGCATCGATTAGGAGCGCTTCGTTTAAGGACAGGTTGCACAGCAGATAACTCGTGCGCTGGGTATGCTGCTCTGCAGGGTGTATGTAAACTTTCATGGCAGGTCGCTCAGGTATATGCGGGCGTGTTCGGTACTAGATCCTTTGAATGTGCAGTGCGTAGTGTGCGAGGGCATAAAGTGCGTGTGTTGCACGGTGCAATTTTCAAAACGCACTGTTGCAAGCGTAGCGTGTAAGAAACGGGTGTGAGAAAGATCGCTCTCCTGAAAAGAAACATCCTGCGCGTGGATACGGTTGAAGTTGTCAGATAAGAGTACTGCATGTGCGAAGCTCACCGTGTGCAGGATGCTCCCCTCAAAAGAGGAGAACTGAATGTCAGCTTCAGTGAAAGAGCTATTGACCAGGTAGCAACGCTCAAAAAAACACATACGCATCACTACATTCGCGAACACACATGCATTAAATACGGTATTAAAAAAATTGCAGCCGACGAAATGAAAACCCGAAAAGTCTACGCGGTTCAGGCGCATGCGTGGAGCGTACACGCCGTGTATGTGTGTTGACGTATGCATGAGCTTAGCAAAGTCCGACGTAGAGCAATACGGTGTGGGTTCGAACATGCGCGCAAAGCTTATACGGGCTGGACGGGTGTGGTGTCAATGTATGCGGTGTGCAGGACCTGGGGATAACACGGTTCCTGTGAAATTTTTCAAAGAACAGGCTAGGATGATGTCTATGTCGGACCGACGTGAGCAATTTCAATACGCATTTTTGGATTCAGGTATAGGAGGATTGCCCTACGCACACGCCTTACGCGTGCGTGTGCCTGAGGCCTCACTGGTGTACGTGGCGGACCGTGTATACTTTCCTTATGGGAATAAAAGTTCTGCACAGATTATTGCGCGTGCGTCTGCAGTTTTGCAGAAAGTGCAGACGAATTTTTCACCACACATAGTGGTACTCGCGTGTAACAGCATGTCTGTCAATGCACTTGAGTTTTTGCGTGCGCAGGTTTCGGTTCCAGTGGTGGGGGTGGTGCCTGCAATTAAGCAGGCGGTGGCGTGCAGTCATAAAAAGCACATTGGTGTCTTAGCTACACAATGCACGATTACGCATCCGTACACAGCGTGTTTGAGAGCACAGTTTGGTGCAGGGTGTGTGTTTCAGATGCGTGCGGATGCACGCCTTATTGAGTGTCTTGAGCGCGGGTTAATTTTTGAAGTCGAAGACATGCAGCGGGAGGCAGTGGCGCGCTCAGTTATGCCCTTCCAGGAAGCGGGGGTGGATGTGCTCGTGCTCGCGTGCACCCATTTTGTGCACGTGCGTCATCTTTTTCAGGACTGTGTTGGTACCTCGTGTACGGTGGTAGATTCGCTAGAAGGTGTGGTACGCAGGACGTTACGTCTGTGTCCACCGCAATCTCAATTGCGTGGGAACGCCGCCTGTTACGTAACTGGTGCGCGCGATGCAGTGTGCGCGGCACGATACGCACGGTATGCGCAGCACTTTGGATTGCGCTGGGCGGGTTTTTTGGACGTATGAACACGGCACTGGATATCGGGTGCGTGCACTGTGTGTGTTTGTGTGGAGGCGGTAGATAAGAGAGGCTGATAGACAGCGCGGTGCTGCGTGCGTACAATGGGCCATGGGGAAGCCGAGGTTTCGTGCAGTGGCCTTTGACATTGATGGGACACTGTACCCTGGATGGCGCCTTGCACTGCGTGTTATGCCCTTTATGATTCGCAATGCGCGCTTGATGCGTGCGTTCCGTGCGGTGCGTCAGGAGCTACGTCGTGAGCAACGTACGGCACTTATTCCTTTTGAAGACTTTTTTTTTGCGCAAGCTACGCGCATCGCGCCGCGCGTGGGTTTATCTGCAGAAGAAGTGCGAGCCTTCCTCGACACAGCGCTGTATCGGGGGTGGAGGCGTCACTTTTTACATATAAAGCCATTTCCTCACGTGCTTTCCTCGGTGTTGGAGCTGAGGCGGCATGGGCTGAAGATAGCGCTTTTGTCGGATTTTCCTCCGAGTCAGAAAGGCTGTCTATGGGGGGTGCGCGCGTTGTGCGATGTAACGTTGGGCACAGAGGAGATTGGGTCCCTCAAGCCTTCTCCCCGGGCCTTTTACGCGCTGGCGCAGAGACTGAATCTGCGCTGTGAAGAAATTCTTTACGTGGGGAACAGTGTTCATGACGTGGAAGGCGCGCACGCAGCAGGTATGAGGATTGCCTGTGTGCGCAGGCCCTTTACGAGTCTTCGCGTTCGGCGCAGCGCGGACTGGCTCTTTTCCGACTATCGCACATTGTGCGCATATGTGATAGCATGAGCGCCGGCGCAGGGTAGTCTGCCGAACCCCACACGTCCAGCGTGGCGCCCGCGGGTACCCGCTGTGCGTCGCGTGAAGACGAAGGTGAGTGGAGCATGGAGTACTTTCTGACGGTTGTCATTGCCTGCGCGATTTCCCTCGTGATGGTTGCGTTCTCCCGCCAGCTGGACAAGGGTAACCGTTCTCTTGAAAAGGTCAAGCGCTACGCGGACTACATAAAGGAAGATCTTGAGTCATTCAGCGCAGAGAAGATTGCGATGCTCAAGGATGCGGCCATCGAGTTAAATGTAAAGCAAGAGCAGGCGATTGCCTCAGTGAAAAAAATGGATCACCTCTACGACCAGTTTATGAAGAAGTCTACTGCGCTTGCGGCTGCAAACATGGCGGTGGAGAAAATCCACAGGGAGGTTCAGGCATCAGAGAAGGACGTCTGTACACTCAGGGAACAGGTTGCCGTGGCGCAGGGTCTGATTGCTGAGGTTAATAAGGAGTCTTCTTTCGTCGACTCGCTGAGTAAACGCGTTGCGGCTGCAAAGACGCAGCTGCAGCAAGTGTCCGCTGCGATTCCTGATATGCAAAATGCATTTACGCGCGAGAATACCGCGCTTCTCCACCGGGTGCGAGATGGAGTACTTGCAGACGTACATAAGGAATTAGCGGTGTTGCAAACAAGGCTGGAAAAAGCGCAGGGGGAAAGCCAGTCTCTTTTTGAAGTTTCTGCAGTTAAATTGCGTGAGTTGTATGAAGGGGCATTTTCTGAAGCAACTGTGCGTGCACAGGTGCTGGAAGAAAATGGATTCGGTCAGTTGAAAGTACAGGCGGAAAATCGCCTTCTCCAGTTGCAGGAGGAGTTTGAAGGGAGCCTCCTTTCTTTGCAGCAGCACGTTATGCAGCGTGTCGAACAAACGGACCAGCACATCCAGGATTGTGCATCCCAGTGGTCTGTTCGGGCGCAGACATGTGAGTCTGATTTGAGTATACGTCTTGCGGACGTTACGGCGTGTGTGGATGAAAGCGTGGCGCAACTGAAGGAACAGATTACTACACAGGAGCGTGAGGTGCGTGCGCACCTGGAAGGGATCGAACAGTCGCTTTCAGGAGCAGAATCCGGTTTACGCGAGCGCGTGCACAAGAGTGTGACAAGTTTTCACGAAAACTTAAATAAGATTGCAGAGGCTTCTGATGCGCAGTTACAGCAGTACAGGAAGGAGATGGATGGACGCTGTAGCAAGTTTGACAGAGAGCTTGAGGGTATTGATGTCCTTGAGTCTCAGTTGCAGCTTGCGCGTGAGCGTACAGAACAGAAGGTGCGCGAAGAATTTGAAGCGTATGCGCAGGATCGTGAGCGGAAGCAGTTAGCGTTTGAGGCACAGTTGCAGCACAGTATGGATACGGTTGAGCACCGTATGAAGCAGCTGAATGACGAGCTGCGTGAGCTGAAGGCAAGTGCGTATGCAAATGCATCCGAGAAACTGCAGTCGGTGGAGGATAACTTTTTTGAGGTACTTACCAAGCGCAGCGACTCGTTGCACGCGCGCTTTTCCGAGTGGAGTGAAGGGATTGAGGGTCGTTTGACGCAACTTGCTCTAGAGAGTGAGTCTGCGCGAAAGGATCTTGAGGATACGTACCGCAAAGAGTTGCACACGCGGCTCAAGGATTTTGTGGAAGAATACAAGGGGCAGTGTACAAAACTGGGAGAGCAAATCCTCGCGATTGAATCAAACGTGAAGCAGCACATGCGCGCAAACGATGACCTGTTTCAACGGCACACGGAGAAATTTACCATAGATGTCGCGGCCTTGCACGATAAGGCGCATAATCTCATTGAGAGAGAATTGGAAGCAGTGCGGCAACGCCTGCGTGACTCTTTGCATGTTCACTCAAGTATGATTGAAACCGAAGTTCGGGATATGAATGTGCTCGTGCAGGAGATAAAGCAGGAGGCGCAGGGGGGCTGTGGGTCGGTCAAACGGGATATCGAGGCATGGAAGGCACACACCGACAAGCAGTTTGCGGATGCAAAGCAGTTGTTTGAAGGAAAAATTGCGCATTTGGTGAATCTTTCTGAGCGGGCGATTGAAAACCTGAGTGCGCGCTATGATATGCAGTATGAAGATTTTTCTCAGAAGAATGGTGAGTCTTTGCAAAGTCTGCGTGATGAAATAGGCAAGATGTGTGACACGATGCGGACGGTCAAAGAGGAACTGGGTGGCTATGTAAATACTGTGACAGGACAGCTCCATGCAGATGGTCGGCGCGAAAGTGAGGCACTGCACAAGACAGTAAAAGAAGCACGTGCTCAGGTGGACCGCACCTTGCAGGAGACACGAGACCTTGTGCAGGATTTGCGCGCGGAGTTTGGGGAGGCGCAGGTAGGTCTTCTCACTAAATTACAGGGAGAAAGTGACCGCTTTTCGCAAGTGCTGCAGGAGATTGAACGTAAACAGCATGAGTTTATCGGCCAGACTCGTATTTTTGATCGGGCGGACGAGTTGCGGGAGAATCTTGAAAAGGATATCGAGCGGCTGACTGAGACGGTGACCCGTTTCGAAGTGTATCGAGAGGCGATGGATAAGCTTAGTCTCCAGTATGAAAAAGTGAAACACTTTGGAGAGGAGGCGGAGCAGCGTGTTGAGAAGTTTATGCAGGAGCGAAAGAATATTGATCTTTTGGAGGGAGAGTTTTCAAAGCTTGCTGCTCTTTCTGATGCTATGGACAAGAAGATTGTTGAGCTCACGTTAGCGAATGACGATCTGCAGCGCTATCAGGTGCAAATTCGAAAGGTCAAAGAAGGGCTTGGCGATATCAGTACGCGTTATGAGCGTTTGGATAAGAAAGGTGCGGTGTTGGATCAGACGGTGCAGGACGTGGATAGAGCGTTTGAAAACTTGAAGGAACTTGAAAAGACGCTTAAAAATTTTAGGGGAGAATTGGAGACAGTAGATCCTCAATTGCAGCGTGTGCGTGCAGAAATTGCCGTATTGTTGGATAACCAGGAAAAGGCAGAGCGTGTGCGCTCGCGCATAGAGTGCGCAGATGCGCTGCTGGGAGAAATGGAAAGTCGTATTGAAAAGATACAGCATGCGCGTGAGTGGCTTGCGGGTACTGAAACTCGTCTGCAAGAAATTTCTAAGGTGTCTGAGGGGCAGTTGCGCTTGCTGGGTGATTTGATGCGTCAGGATCCAGCAAACAAAATACCCGGTGCGGGAGCGCCGCCCCTGGCTACACGTCAGAATGTGGTGAAGCTGCACAAAAGTGGCTGGTCTGACGACGCTATTGCGCACGCACTGAAGATTTCTAAGGGTGAAGTCCAGCTGATTTTAGAGTTGCCCGATATGGATTCGTTTTGAGATTAATGCAGCGCGCACGCGCGCGTTGGTAAAGAAGAGATGTGATTGACTGGATTGTCTTTTTTGCGCTAGCCTGGGGGCGCGCTCGTGTGTCCTGCGCGCTCAAGGATGAAAACAATGCCCCATCGAACTCTTTTGCAAATCACTACGGCGAACGGTGGCTGGATCCCACCGCTCGCTATCGGCGTCGTATGTCTGATCTTTTACCTTTTTGTTTTTGCGCCTAATCTGCGGGAACAGAAAAGGACGCAGGCTCTTATTAAGAACATAAAAAAGGGTGATCCTGTCGTTACTATCGGCGGTATCCACGGGGTGGTAAGCGTGGTGCGGGAGCACAGCCTTGTCATAAAGGTGAATGAGCATGGCACGCTCGAAGTCAGCCGCAGTGCGATTGCGCGCATAAACGACAGGAGAGGTGTTTCGAATCCTAAGACAGATTGCGATTCGAAGCCCGGCGTGCCCCTGACAGGTGTGGACAAGGAGATCGCCAGGTGAGTAAGAAGGCTCGGTTTGGGGTCGTGCTTGTTGTTCTTGCTGCGTGCTCTGGGTTTTTGTTCCCTACACTCCAGTGGTATTTTCTGACCGACGCACAAACGCGGCAGCGTGCGCTCAGCTCGCGCGAGCAGATAAAAGAGTACGCTGTGCAGAGTGCTGAGCGTGATCTTGCGGATTTAACCCGTCTTGCGCGTGCGGGGTCGGATGAGGATATCTCAGCGCGTTATGCACCGCTTGTTGCCGCTGCGCGCCAGAATCTTTCTTATTCGGGCAGACCGGCCCCTTCTCGCTGGACCGCTGCGGCACTCGTTTCTGCATTCCCCGTAAAAAGCGAGCAGGGTTTTGTTCTTTACGCGCGACCGTTGATGGAGCAGACGTACCGGGAAGCCGTCCTGAAGATGAAAAGGAGACAGGCCCAAGCTGTCAAGCTCGGGCTTGATCTTTCCGGCGGCACTAGCGTGGTGATTAAAGCTGATTTGAGCGAAGTTACCAAGGGAGTTCCGGATGCAGAGCGCGCCGCAATACGCAGCGAAGCGATGGCGCTGGTGCTTAGTACCCTTGAGAATCGTATTAATCGCTTTGGTCTTTCTGAGCCCGTTATTCGGAGGCAAGGGGAAGATCGCGTGTATGTGGAGATTCCTGGTCTTACTGACCGTGACCGTGTTCATTCTATCGTCATGGGTCGTGGTGTCCTGGCGTTTCATCTCGTGGATGATGATGCGACTCAAAAGCTTCTCGATCACTATCGCAATAACCCGCAGGGTACCTTCGACGCTGCGCATCAGTTGCACGATCTGTCTCTGGTTCCTGAGCACACCAGTGTGCTCGGAGTATATCGCAAGGATTCCTACGGACTTGATGTGCGCGACGGGTTTCTGGTTGTTAAGAAGGAGCCTGCGCTTGAAGGAAGACATATTCGTGATGCAACGGTGAGCTCAGGTCGCGCGAACGAGCCGTTGGTGCTGTTTGACCTGGACCATGAAGGAGCGCGTATTTTTTCGGAACTTACCACTAAGGAGATAGGGCGTCGCCTTGCAATTGTCTCTGACGGTAAAATTAGGTCTGCCCCTGCTATCCGGGAGCCGATAACAGCGGGCTCAGGGAGTATCAGTGGATTCAGTGCAGAAGAGGCGCAAAATCTGAAAACCGCGCTGCGCAGCGCCTGGTTAAACGTTGCGCTTGAAATAGAAAATCAGCAGGTTGTCGGGGCGAGTATGGGGGAAGAGAGTATTCGGCAGGGTACGCGCGCGCTGGTGTGGGGGCTGTGCGCGGTGCTCTTATTTATGCTGGTGTGGTATCAAGAAGCGGGCGTAAACGCTTGTGTCGCGCAGCTTTTGAATCTGTATATCATGTTCGGTGTGCTTTCAGCGTTTAATTTGACGCTTACGCTTTCGAGTATCGCGGGGATGATTCTCACTATTGGTATGGCAGTGGATGCGAATGTCGTTGTCTTTGAGCGTATACGGGAAGAACTTGCGCTGGGCAAAAGCCGCGGGGCTGCTGTGTGTAGCGGCTTTGAGCGTGCGTTTTGGGCAATTATGGATTCAAACGTGACGACGTTTATAGCAGCGCTTTTCCTTTCGGTGCTCGGTACCGGTCCTATTAAGGGTTTCGCATACAGTTTGGCTATCGGGGTGGTGTCCTCCGTATTTACGGCATTGTTCGTTTCCCGTCTGATGTTTGACTACGGGACGGAGGTTTTACACAAAAAGACCGTGCGCATTGGATGGAGGATTGCTCGCGTATGAGACAGGTGGTGCGTTTCAGTTTGCTGTTCCTGCCATGCGCGATACTCAGTGTAGTTCTCATTGGTGCGGGAGTGCTCCGTTGGGCATTGTGGGGGATGAGCTTTGGTATCGACTTTCAGTCTGGTTTGATTGAACGGCTGAGGATAGCACCTCCTGCTTTCTCTCTCGTGTACACCGGAACGCAGTCGATGCAGTTTTTTCAGGATGAACAGAAGGTTGTGTTTACTGTCTCTTCGCCTGGGGTGCTCGGTGAGCGTTATGAATTTTTGTATACGGAGTATCCAACCCTTCGTGCCTTCTCCGAGGGAGCAAAGAAGGTGGAGCACCTCAGTGTTACGCTCCATGCCCCTGAGACTGTGTACATGCGTGATACATTCTCCGGGGCGGAGGGCTCCACGTTGTCGAGTGCTTCGTGTTTTGTGCATTACTTCTCGGAGGACGTTCGTGCGCCAGGGGTGGAGGAGTTGCGCCGTGTGCTGAAGGATGTACCGTCTGCGGTGGTACAGCAGGTAGGGGTGCGCGCTGAGCATACCTTTCAAGTTCGCGTTGCAGCTGAAACTGCCTTCCCGT
This sequence comes from Treponema pallidum subsp. pallidum str. Nichols, assembly GCF_000410535.2. Classification (NCBI taxonomy): domain Bacteria; kingdom Pseudomonadati; phylum Spirochaetota; class Spirochaetia; order Treponematales; family Treponemataceae; genus Treponema; species Treponema pallidum. Next base: position 438,940 of record NC_021490.2, read on the forward strand.
CCTCCCTTTTGCCAGAGCAGGGAGGAACTGCTCTGGCACAGTCCGATGCTCCCGATCTTGTTACCCCTCAAGGTGCGGTGGAAAGCGTGGTGTACGCGGCGCTCGTGCGCGCGTATGGAGCAGATCATGTGGTCCGTTTAGCGATGGATTTTGTCGGATCTCGTTTTTCTCATCTGTTGGTGCGTCAGGCGTTGTTGTTGGTTTTGGGTGCCTTGGTGTTGATTTTTTTATATGTGGCGCTTCGTTTTCGGTGGTTCTTTGCGCTTGGAGCGATAGTCGCGCTCGTGCATGATGCGTGCATTATGGTGTCATTCATGGTGTGGTTTGGTTTGGAGTTTAACTCTGCGAGTATCGCGGCGATTCTGACGATTATCGGGTACTCGATCAACGACACGGTGGTAGTTTTTGATCGGGTGAGACAGACCATTCTCCTGGATCCTATCGCGTCAGTGACGACAGTACTTGACCGATCGCAAACAGACATGCTCACGCGCACTGTAGTGACAACGGTGACGACGCTGCTTGCAGCGCTGATGTTGTATGTGTTTACCGAGGGAGGCAGTCGGGATTTCTCACTCGCGCTAATGGTGGGGATGGTCAGCGGCGTGTACTCGACCATTTACATCGCCGGTGGCTGTATCGCCCTGATCAGCCGGGGGAAGAGCGGAGGTCAGCTGCTCGGACTCTGAAACCCCGCACGCGCGGCTGTGTGTAGGAAAGGAAAGGAGAGAGGGAAGAGAGGGGACTCGGCGCTGCCGACTTTGCTATTTCTTCCTTACAATCGTTTTTCTTTCCCCGCGGGTGTGCAGGCTGCGCGCTTGCCTAAGGTGGAGCCGTTCTTTTTTGTTCTTTTCCAGAAAGTCAAGTGACCTGTTAAAACCTTGCAGAAATTTCTGCATCTCTTCTTCAAACACCACAACCGCGTGCCGGTCAAACCCGGCACCGTCGACGTTTTTGCTTTCTACTACCTGCAGAAATACATCTCCGACCCTATTTTCCTTCACATTGAAAAAGTAGGTCCGATTTTCCGCTTGCACCTCTGTAGTAAACAGCTCACCGCGTATCCCCATGCTGTACCTTCCTTCTGCTTATGAAGTCGTATCCGCACACGAAAGCGCACAGCGATCTGCCTCGCGCACCATGTCCGCGTGCAGCTGCAAAAGCGCAGCTTCCCCCGCCTCGTCATTACCTTTCAGATCCGCAGAAATTCTAAATATTGGTTCTGTCTTTGAACCGCGCATCCACACGAACGCCACCGCTTCTTGGTGCTCGTTGTAAAATTGGATTTTCAATCCTCCGTCAGCCGACCGGCTAAAATCCCCCGCCGCGTCCTGCTGCTCCCTCCCGCGGTACAATATCGGGCGGTACGAACAAATGCCGAAGCGTTTTTTTAACGTGTCTTTCTCCTGCGCCCACCTGCGTTCAAATACCCGCTGATATGCGCTCTTGAGGAGTGCATGGTCAGTCGTTCGTATCTGCAAGAGCGCGCGCGTATCGTGCGTTGGTGTAGTCGTGTACGCAGGTAGGCTGGCAAATAGATCCGATATCGTGAAGGCATGCTGCGCGCGTTCTGTTTGGTGTGAGTGCGCGCACCACCAGGCAAAGAGTCCTGGCTGTTTCCCATCCCCCCGCAGGAGCAAGAGCTTTAAGAGTGCAAAAACAGTATGCAAAGGATCACGTACTGCCGCCGGATGGAGAATGCTGCCCCCGTTTGATCCTTCCCCTAGAATGCGCACGCAGTAGCCTTCTTTCCGTAGAAGGTGTGCCTTCTCAATGAGGTGCGCCTCTCCTACCTCCGTGCGAAAAACGTGCACGTCTAAGAGCTGCGCGATAGCTTCTACACGCAGCGAGGTGGGACCATTGGTAACCAGCGCGATAGGCGGCGCGCGGTGTGGCTGCATACGGAGGTTGCGACTGAGTTCACAGATCTCCGACACAACCGAAAGAGCAAAGACTGCCTGTTCGTGCGGAATGACAGCGCGATTAAGGGTTTGGTCGTAATAGACAATATTTCCCCGATCTCCGTCACAATCTGGCACAAAGCCGAAGGCAATGGAGCGTTCTTCTGGGGATGAACCTCGCGTGGCTGCCTCGGTCAGTGCCTGCGCGCACGCGGTAAGAGAGGACCCTTCAGGAACTATGCGATGGCGAATATCCCCTGGCGTTTCGGCGATACTAAAAAGGGCGACACCGAGTGATTCTAGGAGGCGCCTATCTATGGAAGCTGCACGCGCACTTCCATTGAAATCAATGAGGATAGACAGGGGTGTTCCCTGTTCGCTGTAGGCGGCACGCTGCTGGGTAAAGCGATGGAAAAAGGCACGGTGCTCAGTTTCTTTAGGGGAATTTGCGATCACTTCCCTTATGAAGAGATCATAGCTGTGCAGGCTTTCTTGTTTGTGTGTTTTGTTGTACAGCAGCGGTTCGAGTATAGAGGCGTTGAGCGTGGCACAATGCTCTCGTATTTTCTGGAAAGAGGCGGGCTGTAAACACTGTGCGACGAAGTCTTCGCTCAGCTGTTGTGCCTGAGTAGGACTGAGCACGCCGCCGTCATTTAGGCCAAATTTAAAGCCATTGTATTCGATAGGATTGTGACTTGCGGAGATGTAGAGGAAAGCGTCGTAGTTCCTCGCGTAGCTTGCAATTTCGGGTATTGGTCCGACTCCGACACAACGCAGCGAACAGCCTTCCAGATGGAGGATAGCGGTGCAGATAGAACTGATAATCTCTCCAGTAGGGCGCGAGTCGCGCGCGATGACAACACGTGGTTTTGGGACCTTTTTTTTCAAGAATCGGGCGTAGCTGAGTGCTACCTGTGCGCTGAGTACAGCGTCAGCCTTTTGCGTGAGGGTGACGGTGCGCTCAGGGGTAAAAGCGTAGGGGAAAACCTTGCGCCACCCTGAGGGTGACCGGGTGAGTGATAGATGAAGCGGCTGCGCAGGCTGCGGCAAGGTGAGGGAGGTGATGAGTGAGTTGAGCAGGGACATGCGCGGAGGATAGGGCGCGGGTGAAGGAAGTGCAAGGGAGGTGGTGGTCTTGACAGGATGAAATCAGGTGTGGTCGGGTGTAGGGGCGGGGGAGAGGTAGGAATGGGAGTAGTGGAATGGGTAGGTGAGTGGATGCACGCGGTGGTGTGGAGCTTTCCGATGGTGGTGCTGTTGCTGGGGACGGGGTGCTACGTGACGGTGTGTATGAAGTTTTTTCCTGTGGTGCGGCTGTGGTATGTATTAAGACAAACTATTGGGGGTCGCGGAGGTAAGAAGGGCGGCAGTGGTGAGGTGAGTGCGTTCCGTGCGGTGTCCACTGCGCTTGCAGCGACGTTGGGGTCTGGAAATATTGTAGGGGTTGCGACGGCGATTGCGATTGGGGGGCCTGGGGCGATATTTTGGATATGGGTGACGGGGATATTCGGGATGGGAACGAAGTTCGTGGAAGTGGTGTTGGCGGTGTACTATCGGCGTCAGACTGGTGATGGGCGTTTTGTGGGGGGGCCGATGTATTATCTGAAAGACGGAGTGGGAGTTCCAGGGGCTGGGGTACTTGCGAGTTTGTTCTGCATATTCAGTGTTATCGCGTCCTTTGGGATAGGAAATATGACGCAGTCGAACTCGGTGGCTCTAGTGTTCGAAGATGTGTTTTGTGTGGACGTGCGGGTGACCGGGGCAGTGCTGATGGTCTTGGTAGGCTTAGTGAGCGTGGGTGGGTTAAAAAGTATCAGTTGGGTGACTGGGGTAATGGTGCCTGGGATGGCGATTTTGTATGTATGTGTGGGCGTAGTGCTGGTGTGTTGCAATACGCGACAGCTGGTGCCAGTGTGCTGGGATATCGTGTCCGGGGCGTTTGCCGGGACTGCAGCAGTTGGGGGGTTTGCAGGGAGTGTGGTGCGTCAAGCGATAGCGGTAGGTATTAGCCGGGGGGTAGCGGTGAACGAGGCAGGGCTTGGGACTGCTCCTATTGCGCATGCGGCGGCTATTACAGACCATCCAGTGCGACAGGGCTTGTGGGGTATCTTTGAAGTATTTGTGGGGACAATGGTGGTATCTTCGGTGACGGCATTTGCGATACTGCTAACTGGTGTCTGGCAAGGGGGTGCGTCTGGAGCGGCGTTGACGGTGCAGTCGTTTGAGCGTGGGCTTCCGTTTGGGATTGGACAGTACGTGGTGGGTGTGAGCGTGCCGTTGTTTGCGTTCACGACGATGCTAGGTTGGTTGTACTATGGGGAGCGGTGTGCGGAATTTTTGTGTGGACCGCGCGTATGTCCGCTGTACCGGGCCGTGTGGTTACCGTTTGTGTACGTGGGTGCCGTGGGGAGTTTGAGTAGCGTGTGGAATATCTCGGATGCGTTCAATGGACTGATGGCGTTGCCGAACCTGGTGGGGCTGTTATTTTTGGCTCGTCAGGGGATGCGTCTACGCGAGGAGTTTTTTGCGCAGCAGGAAGGGTAGGGGGGCGCGGCGTTGGATGTCGCACGAGAACGGCGTCGCTGTGCATGGCAATGTAGGGGTAGAAGGTGCTCGGAAGTTCTTGGAAAGTAGGTGCGTTTTGAAAGAAGCGGAGGGCGGGGAAATCTGTTGGTCGGTGATCGTAGAAAAGAAGGTAGATGATATCCGAGTCAAAGGCGAGCAGCACGGTGGGTTTCTGTGTGCGGGGATGTGGGGAGATTTCGTAGGCACGGGTGAGGAAAGGATCGCGGGTAGGGATAGGACGGAAGAAGCACATGTGACCGGTAAGGAAGGAAAGGTGTTCCGCCGCCAAGGTGTGGAAGGCGGCACGCTGCGCGTCCGACTGGAAAAGTGTAGGATCGTAGGGTGGGGTATGTACGGGGGACCAGGAGTGGTCCGCGTCTTCTGCGCGCGAAGCGGGGGCGCACAGCGCACTGAGTGCGAAAAGGGCGCAGGCGGCGTATCTAGCGATGTGGCCATCCATAGGGTGTATCTCCTTTAGGGTGTGCCCGGCGTGACTGCCATGCAGTCTTGCGCATGAGCGTGCGCATCCTCTCGAAATTCTTAATTAAACGGTTAACATCAGCCACCGAAGTGCCTGACCCTGCCGCGATGCGCCGCCTCCTTGAGGGGCCGATAATGAGAAAATTGTCACGCTCTTGCACGGTCATCGATTGAATAATCGCCTTTTGACGCTTGAACGCGCGCGCGTCAAGAGCATCGGCAGAAACGGCTACCGCTAAACCGGGAATCATCTCCACCAACGAGTGCAGCGGTCCCATTTTTTCTATAGTTTGCAGGTGGTCGAGCATATCGCTGAGCGTGAAACGCTCGTGCGATTGCGTTTTCTTCTGCGCACGCGCATGTTCCTGTGCATCAAAGGCTTTTTGCGCCTTTTCCACGAGAGAAACGATGTCCCCCATACCCAGAATTCTTCCGGCGGCTCGCTCGGGATGGAACGGTTCAAAGTCCTGCGGTCGTTCACCGGTTCCAACAAACAGCAGTGGCTGACCGGTAATACTTTTCAAAGACAGTGCAGCTCCGCCGCGGGTGTCTGAATCAAACTTACTGAGCACAACGCCTGAAATACCCACCGCGGCATGGAACTCTTCTGCAATGCGCACCACAGTCTGACCGGTTAGAGCGTCTGCAACAAGGAGTGTTTCCACAGGAACCAGTGTTTCTTTGAGAAGGATTAACTCCTGCATGAGCGCGGCATCCACGTGGAGACGGCCAGCAGTGTCAATGATAAGTACGTCATTGCCGTGTGAGCGCGCGTACTGAAGCGCACCGCGCGCCGTATCAAGAGCACACGGCTGCTGTTCGTGCGGCAGCGCATGCTGGTACACGGGAACGCCAATGTGCGTGCCGAGAACGGCCAGCTGAGCACTCGCTGCGGCACGAACGTGATCGCAAGCGGCCAGGAGAGGGGAGCGACCTGCATCCTTCAGGTACGCAGCAAGCTTTGCTGCGCTGGTAGTTTTCCCCGATCCTTGGAGCCCAAGCAAGAGAATAATCGACTGCGTATCGGGCCCCTTAAGATGCAGCGACCGCGTATGTTCACCGAGGAAGGCAGTTAGTCTTTCGTGTACAATTTTTATGAATTGCTGCGCAGGGCTAACCGACGCAAGCACCGTCTGTCCCTGCGCGTGTTGTATGGTCTGATTCACAAAGCGACGCACTACGCGAACGTGCACGTCGGCGTCTAACAGTGCGCGCTTAATTGATTCTACTGCTTCTTGAATATTCCGTTCGCTGATAGTTGCGCGTCCTCCCAGCGCTCCTACGATACGTTTAAAGCTCGCGCTCAGTTGCTCAAACATGCTCCCCCCTTATCTGCTGCAGTGAGCTTTCCGCCTGCGTGGTGCTGTGCCGGCGGGTGTGCACGGCCATGCGCACTCCTTCTGCAAAAAAGATGAGCGCGCACAGCACGATCACCCAATCTCTCATGCGCGCATAGTACGTGCGCACTACCGGGTACACTGGAACGTGGAGCACCGCGCTGGTGGCCTGAAACAACGGAAACGCGGCGCGCGTTTTTCCCTCTGGGCCGATGACGACGGTATAGCCAGAGTTTGTAGAGCGCACGAGGGTGGTACGCAGCTCTATGGCCCGAAAAAGAGAGACAACATAGTGCTGCCACTCTGCGCTGGCAGTTTTTGACCAAGAGTCGTTCGTAAGATTAATAAGGAGCTCACTCCCCTGTGTGTGCAAAGCGGCGCAGAGGGAAGGAAAGGCATCTTCGTAACAGATGGGAGTTGCGAAGCGCACGCTGCCTCCTGCGGCGCACGGCACATGAAACAAGCGCGGCCCTGGCCCTGGCGTCCAGCTTTCGGAAAAGCCGGCGAGCATCTGCGCCAGTCTTTGTACAGATGTCATGTGTCCCCAGGGAATGAATTCTGCAAATGGCACCATCTGCATTTTGCCATATACCTGCGCCACGTGCCCGTCTGGGCGGAGCAAGGCCACTGCATTGGCGTATCCACCTTTAGTGGAGTTACCAGACAGTCTCAAGGGGGTTCCCACCAGAAGGGGCGCGCCGAGCGTGCGCAAGAACGCCGAGAAAGGTCGTGCCGCTGGCAATGCGTTATACACGTGACGGTACTGTTCGTACGGATAGCGCAGACTAGACTCGCTCCAAACCACCATGTCGACAGGTGCGCGCGCAGAAGCGTGTGTGAGTGTTTTTTCTTTTCTGTAGGGAGTAGTCGGCAGGGGGGGAGCTGTTTGCGTACGAAGGGCTGTCTCAGTCAGATGTATAGCGGTGGTGAGGTTTTTTTCGAAGGAAGTTGTATCCCACGGATCTGCATTTTGCTGTACGATTGCCAACGCGAGCGTGGTACGTGGAGCCCCAAGGGTGGCGATGCGGTAGGCACCGTAGAGACTGCACAGGCAGTACAAGCAGCCGGTGAGGAGCCAGAGACGGAACACAGGGACGCTGTCTCTCTTTTTTATGAAGAAGTGGAGACTTTCTGCAACGCACGCGTTTGCGAGCGGGATGAGGAAGGAAAGCCCCCAGACGCCGGTGATATCAGCTATCTGTATGAGGTGCGAGAGGCTGTGCGCGGTCATAGGGACCGTACCCCACGGGTAGGCGAGTATACCGGTTGACTTTACCCATTCCCAGAGGGTCCACACGAGCGCAAAAGCGCAGGCACGCGCGGGCGCCTGCTTGCGCAGGATGCATGCGAACGCTACGCCGAAAGGAAGCGCATAGAAGAAGTAACCGACAGTTGATGCGCCGAGGGTGAAGAGCGCGAAGCCCTGAAAGTTTTTGAGCCAAAAGCTAGAACACGCGTGCACGAGTGCGACGAACAGCCCATAAGAACAGGCAACGTGTTTTTTTGCAGGGGAGAGGAGGAATCCAACGTACAAGGGAACAAGCGCCCCCAACCCTAGCACGGAGGAACCGGCGAGCCAAAACTCGTTGGGAATCGCAAATGCCAAGAGCACCGCCGAGGCGGCGCTTGAAACAAGAGGCGCTGTGCAAAGCATAACTTTCCCCTGCCAGAAAAGCATTTTTGTTGTATTATTTCAATACACTGGCTATGATGCTGCGCATGCAGCGGGTAGAGTCCTGCCACACAGAGGAGTACGGCGACGAGCCTGAGGCGATTGCAGTCGTTCCGGGTCGTTTTCACCTGTTGGGGGAGTATCTGTGGTTTGCTCAGGGCAACACCCTGTCGATGGCTATCGATCAAACCCTTACGCTGTGTGTCTCGCGCCGAAAGGATAGCACCTTTCGCCTTTTCTCCTTAACGCTTGGGGAGCGGAGGAAGATTTCCACCGCTAATTTACGCTATCGTAAGGAGGATCGCTGGGCTAATTCGGTAAAGGCGGTCATTCTCTCCTTCATGGATGGTGGGTATCACCTGACGGGGTTGAACTGCACTATCCTTTCTCAGATTCCTCCTGATGCGGGGCTGGGTACTCCCAATGCGCTGAAGGTTGCCATGGCCCTTGTGCTTGGAAGGTTGTTTGCCGCTACGCTGCCAAAGGAAAGTGTTGTTTCGATCGTGGAACACGCAAATGAGCGCTATCTCAAGACCCACGCACATCGCGCGGATATTCTGTGCGTGTTGTTTGCAAAGCAGGGTAGCTGCGTGCGCACTGATCACCGCAAGAAGCAGGCGGAACTGTGTCAATTTCCCTCGGAGGGGAAGCGTATTGTGCTTACTGACTCGCGTGTTCCCCGTTTCATCGCGCGTGAGGAGTTCACCGCGCGTTTGAAGCGTTGCGTGGATGCTTATGAATTGGTGAAGCGCAATCCCGATATGCCTCGCGCTATGTCTAAGCTCATGGCAGCAGCGTTGGAGGAAATAGATGTGCCTGAGGGAATACGGAGGCGAGTGATCAGTTTGGTGCGCGAGTCGCTGGGCGTTGATGAGGCGATTGAAGCCCTGCGTAAGCGGGATTTTGCTGCGTTCTCAAGAGTAGTGAACCGCTCTCATGAGCGCCTGCGGGACCGCTTTGAAATTTCTTGTCCAGAACTCGATTGGTTGGTGAAGCGTGCGCTTGAGTTTGTAGATCCTGATGCGCCGGATGTGGTCTGCTCGCGCCTCACGGGTCGGGGCTTTGGTGGGTGCACCTATGCGATTTTGCGCGATCAAGACTTTGAGCCGTACCTAGAAAGGCTCGACGAGTACGAGCGCATCTTCGGTTTCAAAGCAGCGGCGTATGAGGTACAGTGCTCTGAAGGGGCCCGGGTGTTATGAGGATACTACTGACAAACGATGATGGGTATCAGGCAGCAGGCATTCGCGCGCTGCATGCGGCGCTGAAAGCAGCGCCTGAGGGGTATGAGGTGACGGTAGTTGCGCCGGACAGAGATCGTTCTGCAGTTTCGCATGGGATTACTACGCTCGAGCCGGTGACCGTAAAGGAAGTGGAGCCAGGTATTTGGTCGTGCTCAGGGACGCCGGTGGATTGTGTGAATCGCGCGTTACGCCAGGTGTGCGTGGGTACACCGCCGGATGTGGTGGTGTCAGGAATTAACGAAGGGGAGAATCTGGGGACTGATATTGTGTTCTCGGGAACGGTTGCCGCAGCACGGCAGGCGGTGATGTATGGGATTGCGGGGATTGCAGCGAGCCTGTTGCCCGTTTCTGATTTTGGAACAGGCTGCCGTTTCCAGGCGCTTGCCCGCTTTGTGGCGCGTCACGTGCGGGCGTTGGCTGCACTTTCCTCCGAGGACGTGTTGGTGAACATAAACGCGCGATCGGCACAGGCGTATGCGCGTGCTTGTTACGCGCGCGTTGCGCGTCGGATATATGAGGAACGTGGGGCGGTGCGCCAGGCGGGCCTTGCTCACGTGTTTGAGTACCAGGGTGGAGCGGCGCATACAGGCGCGGTGCAGGACAGCGATTGGGCGGTTGTAATGCGTGGTGACATTGCGATTACGCTTGTGTATGCGCAGCCGGTTTCAATGCCTCCTGTGTTGCCGTTGCCGGATTTTGCGTTCCAGGCTTGTTGCTCGTACTGAGGATAGGGCGTGGTGTGCGTCTGTTCGAGGTAGTCTCTTTGTCTTGGCCTGCGTGCTCCTTTTTTCTCTCTGCTTTTTGTTTGTGCACCTTTTGTGAGCTTTCTGGAGAAAGAAGAGACTGCGCTGAAAGGCAGTGAGAGGGGGTTGGTGTTTGAGTAGACGATCTGTGGGGTGCGCAGGCGCGCTGCTGTTGCTTTTTGCAGTGGGGGCGCAGGAGCATGCGCCACCGGTTGTGCGTGATACAGCACTTGCAGCAGGGGAGTTTCGCCGCGGAGTTTTGGCCTATTACCGGGGTGCGTTCAATGATGCTATCCAGCTGTTTGAGCGTGCGCTTTCTGCTGCTCCCCGTAATCCGCTCATTCTTGAGTGGTTGGGGAATGCGTACTACCGCAGTGGGATTGAAGGCGCAGCGCTGCACCAGTGGGGCGCGGCGCGGGATCTAGGCTACGGCGGCGCGTTGCTTCGGAACAAGATAGAAGTGGTTCAGCAGCGGCGTGACTTTGCGCCTGATTCAGCAGACGCGCTGCACTTTAGCGAAAGTGAATCGTTTCATGCTGTACGCCGGGGAACGGTTCTTTTCCGCAGACCACTATCTTTGTGTGCGTTAGCTGACGGTACGTTTTGGATGAGCGCATACGGTTCTAACGAGCTGCTTCGCTTTGACGTGAACGGACGTGTTATTGCGCGTACGCGTGGGCCCGTTGAGGGTTTTGACCGTCCTTTTGATGTTATTCAGACGCGCTCAGGCGATCTGCTCGTTTCTGAATTTGCCTCTGATCGCATTTGTCGTCTTACGAAGGAAGGCAGGTTCCTCAAGTCATTTGGGGGAAAGGGGAGAGGCGTCGGACAACTCATCGGCCCCCAGTTTTTGGCCACTGATCGCTACGATAACATTTACGTGACAGATTTTGGGAATGCGCGTGTGGCGGTGTTTGCACCTGATGGTGCTCCTCTCTTCCATTTTGGGCAGAAGTCTGCGCGCTTCTTTGGGTTTTCTGCTCCGGGCGGCATTGCCATTCTCGATGAGCTAGTGTACGTGGCAGATGCTCTGAAGGGCGCCATTTACGTGTTTGATACGGCAGGAAATTATGTGCGTACCCTCGTTGCGGAAGGGACGCTCAAGCACGTTGAATCTGTGCGGGCGTGGAATGGACGCTTGTTGGTGTCTCTCCCGAATGAGGTCATGGTGGTGGATGTAGGACTCGCGTCCTTGCACACGATTGCCCGTTTGGGAAATGCGCCTATTCGCTTAACGGCGGCAGTTCCGGATGCAAATGGCAATGTGCTCCTTGCCGATTATAAAAACGAAAGGATTGAGATTGTTTCGCGTATCTCTGAGCTTGCCGGCGGTCTGTTTGTGCATTTTGAGCGGGTGCACGCCGACCGGTTTCCCTCCGTTACTGTGAATGTGTCGGTACACACGCGTGAGGGGACGCCGGTAGTGGGATTGGACGTTTCCAACTTTTTTCTTACCGAAGAACACCGGCCGGTAAGTGAGATGCGTCTGCAGGGGGCAGCGTATTTGAACGATACGTGTTCGCTCAGTATACTGGTGGACCGCTCTCCTGCGACGGAGCAGGAGATGCGCTTGGTTACACGGGTGATTGGTGAGCTTGCACAAGCGGTGGGGGAACAGGGGACGCTGTCGGTAGTTTCTGCGGCACAGTCACCAGTGCTGGAAGGCACCTTCACTGCGGCGCAGCTGCAGGCGCAACCGCTTCGCCTAAGAGCAAAGAGTTCTTCGCAGTGGCGTTTTGATCTGGGTCTGCGTCTTGCGGCAGGCACGCTGGTGAACGCAGATTACAAGCGCGCAGTGGTATTCTTGTCTCTTGGTGAATTGCAGACACAGGATTTTGCACAATATGGGGTGACGGACTTGGCTGCATATTTGACGAATAATGAAACGAGCTTTTACGTAATACAGCTTCAGCGTACGGTATTGCCCGTGGAGCTTGGATATCTGGTTCAAAAGACAAGGGGTGCGGTGTATTCAGTGTATGCGCAAGAAGGGTTAGGGGCTCTTGTGGCGCACGTGCGCTCAGGCGCAGCGGGCACCTATGCATTGTCGTATCGATCGCGGTTGCCGACGGATTTTGGTCGTGCATATATGCCGGTGGAGGCAGAAGTGCGCGTCTTGAGCCGTTCGGGGCGGGACGAGACAGGGTATTTTGCGCCGCTTGAGTGACCGGTTACGCGGTATGACAGGAAAAGGGTGGAGCGCGTGGGTGCGTCTGTGCGTGCTCAGTACTCAGGTGGGGTTGGCAGCTGAGCCTGCTCTGGCGCGTTTGGCAGGGGTGTGGGAGAACGCCACGCGTATCGTTGCTATCGCTCCTACTGCTGATGCGATGCGTTTTTCGCTCATGCTTGTGCACAAGCCGTATTATGCGTACGTGTATGAACGCGTGGCTGTCTTTTCCCTTTCATCTTTGTCTGATGCTCGTGCTGATGTGCTGCCGCCCCCTGCGGCGCAAAAGGCAGAACGGGTGGATCTTGTCTTGTCGTTTGAGGGGCGTGTGCGTGTGCAGCCGCTCGTTCTGTGTCGCTGGGGGGACGCGCTGTTCTGCTCTTTTTTTCAGCGGGTATCGTATGGTACCCGTTCCGGGTCCGTCTCGTCCGAGCAGATTCCCGTGAGAACAGACGATCCTCTTTTTGGTTTTTGGATTGAGGAAGGGTCTGCTGAGGCGTTGCGTGCGTATTCTAGCCAGGCGCCTGGAGAACTGAATGCCTTTTTCTTCACCGAGGCGAATTTTTACCGCTTTCGGTACTGGCGTGATGACGCGCTGGCATTTGCAGCGCAGCGTGCGTATTTTACCGCTGATGACGGTGTGACGTACGAAATCCCTCAGTACGTACAGCGTGGTGCTGCAGTTTACAGCTGCACCACCGGTCGTTCACGTGTGGTACGTAATTTCCAAACGGGCACCTATGAAGTTCGCACGTCCTCTGACGGCAGCAAAAGGCTCATGCTCAGGCGGCGCGGTGCAGGACCGGGCTCGTACGCGGTGGGTGCGGTGTATCCCCGACAGGGTTTTTTGGATGAGTCTGCGCTGGCATTGCGTGTTGATGGACAGTTTCTGGCGATTGGCGAGCCTTTTTTACGCAAGAGTGCGGTGCACGATGTGACAGCGTTCATTGATGCGCACAATGCGCGCAAAAGGGCGCCGCGTGCCCCGCTGTTGGTTCCGGACTTTTAGCTGTCATGGGGAAAGCGAATTTATATGCGCGTATTCGTGTCTTGGCATAAGCAAAAGGATAAGGGGGAGCGCGAACGCGCAGGTGCGCTGCAGGGAGCGTGCATAGGTACGCCTGAGCACCGCCAGGTTTTTGCGCTGGTAGGAAGAAGTGGCAGCGGAAAGAGTTTTCGTGCGCAGATAGTGATGCGGCGTTTTGATATAGCGTTCGTTATAGACGATGGATTGCTTATTCGTGAGGATAAGATTATTGCAGGTCGCTCGGCAAAGCAGGAAAGGACGCTGCTTGCGGCCATACGGGTTGCGCTCTTCGAGAACACGATGCACCGTCGCGTAGTTGCCCGTGTGTTGACGTATTTTCTGTGTGGGTCACAGAACAAAAAGGTGCTCATTCTGGGGACTTCAGAGAGGATGGTGCGCAGAATAGCCCTTCGTGTGGGGCTTCCTGAACCTGGGCATATCATCCGCATTGAGGATATTGCCTCGAGCGAAGAAATTGCCTGCGCGCTGCGCACACGGCACGTGGAGGGCACGCACGTCATTCCAGTTCCCTCTGGGGAGGTACGCAAGAGCTATCCTAAGATCTTTTATGAAAGGATAAAACTCTTGCTGCGTAGAGAGGCAGGTGCGGAACGAATAGGACGGTGGGCGCACGCCATATGGCATGAGGGGCTCAAGCGTGCGTGCAGCGGCGCGCACGCGCATGTATTTGAAAAATCAATAGTGCGTCCACCTTTCTCATGCAATCTGCGCGTGGTGGCGGCGACAGAGGGCACACAGGATGCGTCGCCTGTTGTGGTGCCGCCTCACGAGGAGCTCGCTCTCCAGCAGTAGGAGAGCGATGACAGGAGAGGCAGTAGTTTGTCCCGTAGCGTGTGGAGCCGGATGGTCGAAGTGTGTTATGCTTGTCCCGGTGGGGACTTTTTAGTATACTCGGAGGGCTGCGAGGAGAACGTATAGTGGAGATTCAACTGCAAGATCTGATTGACCGAATTAAGCGCGAAGCGGTTGCCTCTTCCGAGGAGCAGGCGTCTCGTTTGCTTGGTGAGTCGCGTGAGGAGGCAGAGCGGATTGTCCGCGCTGCGCGTGAGGAGGCAGAGCGGATTGTCCGCGCTGCGCGTGAGGAGGCAGAGCGGATCGAGTCGTCGTCTCTTGCGGCGCTGTCGCAGGCGAGTCGCAACGTTTTATTATCCTTTCAAGATTCGGTGACTCGCTCTCTTCGGGCTATTATTTCGATGGAGACGGCGCAAGCCTACGATGCGGGTGTTTTGCGTGAGCTTATTCCTCGTGTCGTTTCTGCCTGGGTTCAAGCGGAGGGTGATAAGCTAGAGCTCATCCTCTCTCCTGCTGATCTTCGGACGCTTGAGGGGGTGTTTTGTGCTGCGTTGCAGGAGCAGCTTTCGGCAGGGGTAGAGTTGAGGTCTGACGATTGCCTTACGGCAGGGTTTAGGATAGTCCCTGCCGAGGGCGGGTCGTACTATGATTTTTCCGCCGCCGCGGTTGCTCAGTTGTTCTCTTCGTATGTTTCTGCGCGTGTTGCCGAGGTGCTCAGGTCTGCTGCGCAGGAGCTGTGATGTCTTCCTATTGCTACCTTATAACGCAGCTACCATCTCTTCTATGCGGCGCGGTGCCTCCTTTGCGTTATCAGGATTTTTTGGATTGTGCGCTACGTTTCTTGGGTCGGCAGGATGCTGCGGTGCTTGGAAATATCTCGTTGTGTCCCGTGCCGGCGCGTGACTCCACGGGATCGCGTGTTTTAGATAGATGGGGCGAGTTTGAGTACGCGTTACGCTGTGCGCTTGCGCGTGAGCGCGCGGACCGTCTGCGGTGGGATACTCCTGTTGAAGTAAGGCAGTGTCCTGTGGCGCAGGAGTCGGTGGCTCGTGCGGCTCGTGTTGCGGTCTCTTTGGACGATCCGCTCGAAGCGGAGTATTTTTTGAACGACGCGCGCTTTTCCTTTGTCGAGGGGTGTAGGCCGCTTGACCCGTTTTCCTCAGAGGCAGTGTTTTTGTACGGGCTGCAGCTGATGTTGCTTACGCATCGGTCGCGTTTCACAATGCAGGCGGGGTCCAAAGCATACGCAGCTCTTTATTATACAATTCTTGGAGCATATACATGACGCAAACGAAGGGTATCGTGTCTGCGGTCAACGGCAATATGGTGAGCGTTACGTTCGAGGGTGTCGTTTCGCTCAACGAGGTCGGATACGTGCATGTTGGAAATGCGCGTTTGAAAGCGGAGATTATTCGTGTTCGTGGTCGTGAGGCACAGTTGCAAGTGTTTGAGATCACAAGAGGGGTTTCCGTTGGGGACCGTGTTGAGTTTACAGGCGATTTGCTGTCTGTTGAGCTAGGTCCTGGTTTGCTCGGTCAGGTGTACGACGGTTTACAGAATCCGTTGCCGCTGCTTGCAGAAAAGGTTGGGTATTTCTTGGAGCGCGGGGTGTATTTGCCCGCCCTCTCTCGGACAAGTGAATGGATGTTTACCCCGCATGTTTCAGTGGGTGAGCGCGTGGTGCGTGGGGACGTGCTCGGGTATACCCCAGAGGGTGCGCTCAAACACCGCATTATGGTTCCCTTTCATATGGGGGATTCCTATGAGGTTGTCTTCATTCAGACTGCAGGGACGTACCGCGTGCACGATGTGATTGCGCGGGTCCGTGACGCGCAGGGACATGAGCACGAACTGACCATGGCATTTCGTTGGCCAGTGAAGCGACCCGTCCATTGTTACGCAGAGCGTTTGAAACCGACTGAGCCATTGGTAACGAGCATTAGGACGATAGATACCTTTTTCCCGGTGGCCAAGGGGGGGACGTACTGTATTCCCGGTCCCTTTGGTGCGGGAAAGACGGTGCTGCAGCATTCTACCAGTCGCAATGCGGATGTGGACGTGGTAGTGATTGCTGCGTGTGGGGAGCGTGCAGGGGAGGTGGTTGAGACCCTGCGGGAGTTTCCTGATCTTACGGATCCTCGCACTGGTCGGTCGCTTATGGAGCGGACGGTTATAGTGTGCAACACTTCTTCTATGCCCGTTGCCTCTCGTGAGGCTTCAGTGTACACGGGAGTGACGCTTGCAGAATATTACCGTCAGATGGGGTTGGATGTTCTTTTGCTGGCGGACTCTACGAGCCGTTGGGCACAGGCCCTGCGTGAAATGTCTGGGCGTTTGGAAGAGATTCCGGGGGAGGAGGCCTTTCCTGCGTACCTGGAGTCTTGTATCGCAGCCTTTTATGAGCGGGCTGGTGTGGTCCGGCTGAGGAGTGGAGAGAAAGGATCGG
This sequence comes from Treponema pallidum subsp. pallidum str. Nichols, assembly GCF_000410535.2. Lineage (NCBI taxonomy): Bacteria > Pseudomonadati > Spirochaetota > Spirochaetia > Treponematales > Treponemataceae > Treponema > Treponema pallidum. The sequence continues at coordinate 455,335 of NC_021490.2, forward strand.
TAACTATTGGAGGGACGGTTTCTCCGGCAGGTGGTAATTTCGAAGAACCGGTAACGCAGGCTACATTGAAAGTGGTTGGGGCGTTTCACGGACTTTCTCGAGAGCGCTCTGACGCGCGCAGGTATCCTGCGGTGCATCCGCTTGATTCATGGTCTAAGTATCCAAGTGTGCTTGACGCGCGGGCTGTTGCGTACGGTCGCTCTTTTCTGCGCCGTGGGGCAGAGGTGGAGCAGATGATGAGGGTCGTCGGCGAAGAGGGCACAAGTATGGAGGACTTTCTCGTATATCTGAAAGGCTCGTTTCTTGATTCGGTGTATCTGCAGCAGAATTCTTTTGACACAGTCGATAGTGCAGTACCTGTTGCACGTCAAAAGCACTGCTATGCCATCGTCATGCGGGTTCTTGGCAGTGTTTTAGCGTTTGAATCAAAAGATGACGCGCGGGCATACTTCAGCAAGCTTGGGCATATGTTTATCGATTACAACTGTTGCGCCTGGAATTCTGAGGCGTTTGTGGAGAAAGAAAAGGAGATACGTGCCTTTCTCCAGGGAGAATCGACGAAAATCGACAGCGAAGCAGAGGGAATTATACGGGGGATGGAGTAGACGATGTACAAGGTGTACGAGAAGATTGAGTCGATCAACGGTTCTGTCATCACGGTGCGGGCAAAGGGGGTGCATTACGGGGAATTGGCCCGGGTAAAAACGGCGTTTGGCGATTCGCTTGCTGAGGTGAATAAGCTTGAAGGGGATGTAGTTTCCCTGCAGGTGTTTGCGGGAGGCCGGGGTATTTCCACCGGGAGCGAGGTGCGCTTTCTGGGGAGGGGTATGCTCGTGAGTTTCTCAGATTATTTATTGGGGAGAATTTTTAATGGCTCTGGCGTTCCCCGAGACGGTGGTCCGGCCTTAAAGGAAGGGAGGGTGGAAATTGGCGGTCCTTCGGTTAATCCGGCAAAGAGGGTTATCGCGCGGCGTATGATTCGCACGGGTATTCCCATGATTGATGTGTTTAATACGCTGGTTGTTTCTCAGAAGTTGCCTATTTTTTCTAGCTCAGGGGAACCGTACAACGAACTGCTGGCCCGTATTGCAATGCAAGCGGAGGTTGATGTCATCGTCCTCGGGGGTATGGGGCTGAAGCATGACGATTACCTGTATTTTAAAAGTGCATTGGAAGAGGCAGGAGCGTTGAGTAGGGCAGTCCTGTTCGTGCACACTGCCTCAGATCCTACCGTAGAATGTTTGATGGTCCCTGATATGTGTCTTGCAGTTGCCGAGCAGTTTGCCTTGAAGGGTAGGGATGTGTTGGTGCTCTTAACCGACATGACTAATTTTGCTGATGCTATGAAGGAAATTGCGATTATTCAGGAACAAGTTCCCTCGAATCGTGGGTATCCGGGTGACTTGTACAGCCAGCTTGCGTCGCGCTATGAAAAGGCGGTCGATTTTGATGATGCAGGGTCAGTGACTATCCTTGCCGTTACCACCATGCCAGGGGATGATGTTACGCATCCGGTTCCTGATAACACGGGGTACATTACTGAGGGTCAGTTTTATCTGAAGAACGGGCGCATTGAACCTTTCGGGAGTCTATCCCGTCTTAAGCAGAACGTAAACGGGCGTACGCGTGCAGATCATCGCGCGCTTATGGATAATATGATTAAGTTGTATGCCGCCTATCGTGATGCGCTTGAGAAAAGATCTATGGGTTTTGCCATGAGCGAGTGGGATGAGAAACTGCTCACATACGGTGGGCTGTTTGAAGCGCAGCTCATGGATCTTTCGGTGAATATTCCGCTTGAAGAGGCGTTCGATACGGGGTGGAAAATTCTGGGCCGGTGTTTCACCCCAGAGGAGACGGGGATTCGCTCTGATTTGATTAACACGTATTGGCCTGCGTAGGGTGGTGACCGATGGCGGTGCGCTTAACCAAAAATGAACTGAAACGTCAAAAAGAGACGCTCAAGACGTTTCGCCGTTTTCTCCCTACGCTTCAGCTTAAAAAGCAGCAGTTGTATGCTGAGATCCGTGCCGTTGAGGCGCGCGCTTCTGAAGTACGTTCCCGTGCAGATGCCCTGCGTCAGGATGTTCAGCAGTGGGTTGCAGTTTTTTCTGAAAGCGGTGTGTTCGACGCGCGTTTGCTCCGCGTGCAAGAGGTAAAGAAAACGTATGCTAGCATTGCAGGTGTGCGTATTCCCTGCTTTTTAGAAGTGCACTTTGCTTGTCCTCCCTATGACTTATATCGTGTTCCTCTGTGGGTGGATACTGCAGTGCGCAAAATGCAGGAAGTGCTAAGCTTAGACTTGGAGGCGCATGTTCTCGACGAACAGGCGCTTCTCCTGGGTGCAGAGTTGCGGACTACAACGCAGCGTGTTAACCTCTTTGAAAAAGTTAAGATTCCTGAGACGCGGGCATGCATACGGAAAATAACGGTGTACCTCGGTGATCAGCAGGTTGCTGCAGTAGTGCGGGGGAAGATGTCTAAGAAGAATCTGGTAGACGTGAGTCGGATGGAACAAGAGGATACACGGTGATAGTTCCTATGAAAAAGGTAACGCTTCTGGTGCTCGGTTCTGAGCAAGAGCGTTCGCTGCAGGCGTTGCGTTCCTTTGGTGCTGTGCATGTGCAGTTGCGGGAGTGTGCAAGTGAGCAACTTGCAGAGTTGCACGCGTTGGACGCTCGGTGCGTGCAGGCCATTGCGCTCGTCACTGACGCTCAGACAAAGAATGTTACCCGAGGAGAGGAGTGTCGCGTTGCAGGTCAGGTGGTAGAAGCAGCAGAGGCCGTGGAACAGATCGTACGTACTCATTCAGACCGCGTGGAACTTGCTCAGCGCATTGCGCAGTGCATTGCGCATCTGGAACGCTGTGAGCCGTGGGGGGATTTCGATCCGGCAGATGTGAGGGCACTCGCACAGCGGGGGATACATCTTATCCCCGTGGAGCTTTCTGAGCGTTCATACCGCTGCTTGCCCGATGAGTTGCAGACGCTTTGTCTTGCTCGTCGCGGGGGCTTGGTGCGCTGTGTGCTTGTGGCAGATAAACCGGGGCTGCCGCCATCTCTTCCTGCCGATGCGCGCGCGCTAGAATTGCCAGACGTTTCTCCCGCTGATCTGTTTGTACGGCTCAGGCAGTTGCGTGAGGAGTGCGCTACGCTAACACAACGGCTTCTTGCTTATTCGGAATACCAAGGGGCGATTCGCGCCTTGCGGCAGAAGATTGCCGCAGATATCGAGTTTGAGCGCGTGCATCTCAGTATGGTTTCGGTAGACGTCAGTCAGTGGCGTGAAACAGGAGAGACGTTGCGCATTGCGCACGTCAGTGGGTACCTGCCTGTTTCCCGGGTGCGTGCCTTTTCTGAGTGTGCGCGGAAGGAAGCGTGGGCGTATTGCTGTGTAGACCCTATGCCTGAGGATCCGGTACCTACACAGCTGAGAAATAACCGTTGGGTAAATTTGATTTCCCCGTTGATGAATTTCCTCGGCACTGTGCCCGGCTATTGGGAGGTAGACATTTCTGGCTTCTTTTTGCTCTTTTTTGGCGTGTTCTTCTCAATCATCTTTGCGGACGCAGGCTACGGCGCAGTCCTCACGCTTGTGTCCTTGGGAGGGATTGTTCTCAGCAAGAGAAAACATGCAGTGGTGAGTCCAGCATGGTGCTTGGGACTATACTTAGGAACGCTCACGATGGTGTGGGGTGCGCTCGTGTGTAACTGGTTTGGTGTGCCTGTCCAGTATGTGCCGGCGTCGCTCGCGCGTATTGCAGTTTGGGAGATTTCAGGCTTTGCGGATGCCGCCCAGCGGAATAAGAATCAGATGCACGTGTGTTTCTTTCTCGGTTTATTGCACCTGTGTCTCGGTCATTTGATCGTCGTGCGGCGCACCTTCCGTTCCCTGAGGGTGCTTGCAGAGTTTGGTTCTCTTCTCATGTTGGGTGGTATGTACGTGGTAGTGCTCAACTTGATTGTTGACAAAGAGCGCTATCCGCTTACCGGCATGATTGTCGGGTCTATAATAGCGGGTTTTGTGCTGAATTTTATCTTTGTGAATTATCGGGTGAGTGTGCGGCAGAGTGTTGCAGACAGTATGAAAAACGTAATTAATGCGTTGCTGGGCATTGTAAATGTATTTGCAGATGTCATGAGTTATATTCGGCTTTGGGCGGTGGGATTGGCCGGAGGGGCAATCAGTGCGACAGTTAATGAAATGACACACCCTCTGTTTGCCAATTTCCTGGCGTTCCTTGGGATAGTGCTACTGCTGTTTGGACACGGGCTGAATTACGTAATGAGCATACTGTCGGTGATTGTGCACGGTGTGCGCTTGAATACCTTGGAGTTTTCTAATCATGTGGGTCTGATGTGGACAGGCATACGATATACTCCCTTTAGGGAGCGTTAGCATAGAAAGAGGTAGAAAAAGAGTGGAGGGCTCGTTATGAATTTTGGTATGTTTGGCGCCGCGGCGGTGCTGGGGATCTCTGCGGTGGGTTCTGCGCTCGGCTTGGCTTTGGCAGGGCAGGGAACGATTGGTTCGTGGAAGCGCTGTTATCTGAATAATAAGCCCGCTCCCTTTATCTTGCTTGCCTTTGCGGGGGCTCCCCTTACGCAGACTATTTATGGTTTTTTGCTAATGAAGGCGATGTTTTCTTCTGAAAAGGACCCGTGGTACCTACTCGGCGCGGGGGTTGCGTGCGGTTTGGGAATTGCCGCTTCGGCGCTTTCTCAAGGGCGGGCTGCCGCAGCCGGCGCCGATGCGCTTGCAGAAACAGGTAAAGGATTTAGCCAGTATTTGACTATCGTTGGTTTGTGTGAGACGGTGGCGCTTCTGGTGATGGTTTTTGGTATTATCAACTGCTAGATGTGGTGAACGTTGTGGTATAGCGCTTCGACCATGCTTTTGATAGACGTAGGGAACTCGCACGTAGTGTTCGGAATCCAAGGCGAGAATGGTGGCCGTGTGTGCGTGCGTGAGTTGTTTCGCCTTGCGCCTGACGCGCGTAAAACCCAAGATGAGTACTCGCTTCTCATCCATGCGCTTTGCGAACGTGCGGGGGTCGGCCGTGCTTCTCTCCGTGATGCGTTTATTTCCTCCGTCGTGCCTGTGTTGACAAAGACCATTGCAGATGCGGTCGCTCAGATTAGCGGCGTCCAGCCGGTTGTCTTTGGCCCGTGGGCGTACGAGCACTTGCCGGTGCGCATACCAGAGCCAGTGCGCGCGGAAATTGGCACTGACTTGGTAGCCAACGCGGTGGCGGCCTATGTGCATTTCCGTTCTGCTTGCGTGGTAGTGGATTGTGGAACAGCGCTCACCTTTACGGCGGTGGATGGCACGGGGTTGATTCAAGGGGTGGCAATTGCGCCTGGTCTGCGCACTGCGGTGCAGTCTCTCCATACAGGAACGGCACAATTACCACTTGTTCCTCTTGCCCTGCCTGATTCCGTTCTGGGCAAGGATACTACGCATGCGGTGCAGGCGGGTGTGGTGCGGGGCACGCTCTTTGTTATTCGCGCTATGATTGCACAGTGTCAGAAAGAGTTAGGGTGCCGCTGTGCAGCGGTGATAACGGGGGGGCTTTCGCGTCTTTTCTCGTCAGAGGTGGACTTTCCTCCTATCGATGCACAGCTGACGCTCTCAGGTCTTGCACATATTGCGCGGCTGGTGCCGACATCTCTCCTGCCACCTGCTACAGTGTCAGGTTCATCGGGGAATTGAGGAAACTGTTATCCGCGCTCCCCATCTTCCGATACTGGATCGGTGTCGGGGGGAGTAGGAGTGGGGAAGCGTCTGTGCTGTATCGCGCTGGTGATGCGCGCGTTCTGGTACCTCAGTGCGAAGGGAGTCAGTATCGCTTACGTGCCCGTTCATCGCAGTGGGGGCTCTCAAGATTCGAGCATGAGCACAGCAGTGGGCGATACGCTCCTTAACGCCTTCTTCGACGAGGGAATGGTGGTTACGGCAGTACCGCCGGGTGTACACGACGGCCAGACTATAGCAGAAATTGCTGCATGTTTTGAAGTAATGCCCGATTACGCGTTGTTGGTGCAGTTTCATTCCGCTCGTCTCCCTGGTGGGGAAAGCCCTACCTCCCGTGCCCGCGGCGCTTGGTCTTCAGAGAGGTTCCGTGCTGTGTGGACATTAGTGGATTTGCATACGCAGCGCGCGTGTGTCTATGCGTGTGTCGCCCCATACAGGGAGAGTATTCCCGTTTCTGAGTGTGTTGACGTCGTTACCCGTTGTATTGCGGAGCAGGCAATTTCGTACATACGGGTGGGCACGAGCACCGATACAGCCGGAGTTCAGTTATAGAAAATAGGGAATACGTAAGGTGTCTGCAGCGTCGCTTCAGCTGGGAGGAGTCTTATGATTAAACGCCACATGTTCGCAAAAAGGGGTGTCAAAGGAAGATCTTACCTGGTTAGGGTGAACACTGCGTTCTTAGTGCTTTGTGTTGCTTCTGTCACGCCGCTTTGGGCTGTGTGGGAAGGGAATGCAGAAATTGGCCCCCAGGGAAGTTTTCTGCAGGACGGCATGTTTGTGCGCAGTGACATGTTCCCCAAAAACACTGCTGTTGAAATTAGCAACTTAGAAAAGAATGCCAAGGCTCAGGCAGTGGTTATTGGGCACGCAGGGATCCCCGGTCTTCTAGTTAGCCTTGCACCCGCTGCTGCAGCACAGCTTGGGATTGGCGTATACCAAGCTGTGCGTGTACGCGTACGTACCTTGGGTACCGTGCGCGGTGGGTCTCAAACAAGTCAGGACGGACTGTCCCTTGCATCTTTGCCGTCCCGTGTGCCTGCGCGCCCCGCGCAGCGTGATCCTCTGTCATCCCCGCCGGCAGGTCACACTGTACCGGAATATCGCGATACGGTTATTTTCGATGACCCGCGTTTGGTTTCCCCTTTGTCTCGTGAGGTGGAGGACGCGCCGAAGGTAGTGGAGCCGGCCTCTGAGCGTGAGGGAGGGGAGCGTGAGGTGGAGGACGCGCCGAAGGTAGTGGAGCCGGCCTCTGAGCGTGAGGGAGGGGAGCGTGAGGTGGAGGACGTGCCGAAGGTAGTGGAGCCGGCCTCTGAGCGTGAGGGAGGGGAGCGTGAGGTGGAGGACGCGCCGAAGGTAGTGGAGCCGGCCTCTGAGCGTGAGGGAGGGGAGCGTGAGGTGGAGGACGTGCCGAAGGTAGTGGAGCCGGCCTCTGAGCGTGAGGGAGGGGAGCGTGAGGTGGAGGACGTGCCGAAGGTAGTGGAGCCGGCCTCTGAGCGTGAGGGAGGGGAGCGTGAGGTGGAGGACGCGCCGAAGGTAGTGGAGCCGGCCTCTGAGCGTGAGGGAGGGGAGCGTGAGGTGGAGGACGCGCCGAAGGTAGTGGAGCCGGCCTCTGAGCGTGAGGGAGGGGAGCGTGAGGTGGAGGACGTGCCGAAGGTAGTGGAGCCGGCCTCTGAGCGTGAGGGAGGGGAGCGTGAGGTGGAGGACGTGCCGAAGGTAGTGGAGCCGGCCTCTGAGCGTGAGGGAGGGGAGCGTGAGGTGGAGGACGTGCCGAAGGTAGTGGAGCCGGCCTCTGAGCGTGAGGGAGGGGAGCGTGAGGTGGAGGACGTGCCGAAGGTAGTGGAGCCGGCCTCTGAGCGTGAGGGAGGGGAGCGTGAGGTGGAGGACGTGCCGGGGGTAGTGGAGCCGGCCTCTGGGCATGAAGGAGGGGAGCGTGAGGTGGAGGACGTGCCGGGGGTAGTGGAGCCGGCCTCTGGGCATGAAGGAGGGGAGCGTGAGGTCGCTTCTCAGCATACGAAGCAGCCATCCCACTCGGTTTCCAACTCAGCTCCCAATCAGTTTCGGAACCCTGAGGGGGAACTCCCCTTTACGCTCCCTGACCTATCCGAGTCAGAAATTGTGGTTCCGGAGGAACAGAAAGGACGTGCGCATCCCCAGGTGATACCCGAGGGTGCGCCACGTGGACTGCAACCTGGTGAATACTACGTACAGATTGCAGTCTTTCATGACGCTATCCAGGTGCAGAGCATTGTCCACCGTTACGGGGTAGAATACCCCATCGCAGTGGAGCAGGACATCCATGAAGGTAAGGTGCGTTTCACCGTATGCGTCGGTCCTGTCCAAAAAGACGAACGCGGCGCGGTACTAGAGAACTTCCAAAGGTTTGGATTCAAGGACGCCTTTCTGAAAAAGGCGCGATGATCAGGTCGGCCCTCCTCTTCCCCTCGTGACCGTGGTGACTCGCCCCGAAGGGGGCGCACAGAGCCCGAAGGAACGGAAGGGAAGGGGCAGACTTAACTATTTCTTTGTTTTTTTGAGCACGTAAAACGGCGCCATCTCCTTTGAAGGCTTTCCTGCGCCGGGAGCGCCCATGTAGCGAACGGAGTTACTGTCTATCAGCTCGTACAGCTCTTTCTCGTGCGGTGCCTTCGATTGCTCCGAGGACACAAGCGAGAGTTCGACAATTCCGTCTTCACGTACCATCCACGTACCGCGATACGTAAGAGGAGAAGGTGCCGACTTCTTCTCAAGGGCAAGCTCTACCTTTTGCGCAGTGCCATCCGCGTTGAACGTCACAGTCGTATCGATTCCCGGGCAATCGGCCGCAGGTAGCGTACCCCGAAAGATACCTCCCTTCAACGCGCACTCTACCTTTTCCGCTTTGGCCTTCCCGGCGTGCGGACACACGGTTGTGCACGAGACACACAAAGCGCTACCGAGCGCTCCAACACCAAGGAACGCGCACAGCGCGCGGACAGATCCTTTCATCACAGAAAACCCCCTTGTCACGTCTGTAAGACTCAGGGGAGAAAAGCCCAACGATGCAAAAGTTACGCTCCCTCTTGCCAAAAGTGAGAGAAGAGCGCAGGCCACCGCGCACGCGGGGCAAACGTGGGGTTTAGGAGCGCACCTGCGCCCCGGCCGCGGGTGCACGCATCTGAGCCTCAAAGGCAGCAACAAAGCGGGGTAACAGTTCATCAACGGTGCCCTCGATACGAAGGCCAGCAGCGCAGCGATGACCTCCACCCCCGAAGCGAGCGGCGATAACGCTTACGTCAATCGATCCTCGCGATCGAAACCCCACCGAACAATGTGTGGGAGATTCCTGACGTACCACCACAATTGCCTCGACGCCCTGGATGCTCTGGATGAGCTGATACAGAGCATCGGAGTCTCGCACATCAAGCCCCAACTGGACCGCGTCTTCGCAAGTTTCGTACGAGGTCATGAGCGCGCCACCATAATACGGCGTCAGTCGAGAAAGCACGCGCGCAATCAACATGCGCGAAGCAAGGGATCTCCCACCGTTCATGGCAAGAAACGTGTCCTTCGGATTGGCGCCTGCACGTACAAGACGCGCAGCAGAAGCGAACGTGTCCGCACTGTGCTCGTCGAGGTGGCGAAAAAAACCTGTGTCCGTAGCCAATCCCAAAAAAAGTGCGCGCGCCTCGGCTGCTTCAAGAGATCCGGCCATCGTCTCGATTAACGTTTGCACCAATGTAGTGGTGGACGGAGCTGTTTTTACGACGAACGAGTGCGCGCAGTGGTCGCCGCACGTTTCGTGATGGTCTATGAACGCGCGCGCAAAGGGGGCAAGCTGCGAGGCGAGCTCAGCGCCAACGCGGCTGAGCTCAGAGCAGTCGACCACGATGACGGCCGTCTGATCAGACGGCCGTATCTGCGCAGAGAGACTTGGACGGAAGAGTGTCGCGTACGCAGCGATCTCTCTACGCTTGAAAGGACCCGCAGACAAAAGCTCAACCTCTTTCCCTATGCGTCTTAGGAACGAGGCAAGCGCAAGACTGGAACCTACACAGTCCCCATCCGGCTTCTCATGCCCCACGACCGCAAACGCGCGATGCGCGTCAATGAACTCGATGAGCCCGGAAAGACCCCTCCCCCGATCCCCTGTACGCGCCGCGCACGGAGAGGGGGAGGAAACGGACTTAGGAAGAGAACTCGGGGGACTGGAACTGAACATCAAACTTATCGTCGTACTCAGAAGGACTTTTCAGCGTTCCCCACACCGGGCTGCTCAGGCTGCGAGGGAGTGTGAGCTTTACGTAGGTAAGTGTGTTCCCTTCCATAAAAAACGAAAGGTAGGGATCGACGCGCACTGGAGCGTGCCGCAAGAGCGCCTTACCCACCCTGGGCGAGAACCAGGCGGACGGCAGATAGATCTCGGCCATTTCGAAGTTAGCACGCCGGTAAATAACCCGATAGCCCAAGCGGTGAGAGAAGACTTTCACCACAGGAAGATTGACGTAGTACATACGAGAAGAGTTGCTCTCTGTGAGCCCTGGGGGAGGGGGCTCTAACACACGCCCAGCAGTATCAGATGCATCCTGCGCACTCAGAGCGACAGCAGAAGCGCACAGCACAAGGCGTAGACAACGAGTTGAAAATTTCATAGCAAAACCTCCGCGGCGGCAGGATTCTAGCCTAGGTGTGTCCCTTAATACAAGCGTCTGTATCACGCTCCTTGCAGGTAACTGCGCCGTGAAAAATGCGCGCGGTTGATTTCTTGCGTAGAGCTACAGTATGCTGGTACATGCGCATTTATCTTGCGTCAAACAACGCGCACAAGCACGCGGAGTTCTCCTCACTTTTCCCCATGCACACGATTCTCCTGCCGAAAGACGAGGGTATCGATTTTTTCTCGCCTGAGGACGGGTCTACTTTCTTTGCTAATGCAAGGCAGAAGGCTGACGCCCTCTATGACGTGGTACATGCGCCTGTGCTCGCCGATGACTCAGGTCTCTGTGTGGATGCTTTAGACGGGGACCCAGGGGTGCATTCGGCGCGTTTTGGTGCACAGCATGGGGTACACACAGACACTGCGCGCATGCAGCTCCTTCTGGAACGTATGCACGGACGGCAGGACCGTGCCTGTTCCTTTGTGTGTGTGGCGGTACTGAAGTTGGGATCGGTGCCGTTGTGCGTTGGGCGGGGGGTGTGCCGGGGAGTGTTGACTACAGAAATGTCTGGGGTAGAAGGTTTTGGCTATGACCCGATTTTCCTGTTGCCACACCTGGGCAGGACGTTCGCTCAGCTCAGCATTGAGGAGAAGAACCGCGTCTCTCACCGGGCACTTGCGGCGCTGCGCCTCGCACAGGTGTTGGCCATGATGCAGCTACCCCGTGCGCTGCGCTACGAGTTAAAGCTTTTGCGTGGTGCTCGTCGTATGACGCGCGGCGGCGTGCTGCGGCCTGGCGCCCCCTGTGCGCAACGTAAGGGACAGACCGCGCAGACTGCCCGAAGACACAAATTTTATGCACGCGCTCGGAGGTGTGCCCGTCGCATACATCGTGCCTAGTGCTCTGCAAGGTGCGTGAGCGAACGGAGTGCAGGACACGCGCTTGACTGCAGCTGAGAGGAGGGATTGTACGAAGACGATGTTTTTTGTACCATGGCCCCACGCTGCACCATCGGAGGGTCCCCATGGCGGTAAACGACGAACAGTTTCAACTCGTTACCTTCCAGCTCGGGGAGGAGCTTTATGGCATCGACATTATGGGTGTCAAGGAGATTGTGAAGGTTCAGGACGTTCGTCCTATTCCCTGTGCGCCTGCTTACGTGGAGGGCATTTTTAACCTGCGCAGCGAGATTATCCCTATTATTAACCTGCACAAGCGCTTTCACCTACGCGAGGCTACGCTCGAGTCGGGCGACGAGTATCTCGGCGGCTTTGTCATTCTCAATGTGGAGGACAGTAAGCTCGGCATTATCATCGACCGCATCGCGCGTGTTATCGCTGTCTCGCAGGAGGACGTGCAGTCCCCTCCCCAGGTTATCACCGGCATCGGGGCGGAGTACATTCATGGGGTCGTGCGCCAGGGGACGAGTTATCTTATTGTTCTGGATATCCACAAGCTGTTTAGCTCCAAAGAGTTGCAAAAGCTCGCGAACCTCTAGTGCCCCACCGCTGTCTGTCTCCTGCCTGCAGCTCCAAGCGCCGTGCGGGGTCCATCCCCGTCCACAGCCCCGCCATCCGAAGGTCCGAAATGGACGCGGTGCTCACCTGCTTGGTGGATGAAAAAATTGGCCCTGGTTCGCTTGGCAGCACCCTCATCCAGTTGGTGCGCGAGGTGTTTTCTCCAATCGATGCATACGTGCTGCGCAGCCCCGCTATCGCACTTTCCTTTGCACTCCGTGCACTGAAATTGCCTCCTGCTTCCCCTGTACTTCTTTCTGCGCTTGCGCCCTTCTGGCACTACCGTGAGGTGCTTCACCAGGGGCTGCAGCCGCTTGTCCTTGACGTAGACATTCACAGCGGTTTGTTGTCCCGTGATGTGGTGGAAACTGGCATCGCGCGTGGCGCTCGTGCGCTTCTTGTGCCTGAAACACTTGGAAATGTGCCTCCTGCAGCGGTGTTTTTGGAACTGGGGATACCCGTCATCGAAGACAGCTCTCAGAGTGTCGGTGCAGTATTGGGAGAAAAGAAGGTGGGAACCTTTGGCTCGTGTGTCATCGTGGGATTGGAGGCACACGATATGCTTACCGCAGGCGGCGGCGCGGTACTCATGGCCTTTGAGGCCGCCTGCGCGCGTCGGCTTCAGGCGCTTGTGCCAGAAGCGCTTGCCGTTGATATGCTGCCGGATATGAACGCGGCGCTCGCGTGTGTCCAAGTAAAGCAGCAAGAAAAAAATATTGCCCTCAGGCGCGCAATCTACGACCGATACTCCTCTGCGCTTTTGCGTACGCGTCACGGTACGCTTCACCGGTGTGAGCAATTGGAACACAGTGCCTACGCTTTTCCTGTTGTCCTTGCTTCTGATCTGAAGGAAGTGACGCGTTACGTGCGGCAGGCGTCCATTGAGATTTCTCCTGCCTTTGAACATTCCATTGTGGCAGCGTTTCAATTACCTGCTATGCGCAGACGGTGGCCTTTTCCGCAGTTTCTTCCTACTTCTGCATCGCACACGGCACCTTTTCAGGGTGAGGACAGGGAGGTACTAGAGACCACGCAGGGCGCGGAAAAAACCTGTCAGGACTCTAGCTGGGAAAGGGAAGTGCGTGCGTCTGAGATTACGCCTGAGATGTGTTGGCCACATGCATCTGCGCTTTTGTTGCGCTGCGTGCGCTTTCCGTTGTACCCGCGTCTTGCGCCTGCACACGCACAGGAAATTGCGCGCATCCTTGGGACACTGCCGTGAGCAGCCGCGTGTGTCCTCAGCGGCCTGTTGCAAAATCATCGGGGGACGCGAAGGTGTTGCTTATTGTCAGCACGTACAAACCGCGCGCTGCGGTGCTCGCTGCGGACGTTGTGAACTTTCTGAGCATACGTGGATTCCAGTGCCACACCATTGAGTATGATGGATTGAATAAAGAAAGCTGTGCTCGCGCAGGCTATATGTTTGCAGTCAGTATTGGGGGGGATGGTACTACACTGTTTGCCGCGCGCTGTGCTTCTCCTTCTGGTATTCCCATACTTGCCATAAATTTAGGGCGTTTCGGCTTTATCGCTCCTATTGAGCCACGGTATTGGCAACAGGCGTTGAGCGATTATTTGGCAGGGGGGGTGCGCCCTGCTGAGCGTGCGCTCATATCGTGCACCGTCACGCGTGCGGGTAAAGAGATTGCTTCGTGTCTGGCGTTAAACGATGTTGTCCTTTCAAGTGGACGCGTCGCGCGTCTTACCCGGGCAGAGGTGTGCTTCAACGACATTTCTTTTGGCGTGTATGAAGCTGATGGCATTATTCTTGCGACGCCTACAGGATCTACTGCGTACTCGGCGGCCTGTGGCGGTCCCATCCTCGATCCGGACCTTGATGCGTTTGTCCTCACTCCCATAAGCGCACTGTGCCTTTCTAATCGTCCCGTGGTAGTTCCCTCCTCAGGGGTGGTGCGTATCAAGGTGTTGTCTATGCGACACAAAGAAACGGTGCTGTCTGTGGACGGACATGAATTGTGCACGTTGCAGGAAGAAGATCAGCTGCTTGCAAGCAGGTCATCGTGCAGCGCACGATTGGTTTTCTGTACACCACACGTGTTCTACCATGCACTGTGCTCGAAACTGGCGTGGTCAGGGAGTATTTTTTCTCGCAGGGGAAGACGTCACGATGATTGAGCAACTTTCGGTGCGCAACGTTGCGCTCATTCAATCTTTGGCGTTGGAGTTTGGTGCACAGTTTACTGCCCTCTCAGGGGAGACGGGTGCGGGTAAGTCAATGATACTCGGCGCGCTGTCCTTTCTCTGTGGGCAAAAGGTAGGGCCTGATCTTATTCGCAAGGATGAGAACGAGGCATGGGTTTCTGCGGTGTTTCGCTGTGATCACGCACCGCGTGCGGTGCACACATGGTTGGCAGAACGGAGTATTGAGCCTGAGCACCACCGCGTGCTCCTTCGTCGGGTGATGCGGCGTACCGGTCGTGGCACGGCGTGGATTCAAAACGTCCCGGTCTCTCGCGCAGATTTGGAGTTTTTCACGTCATTTTTCATAGACCTCCACGGACAGCATGAACACCAATCGCTGTTTCGTGTTGCAGAGCATCGCCGCTTTCTGGATACCTACGGAGGACTCCAGCAAGAAGTTGATGCGTTTACTGCGTGTTATGCGGCTCTTGCAGAGCGACGCGCGCAGCTGCAGCGGCTCGCTTCCTGTGAACACAACCGGCAGGAGCGGCTAGAATTCCTCTCCTTTGCCCTTGAGGAACTGGAGCACGCAGCGTTGGACGTGCATGAGGAGCGTGCGTTGGAAGGAGAAGAGCAAAAGCTCTGCCAGCACGAAAAACTCTGTGATGTGATGCAAAGGGTTGACGCTGCAATTAGGGGGGTGGACCTGCAAGAGGGCGCGCTGCTTTCTTCCTTAAAGAAAGCGCTTGGTGCACTTGAAAGCGCCTGTGGGATTGATGGGAGTCTTGAGCCGGCGCGTGCCCGTTTAGAAAGTGCGTACTATGAAATCGAAGACGTAGCGCATGTTCTGCGTACGTATACAGACGGTATTCAGTTTTGTCCCGACCGTTTGCAGCACGTTCAGGAGCGTCTTGCGCTCATATACCGGCTGAAGAAAAAATATGGAGGAACAGTTGCGCAGGTTTTAGAATACCGTGCGCGTGCGCAGCAAGAGATGCAGGATCTTTCACAGGCGGTGGGTGATAAAGAGGCGCTTGAGCAAGATGTTCAGCGTCTGATGGCTCAGGTATTACACGCGGGACGTGCCTTATCGCTTAAGCGTCATGCAGTGGCAGAAGCGTTTCGTACGCGGGTGGAGGGAGTGCTACACCGTTTGGGGATGGCGAGTACGCGGTTTCACGTACAGATATGCACGCGCGATGAGCAATGCGCGAAACAACGCACGGGTCCGTATGGCTTTGATGACGTTGAGTTTTTAATTAGCGCCAACGCAGGAGAGCCTGCGCGTCCGCTAGCAAAGATTGCTTCAGGGGGGGAACTCTCCCGCGTGATGCTTGCTTTAAAGACTGTGCTTTCATCGGTCGATGAAGTGGGCACGTTGATTTTTGATGAGATTGATGTGGGAATTGGAGGTGAAACGGCGCGTGCGGTTGCAGAGCATTTGCAAGCGTTGTCTGAGCACAAGCAGGTTGTGTGCATTACGCATTTGGCTATGATAGCGGCGCACGCGGATGCGCACGTGTGTGTGAAAAAAGAGTCGAGTGGAGAACACACGAATACGAGCGCGGCGCATGTAGTGGGGGAACGACGGGTTCAAGAAGTTGCGCGCATGCTAGCAGGGGACACGCACAGTGCAACCTCCCTAGCGCATGCGCAGGAGTTGTTGCGCGCAGGTGCGCGGCAGAGAAGGGGGGAGTGCGGTGACTGAGGAAGAGCAGAATGCTCTGTACCAGAAAAAGTTGAACGTATACCAAGGGACTATTGATCAAATCTTTACGCGTGAAAAAAACATTTTAGAACTGATCAGGCGGGATGGGACGGGCGCGGCGTACAAGAAGCTCGCGTTGGTAGATGACATGATTTACCTCAGTACGCTGTACGCTGCTAAATATCAGACACAGGTTGTAGTAGTAGGTGGTAAGCAGGAGGATCTGCTGAATGAGGCGCGGAAAACGCTTTATAAGGCGCTCATCTATCTTGAAGAAATTGTTACCAATTTAATTGACACGCCGTTTTCCGATTACCAGGAACAGGTGGCGCAGATAGCGAACGTAAGTCAGCAGCAGCGTTATTATCTTATCCGTAAGATGGGACTCGCCATTGATTCCATTATTAGCGCCTATGGGACGAATACTAAATGGTATTGGTCTTTTGTAGAGCTCCAGGCGCGCTACGCAACGGTGGCGAAGAATATTCTGGATTTAGCGAATTCTTCTGAGATTGGATTGAATCCACAGGCTGACGAGTACGAGACAGTGGTCTATCACCTGCGTTTGGTAAAGAAATTACTCCTGCAGGCAGCTGAGCGTTACCGGGAAAAGTATGAGATGACGTCCTCCAGTTTTGAAGATTTTAAATTGGCTGTCTGCTACCTGCACGCGCTGCGCAGGGTCCACCTGTTGCTCAACGAGCGACAAGATGCAGAGGAGGTAAAAAAGAAAGCAAAGGTGTGGAGCGAGCGTATGGAAAAGGATCAGCGTAAGAGAGATCGAAGCGACAAGTAGGGTTAGTGCGTGCTCCTGCCGGCTGTGGAGTGTCTCGGCTGCGGGTGAACGTTTGTTATTTACGACAGGGGGAACGGGCGCGCATAGGTGACGCTCATGCTTTTTTTTTATCTGCCGAGAAGGGGGCGGGTATGGGCGGTTTTTTTCTGTCGCTTGCGGGGTGTTTTTTGTTGGCAGCAGCCTACGGCGCGGCGCAGACGGTGCACGTGATTGCTAAGGGCGAGACCCTCTTTTCACTTTCGCGTCGCTATGGCGTGCCCCTTTCTGCGCTTGCGCAGGCAAATAATCTGGCAAACGTACACCAGCTTGTGCCTGGGCAGCGCATAGTAGTTCCACGAGGATACACGGTGCGCCGGGGTGACACCCTCTTTTCGATTGCCCGTATGCTAAACTGTTCACTTGCCGCGCTTCTTGCAGCCAACGGAATCTCTGCTGCGCACACTATTCACCCAGGTGATGTGCTCGTGATTCCTCCGCGTGAAAAGTCGCCTCCTACCGTGGCGGGCGCGGACCGCATCTTATCTGTGTCTTCTTTGCCCGATGGGGATCAGTGGGCGCGTGCCCGTGCCGATCCCGTACAGACTCCTGTTTCTCCCCCCGCTGCTGTGCCGGCCCCCGAGAGGAGAGAAATTTCTCTGCGTGATCCGCGTCAGTATATCAGTAAGAAAGTTGATAAGAATGCGCGCTGGCCGGTGAGCCCGACTTCGCTTGCGTACGTGCGGGGCAAGACCTACGGGGTTGTTATTGATTCGGAAAGAAATGCTGCCGTGCGTGCACTCATGTCTGGTAAGGTAATCTCCAGGGGGACCCATCGGGGTTATGGTCAGGTGCTCTTTGTAGAGTCGGCGGGAAAGCACGTGTACGTGTATGGAGGACTTGAGCGTATTTTGCCAAAGTCAGGAGATTATGTTTCTGCCGGCGACGTGCTCGGTAATTTGGGGTTTGACGCAGCAGCGGCGCGATCACGATTGTACTTTATGGTATATAAAAAAAATAAACCAATAGATCCGGCACAGGCTCCGCGTGGTTTTTAGTTCTTCTATCCTAAGGTAGTGCTGCGCTCGCGGGGCGCACGGCTAGTACGTCGCTTTTGAACGGAGGACGATTATCCGTAGTCTGTGTGCGCGGGGTTGCACTGTTGCTGTAAGAACAGGTACGGGGGTGTTGCGGTGAGCGTACGGGTATACCTTTTTGTTGCACACGGATTTGAGGAAGTGGAGACTATCACCCCGTTGGATTATCTCAGACGTGCGGGGATAGCGTTAACGCTCGTGGGTGTTGGGGCAGAGCAGGTTGTTTCTACGCGTGGCTTGCGTGTGAGCTGCGACTGCAGTCTTGAGGCGCTTTGTGCTTCTCCGGGCATCGCGGATGCCGCGTGCGCCGCAGATGCGGTTCTTCTTCCCGGGGGGTTGGAAAACTGTCATACGCTTGCCGCCTGTGCGGCGGTGCGTGATTTTGTCATGCGCGTGCACCTGCGCGGAGGACTCGTCGCTGCGCTGTGTGCTGCCCCGGCGCGAGTGCTCTCTGCGTGGAATCTCCTGGGGTCACGTCGCTATACCTGCTATCCGGGTATGGAGCCGGCGGTGTTCTCCGCACATGACGATGGGGTTGGGAAAAGGACGGAAGAGGAGAAATCGCGTGCGCTTCGTAAACCTGAGCGCGCGCGGGTGGTACGTGATGGAAATCTTTTGACCGCGTGTGCGGCAGGTGCGGCAGAAGAGTTTTCTTTCGCAGTTATCGAAGCACTCTGTGGAGTGGAAGTTGCGCAAAGTGTGCGTGCGCAAGTGGTGGCCCGGTGAATCAGAGGGACGAGCGTGCTGCGCGGCAGCCAGAGGAAAAGGTGGATTCATCTGCCGGTGTGTCTCCCTGCAATAGTCCGTATGGGAGTGGACTTTTGGATGTTCCATTAAAATTAAGACCGCGTGCGTCCCACTACCGTGCACGATCATTGGTAATTGGAGGAAAGGAACATGTGCGTGCGTTGCCTCTTGGGGGTGACGCACCGATTCCTATCCAAACAATGTGGAAAGAACCGCTCATTGGTGCAGATCTCCAATCCATTGTGGACCGTCTTTTGGAACTTGAACAATTAGGGTGTGACGTTGTGCGTTTTGCCGTTCCTGACAGGGAATCGGCTGAGCTTTTTGTGGCGCTTTGCGCGCGCACGCGTATGCCGCTTGTTGCAGACATTCACTTTGATTACCGGCTTGCGCTGCGGTGTATGGACGGACCGGTAGCGAAAGTGCGTATTAACCCGGGGAATATCGGTGTGCGTGAGCGCGTGCGTGCGGTGGTAGAAAAGGCTCGAGCAACCGGCACTGCTTTGCGTATTGGGGTGAATACCGGTTCTCTGCCGGGTGTGGTGAAGCGCGCAGTTGCGGCGCGTTACGCGGATGGGATGCAGTCAGTGAATGCGCGTGCAGAAGCGTTGGTGCAAACTGCCTTTGCAGAAGCTGCGTATCTAGATCAGTTACACTTTGATCGGGTTGTCCTTTCTCTGAAGGCTTCTACGGTTGCAGAGACGGTACGTGCCAACGAACTTTTTGCGCAGCAGTCTGATATTCCCTTGCACCTTGGAGTAACAGAAGCAGGCCCGCTTGTTTCCGGTATTGTCAAAAGTACACTTGCATTTTCCCAATTACTGTCACGCAATATTGGTGCCACGGTGCGGGTGAGTCTTTCAGATAGCATGGAGCATGAGGTGCTGGCTGCGCGAGAAATTCTTGCTGAATGCGGTAAACGGGCTGGTGGGGTTCGTTTAGTGTCATGTCCGCGCTGTGGCAGGATTGGTTTTGACGTACACGCATTTGTGCGGAGGTGGCAAAAGGAACTGTTCAGTTTGAAAAAGGATATCACGGTTGCGGTTATGGGCTGTGTAGTGAATGGTCCTGGAGAAGGAAAGCATGCGGATCTCGGTATCAGCGGTGCGGAGGATTCGGTGATTTTTTTTAAGCGGGGAAAGATAGTGCGTCGCATTCAGGTACGTGATCTTTGCGCAGACGAGCGCACGCGCATAATAGACGCAGCGTTTAAAGAGGAATTGTCAAGTTTATGAATAACCTGATCAAAGCATATGCGGCGGGTGTCATGAGTGCTGCGTTTCTTTTTGGGTCAGAGGGGCGGGTGCGCAGTGAATCCGATCGGGTGCGTGGGGAGGATCCGTGGCACCTGTTACAGTGGGCACAGGTTGTCTATGAGCGAGAGGAATTTGGCGATACGTTGCGCTATGCGCAGCGGGCACGGGCGCTTCGGCGGGAGCAAGTGGAGCACCAGTGCCGAGTGCTACTGCGTGCACGCACACGGGCTGAGTCAGCGGGGATACCCGAAACACTGTCTGATTTATATGCACTTTTAAAAAGTCGAGGAGAGACAGATGCCTGCGAAGTGCTTGATGCTATTTTTCTCACTCATGCGCCGCACGTTTTTCAAAACTCCGTTTCCAAACTGCTCCAGTGGCTGAAGGATTCAGCCGCTTTTCCAGAAGCGGAGTTGCTCTTGGGAAAGGTATTCGAGGGTGAAGGAGAGTACGCCCAGGCTTTGCAGCATTATCGAAATGCGTGGGATACGCGAGCGCAGCTTGTAGTTCCCGACGCTCGCTTTGATATTATCTACGCAATGGCGAATGTGTCTCGTCTGCTCAGTCAGCAGGATGAACGGGAGAAGTACTTGCTCCTTGTGCTGAGCGAAGATCCTCTGTACAGTGCACGTGAGGTGTGGGGCAAGACGCTGCACGCAATGCTTCGCACTATCCGCTCCTCCAATACGGTAGAGAAATTTTTTAAATTATATCGTCATCGAAATGTTCTTGCACTGCGCGCATATCAAGAGCTTACAGAAATGTACGTACGGACAGATAACATAGAACGCGCTTTGCCTGTTTCGGTGCTTGCAGCCGATATTGCAATCAGTGCGCTCGATTCTTTTTTGCAGAAAATAGAACTCACGTATCAGTATAAGGATCTTGCTGATTTATTTTTGCGAACTGGATCTCATCCGACTATTTTGAAGTGGGCGAATGAGCATGGAGTGTGGCAGACACTGCTCCATTTTGCAGATCTCTTATACAAAAAGGGTTTGCACGCCCAGGCGCGTGATATGTATTACAACCTTGCAGAAAAGTGTCCTGCGTTTGAGTACGCGCGGCGTGCTGCGTATAAGCTTTCTCTCACGCTGTAAGTGGTGTAGGGTATAGCACACGCGCGAGGAACGTGAATTGGGGGATGAGGAGTTTATATGGAAGGGCAGACGGCGCGCAGAGTGATCACGGAGGCAAAGTTTCTTGATGACTGTTTGACAGAACGTGACAGCTATTATCTGAGTAAATTGGACGAGTTGTACTCATCTGCGATGAGTTCTTTTGCGCAGTTTGAAGATCAGCAGAATGGAGCGCGTAGCGCACGCGCTGAAGAAAATATCATCGCTACATATGACAGTATCGGGAATCTGATGCAGGAGATCTGTAAAGAATTACCCGCGCTGAAGGTATATTCGTTTGAAACGCAACGAGAGAACCATGCAGAAGTTTCTCGAGTTGTTTCAAAGCTGCGTAATATTCATACCGGATATAGTGAATTCATCTACTACACACAGCGTGCGTTTGAAATGCTGTTTAGGCTTGCCTACGGCGGCTCTCATGAAGAGCATAAAACATATCTTATTACAAAAACACCGGTTGCTTTTCCTGTACAAAACTATGCAGTACATAAAATTGCAAACGTGGATTATAAAATTGAGAACACGGTGATGTGTGTCATGTTACGAGGAGCGCTGTTACCTTCGATGATTGTTTCTAAGGAGATAGAAGAATATTCTTCGCATGGGTACGTAACGCCGTTTGCGCTTTTTAAAATCAAGCGAGATGATCTCCGTGATGAGCGCGATATGCAGTATGTGTTTGATCTGGATAAATCATACTTTTCTGCACGAGAGTTGGATGGTAAGGATCTGGTTTTCGCCGATCCCATGAACGCCACCGGTGGTAGTTTGGTTACCATAGTGCGTTATTTGCAAGATCTCGGTGTGAAACCAAAATCTATCAGCTGTTTTCACATGATTTCTGCACTGAAAGGTGCGATTCGTGTAGTGCGTTCCCTAGAGAATTGCACGGTGTATACGCTGTGGATGGATCCCGTACTCAACGCGCGTGCGTATATTATGCCTGGTCTTGGCGATGCTGGTGATCGAGTTAACGGGGTTGATGTTGAAGACTATCCGCGGAATATTATCCAGCTTTTGGCAGACTATGGTTCAAATATTTCTGGCCTGTACCGGTCCCAGCTCCGCAAGATAGAGGAAACGGTATTAGGTTCTCGCTGACTGATGAACGGTAAGCAGTGTTTTTGCTTTTTTTTGTTTCACCTGTTTTATACAGGACTATTTGCATGCGGAAAGCCTGAGTCGTCTCTTGCGCCAGAGTATTTTGATCTTGCCCATGCGTATGTGCAGCTGCATCGTTATGACGAGGCGCGTGATTATTATATGCGTGCAGCGCGTGACCCTGCGTACTATCATGCAGCGCAGTATAATTTTGCGCGTGTGTGTGGATTGCAGAATGATTGGAAAACTGCTGTTCATGCACTGCAACCGTTATACGATGCGGATTCTGCCAATGCAACCATTGCTGCCGCGTACGCGTATGCGTTGCTTTCTTTTGGTGAAACAGCTCGCGCGCTACTTCTTTATCAACAGTTGTATGAGCGTGATCAGAAAAATACTCAACGTATTCTTGAGTATGCAAACGTATTGGTGCACGCGAAAAAATATATTCAGGCGGTTGAATTTTTGCGTCAAAAAAAGTCTCTGTTAAGTGAAGCCGAAGATGTGCGTGTGCTGCAGTCTATTGTAAGGAAACTGAAAGATTCGGTACCACCCCATTTAATTGCAGATTTTGTTTCCACAGACGATTTGTGATTTGTCACTGAATGCGCGTGCGGTGTAGCGTGCACTGTTTTACGTTTTAGGTATTCTCTTTCCCGCTGCTATGATGGTGGGGAGTAGTCCTGTGCACTGTTTTTTATCCGTACAGGTACGTGATAAAGAGGAAGATATGAGACAACAGCAGATGAGGAATATTGGCATTATGGCACATGTTGACGCTGGTAAGACTACTACCACTGAACGTATGCTTTTTTACACGGGCAAGATCCACCGCATGGGGGAAATTGATGATGGTGCGACAACGATGGATTGGATGGTACAGGAACAGGAACGCGGTATCACCATTCAGAGTGCTGCAACGACGGTGCGGTGGCGTGAAGTAGACATTACCATTATTGATACGCCGGGACATGTAGATTTTACTGCAGAAGTCGAACGTGCGTTGCGCGTGTTAGATGGGGTAGTGGTGGTATTGTGTGCGGTAGGAAGAGTACAGCCACAGACAGAAACCGTATGGTATCAGGCAGATCGTTATGATATCCCGCGTGTTTGTTTTGTTAACAAAATGGATCGGATCGGTGCTGACTTTTTCTCAGTATTGGACCAAGTCCACAATAAATTCGGTATAGATGCAGTCGCGTTGCAGATACCCATTGGTTCTGGTACCTCTTTTGAGGGGGTAATTGATTTGATCACCATGAAAGAGATTTTCTGGGATGCGGCAAGTAGTGGCGAACAGATGGAGTACCGGCCTATTCAAAGCGCACGTATTGCCCAGGCGCGCGAAGCGCGAGAAAAAATGCTTGATGTCATTTCCATATATTCGGATGAGGTAACCGAGTGTGTGCTTGCAGGGGAGCACGTTCCAGTGCAGTTACTGCACGCAGAAATTAGAAAGGCTGTGCGCGAGCGGCGATATGTTCCTTTTTTGTGCGGTTCTTCTCGTCATAACTTGGGTGTGCAACCACTGCTCGATGCAGTGGTAGAGTATTTGCCTGCGCCGCAGGAGCGTAAAGCAGTAGAAGGTTTTCACGTACAGAAAAAGGAGCCTGTTTTTATCGCTCCTACTGCTGAAGGACCGTTGCTGGCACTTGTATTTAAAATTCAGTACGAACGTGAAGCGGGTTTACTCTGCTACGTGCGCATGTATTCGGGAAAACTGCGTACGGGGGACAGTATCGTTAACATTGGGAAAAAGAAACGTGAACGGGTGTATCGCATTTTGCGTATGCATTCGAATAAGTCTGAAACCGTTGAATGCATACAGGCGGGGGATATTGCGGTAATTGTGGGACTAAAATCTGCACAAACAGGGGACAGCGTGGGGGATGGTTCGTGTCCGGTAGTGCTGGAGTCTATGCATTTTCCTGAACCGGTTATTTCTGTGTCGCTTGAGCCAATGGACGCATCATCGCGCGATAAGTTACAGGAGACACTTGGTATTCTTTCGCGAGAGGATCCAACTTTCTCGGTTCGGGAAGATGCAGAGACAGGGCAGCTTTTAATTTCCGGTATGGGGGAGTTGCATCTTGATGTGCTCACCACCCGGATGCGCGAGGATTTTAATGTGCAGGTACGTGTTGGTAAGCCGCACGTGACGTACCGTGAATCTATTCGTAAAACAGTTGAGCGTACGCTGCGAGTACAGCGAGTAATCGGTGGCAAAGAATATATGGCAGGGTTAACCTTGCGTGTGGAGGCGCGGAAGCGTGGTGCGGGAAATGAGTTTTTTTGTCAGGTGAAAGAGTTGCGGGGCACAGTGTGCACGGCGCATACTGCTCCGGCAGAAATTATCGGAGCGGTAGAGCATGCTATCCGCGGCGCGTGGGATGGAGGTATTCAGAGTGGGTATCCGTGTGTAGACGTGGGGGTGCATCTCCTGTCGGTGGAGTATCAGGAACTGACGTCTTCGCCTTTTATATTTGAAGCTGCAGCGGTGCAAGCATTTGGTGAGGCGTGTGTAGCCGCTGAGCCATACGTGCTTGAGCCTATCATGAGCGTGGAGCTTTCGTGTGCGCAAGAAAATGTAGGAGATGTGATGAATGTGATCATACAGCGGGGGGGAATAATTCTGGGCATGGATTCAAAACACGGACGGGAGCTTGTGCATGCACAGGCTCCGATGAAGAAAATGTTTGGTTTTTCTACCGATGTGCGTTCTGCATCCCGTGGTGGCGCCTCATTTACTATGAGGTTTAGTCATTTTGAATCATGTGCATAAGAATGCGCTCATTTTTTGATACCTCGTTTCTCGCACTGGCTTACGTGCTTGCGGCGAATCCTGCAATACGCTCGCATACAGGAATGGATGGGGTGCGGTTCTCACTGCAACTGCAATGTCGGCTACCATCGCTCCCTGCACTGTTACGGTAACGAGCTGCATGGAAAGCAATGTGGATTTTCAAGATGTGGGGAAGGGTTTCCTGCCTTCGTCGCAGTTCTGATGATGCCTTTTTCGTATTCGATTGCAGAAGGTGTAATGTGGGGCATTATTGCATACGTAATACTCAATGCAGTAATTGGCAGAGCACGTGCGATTACGCACACGTGGGGTATCTGGTGCAGGTGGGGAAAGGTGTGGCGCCGGTCATAAGACGTATGGGGAAAAGGAAGGACGAAAATGATATAATGCCTTACGCTCCTTATGCGATTCTGAGCAACGGAGGTTGTATGTATACGCCTGTGGACCCAAAGGTTGATTTTGTCGCGCAGGAGCGGCGTATTCTCGCCTTTTGGCGGGAACGCCGGGTGTTTGAGCAGTCTGTGGCGCAGCGTGCGCAGGGGAAGTCTTATGTTTTCTTTGACGGTCCCCCTTTTGCAACTGGACTGCCACATTTTGGTCACTTTGTGCCCAGCACGATTAAGGATATTATTCCGCGCTATCAGACAATGCGTGGTGCGTACGTGCCGCGTCGCTTTGGATGGGATTGTCATGGTCTGCCCATTGAACACCTGATTGAGCAAGAGCTCAATTTGAATTCAAAAAGTGATGTTGAGTCGTATGGTGTCAGCGCGTTTAACGCGGCATGTCGCTCCAGTGTGCTGCGATATGTGAAGGAGTGGCAGCGCACACTCACGCGTCTTGGGCGCTGGGTTGACTTCGATAATGACTATAAAACCATGGATGTCTGCTACATGGAGTCCGTGTGGTGGGTTGTGGCGCAGCTATGGCAGCGAAAACTGCTGTATGAAGGTTATAAAATACTCCCGTACTGTCCACGGTGTGCGACAGCACTTTCTAATCACGAATTGAATTTAGGTGGATATCAGGATGTGTCTGATCCTGCCATTACTGTGCGTTTTGAGTGTACATCTGTTGTTCCTGGTAGTCCTGCTGCACGGGAGTTTTGTGCGGCAGCGTCTTGGGGAAGTGCATCACTTCCTGCGCATACGTGCTTTCTTGCATGGACCACCACGCCTTGGACGCTTCCGTGCAACGCAGCGCTTGCGCTGGGACCACAAATTTTGTACGTGCTAATAGAGGCGAATGATGAGCACTATATTTTGGCTCGTTCTCGTCTTGAATTCTATTATCCAGATTCGTCTGCGTACCGCGTAGTGTGGGAAAAAAGAGGTGAACATCTTGCGGGGATTCGCTATCGGCCGCTTTTTTCTTATCCTGTGTTTGGGCAGGGACCGGATCCTTCTGTACAAGGAGATTCAGAGGAGGGATTGTTCTGTACGCGAGTTGCGGATTTTGTTTCTACTGAAGACGGCACTGGTGTTGTACACGTCGCACCTGCGTTCGGAGAGGATGATTATGAAGTATTTAAGGATGCGGGTATTTCGATTCAGTGTCCTCTTGATGCAGAGTGTCGCTTTACCGCAGAGGTTGCAGATTATCAGGGGCTTTTTGTAAAAGCTGCTGATAAGGCTATTATTGCACGTGTGCAGAAACAGGGAGCGTTATTTAGACGCGAACAGATTTCGCACGCATATCCACACTGTTGGCGTTGTGCGAGTCCACTTATTTACCGTGCGGTGCACAGTTGGTTTGTTGCAGTTGAGAAGATAAAGGATAAAATGCTTGCGGCGAATGCATCCATTTGCTGGCAGCCATCGCACATACGTGATGGCCGTTTTGGTAAGTGGCTTGTGTGTGCAAGAGATTGGGCAATTAGTCGGGATCGTTATTGGGGGAATCCGCTTCCTATTTGGCGGTGTGTGCACTGCGGTGCAACAGATTGCATTGGCAGTCGTACGCAGTTATATGAACGTTCCGGCATGTTGCTTGAAGATTTGCATAAGCACGTTGTAGATATGGTAACAATTCCTTGCGCCTGTGGGAGTGTGATGCGACGCGTTCCTGAGGTGCTAGATTGTTGGTTTGAATCTGGTGCAATGCCTTATGCGCAGCAGCACTATCCGTTTGAACATGCAACTGACTTTGAGCGGTATTTCCCTGCTCATTTTATCTCTGAAGGGTTAGATCAAACGCGAGGGTGGTTTTACACCCTTACCATCTTGGCTGTGGCACTCTTTGAGCGTCCTGCGTTTGAAAACTGTATCGTTACGGGGTTGGTACTTGCGTCTGATGGAAAGAAGATGTCCAAGGCCCTGCGCAATTATGCGGATCCAAATGAAGTCATGGATCGCTACGGTGCTGACGCGCTCCGCCTCTTTCTTGTTCGTTCTGCGGTTGTCCGTGCGGATGATTTAAAATATTCTGACGAAGGGGTGAAAGATATTTTGAAGACTGTGATTATCCCATTGTGGAATAGTTACAGTTTTTACGTTACGTATGCGAACATCGATGGTATCGATCCTCCTGTATGTGCAAAAGTTGACGGAATGGGTCAGGCGGTCACGCGTTTAGCGACGCATTTGAATAACCCGTTAGATCGTTGGATCTTGTCGCTGACAGAAAAATTGGTGCAAGACATTGCCTGTGCACTTGATGCTTACGATGTATCGAAAGTTGCGGATCCTATCGTTTCGTATGTAGATCAGCTGAACAACTGGTACATCCGCCGATCTCGAAGGAGATTTTGGAAAAGCATCAACGATGAAGATAAACGATGTGCGTACAACACGTTGTATTGCGTGCTGAAAAGATGTGTGCTCGCTATTGCTCCCGTGGTGCCATTCATCACCGAGAGTATATGGCAGAATATCCGCGCCGCGGATGATGTGCAGTCTGTGCATCTTGCAGACTATCCTGTTTGTACACCAATGGTGCGAGACGATGCACTCGAGTTTAAAATGGAAACAGTGCAGCGAGTTGTTTCTATGGCGCGTGCGATCCGAGCGCAGTGTAACCTCAAAGTACGCCAGCCACTTAAAGCTATGCAGGTTATTACGCGTAACCCGATGGAGCGCTCAGCACTTCTTGAAATGGAAGAAGATGTGCTTGATGAGCTTAATGTAAAAGAGCTCGTGTTTCATGAGAAAGAAGACGAGATAGTAGAGTACCGTGCAAAAGCGAATTTTAGAGTGCTCGGAAAAGAGCTTGGATCGAAGACAAAGCGTGCAGCGCTCAGCATTGAGCGGTTGTCTTCTGCAGAAATTCAGGAGATACTCGAGGGGACGACGCTGTATCTGGATGTAGATGGAGATCGTTTGGAGTTGACTGAGGAAAAGATCCTGGTGCAAAGAATTGAGCGCGAGTCTTTGAAAGCGATAAATGAAGGGACACTTACGGTCGCGCTTGACACCACCTTAACGGAAGATCTGCTCTTGGAAGGAGCAATTAGGGACTTGGTGCGCGGAGTTCAAAATTTACGCAAGGAGCGTGGGTTTTCCTTAGTGGATCGTATTTGTCTGCGCGTTTTTTCTTCAGATCAGGATATAGTGTGTGCCCGCAAGGCGTATGATCTGCATAGGTCATATATCGTTGGCGAGACGTTGGCAGCGCATGTGCAATGGGCACGCGTGCGCGACGGTGCTTCTGCAGTGTACGTTAAATCGGACGCAGTACTATGGGAGGTGAGCATTGATAAGGCGTAGATATCGTGGTTGTACGCAGGGAGCGTGGATAGTAAGTGTTGGTATGCTATTTGCATCGTGCACTTCAGGGGCGTGGAAGGCATCAGTAGATCCGTTGGGGGTTGTGGGATCTGGTGCAGATGTGTACCTGTATTTCCCTGTAGCGGGGAACGAGAATTTGATTTCTCGTATTATCGAGAACCATGAGTCAAAGGCAGATATTAAAAAAATAGTGGACAGGACTACCGCGGTATACGGTGCTTTTTTTGCCCGATCAAAAGAGTTTCGTTTGTTCGGAAGCGGTTCGTATCCATACGCCTTTACTAATTTGATTTTTTCTCGATCCGATGGCTGGGCATCTACGAAAACGGAACACGGAATCACGTACTATGAAAGTGAACATACGGACGTTTCGATTCCTGCGCCGCATTTTTCCTGTGTGATTTTTGGTTCCTCCAAAAGGGAGCGGATGAGCAAAATGCTGTCTCGGCTCGTTAACCCCGATCGACCGCAGTTACCGCCTCGCTTTGAAAAAGAATGTACGTCGGAAGGTACGAGCCAGACTGTTGCACTCTATATAAAAAACGGGGGACACTTTATTACCAAACTGTTGAATTTTCCGCAGCTTAATTTACCACTTGGGGCAATGGAACTGTACTTGACCGCGCGGAGGAATGAGTATCTTTACACGTTGAGCTTGCAGCTGGGGAATGCAAAGATAAATTTTCCCATACAGTTTTTAATCTCTCGTGTGCTTAACGCGCACATTCACGTGGAGGGGGACAGGTTAATTATTGAAGACGGCACAATTTCTGCTGAGCGTCTTGCGTCGGTGATCTCGTCGTTGTACTCCAAAAAGGGAAGTTCGTAAGCACGGAGCGGAGTCATGCCCGCAGCTGATGTGGACCATGGCCGAACTACGAGAGTGGGAGTGAGATTCTTTTGTGAAAGTTGTGGCTCTGAGGTAAAGCGGGACGCACGCTTGTGCGTGCATTGCGGGAGTTTCTTTTCTTCAATCCGGTGCCCCTCGTGCAAACACGCAGGAAACGCTAGAGACTTCGAAAAGGGCTGTCCTTCCTGTGGGTATGCGTTCGGGAACGAGAACCGGAGAAAGGGCAGCCCCCCGGCACCGAAGGGAGCCCCCCGCCGTGCCGAAGAGGCCTTGCCCACCTGGGTCTACGCAGCCATTTGCTTGCTTGGGGTGTGTGTGGGTACCGTTGCTATGTGGTACCTGTGACGCTGCGTACTGCATGTACCAGTGACGCATCGGGATCTATAAAACGTAGCAGGATGCGCCCGTCCGATGAATGGAACGAGCAGCGAACACCGAGAATGTCGTGTGCTACCTTTAGCGCACAGTGCTCGAGTACATCCTGCTCTTGCAGATTGTTGACGCTCGCGGGAAAGTCGGGGATGAAGTCTACGCCCTCTTCGCTCACTTCCCGTACGGTCCCGGTGACAATAGAGCCGCTACAGGGGTTTGTGAACACGAAATCTGCCTGGCAGGTGTGCGCATGACCCACGTCGACAGAGCCTGCGCACGCGGAGGGCGTGAGCACGCCGCATAAAGCCTTTCGTCCCTCCTCCGGAGATAGAGTGTAATCGATAAGCGCGTGTACCCCTGCCTGCGCCACCTGCCGCGCGCTGAGAGAGGAGGACGGAGTGTTCACTAGCAGGATTACGCGCGCTCCGCACACCGACTGATGTTTAAAGAACTGAGTGAGGACCCTCCAGTGTCGCGGAAAGTCGCTGGCGTTGATGAAGAGCAGCTGTGGCTGAATCTCTTCCATATTGTCCAAGGCTTTCAGCGCAGAACGGTAGTGGATCACCTCATAACCGCACTGCGTGTGGTTTTCAAATACCAGATTCACCGAAACGGGATCATCTGCGACTAAAAGTGCCTTCATCATTCTGTTCCCAAATTCTCAACTACGTAATCGTGTACATACCAGATGCCGTCGCGGGAGGACAGGTGATAGGTAAAGCGCTTCTTTTCCCGGAAATCCCGGTACTCAAACCACTCAAGCACGCGAACCTCCGCGTCCGTAGCAGTATACACGGTTTTTTCAATACGGAATTCAACGGGTATGGCAGCAATATCCTTATCCACACGCTCCTGGCGTAGCTCGTGCTTATAGGTATCAATCATGTTGTAGCGTCCTGCCTCAGACTCTGCGTTAAAGCGGCGACTGCGCCCCGCATCCCGAGAAAGCATTTTTGCCAAGTCAAGATACAGAAAAAAGCGTTCCCAGTGAGATTTTTGCCGTGCATTCAGCACGTACTCGATAACCCTATCCGGGGAAAGACGTTGCGGTTGCAGAACTTCACCCACGGGGGGAGAAACCGGCAACGCGCCGAGCGCCGCCGCAGCAGGGGCAGGCTGTACCTCAAGAGTTAGCGTATTAGATGCCAGATGGTCCTCGTCACCGGTGCGCTCCCTTTTCAGTTCGGGGTAGAAGAGAAGGGTTAGAAAGTACAACCCTGCCGACTGCACATCAAGGTAATGCTTCACATTTTCCACAAAAGAGTAGCTTTCCCCCGGCTCAAGGCTGATCTCCCTAAAATACACAGGACGATGAGTGCTCCGCTTGCGTATCCATTCGTCCGTGTGCGCAAGCGCGCGGTTCTTCATCGTCCGTATAGAAAAATCAACACTAAAGGTACGGTCGTCCGCCAGTTTGAAGCGCAACGTGTCCTTTCCCGTATTTGTAAGTGAAACTTTCACCCAAATGGGTTCAGATTCGTGGGTGCCGGGGAAGTAAATCGTGCGATTATGGTACGCAATATGCACAGACGCCCGTGCTCCCTTCGCCTGCGCATATCCGTGCGCACAGCAAAGCAACAGGCCTCCCCCGACTATTAATGAGCGCTTTAGCTTCATCCGCCACCCCTGCCAACGTAGTGTCGGCACCTGACGTGGGGGTCCTTACAGAATTTGTAGGACATAGAGCAGGCTCCCGGGAGCGTTTATGTTCCTGTAAGGGATTCTACCTCGGTGCATAAAAGACCTGTACTACCTACCTGAAAGAAGTCTTGTTCTTCCCACCCTGCAATGAGGGAGGGGCCGGAGAGAGTGAAGGAAGTGTACACGAATTGCGGGGGTAAGGCGGACAGTCGTGCGTGGCCTTCAGAGCCGTCTTCTCGTACAAAGTAGAGGTGGCCTGAATCTGTTAAGAGTGCGGCAGAAAGCCGTGCGCGCGGTGGATGAAAAATGAGCGCGTTCGCGTGGTGTGCACGCTCATCAGCAGTGCGGTGGGCAGTCTTTAAAAAGGAGCGATCGCTTGCCCAACACGGGCTTCGCGCAGAAAGGTACAGGGGAGAGAGAGGTACGCGCGCAAGCAAGCGATGCACAAGCAATTCGTGCAGGTCGCTGTGATGATCAGAGGAAGTGGACGCCGTCGGAAGGTGCAGGCGCTGGGGAGTGCACGCGGCACGAAAGGCGGCCGCGGAGATAGGACGGGGCACCTGCACTTTTCCCCCTATTGGATGCTCCCTGCGCTGGGTAGGTCCCAAATTCTCAAGGGAAGAAAGGGAGGGAAAGGAGAAGTATGCAAAGGAAACGCGTTCTGCTTCTGAGGACTTAAAGGAAGCGTACCAGGTGCCGCGAGTATGGGTGAGGGCGGTGCATTGGGCGTTCCGGGGCAATCCCAGAGCGCGCGTGTATGCGACAGAAGTCCAGCGAGCGGTGCGCACATCGTAACGCACCAGAAAAGGAGCTGCAGAGTCTTGTGGTGAAGTGGTAAAAAGGGGATCGGTGTAGAGACGAACAAACACTGCACCGGTACCCTGGCAAGGGTGGGGGGAACTGTTGGGGATTGGCTCTGAGTAAAAGCCCTCAGCGCTCTGTGTGGCTAAGAGTGCGGGGGGCGTCAGAGTGAGCGATGTCGTCTCCGCAGCGGGTGTGGAGGGTGCTTTGCGTGGAACCGGTGCGGTCTGCATGCGGGCTAACTGCGTGGCTGGGAGTACTCCGGCGCGATTGATGAGCAAGAGTTCTTGCTGTGCATCCACTGCCGACAGGCGTACAGCCTCAGTCCAGGGTACAAAGTGTTCAGGTGCAGAAGGCTGAGACGGCGCGGGGCACGCGCGCAGGTGCACTCGTCCGTCCGTGCGTGAGAACTGGTACCAGCGGTCAGTACTCGAAGGCGGTGTGACACTGAGTGCGCCGGCGGTGGTGACAGGGACGTGTGTGGAAGCTGCGGGGGTCGGTTCGGCAGTGCGTGCACAGGAGAAAGACAGCACGCCAGATCCCACCGCACACAGGACAAGA
The DNA here is from genome assembly GCF_000410535.2 of Treponema pallidum subsp. pallidum str. Nichols. Taxonomy (NCBI): domain Bacteria; kingdom Pseudomonadati; phylum Spirochaetota; class Spirochaetia; order Treponematales; family Treponemataceae; genus Treponema; species Treponema pallidum. The sequence goes on from NC_021490.2 coordinate 487,958, forward strand.
GCGAGGCGCGTGTTCATGGTATCTTGACTTCCTTAACACAGGACAGCTGCAGGGTGCAAGGCGGGCGCACCCTAGCACAGCAGGATGCACCTGCCAAGGGGTTTGTGGGCAATGGGAACGGTTAGATCTTGCTTTTTCCCGCCCACGCGTGCGCCGATATGGGGCCGTATGAGCTGTCTGGGTGCGCGTGCGCGCGGTGTGTTACGCATAAGTTTGGTGATAATGCTGCAGGGGCTGCTGCGCGCGAGTGAGGTGGATGAGGAGCTGAGCAAGAAATACTCCATAGAAATCATGGTTGACTCCGGCGTTTCAGAGACAGGGGAGCGTTTGCCGCTGTTGCCCTTTGAGCGCATCCCCGACTCGCACCATGTGCGGCGTGTTATCGCGCAGGATTGGTTTTTGGATGAGCCGTCTCGTGTTGCGCTGCGTGCACCTCGTAGTTACACGGACGAAACGGGCAATAGCTTTCGCGTTGAGGCGTACGTGATTGCCGCAACCGACCACCTTGCAGTGCGCGTTACGCCTCTTTTAGCTGATCGTGCCCCAAGGGATGGTGTGCATTCTGCGCCAGTGGCAGCGGCGCCTCGGCTGCACCTCGCGCTCGAGGCGCCCACAGGAACAAGTCGGGCGGGAAGGACAGGCGCAGATACCCCGCAATCACCTGTGACAGACGCTGCGCCTAGTCAAGCTGTGGCGCAAGGCACATGGGTGCTGTATCGGCACATGCACACCGGTGCGCCGGTGTGCATACGGGTATACCCGCGCGAAAGTGCGTCGCTGTATGTACAACTTTCTGCGCCCACTGCAGTAGAAATGCAGGGAAAGACGCATCTTGATGTGTGTCTTTTTAACGTGCACGTGCGCAAGCACGTGGCGCTTGGGTTGTCCTTTGAACAGTTGTATACCTACTCGCTTTTGCAGCTGCGGGCGCTTACGGAGCATGCGGTGCCGTGGCGTATTTTTGATCCGCCGCGCACGTACAGCGCAGTAGAGTCAATGGCGAGTATCATTAAGCGCAGGAGTTACCGGCTCGCTCCACTTGAGGATGGATGTTTTAACGAATGGGGACGCCCGGTCCACATTTCTGACGGGAGCAGTCAAAGTGACCAAGAGATTATCCGTGCCCTGCGTGTGGACCAAGTGCCGCGGGAGATTATCGGGGGAGTGGGATCTCTTGGGTTTGCGAAGTGGGTGGTAGACGGGATCATTGCGCCGGTTGCCGGTCAGGGAGTGTACCTGTCTGCGCTAAAAAAGCAGACGACTATGCCGCGTACTCATTTTAACGCGGCGCATGAGCGCGCACGCGCACCCTTTTTTGGCATTGACTGGATACGCAACCTGGCAGCGGCAGCGTTGAGTCTTAATGTGCGGCGCACGGTGTACCCCGCACAGGGAGGTGTGGACGTAACGGTAGAACCCTTTGCAGTGGAGGGTGTCCCCAAAGGGAGGATAAAGCAGGAGGCGCGGCATCCGGGTATTGCGCCCCCGTCGACGCCTGCGGGTGCTGTTCCTCCCCGTGTGACGCAGGGTGAAACTGCGGCTGGGCCGTCGCGGTACCTAGGGTACTTGCCGCATGCAGGATACCAGACCGGGTATGTGCGTGCGCTCTTTTACTATCTTGCAGTTATGGAACCAGGCCACTTCTATCTTGGCGTGCTCAATGAGGAGCGTGGCGTACCGCGTTTGCGTGAATACCAGCGTGCGGCAGTGTTTTTGCCGTATTTCGATCGGTCAGGGAGATTTCAGGTAGAGGTTTTTGAAGCGGCGCGTTTGAGCACTCTTGAAGAGTTTGTAGCGCAGTATCCCCAGCAGATGCTTGCGTTGGTGCGGGTGCGTGCGCCGGAGATCGGTCATTTTAATCCGTAACGGAAGTCAGACAGGCGGGTGCCGTCTTCCCTGTCGTTAGATTGCATTGGGTGCTTGTAGGAGGGAGGGAAAGAGCGTAGCATCGGCAGGATGGACCAAGCAGAGCCTTGCACGCTACACGGAGCACCCGCACCGGACCTTGCGCTTCTGGAGGCTATTTTGTTTGTCGAAGGCGTGCGGCTCAGTTATGCGTGTCTTGCACGAAAGCTCGGTTTGAGCGAACAGGCAGTGGGTGAGTGTGTTGCGCGTTTGGGTGAAGCTCTCGCTTCTGGCGCGCGTGGTGGTGGTGGACTGGAGCTTCACTGCAACGAGCAGGGTGTGGCGTTGCTGCCTGCGGCGACCGTACGGGAGCGTCTTGCAACCCTCTATGGGAAGCGGAGCGAAGGGCGCCTTTCGCGCGCGGCAATGGAAACGCTGTCTATTGTGGCCTATGCGCAGCCGGTGACGCGTGCTGAAATAGAGGCAATCCGAGGGGTAGGTGCAGATACAATGATCCGCCTTTTGAGTGAGCGCCGTCTGATTTGCGAGGTGGGGAAAAAGGACATACCCGGCAAGCCGGCGCAGTATGGCACGACTGAGGAGTTTTTGACTGCGTTCCGGTTGCGCAGCATTGCAGACTTGCCCAAACTTGATGAAGAAGAGCAGCGGCGCTTTGAGCTTACCCGTTAAGCCGGGTGAACAGAGGGTGCAGGGGAGGGTGTGCCGCCTGCAGCCGTTTTTTCGCCTCCGGTTACAGGTCTATTTAGCCAGGAGTGGCTGTGCCTCCCGGCGTGCCTGTGAGGCCTTGATTGCTTCAGGGCGTGTGACCGTTGATGGTCAGACGGTTACGACACAGGGACGGACCGTTTGTGCGCAGAATGTGGTGTGTGTGGACGGCACCGTCGTGCAGCTTGAACGAGTTCAGCGCTACGTGCTCCTGTATAAGCCGGTTGGATATATCTGTTCCCTCGCGCCGCAGTTTCCTGCCGGGTATGCACACACGCAGGTGCGGGCAGGCCCGTCCAAACAGGAATACGCGCGTGCAATCGATTTAGTACAGCCTGCGTATCAGGAGCGCCTATATCACATCGGCCGGCTGGACGTGCGGTCTGAAGGCGCGCTGCTGTTCACAAATGATGGTTCGTTTGCGCAGGCTCTTGGCCATCCGCGTTCGGGAATAGAGAAAGAGTACATTGTAGAAACGCGTGAGCCAGTCCCTGCAGCGCTGTTGAGCTCTTTTGTGCGTGGGGTGTGGGTGGAAGGGTGCCGGTATCGGTGCGTGCGCGCGCGGCATCTTGCAGCGCAGTGTGTACAGCTTGTACTGGTTGAGGGGAAAAAGCGCGAGATCCGTGTGGTATTCGAGGCGTGGGGACAGGATGTCGTGCGCTTAGTGCGGGTGCGCATTGGCAGGGTGCGTCTAGGACCGCTGAGGCCCGGAGCATTTCGCACCATGAGGCTGCAGGAAGTTGCGCAGCTCTTGCAGTGCGCAGGGTGTGCGCGATAGCAGGGACGTGGTTTTGACTGGCTGGGGGGAGGGTGACTGAAGGTGGGGTGTGCGCGGTGCTCGTATTTTGCGGGTGCTGCTGGTATACTGCGCGCGCATACCCGCTCGAGAAGGGGAGGAGGACGACTCGTGAATCAGTTTTTTGAAGAGTTTGAATGCCCTGAGCACGGGCGGCAGCCCCGTGGGGTTCAGGAGACGGCCGAGTCTTTGAACTGTCTTGCGCTTTCCTGCGCGCGCAAGGGGTGGTATGAGGAAACCGTTGCCTGTTTACGCAAGGGATTGGGGCTCAGTCCTTTCAACGGGCTTCTGTGGTTGAACCTGGCGCTTGGCTATTATGCGCTCAAGCGTACGGTTGATTCAGCAGGTGCGCTGTATCATGCGTTGCGGTGCACCCCTCATCACGCGGCGGTGTGGAACATGCTTGGGGTGGTGCTCCACGATATGGGGGACACTGAGGCTTCGCGCAATGCGTACGAGCACGCCATCCGCTTGGAAACGAAGAACGGTGCTACCTGGAACAATTACGGACTGCTATTGCACACCGAGCAAAAGTACGATCAGGCGCAGCGTGCGTTTGAGACGGCGCTGAGCTTGCTGCCGCGGTCGGGGAGTGCCTTGTACAACTTAAGCAGGACGTATCATGCACTCGGTGATGCGCGCAAGGCGGCGGTGTGCCGTCGTATCCTTGCCCAGATGCCGGCGGGAGAGAAAAAGCCCGGTCCCATTACTCCTTTTGCCCTGCACCCGTAGGTGTTGCAAGCTGCGGCGTGCGGGGCTATGCGCGGCGGTGTTTTAGAGTATACTGGGAAGATGGAAGGCATGGGTGTGCGTGTTGAGCGCGTTCGCTGTGAGCAAAACTTAAGTAAGACGGCTTTTGCGCGGGAACTTGGGATTGGTGTTGAAGAGCTCGACGCGATTGAGCGCGGCACGATGCCGCTCAGTCGTGATTTGACGTTGCTGTTGTGTGTGGTGTTTGCGGTTAACCGTCTCTGGTTAGAAAGTGGGGAAGGGGAACCCTTTTCAGCATCTGCCGTCTCTCCTCAGGAAACGGTACAACCGGAGGAGGAAGCGCGCGAACCTCCGATACCCCCCCCCCGGTGGCGCGGATAGCGGCCTCGGGGGGCTGCAGTGTGCTTTGTTTTTGGTAGGGGGGTCTCTGTGCCTGTGATAGGAGCGGGGACGTGCCACGTCTGCATGAGGGCAGTAATAGGGGGGAACAATGGAAAGGATTGGAAAGAGCTGTAGTCCAAGCAGGTGGAGGCTGTGCGCGCGGCGAAGGCGTGCCGCGCGCACAGCAGACGGCGCAAGCCGCGTAGTGCGCCGCATAGTCTGTCCGCCGGTGTTATTTTTAAGCGCAAGTCTCTTAACCGGCTGCGATTTTTCTGGCATTTTTGCCTCCATCCAGTCAGAAGTACCGTTAAAAATACCGAGCATCCGCGGGGTAGTGACGGGTTTGGTAAAGTGCAATAACAAGCTGTACGCCTGCGCCGGTCAGCTGTGGGAAAAGGACGCGAGCAAGTCTGAGGGGAAGTGGACGGCAGTAAATTTTTTGCCAGGCAAAAAGATTACCAGCATTGTTTCGAAGGGCGCGTGCGTGTACGCCTGTGTTTCGGGGGAAGGTGTGTACACGTACACCAGCAACGGCGCCGGAAGAACGGGAGGGACCACGACGCCTTCAACCGTTTTAGGCAAAACAAATGGGGCAATCCGCATTGGCGGGTCAGACAATCCCTTTTTGCAAATGCCCTGTGAACTTAGCTCTGGGTCCTCAGGCGGTGGAGGCGGAGGGAGCGGCTCTTCTTCCGATGGTGGTATTAAAAACGGAAGTGATGAAAACGTCCTGGGCTCCGGAACCGGGTACGTGGTAACCACCAAGGCCGTGTACACCAAAAGCAATAGTTCGGGGACGAGCTGCACCTACACAAAGGACGGCACGTTTACCGCTACTACGTCCCCCATCCTCGGCTGCACGAGCGATGGAAAGGGGTGCTTCTACGTGTTAGACGGCACGGACGTCCACTGTCGTACGGTCCAAGCGAGCGGGGGCGGCAACGGCGCCCACTGCGCTGTGGCGTCTGGATCGGCAACTTCTTGCAAAGTAGCGCACACCGTCACCAATCCCCTGTGCATCGCGCACGTCAAAAACGGCAACACTGAGTTTTTGCTCATTGGGGGCAGCCAGGGGTACAAGGAAATAAAACTGGAAACGGGGAGCGGCAGCGGTACCGGCTGCCTGAAGGCAGAGAACGTGCGCGGTCCGGAACAGTGGGGTGAAGACAGTGTCACTCCCAAGGATAGGGTAAGCCAATATGAAGGCACCATCGGCCGTTTCGCAATCAGCGACATTTACACCGTTGAGTCCACGAGTGGAGCTGGTGGCACCAACGGCGGCACTAATAAGCCGGACGTGTATGTGGTGGTGGGGGATTCACAAGACGGGTATACGGGCCTGTGGAGATTTGACGCCCAGAAAAAGGAGTGGAATCGGGAGTAGCCCGGGCGGATGCGTGCTGCAGGGAGGCGCGGGGCGGGAGGCCGCGCGCCGGTCATCTTTACGCTTTGATAAAAAACAGTTCGTGAATGGCGCGCCCCTGCGTCTGCGCCTTGCGTTCAAATTCCGTGGCGGGGCGCCAGGGGCGCGCACCCTGCGGTGCCCACGTGAGCGAGGGCGTGCGCGCAAGCTCTTCCTGCGCGCGCCGTGCGTACTCGGCCCAGTCGGTGACCGCGTATAGGTAGCCACCCGGTGCAAGGGCGCGCGCGAGTAGGTCTGTGCGCGGGCGATACAGCAGGCGCCGCTTGTGGTGCCGCGTTTTTGGCCACGGGTCTGGAAAGAAAATGTGCAGGCCTGCAAGTGTCTGCGGTGCGATCATGGTGCGCAGCACGTCGAGTGCATCGTGCTCGATGATGCGCAGGTTGTGTAAACGTTCGGCTTCAATTTTTCTCAGCAGTCGTCCGATTCCTGCGCGGTACACCTCGATGCCGAGGTAGGAAAGGTGCGGGTTGCGTGCCGCGATTGCCGCAGTTGCGCTCCCCATACCAAAGCCAATTTCTACTACCAGCGGTGCAGGCGCGCACGCCGGAGCGACTGCGTCCGTTTTCCCCTGCGGAGCGGGAAAAGCACCGGCAGGCGCAGAAGGTGCCGCCGGTGAACAGAATACGGCAGCGTAGTCGAACACCGTGTTCTGATACGGGATGATCCAGCGGGACGCAAGGTGCTGGTAGTCGCGTTTTTGGCATGCGGTCATGCGGTTTGATCTGCGCGTAAAGGTGAGAACTTTCCGCATGCGTGCACTGTCGTTTGTCATGGTGGCGCTTGCTCAGACAGGGCGTCTTCAGGATATAAACGGTGAGGTTGTGAAATAAAGCGCCAGGAGCGCTGAAAGTCCTCAACCACGCACTGCAGGTAATATGCGTCCTGGTGTGTCGTTTTCAGTGCGTCCATGGACGCCTCGAAGGTGTGTACTCGGGGAGAGGAAAGGCGCGCATTGGGCAAAGAAGTTAACGAAAGGGGATGCTGTGCCACAGTGCGGTAGTCGCGCGTCAGCAGCACCAGGGAAGTGTGCGTGTGCGCAGTAAAGGGACCGACCAGTGCCGGCTGCGCAGGCGCCGATAGCGTCCAGCGTTGCGCGTCTACAGAAAAGGAAAACGGAAAGGGTTCGTGTGCTGGGTAGCCTGCGCCTAGGGTAACGCGCTGCTGTGCATATGTGCCTGTGCTGTCGCGCACGTACACCACGTACGTTCCGGCAGGAAAATCTCCCCACGGATACTGCATCCCCCCTACGCGCAGCATACGGCGTCCAGGATGGAGTTCGTCAGTGGCAATGTACACGCGCGTGTCTTTTTCCCCAAAGACCCATCGCATTCCGGTGCGCAGCTCCTCTACTTCAAGGTAAAAGTACTCCTCAGGAGGAGCAGGGTACTCAAGCGTCACGTGCAGTGCCAGCGTTGCGTCTGTCTTTCCTGCTTTTTCGAAATACACTCGTTTTAGGGTTAGCCCCTCTGTGCGTGCATAAAAGGGCATACAGGAAGAAAGTACTGCGCCCGCTACACACGGCACCACACAAGAAACCAGTACAAACGCGCACTGGCGAGCGAGAACCATGCGATTAAAACTCAAAAGACAAATCCACGGTGGTGAACTCAGAGCGTGTAAAACGGTTAAGACTTGACTCAAAGCGCACGTTTGCCTCTTTGCACGCTTCGCTCAAATACGAAATGTAGTACACGCCCAAGTTGGCGTGCTTGGCGGTATCTATAGTTTGCTGGCAGTAGTCAACAAGCGTGTCAGTGTCCGCATTTACCACTTTTGCATCCTGTAAGCAATTGCGCATTTCTTGTGGGTAATCATTCCTCCCATACACGGTAATTTTTAGCTTACGGCGGGTACCGGCAGTAGACACGCTCCTCCCCTGAAGTTTCCACGAAATAAAGAGAGACTCAGCGTTGTGTTTGAGTTCTGCAACAATACGCCTGCGGATACCTTCGTCGCAGAGCGCCTCTTGCGCGTCTTCAAGGTCTGGAAAGAGCTTTTGCACCTCTTTTTTTAAATTCGTATTCTCCTCATTGATGAGGAGCTCTACAAGGACTAATGCAATATACTCAGCAATGCGCGCCTTATTCAAATATTGCGCAAGGCTGGTGTGAATGCTACTGAGCACAGACCCCATGTCCGGTGCGTGCTGAAACTTACTGATGATAAACCACGTAAAGGGGCGCAGGGTATCCAAAAACTTTTCGCCGAGGAAAAGAAGCGTATTTTTCTCCTTTGGAGTACGTTCTTCGCACGCAGCGAGCGAAGCGTGAAGCAAACGAAGAATATGATGCTTAATCTGCGTGACGTGTGCTTCATGCTGTTTTAAATGATTATAGATGAAAGGAGCATTGAGATTTGCGTGTTCGTCAATGCTGCTCCCCGGGTTACTGCGATTCCACTTTTTAATTACTTCAGAGTTCAGAATCTGTCTGAACACGTAGCAATCGTATTGACGGTAGAGGATGGAATGCACGATGAGCTTTGAAAGATCAATAATTTCTTGACGTGAGGAAGCAAACTCAGGCGGTGAAACCTCAATGAGGGAAACGTATCCAGAGAGCAAAAGACCTTGCACCGTTTTAGGTGCAAAGGCATCGAGTGCGATACCATAATCCTCGACATGCTCAGCGAGTTTTAATTTCATGAGCTTCCTGTTTTGTTTTATAAAAAACTCGCTGCCCTCTTGCGTGAGTACGAGCTTGAGTGGGAGGTTCAGGATGCGTCGTTTATGTTTTGAACTCATACTTTTCTGCGCTCCCGTTGAAGTGTGTCCGCCGTCCTTTCATTCTATCAAGGAATGAGGGGTGGGGGATAAAGAGATTCTACGTAGCAGACGAACCGCACCGATCCTTCCTGTGCATGCAGGAAGGAGTCAGGAGGGGCGGTGGGGAATCAGAAATAACCCAGAGAAAGGCTGATGTTCTGCGCAAAAGCATCCGGAGTGCTGACCGCTACAAAGAGGATAGGAGCTGCCGCACGTGAGGCGCCTGTGCATAATCGGGATTGCGATCCAAAAGCTGCGTTAGTACCTCTTGTGCATACTCTTTTTCGTTCACTTTGATTGCTAGTTTCCCAGCCTCTAGGTACACGTCCCACGCGCGTGCGTCCTGAGCGAGCACGGCACGGTACGCGCGGAGTGCTTCATGCGGCTGTCCAGCCGCTACATACACGCGTGCCACTTGGCACTGTGCCTCGCGGTCTTGAGGCTGTGCGGTGGCGGCGCGGCGGTAGTGCGCTATTGCCGTCTCCCACTGCGCGCGCAGGACATACAACTTCCCTAGATTGCTGTTTACCTCAAAGTTTTGCGCATCGTGGGCAAGAGCCGCCTGCAGGTGTGTTTCCGCCTCTTGCAATGCTCCCTTGTCCAAATACAGTTTGCCCAAATTGTTGTGAGCCTTCACGTGTGCAGGGTCCCGTGCTGCAGCCAGCTGATACTGTGTTAAGGCAAGATCCACACGCCCTGTTTTTTGCGCTGCAAGCGCATACGCGTAGAGGAAGCGTGCCTGCGATCCATTCGCGTAGACGGCCTGCTGCGCGTGCTTTAACGCTTCTTCGTTCCTATCGAGATCAAGCAGCACGGTTGCGAGGTTGTACAAAGTAAGCGCGTCCTCAGAATCCCGCTCTAGGATTTCTTGAAACAGACGCACAGCCTCTTCCTTCGCACCACTTTTTGCCAGGACACGTGCGCGTTCACGCGCGGCTGTCAGGTATAGATCATGCGCTTCCGCAGCAGCCGCGCATTCTTGCGCCTTTTGATAGTCGGCAAGCGCAGCAGACACTTCTCCTTGTGCATCGTGCACACGTCCAAGCTCTATCCACGCACGCGTGTGCGTTGGGTTCAATCGGATGACCGCCCTAAACGCCTGCAGGGCTAGATCGTGTTTTGCACGTACCCTACAGGTGAGCCCCAGATTAAAAAATGCAGGCTCGAACTTTGGATTCGCAACCGTCGCCGCATTGAACGCTTCCTGCGCCTCAGCAAACCTGCGCACTGCGAAAAGACGCTTACCCAACTCATAGCTGTAGCGATATTCGCGCCGGTCAAGCGCCGCGGCGCGTTCAAGCAACGTGAGAGCCGTTGTTTGGTCGTCATCAGGCTGCGCATCTGCAATGCACGCGGCAAGGTAGTGTGCAGCTGCGGAGCGTGGGTTGAGCCTCAAGGCTTCCTTCACATACACGGTTGCCGTTTCAAGTGCCCGTGTCCGCTCAAAACCGTCACGGTTATCGTGCTGTGAAAGCGCGTACATAGCTTCTCCCATACGGGTGTATGCGTCTGCTGCGAACACCGCGTCCCCGGCAGGGAGTGCACGTATTGCTTTGTTAAACACACGCACCGCTCCTGGATAATCACGTCGTTCCGTCAGTTCTTTTCCTTCGGAAAGCAACGCGTGCACGTGGTGCTGTGGCGTGGCAGTTTCTGCAGGTGCGCGCACCTCCGGGCGCGTTGCAATCTGCACGGCCCGCTTTATCGATTTTTCAGGAGAAAAAGACGCCGTGCGAGACACTCCCCGGGGCGGGGTGAGAACACGCGCGCCCTTTTGCCGCGTGTCTTGTTCTTGCATACGCTCTCTCGGCGTAGGCGCGTAAGGAACTGGGCGCTGGGGAGCTAACTCCTCTGAAAGGGTCTGTAGGAACTGTTCTTCATCACTATTCCCTGAGAGCTGGACGTGATGGTCCACAAGCACGCCGGGTTCCTCCCCTTGCTCTTGCAGCAGCTGGTTCGTCTCCAGCCAGGCGAGTTCTTGCTCAGAAACGCCCTCCTCCTCAAGGAGAGTCTCGCCCGCTGCACGAGGTAGGCGTGCGCGCACCACCCCCCGGGAAAAGAGACTGAACCCGGCAACTACCGCAAGAAGCAGCACCAGCCCCGCGGCGAGTGCAATGAACGTCTTGTGCACATTATTCAAGGTTGTGTTCCTCCTGATAGGGGACGGTGTCCTCCGATCCAGTGGAGAGGGTACGCGCGTCCTCCGCTTGTTTCAGTCTAAGCGCGCGCTTGAGAGCTTCAAACTCCGCCTCCTTGCGCCGGGCTTCCTCCGCCTCCTTGCGCCGGGCTTCCTCCGCCTCCTTGCGCCGGGCTTCCTCCGCCTCCTTGCGCCGGGCTTCCTCCGCCTCCTTGCGCCGGGCTTCCTCCGCCTCCTTGCGCCGGGCTTCCTCCGCCTCCTTGCGCCGGGCTTCCTCCGCCTCCTTGCGCCGGGCTTCCTCCGCCTCCTTGCGCCGGGCTTCCTCCGCCTCCTTGCGCCGGGCTTCCTCCGCCTCCTTGCGCCGGGCTTCCTCCGCCTCCTTGCGCCGGGCTTCCTCCGCCTCCTTGCGCCGGGCTTCCTCCGCCTCCTTGCGCCGGGCTTCCTCCGCCTCCTTGCGCCGGGCTTCCTCCGCCTCCTTGCGCCGGGCTTCCTCCGCCTCCTTGCGCCGGGCTTCCTCCGCCTCCTTGCGCTGCAGCCACTGCTCAAGCGCCGCTATCATACGCTGCACTTCGTAGTGTTGTGAAGCAGTCGGGTTTTGGGACACGTACTTTTTATAGTCAGCCAGTGCGTGTGCATAGGCTTGTCGCTTCATGGCAGTGTTTGCGCGATTGAGCAAGGCAGGAGGGTAATCGTGCTTGAGGGCGAGGGCCTGCTCATACGCATGTTGGGCTTCCTCGTAGCGATGTTGCACGAAGTATACGTTCCCGAGATTGTAGGCGTATAGGTGCGCATATTCCTGACTGTGTACTGGTGGGTTTTGCAGCCACTGGATTGCCTGCGTGTAGCGTCCTGTCTGTAGGTACGCCATTCCCAAGTAGAGTGCTGCTTTCGGGTGGGCGGGTTTTTGCTGTGCTGCTTTGTGAAGTGGACCGATGGCCTGCTGTGCCTGCTGTAAGGAAAGGAGGCGCTCTCCTTCACGAAAGTGGTCAAAGGCATCCTCTGCCCGCAGGAAGGACGCAAATGCGAGCGCAAGAAAGGAGAATAAGCGAACGGATGGAAGGGAGCGTACGCGTGCGTAGGTGCACGGTGAGGATTTTTGGCACATTTGACATTCCTTCTAGGGTGCGCTACCATGGGCGGCATGTCCGCGTACATGGCACTGCTGGCAGCGGCGTTCTCGTCAAGTATCGTCTTTTTGCTCGTTTTTTTGATGAGAGGTTTTTCCATCCCGCGCAGACAACTTTTGGTGGAAAAAAGTTTTCGAGACGGCAAGTACGCGCTTGCTATCAAGCATGCCCATGCGGTTTTGGCTAAGGATCCCCATAACTGGGCAGTGCGTGTATTGCTCGGTCGTGCGCATCTTGCGGAAGGGAAGCGCGACGTCGCGCTTATGGAGCTGCGCGCTGCCAGCAGCAGAGCTGCGTTCGGAAAGGTGGTAGATGAGGTTGAGTTTCGCAAGACTATTGCACAGCTTTATCTCCAGTTTGACCAAATCGAGGAGGCTCTGAAGGAGTATACCCTTCTTATTCGCTTGGACCCTACGTGTGCAGATTATCACTACCGTATTGGGCAGCTGTTTGAACGCAAGAATGTGACCGATCGGGCTGCGGCATACTATCGCCAGTGCATCGGTATGGACGCTGCGCATCCTGCAGCGCATGCTGCGCTCGGTTCGTTGCTTCTTCGGTCTGGTCATCTTGCAGAAGCAAGGGCAGAGCTCGATACTGTGCTAGCCTTGGAACCTGCAAATGCGGAGGCTCTCTTTTGCCAGGGGCAGCTCTTGCGGAAAGAAAGGGAGTATGCGGCGGCACTTCGCTCCTTTGAGCAGGCGTCGAGGAGTCCTGTGCTGCGGCAGAAGTGTTTTACCGAGCGTGGCTGTTGCTACATGGATGCGAAGGATGTGGATCGGGCCATTGTTGAGTTTGACCGTGCGCTGCGCTGCAAGTCGCAGTCGGGTGAAAATGAGGATTTGCAGATACGTTATCTCTTAGCCTCCTGTTACGAAAAAAAGCGGGATGTGGAAAAGGCAATTGAGCAGTGGGAGGCTATCAACGCACGGTCTGCGGGTTTTAAGGATGTGACCATAAAGCTCGCGCAATATCAGGATATACGTTTGAACGACCGGATGAAGGAGTATTTGACCCTCGATGGCGATTCCTTTTTCGATCTGTGTCAGCGAATTGTGAGTAAGGCGCTTCGCTTATCCATAGACTCGGTGCAGGACGTGCGCGGGTGTTGTGAAATAGTGGCCACAGAAAGGGACGAGAAGGGTTGGAGCAACGTGCGTACGCAGCCAAAAGTCGTTGTTTTTTACCGGGAAGCGCGGGTGCTCGATGACAGCTTCCTGCGCGCTATTTTGGAGCGCATGAAGGAGCGTGGTATAGCGCGTGGGGTGGTGGTGACGTCTTCTTCGTTTTCACGCGCTGCGCTTTCGTTTGCAGAAAATCGTCCGCTCGAGCTTCTGGGAAAGAATGAGCTTGAGCGACTCCTGGATGCGTCGTCGTAGGCCGGGTGCGCGTTAGTCTGTTTTCCGACCTGGTCCAGGTGATTCTCCCTGGGGGTCGTGCTCGTGTTCTTTATATTCTTCTCGTACAGGGGCGGTTGTTGAGCGGGTTGCCGCGTGCAGGATGGTGTGTGCTTGGGTGAGCGGTATATGAATGGCTGTCGCTATGTCCTGGGGAGTTGCGCTCTGCAGGCTGCGGAACGAACCGAAGTGAGCAAGCAGTCTGTGTGCGCGCACTTTGCCCACATGGGGGAGACGCTCAAAGCTTAAGACTAGCTCTTTCTTTGTGCGTAGATGCCGATTCCGTGTGATTGCAAAGCGGTGTGCTTCATCTCGGATGCGTTGCAGCATATGCAGTGCAGGGTTGCGACGATCCAGAACTAGTGGTGTAGGAGAATTGGGGATAAATAGCTCTTCTGCGCGTTTTGCAAGACCTACAAGCGGGATACTAAGACCAAGAGCGTCGAGGACGTGCTGTGCAGCAGAAACGTGACCGATTCCCCCATCGACAAGGATAAGATCGGGCAGAGTGTAGCCCTCTGGTGTGTGGGTATAACGGCGGGCAATTGCTTCGCGCATCGATGCAAAATCGTCAATACGGGTGTCGTGCGCACGTAAATTAAACAATCGGTAGTTCTTTGTGTCGGGGGCCCCATTTTTGAAGCAAATGAGACTTGCGACAGTGTACTTTCCACCCAAATGGGAAATGTCAAATCCTTCAATGAGCGTTGGAATGCGTGCAAGATGCAGTTGCTTTTGCAATTCCTTGAGTGCATCGTCAGCGCCGCGATTTTTCAGATACCGAGTAATATCTTCATGAGCGTTTAACTGCGCCATGGCTAAAATGGCGCGGTGATGAGGAGTGTGCGCGCTCTCGTGCGGTGTGTTTTCTCGTGTGCCTTCGCTTGCAGTGCAGGCGTCGTGTGCTTTTTGAAGCGTATGCATGGTGGACGTTTCGCTGCAAGAACGTAACCCTGAATCTTGTACTGCATTGCTATTTTGCGAAGCTGCAAGGGTAGGAGCGTTTGTGGTGACAGTGGAAGAAGGGGTCTGCGGCGTAGGAAAGGTATGCAAAGGGATGAGCGTGACGGTACATTGTGTACCTGCTTTATGGCTGAGCCAGTGTTCTGCTAACCCTGCAGACGAGTGTACAAATAGATGTGGGGGTATGGTATGGTCAGAGTAGTAAGTGATGAGAAATTCTGAAAGGATTTCCTCTTCATTTTTTAATGAACGTGTGCGAAAAAGTTCTCTACCGTTTAATTTTCCTCCCCGCATGCGTAGAACGGCGAAGGTGACGATTGCTCCCGTGCTCGACCAGGCGATGTAATCGCGTGCACGTTCGTCCATGTCTTGAACAAGACTTTTGTGTGTAATACAGCGGATTGCCTGGATATCATCGCGTATGCGCGCGGCAGCTTCGAATGCTTCTTGGCGGACTGCTCGTTTCATGCGCTTTTCTAGACGCGCTACAGTCGCGTCAATATTCCCCTCGAGCAGCAGGGTAATCTCATGTATGTCCTTTTGATATGTGCGTGGAGAGACCCATCCACAACACGGGGCATCGCAGCGCTTCAGGTGATAGTAGAGGCAAGGATTTTTTCTCTTCCGCAAGGTGGTGCACGTACGGATTTTATAGGTGCGTAAAATGAGTTTAAGAAAAGAATCGAGGATTTGCACGTCAGGGAAGGGACCAAAGTACCGTGCACCGTCTTGACAGAATTGGCGTGTGCGAAAAATACGCGGAAATGGCTCGCAGGTTAGCTTGAGCAAAGGATAGGTTTTCCCGTCTTTGAGGCAGATATTGTAGCGCGGAGTATGTTTTTTTATGAGTGTGTTCTCAAGGAGCAGCGCCTCGTATTCGTGTTGTGTTTGTAGATATTCAAGTGCAGCGGCGCGCGACATCAGCACGCGTGTCTTTGGGTCGTGCCTGCAGCGAAAGTAAGAAGTGAGTCTTGTCCTGAGTGATTTTGCTTTACCGACATAGATGACAACGCCGTGTACGTCTTTCCACAGATATACACCGCTTGTAGACGGGGCACTGAGTGCCTGAATGCGCAACGTCTCCACGAGAGATTCAGAAGGACGCACGGGTCATGCCCCCACCAAGAATCGTGAAACTGTTTTTCCTGTCACGCGCAGAAGCATGCCGGCTTATTTTGGTTCTAACGAACATTTATACGCACGGCAAAGAAGTGGGTGAGCAGTGCCACACCTCCCGCTCCTGCCAGCATGGAAGTGTATACCACTGTACGCGCATTGAAAAAACAAAGTGTCATGACTGTTGCAGAAAAAGCACCCATGAGGAGGAATATACACAACGCAGCGATTAACCCGAGGAGTGGCAAGCGCGTGCGCATAGAAAAAGAAACATGCGCGTGTAACTGCAGCAGGTTAGTCATGTACAGCACGAGTGTCATGACACGCGCCAGAAGGTCAGGATCATTAAGTTGTGTATACACGTGCACAAAGAAAAACGACGTATACGCGCCGAAGAGCGCAGACACGCCCGATACGAGGGATACACGCTCAAGTGAGCGAGAAGTAAAGAGGAAAAACGGCAGGCAAAAGAGGGGAAAAACATAATCAAAAAGAAAAAAGCGCATCCACTGCTCTTCCACAAGGGCGGAATCCGGCGGATAGTACCCGAGAAAAAATGAACGAAGTAGGAGGAGAGGCACAGCAAGCACGGCGCCGTGCACAAACGAAATAAGTTCCTGAAGTGGGTCCCCAGCGTCCGCGAAAGAGGAAAAGAACAAAAGAGGCAACGAAATAATGAGAAATATTTCCACTATCGATACCGTAACCAACGGGGCACCGCATACGGCGAAAGATCACCGCGGGTATGCGTTCGCCCATCAAAAGTGCGCCGCTTTACAGCACAAGCTCGCTTGGAATATCAGCGTTACTGTAGACGGCCTGAACATCCTCTTCTTCTTCGAGCCGGTCAATCATCTTCAATACCTTACGCGCAGTCTCCTCATCAAGCGCCAGGTACGTGTCGGGAACCATAGATATACCGGCAGATAGTGATTCCCACCCCTTGGCCTGAAGGGATTCTAGGACCGTCTCAAACGTACCGGGAACCGTGGTGACGGTGAGGACACCACCGGCGTTCTGTATGTCCTCAGCACCCGCTTCGAGGGCAAGCTCCATGAGAGCCTCTTCGTCAACCTGTTCGGAATCGTACTCTATAACTCCTTTGCGATTGAACATATAGGAAACGGATCCTGCCGAACCTAAATTACCCCCATTACGGGAAAACAAATTGCGCACGTTCGCGGCCGCGCGGTTTTTGTTATCGGTGAGCACCTCGACCAGAACGGCAACACCGCCCGGCGCATAACCTTCATAAACGAGCTCCTCATAGCTACTGCCAGATAACTCCCCCGTACCCTTCTTAATAGCCCGCTCAATGTTATCTTTAGGCATATTAGCGGCACGTGCCTTAAGGATTGCAGTCCTCAGACGTGGATTAGCCTGTGGGTCACCGCCTGCCATGCGGGCAGCAACAGATATTTCCTTGATAAACTTAGTGAACAACTGCCCACGCTTTGCGTCCGCAGCTCCCTTAGCATGCTTGATAGTGGCCCATTTACTATGTCCAGACATGAGATCTTTCCCCTAATGCCCGAAAATGTACGTACCGGAACGCGGGCGCCTGATGCTAGCACGGTGTGCGCTTTTCTCCAAGTCCCGCTGGCGCATATTGCACGGCCCGCGTAATTACCGCGGGCTTAAGAAGCACAGACCTAGCACGTCGGCGCGTGTGCTAAATCAAACAGATCTGCGTAGGCGCGCAACACGCCTTCCACCTCTCCTGCTAATATGTGTTGTGCAAGCGTCTTGCCCAGCTGCACTCCTTCTTGATCAAAGCTGTTCAAGTTCCACGCAAATCCTTGGAACATAATCTTGTTTTCAAAGTGTGCAAGAAGTGCGCCGAGCGTTTGTGGGGTAAGCGCTTTAGCGTATAGCAGACTGGATGGACGCTCCCCGGAAAACGTTTTATTTGCATCCGCGTGCTCTTTTCCCCTGGCGAACGCGACAATTTGTGCGACGACATTTGCAAGGAGCTTCTGCTGACCGGTAGATCCACGGATTATCGGATCCTGCCCGAGCTGACTATGTTGAAAGGCAATGAACTGAAGCGGCACCACCGATGTTCCTTGATGCAAATGTTGGTAGAACGAGTGCTGACCGTTTGTCCCAGGCTCTCCAAAGATCACCGGGCCGGTCTTATACGTTATCGGAATGCCGAAGCGGTTAACACTCTTGCCGTTAGATTCCATATCTAGTTGTTGCAAATGTGCAGGAAAGCGAGCCAACGCCTGGCTATAGGGCAACACCGCGGTGTGCTCGTATCCCAGAATAGTGCGCTCGTACACACCGATGAGCGCGTCAAGAAGTGCTGCATTACGCCGTATGTCTTGTTCCTGTGCTGCTCGGTCCGCCTCTGCCGCACCGGAGAGGAAGTGCCCAAACACCTGCGGTCCAAACGCAAGCGTGAGTACCACAGCGCCACAGACAGAGGAACTAGAGTAGCGTCCACCGATAAAATCATCCATGTAGAAGGAAGCAAGGTACTGGGGATTATTTGCAAGTGGACTGGTCTCGCTGGTAACTGCCACGAACTGTGTGTGCGGTTCTAGACCTGCTTGACGAAGGACGTGTGCGACGAAAAGCTCATTACTGAGTGTTTCAAGCGTCGTACCACTCTTTGATACCAAAATAAAAAGCGTGGTCTCAAGCGGTAGTTTTGAGAGTACAAGCGCTGCGTCGTCTGGGTCCACGTTGGAGATAAAATGTGTGCGCATCTTAACCGCCTGGTGCCTCTGTGCCCAACCTTCCAGCGCGAGATACAACGCCCGTGGACCGAGATCTGATCCACCAATTCCAATTTGTACAACGTCGGTAAACGGTGCGCCGCGAGACGTGCGCAGCCCCCCTTCGTGTACTTGCCGTGCGAACGCACATACTCTTTCGTATTCTTTTGTATAAAAGGCGTGCATATCGCGCACTTCGCACGGCAACGAGGCAAGCGATGACCCCTGCACGCCGAGGCGCGTTAGGTGATGCAGCACCTTACGTTTTTCCCCCGTGTTTATCTGTGCTCCTGCGCGCAGGGCGTCGTACTTTGCGACTAATTCCTGCTCGTCTGCAAGAGCAGCAAGCGCCGTGAGAATTTCTTCATTCACTGTTTTCGCTGCGTAGTGATAGCGCAGCCCAGCCCCCGCGTCGGTACAATAGCGCCGCACACGTTCTATCCCCTCTGGTCCACAGAGTACTGTCTTCAGCGACGGCGCACGAATCGCCTGCAGGCGGGCGTATGCGGCACACTCGTCAAGATTTCTCCAATTCACTGCGCGTTCTCCTTTTATCGTTCTACCCCGTAGGGTTTACCTACAGACATATCGCCGGCTGTTCTATGTATCAAGACGCGGCACGACAATCGTCGCGAGTGCCGGGTTCTTTTCTAAATCTCTTTTTAATCCTGCTGCCCGCGCCTTATTGACATAGGTTGGATCCTGGAACGAGTAGGTAAAACGCGTGTGCACGTCGTATGTTCCCTGCATGAGTGCATACGTGTCCTCAGTCATGACCAATTCTTCATCTGTTGGGATTACCAGAATGCGGACGGGTGAATCGTCTGTACTAATTTCAGTTTCTGCATTGCGCGTGCGGGCCAGTTCATTTTTTCGCGCATCAAGTCGGATGCCTAGGTGTTCGAGTCCTGCGCACGCTGCTGCGCGTACGTCGCAACACATCTCTCCAACACCTGCGGTAAAGACAAGCGCGTCCGGCTGTTTACCCAAAGCTGCAACGTATGCGCCGAAGTATTTCCGGATGCGGTGTACCTCCATGTCAAAGGCAAGGCGTGCAAGCGCGTCTCCATTTTTCATGGCAGCACACACATCGCGTCGGTCCACGTATTTTCCGGTGATGCCTAGCAAACCGGACTGTTTATTGAGAGTGGTGTCGATGTCTGAGACAGACATGCCTGTTTTTCTCATAATGTAAAAGGCAAGCGCAGGGTCGCAGTCCCCGCAGCGTGTTCCCATAATCAGGCCTTCTAGCGGGGTGATGCCCATGGAAGTGTCAAAGCTGACACCATTTTTGACACAACACATGGAAGCGCCGTTTCCAATATGCGCAATGATTATGTTTGTGTCCTCAGCCCTTTTTTTGAGAATGACAGAGGCGCGCTTTGCAGTATAAAGAAAACTCGTGCCGTGAAAGCCGTAGCGACGTACCGCGTATTCTTCGTACCACTGCCGGGGCACTGCGTACATGAAGCTAGCTTCTGGCATGGTTTGATGCCACGCAGTATCCATAATGGCACAGTGGGGAACTGAGGGGATGACCGCCTGGGCAGCCTCAATACCACGGATGTTTGCGGGGTTGTGGAGAGGGCCAAGGTCTTGAACAGAGCGAAATGTTTCTAGCACGTCAGGAGTCACAACGACAGACTTTACAAAGCGATCTGCTGCGTGTAGGACGCGGTGTCCAACTGCCTTGATAAGACTCATGTCGCTGATAACACCGACGTGCGCATCGGTGAGGGTGCTGATGATAAGCTGCACCGCTTCGGTATGGGTAGGGCAGGGACTTTCCCGAACGTGGTTCTCTCGGCCGTGCACCTCATGCGTGATAACAGATCCTGCCTGAGTAACACGCTCTACCACGCCGACGGCAATCACCGCACGCTCTGTCCAGTTATACACCTGGTATTTTACAGATGAACTGCCGCAGTTTAGCGTGAGGATAATCATAATACACCTCCACCGTTTTGGTAATTTCTCGGACACCGTAGCATACACGCAAAATGCGCCACTTTCCTACACCGTTGGCTTACACTGCTTACGCGGATATAGCCCCCGCAGCAGCGGTATCCAGCAGCCACTGCGCTTTGGCAGTGTCCACGCGTGCAACGGGCACGGACGCGTGGGGATCTGACGCGACTGACGCGAGCATGTCCTGCTTTTCACGCCCGGTAACTACGACGTAGATTTCGTGTGCATTATTGATAAGGTGCCCAGTGAAACTCACACGTTTCTGACCGGTGTCTGGGTGAGTTGCCACGACGCAACAGCCGCTGTGGTCCCACAGCTCTATTTCATGAGGGAAAATAGACGCGGTGTGTCCATCCGCCCCCATACCCAGGAGTATAATATCAAAGCACGGCACGCCACGCTGTCTTGGGAGCCGTGCTTCAATTTCCTGTGAGTATGCGGCGCAGGCGCTCTCCGGGGCGTCTTCTCCCCTGACGCGAAACACCGCGTCAGGATTTATTTCCAGAGGCTCAAGGAGCGCACTATGGGTCATGTTGAAGTTACTCTGCGCATCCGTGGGGGGTACGCAACGCTCATCGCTCCAGAAGAAGCGGAGGCGCTTCCAATCAAGGTGGTGTCGAAACTCGTGCGCCCAAGTTCTGAAAATCTCCCTTGGAGTGGAACCCCCCGACAGGGCCAACCAGAGAATCTCTTGTGTTTTGAGCCGAGAATCAAACACCGAAACGAGGAACGCCGCGATGGCACGCGCATCCTCAAAAATATGCTTCTTCATGGGCGAACATCCTCCTCTCTCCCGCTACGTTCTAGTGTCGTTCAAGGCTCGGCATTACCGCTAGAGTCGGCAGGCAAAATCATCGCTGAGCAGCGTAGAAGAGGGGTGATGCCACCGTGGAGCACTCCCTTTGATCAGGTCGTCTGCAGCCTTCGGACCCCAGCTTCCTGCAGGGTACGTAAGTAGAGGACTCTTGTTTGATTTCCATGCGGCAAGAATAGGATCTATGAAGCGCCATGCAGACTCCACCGCGTCATCTCGATGGTAGAGCGTGTTGTCTCCATTCATGCAGTCAAGCAATAGCCGCTCATACGCGCTGGGTAAGTGCGAATAGGTAAGAGCCGAATACTGAAAATCAACACTGACGGGAATAGTCTTGAACCCCGCGCCGGGCTCTTTGAGGTCGATTTTAAGCTGAATTCCTTCGTCGGGTTGAATGCGAATGACAAGCGCGTTGCCCTCGCGTGCGCACGGGCGTTCGATGTGCTCGAAAAGCGCGATGGGGAGCGTTCGGTAATGGACGATCACCTCAGTGACGCCCGTGGGCAAACGCTTACCCGTCCGCAGGTAGAAGGGAACGTCCATCCACCGCCAATTGTCGATGTAGCACTTGAGTGCGGCAAAGGTTTCAGTGCACGAGCGAGGGTCAACGCCTG
The DNA here is from genome assembly GCF_000410535.2 of Treponema pallidum subsp. pallidum str. Nichols. Taxonomy (NCBI): domain Bacteria; kingdom Pseudomonadati; phylum Spirochaetota; class Spirochaetia; order Treponematales; family Treponemataceae; genus Treponema; species Treponema pallidum. The sequence goes on from NC_021490.2 coordinate 509,463, forward strand.
ACTCCTCAAGGTAGCCGGGGACGGCTACACCGCGTATCTTGCCGGCGACGTATTGGGCACGCACCGTATGCTGCATGACGTCGCGTTCTCCCATAGGGCGCAGGCAGTCAAAGACCTTTACGATTTCATCCCGTAGACGACTTGAACTCACGACGGCGGGCGCCTCCATCGCGATAATACCCAAGAGGAGTAACAAGTGGTTTTGGATCATATCGCGCAATGCACCGGACTGGTCGTAGTAACCGCCGCGGTTTTCGACACCTAGTGATTCGCTTGCAGTAATTTCAACGTAATCGATATGGGTCCGGTTCCATGTGGGCTCGAAAAGGGGATTGGCAAAGCGAGTGACCAGGATGTTTTGGACCGTTTCCTTACCCAGATAGTGATCGATGCGATAGGTTTGGTTTTCCTGAAAGTGGGCACGCAAGCTCGCATTAAGGTGCTGCGCGGTTTCTAGGTTGTAGCCAAAGGGTTTTTCAATAACTACCCTGCGAAAATTACCCTGTTCCCGGTTCAAGTGGTGCATAGCAAGCTGCGTGGGGATAGTTTCGTACAGGCTAGGGGGAGTGGCAAGATAGAAGATAAAGTTGCCCTCGGTGTGCAGCGACTGGTCGAGGGTGCGCACGTACGTGGCAAAGTCGGCAAAGGCGACAGAGTCGGTGGGATCGAACGAGAAGTAGTGGATCTTCTGCAGGAATTCGGTGAGGCGCGCCGGGTCGTGCGGTGTGCGCACTGCATGCTTTGTGACCGCCTCTGCAAGCCGTGCGCGAAAAGACTCTGTAGACAGAGCCGTACGCCCTGCGCCGAGTATACCGAATGTACGGGGCAGGAGCTCTTGCTCAAAGAGATCCCAAAGCGAGGGGATAAGCTTCCGCGCGGCAAGGTCGCCTGAAGCGCCAAAGATAACCAGGATGTGCGGCGCGACCGTGCCGCTGCCACTGATTTTCCCCATAAACCGCCCCTTCTTTCAACGGTGCGACCTACACCGGATGTGCCGCAGGCAGACTCTCCGCTCCCTAAGGCACTAAATGCGGAACACCGGCCCTATTTTTACCATGACCAGCGAGGTGCAGCAATACTTGGCCCATATGTTCGACCACGTCAGGTCCTGTCCATTCCCATTTGCGCCCTTTTTCAAATTCTTGGTGAGCGGCACGTTCACTCCGCTGCCGAAGGTGAAATCCAACCCAACGTGCTTGGTAAAGAAAATGAGGAAATCCAAATTTATCGGTATCCCCACCAGTTTGTCGTCCTGCGTAGAAAGGATATCCACGCCCAGAGACGGAATAAATGCAAAATTCTTGCCGCTGCGTATAGCCCAGCCCACCAGGAACTGCGCACGGAACATAAGAAAGGCAAGCCCCGCGTCTAATTCTGTCGTGAACGCGAAGCCGTTGTGCGCTATTACCCCCACTGCCAAACCGAGCGTCGGGGTGTACAAAAGAACGTCGGTCCTGGGGGCCGGTTCCTTTCCCCAGGGATGCGCCCCTACCTGTCCTACCTTCGGAGAAACAAATACCTCCGCCGCAAAAACGCCTGCCCCCATCCCGAGCGCAGCGAGCAAAGAACCTACGCGCACCACGCACCGCGCCCGTACCCCCCCCCTCGCCGTGTGCCACTGTATACCCATACGATCTAACCCCAGCTGTAGGACACGCCTACTGGGCCGATCTTCCCGCGTGGGGTGTGAGAGTGTCAAGCCCTCCCCCCTTCCTTGCGAAGAGGAGTATGCCAAACGGTGAGAAAAACTTGACGGCGCGCGCTAAACGCCTAATAATTGCCTCGCAGCCTTTAGAAAAAGGAGGAGCTCGTGATTCGCGCCCTCTTTTCCCTCTTTCGGTCCCTCCATGCAAACACGCACCCGGCAGATCTCGCGCATGCGGCAGCGTTGGCACTGGCCCTCGCGTTGCTTCCTCGGAGTTCTCTCCTGTGGTACCTACTGTTTGCCGTCTGCTTTTTTATACGGCTGAACCGTGGTCTGCTCTTGCTATCGCTCGTGCTGTTTGGTTTTGTCGTTCCTTCGTTCGATCCCTGGCTCGACAGCCTCGGCAATTGGGCGCTGTGTTTACCACGGCTGCAACCCGTCTACCGCGCCCTGATTGAGATTCCCTTCGTAGGGCTTGCGCGCTTTTACAACACTATGATTGCCGGCGGTCTGGTGGCAGGTGCGCTGTGCTATTTGCCGTGCTATGCTCTTGCACGCTGCGCGGTGACGGCGTACCGTACATACCTGTACCCTAAAATTCACCATGCGACGATTTTCTTTCTTGTCCGGAACGCCCCGTTGTGCAAAAGGTAAAGAAGATACTCAGCGTCAGGGAGAGGTTTTCATGAGCGATGATTCTACACCCAAGACGCCTTCGCGCCGGATTCGGCATACAGGAAGGAGGCGCACGCTGCATCGGTTCTTCTGCAAACGGTACACTCCCCGTTCTCTCAAGCGGTTCCTGCGCCGAATCCATATCCCTGCTGACCGCGCGTACTGCATGCGTTACCTTGCAGACCCCGTATCCACCCCTGTCCGTGTGTTTGGCCGCACGCTCCTTTCTCGCACGTATGTTCGCTTCGATCAGCAGGCTATCGCGCACTCAGCGGACCTGAAGCGGCTCAATGCCATTGCAGCGTCAATAGCAAAGCAAAGGGGGCGGGTTAATTTTTGGTCCCTCTCCATGGCTTGTGCGAGCGTCCTCGCGCTTCTCGGGCTCGTGTACTTGATCCGAAATGTCATTGCTCGGCGTGTCGTTATCGGTGGTTCTGAGGCCGTCTTTGGTGCGCGGTGCGAAGCGGCAGTGGTAGATCTTGATCTATTCAACGCGCGCTTCCGCCTGAAGAACTATGCGGTGGCAAACAAGCATCATCCCATGTGGAATCTGTTTGAAATCGAAAGTATCGATATCCACTTTGACCTCCTGGAGCTTTCGCGGGGTAAGTTCGTCTCACACACGATGGTTGTAGAGGGCGTGACGTGGAACACGCCGCGCAAAACGTCTGGTGCTTTGCCCCCGCGCCGCGCAAAACGTCAACGTGTGCGCAGTAGTAACCCGCTTATTGCAAAAATACAGGAAAAAGCGGCGGAGCTGGCCGCCCCCGTGTCTTTTGGCGCAGGGTTTTCTGCGCTCAAAGCGCAAGTGGACCCGCGCATTCTCCTTGAACGCGAGGTGAAGGCGTTAAAAACTCCCACCCTCGTACAGCACGTGGGTGCGCAGGCGCCCAAACTTGCAGAGCGCTGGACGCAGCGTGTGTTTGACGCACACGCCCGTGCGGAAAAAACGGTGGCGGCGATCCGTGCGGTGACTGAGCTTGACTTTCACGCTTTAAAAGACGTGTCGGCAATAAAACAAGGTATCGAGACGCTCGATAGAGCGCGCCGATCCACTGAGGAAGCCCTCGCTACTGCGCGCACTATCTCCCACGAATTGCAGCAGGATGTGCATTCGACATTGGGTCTTGCGCGCGAGTTCGCCGCGGCGGTAAAGGCAGACGGTGCGCGCATCGCCCGTGCCGCGGCGGCTATCCGTGATATCCAGGCAGATGGAGGAAAGAAATTTATCTCTGGTCTTTGCACCGTCTTTTTGGCACGGAGCTTTAGCCATTATTACCCCTATGTGGCGCAGATGCTTGATTATGTCCGGGGGTCGCAGCGAACACCGTCTGATGGATCGCCGTCTGCGGAGGCAGAAAAGACAGCTCAGAGCCTTACGACGCGCAAGCGCCTTGCAGGGAGTAATTTTTTGTTTGAGCGCAACGTCCCTTCCGTGCTGCTGAGAAACATTGGGGTGTCTGCCGCAGATCCGCAGGCAAGATTTTCTGTTGCAGCCCGTGTGCGCAATGCGTCAAACGACGCGCACGGGTTTGGCGAACCGATTTCGTTCCTCCTGGACGTGGCTGCAGGCGCACAGGACGCCTCGCTGCGCGGCGTGGTGGATCTGCGCCGGGCGCATCCGGACTTAGTAGACGTCTCGTGCACTGCGCGGGGTATTCCGCTCGCTGTCCCGGCACCTGCAGAAGGATTCCCTGAGCTTTCTGGCGTGCTTGGACTGCATACGCAGGTGTTTGTGCGCAAAGATCACTCGGTGGAACTCAAGATGGGGGCACGTATTTCAGACAGCGTATTGCGCGCTGCGCCTTTTGAGCCGCGCGTGCTGTTTGACGTGTACGCGGATGTGTTGCGCCAGATACGGCAGATTGCATTTGAAGCTACGGTGCGCGTCTCTGCAGAGGGTGCGTTGAGTATTTCGGTAGAGAGTGACGCAGATGGCGCGTTTGTGCGCGCTCTTTCCCGTGCGTTTGCGCAGCAGGTGGACGCATTGCGCCGCGCGGTCATTGCAGAAGGGGAGCGATTTCTTGCTCAGCAACGCCGCGTGTACGCACAGGAAATTGCGCAGGTAACGCAGCTCGTTTCCCGTGCGGAGGACGCAATTGCCCAGCTGGGGGTGTCTTCTCGCGTGATACAGCAGAAACGGGCTGAGGCGGAGCGCCTTCTGGAAGCTGCAGCGCGCAAGGCACTGGGGGAGGTGACTAAGCGTGCCGCAGACGAGCTGCAGAACAAGGCGCGAGATGCATTCCGCTCCTTTTTCTAGGGGAGTGGCGCCGCCCCTTTTCGGTGCGGCCTCAGGGTTCGGCTGAGCCGGTGCGGGCGCTTTGGTCAGTTATGAAAGCGATAGCCGAACGAGAGGCTAGGCGTTTGCTGCAGGCTCACTCCTGTGAAACTCGGCTTTACGGTCAACATGTGCTGCTGTTGAACGCGCAGGTAAATGCTATTAGTAAAAAAATACTTCATCGTTCCTGTCACGTAGGAGTACATGCTGTCGTCTTCCTTGCGCTGTCCGAATGGCAGCGAGTACCCCAACCCAAGCATGCCGCCTACCTCGATGCGCGGGTAAAGTTCGTATAGATACGCAAAGTTTCCATCGAGCTTCACGTCCACTTGTTTTGAATCGGAGTGCATTTGCGCGTTAAAGCCAGCGCTGATGGTGCTGCTGTTGCGCTTAAAAAAGCACATCTCAAACGTGCCGACAAACCCGATAGGAGAACAGATTTTGAAAAAGTCAGAAACACCGTTGATTGTCGCGGCGTGGTCCTGCGGCCGATACACCGGCGCGTATCCCACGCTCAGGTCATAATAGAAAAAGATGGGCCTGCGCCAGAGCACTACATGCAGTATCCCCCGCACCTCTGCGTAAATATTCCGCGGCGTTATTGCGCGCAGCGTGTACGACCCGGTTTTGAGCGCCGCGTTGGGAATGGCAACCATCCAGTTTCCCTCTTTGTTTTTTGAAACCGAAAGGGGTTTTACATACGCTCCAGCCTCATCCGCCTTATCATCGGGGAACAGCGCAATGGTCCAGCCCTTTTCATACGTCCACGAGCGGTCGAGCACCACGGTGTATGCCTCTCCGCCAACTACGTGCTCTATGGTGCTCGGCGTAATCCCTCCTGTTTTTGGTTTGTGTACTTTTTCAATGGATAAGCTGGTCCACGCGCTTGCAGACGCGCGATGCAACACGTCGTAAGCAATAATCTGGTATTGGTACGACCCCGGTCTGAGTCGGGAAAAACTATAACTGCGCGTTGTGGCAACCGCGTTCGTCACTATTCTGCCGTGGGCATTGCGAATAAGCACTCGGTAGCTCACCGCCCCCGGCACTTCCTGCCAGCTGATACGCGCTTCCTGTTCTTTTAACTGAGATACGTGGACGAGTTCCTTCGCGTGCAGTTGCGCAAACAGCAGCACCGCACACGGTATACACACGCGGCTAATGATACTCATAATGGACAATTTCTTTTGCGCGCGGCCTTTCAAGTTCAGACACCCGTATGGTGAACGCGCGCACCACCTGTGCACTTGCAGGCTCATAGCCTTCCTGCTCTGTGTGTGCCTGTATGACCCAATGAAATGACCCTTCCTCAAGGTGCGCTAAGTTGGTAAATGAGAACTCCACCCCTGTGGTAGTTGCCGTTTGCAGTACCGCATCTGTCTTCTTGTTTTTTAACGTCACCGTATACCGCTGTGCGTTGTGCACCGCCGTCCACTTACAACGCAACGCGCGATGCTGCAAAAGGTATTTTTCAGTAATGAGTGCTGGCATGTCGCGCAGCACAAAGGAAGGAGCGCGGAGCGCAATCAAGTCACGCGTCTCTGGCTCCTCTTCCCACGCGTGCATTCCTTCAATGACCGTGAACGCGCGCAGTGCCGAGTAGGGGGAGCGATCGCTCCGACGCGTTTCCCACGCTACCTGCCACTGATATGTTCCTTCCTGCAATCGTGCACGCAGGCTCCGCATGGGAACGGTAAGAAAGGGTACCGACGTGGTAGTCACAAGCGGGGACGCGTTTGCATCCATGTTTTTAACCGTCCAGACATAGCGCCGTGCTTCTGGTATTGGCTCGCAGGTAAAGATTACCATGCGATTTTCCCGATCCGCGTGTTCGAGCACCTCGTCCTCGGCGGGAAAGAGCGCAACGGGCGCATGCAGCTCCTTTCCCTGTTTGATGGAGAAGGTTCCTACCTCAGAAGCAAAGACTGGGTCTTCTATTCCCTCATCAAAGCGAGGTACTACCTTCCAGAAATACGTTCCCTCGCCGAGCCCGGGTACCGAGATCTCCGGCGTACGCAAAGAGAATGTCTTCACATCCGCGCTAAAGTCGGCCCGGGAAGAAAGCAGTAGCCGGTACTGTTCCACGTCTTCTACAGACGTCCAGGAAAAAAGGGTAGGAGGAATCGCATCCCGATAGGAGAGTACTGCCTGAGCACGCGGCGTGTGCAGCATCACCTTACGCGCGCGACGCACAGAAAAGGAACGGGGCGCTGACGCCGTGCCGTTCTGCGGGACCAGGCGCCAAAACCAGCGTCCTTCCCCGAGTCGTTCGCTGGTTTTGAATGTTGTCCTCGAGGCGTTTGCCTCATGCGGAAGGGTAAGTTTTCTTTCCGTTTCAATAACCGAGAAGTCCGCGTATCGGCTAATTTGGAGACGGACGCTCGGCTGTACCGTCGTGGCATCGCCGAGCCAGACAAAGCCCACAGATCTGGTGTGCTCGGCAGTCAGGAGAAGTGCATCTTGGTCGGGTAGGAGAGGGACAAAGGTGGGGTGCAGAATGCGCACAGTGCCATCCTCCCGGGAAGTAGCAAGTTGGGTGAACGTCTGAAGGGGAAGTGTCTGTCCCTGCGCATCGTGAAGGAGTGCCTCACCGCGTGCTATCTCGACAGTTGAATCGCGTTCGCCTCCGCGCACATTCACCTGACCGTCTCCAGAAAGCGAGATGGTTGTCTTTCCTACATGTACGGTATGCGCTGCTGGATTCCCAGCGGCGCGTGCGTAGCGTATCGCTCCTGTGACCAAACGTACATCCTTCTTTTTCATTCCTGTGTGACTGATGCGCACCATGGTATTTTCTGCAATGTCGAGCCTGCTGTTATCAGTGAACACAATGACAGCTTCAGAACCGGTGGTGGTGCGCAGCACGTCCCGATGGTAGACGGGCACCCCGTCTTTGAGTTTGAGCCATAAGGCTTGGTTGTTTTTTTTGCGGGTTGCGGTTTTTTTATAAAAAAAAACCCGTCCGATTGGATTTCCCTTCCCCTGGGACAGACGGAGCGCGCGGGAGTAGCCCCAGCCGAGAAGCAGGATAAGGAGGAGAATAACGACCGTAACCGTGGCATCCTGCTTAGATAACTTCACACTTCTTTTCTTCGAAGTCAGGGTCGGCAGAAAGCCCCGGCTTTTCAATGGAAAGAAGTGCACGCAGCTCATCGAGCGTCTGCGGTCCGTCATGCCCCTTTAGATTGATAGCAGCGTACACATTCAGTGGTTCTCGTTTTCCTTTTACCGTTATGGGGGGCATTTTCTCCACTATAAGCATATCTTTAACAAGCTCATATGTGTTTTCGGAGATAAGAAAGTCAGTGCCGAACGGCTTATTCAGTGCTTCGATCCTGCTTGCGGTGTTCACCGCGTCTCCGATGACGGTGTATTCCATACGTTTGGAAGAGCCGATTTGACCTGCGACGCAGGAGCCTGTGTTTACGCCGCATCCGATGCCAATGCGAGGCTTTGAGCATGCGACGCGCTTTTCGTTCAGTTGAATAAGGCTTTCGCGCATGAGGAAGACCGCTTTCATGCTCTGCAATGCGTCTAAGCGTGCAGAGCCGAGGGAAACTGGCGCTCCCCATATCGCCATAATCGCATCTCCAATAAACTTGTCCACCACGCCGCCTGTCTGCTCGATGCAGTCTACCATACAGCTCATGTACTCGTTGAGAAACTCTACTACGTCCTCAGGGGGAAGCTTCTCCGACATCTCAGTAAAGGAGCGCACGTCTGAGAAAAAAATGGTAGCGGTTTTCCGTTCCCCTCCCAGTGCGAGCTCTCCCTTCATGGCCTTCTCTGCGATGTCTCTATTTACAAATTTGCCAAACGCTTCTTTCATGCGTTCCCGTTCTGCCAGACCACGCCCCATACTCACGAATGTTTCGGTGAGGAGGCCAATTTCGTCTTTGCTTGAAGGCTTGATATCCAGGAGGAACTGTCCTGAGCTGATAGCGTGCGTTGCGCCGACGAGGGTAAGGATAGGGCGGGTGATAGACTGCGCAATGAACCAGACAAGCAAGATAGAGGCGAGGAGCACCATGCCGGTGAGGATACCGTCGAGGATAATCGCGTAATATACTGCCTGGTACACCACACTCATAGGCGTTTCTAGGACTATGGCGAACTTTCCAAAGGTTTGCTTGGCGAACGCGCCGAAGTAGCGCTTGTTGTCCGTGCCGATGAAGCTGATTTGTTTGGTCAGCTGTGTAGATTCGCGTAAATCGCGCACAACGGGCGAGTCCTGCAAGTTAATGTTGCTGTAATTGAGAGAGTATTCCGGGTGGTACAGGGAGTTCCCCGCCCAGGTGACGGCATACATGGTTCCGGAGGAGGCTCCAGATTCTAGCAGGTGCTGAACGACATCCGCTGAGAAGATAACCACAACGTTACGCGTAGCGCCGTCAACTTCAAAGGGCGCGACGATAGCAATGATCTGCGCTTTAAACCAGGGGGCGGCGTTGAGCGTGGCTGGGGCAGTTTGAAGTGTGGAAATAACCTGTGCGTTGTCAGCTAGGAAGCGACGAGCGTCTGCCACCCGCAGCTGATTTTTCTTGAAGAAGTCACCGTTCCACAGCTCGGCTACACCGCCGACTCCGATGTAGCCGATGCGCGGGTAAAAGGAAAAAAAATCTTTAGAAAGTGCGGACCGCGAGTGCATGCGCGCGCCACTTCTGAGGCCAAGGGAAACGAAGGACTTGGCGCTTGTGGCAATGGCTTCGAATTCCCCTTTGATTTGCGCAGCAAAGTTCTCCGCAGCGGCAAGATTATTAAGCTCAGCATTACTGTGCAGACTCGAAGCGAAGAACCAGGAAGCCATGGCCGTAACCGCAATGGTGGCGAGCACCACCACCGTGCTGATAATACCGATGAGTTTCGTCGTAAGCGGCCACACAATTTTCTGATTCGCGTTCTTTCTGCTCATGTTCTGGGTAGCGCGTCGGCGAGCGTCCGTGTGTGCAATAGGGCCATACCTTTCTCTTTTGTTTGCACCATAATTCCGCGCGGAGTGACGGTGACGGCGGTATAAGGCGTCACCTGCGCTGCAGAACGAGTAGTCAGCTCAAGATTTTTGGTAAAGCGTCCCAGGAAGTGGCTGCCATTTTCGTCGATCACCGCATAGTAGTGCTCCTCTTCCCTCAAGAGAAAACTTTGCGCAGCTATACGCTGGGTACTCTCTTTGGTTACCTCCAGCGTCTTTGGGTCTATGTGCACGAGGCGGACGGTGCCGTTCCCTGTCGTGTCAGCAATGGCGACGAGCGCGTGAGGCTCGCTGTACAGGAGCCGGTTGCGGACGGTCCGTAGGGAAGAAGAACGCAAAGGCGCTTCAGTCTTTGGATCAACGAGCACGATTTCCGATAACAAGTGCTGGGCATCCACCACCTTAAGGCCGTAGCAGGGCGTGACACTTTCACGCGCTTCCTGTGCGCCGTGCGTCGCTTTCGCGCGCCCTGCATTCATCATGCGCTGCATGTCACCGGCAACCTCCAACCGCTCCCGTTGTGCTTCTGCACTTTTCTGCTGTGCTCGCTGCTCCTGACTGCGCGCTTCACGCGCGAGGCTCTCGGCCTGTTCGGTTGCCTTCTGCGCAGTGTGAGCCGCCTGCTGAGCTTCCTGCTGCGCACGCTCGGCGACGCGCTCCTTCTCTTTTGCTTCCTGCGTACGCGCCGGGTCCGGTGAGTTCTGCGCCGCCTGCTGAGCTTGCTGAGCTTCTCGGCGTGTCTTGTCCGCGTGTGCCTGGGCGCGCTGAGCCTGAGTGGACAGCTCCGCCGCGCGCTCCTGCGCCTGCTGTGACTGCTGTGCTAGTTGTTGGGCCCGGCGCGTTCCTTCCTGCGCCTCCCGCTCTTTAAGGTCAATCATGTCCCTGCGCAGATCAACGTTCTTGTCCGGATCTTCACGCAGCCGCTCCACCACCCGCTTGTCAGAAATGGCGCCGGTGTCCACTGCGCTGAGTGCGTCAGAGTGCCCGGAAAGGGGAATGACGAGCTGCGTTTTTCCCGGCCACTGATCGAAACGGCGCGCAATACCGACGTGCTCGGGGGAGAGATGCGCCGTTACCACCCCCTTGTAGCGCGCCTTGAATGTGGGAAGGTCTGCACGATACACCGCGTTGTACACCGTTGTGAAGGTTGCTATCGTGCGTGCGTCCTGCAGGCGATAGCCATAGGCGGCAGAAAGATAGGCGGCGACGATCTCGCGTATGTTGTCGATATGGTCCACCCGTGCCTGTGCGCCAATGATGAGGATGTCTGCATCAAAGCCATTGGTCGTGTGGGGACCTACTGCGTGAATAAGCGCGTAACGCGCACGATCCCCCGCAACACCGCCGCGCAGTGCAGAGGCCAAGCCCTCCCCGATGCGCCTGATAGCGGCGGCGCTATCTACGTCCGTGTGGGTTCCTGCAAAATTTTCAAACTCTACCGTGGCGTTTGCACGCTCAAGCTCACGGCGATCCACCTCGAGTGCAAAAAGACAGCCTGCGCCCAACACGGCACACATGGGCAGCACGTTCTTCATGACCCTCTCCCCCTTCTACACCTTTGTTTTTGAATACCGCACGCCTAGACACCTGAGATCCCAACCTTCCTGCGTCATCAAAGCCCCATCAGCGTAGCATACTCTGAACGAGAGTTCTTGCATAGGCCCGTATGGTGTACGGGAAAGCCCCCGTGGAGATGCGGGAGAGTTCTGAGACTGCCTTTTCAGAAAGGGTGCGCGGTGCACTGCGCGCGCATGCAGCGAGTGCATCGCACGCTGCACGCATCAGCGACTCGGCGCGTGCGTCCTTAGCACGCGTGACTCGGTACAGCGCAAGTAGTGCCCGCTCATCGAGGCCGAACGTGCAGCGGGTGAGCCCTTTGAGGATACCTTCGAGCACGGTGTAGTCCTGCTCTTTGAGAAGCTCAAGGAGCGCGTCTCGGTATTCGTGTGCGCCTAAGGCTCCTAACAGCGTTGCTGCCTGCGCTCTCCTGGCAGAGGTCACTGCAGGCGCCCGTGCGCGGGCGTGATGCGGTGAAGTAAGAAGCGCGTGCAACGAGCGGGCATAGGCCGGTTCTCGAGGTCCTACATTTCCTTCCTTCAGGGATGTTTGCACTGCCTGAAGGAGAAGCTCAGGGGTGGCGTACGGTCCGGGCGGCGACGTTGTGTGCGTCTCTTGCGCGTTGTCTGTCTTTCCGCTGTTTTTTGCAGGAGCGGGGGAAGAGAAGAACGGGTCGGAGGAGAAGATTGAGTCATAAGGCGACCGCTTAGCAGGGGCAGCAGGGCGAGAAGGGGGAGCCTCTTGCACGTGTGCACGGCGTGAAGAACCGAGCACGTGAAAATAGCTATCGCGGTTGTATATGGGCGTGTGGTCAATGAGTCTTGTTTCTGCACGGTATGCGTTGAGTACCCAACCGCCTGCAGATACTACGAGCCCGTCCGTGGTGATAAGCGGAGTAAACGGTGTTTCGTACAGCGAAATGTTCCACTTCAGCGCGCCTCCTGCGCTGAGGGTAATCGCCCGCGCTGTATCGCTGAGCACTATTTCGTCCCCCTGTACGCGGCACTGGGCAGCCGAGGAAAAGGTACACGGAAGTGTGAGCGAGAAAAGCTCATTTTCCCCATCTGCGTCGTAGGCACGCACCGCACCGTCTGCAAAAAGGGCGATGAGCATGTTTTCAGTAGCAAAAAGAGCGACACAAGAGCGCTGTGTGCTGATGCGCACCGGCACCGGCGCCTGGTGCTGCTTCGCGGTCTTTCCCGCCTGAGTCTTATCAGGCGTACTGTTTAGCGTGTCAGTGCGCACGCGCCACAGGCCCTGATCCGTGGCAACGACGTACCCGCGTGGGGTGCTCGTCAGCGCACGTACGGACCCTGATGCGCGCAGGGCGCCTTTTTTTTCTCCAAATATGGACCAGTACTCCACGGTTCCCTGCGGGCCCGTGATGAAAAATTCGCGCGTTTTTGCATCTGTCGGAGGAAGGAGGGGCTTTGCGCCAAGCTTCTGACTCCACAGGCGCTGGCCGGTACTGCTGAAGCACAGCAGGGCGTGTGCGGTGGTGTACAGCAGCCGTCCGTCTCTTAAAATTACAGGCGCGGTGCACAGCCCCCCGTTCGCCGCGTTCACCGCACGCTTTGCACCGCGCGTGGCAGCAGGCAGGACAGCAAATTCTCGGACGGGTATGCCCTGGCTGGAGAAAACCCATACGCGTCCGCTAACCTCGCTTACGTACACGAGTCCATCGTCAGAAACGCTGAGAAAGGGAGTGCCGACTACGGGGCAGTTTCTGCGCCACACGAAGGATCCTTTGGAGTTTACGCAGTTGAGGGCGCGATCTGCGCTAAATGTATAGATGAGCGAATCGTAACGCACCGGCTGTGTTACGTTCTGCCCTGCAAGGACCACACTCCAGGAGGAATCCTTGTTTCCGGCGTGTGCGGCGCCACTGCGTGCGGCGCAAGGATCTGCAAGGCAGAACGCCAGGAACACTGTGAGGGCGCGGTACCGTACGGGTATGCGCACCCTTTCTGCACGGTACTGGTTCTGATCTCTTTGAGGGAGGGTGTGTATCCTTTTACCCACTGTGGTTGCCTCCGTAGCGAGCTTTGTGTAGGGTCGAACGGGAGATGCCCCAAGCGTGCGGCGCCGGATGCGCTGCATATGTGCCTGCGCGGAGCCCACGCGCCCTGTGGGGCGGAGCTTTTTCCCGTAAAACCTTGCAAACGAAAGAACGCCTGTGGTAGAATCGGCCCGCGCTGGGTGAAGGGTCTTGTGACGTTTCATTCTCACATCATTATACCGAGGGAGTGGCTTATGGGATACGGTTCATCAGCTGAGGAAACGTCTTCTACACCGCATGCGTCAGGCCAAAGGAAGGTTGGTTTTCTGTCCCTGCGCACCAAGCTCGCGCTGGTGTTTGGGCTGCTTGCGTTCGTGTCTGGTCTGGTCCAGGGCGGTATATTGGTCGTTTTTGCGCGTAACTCCATAGTTGGGGAGATTTCTAGTCACCTTGCTGGCCGTGCTCGGGATACCTCCTCCATCGTGGAAGGGCGGATCGGCGCGCTGTTCCAGTTTTTGGAAGGTTTGGCACGTCTTGAAGTTTTGCAAGGCTCGTCCGACAGGCGCCGTGCCCAGGTGGACAGGCTAAAGAAGGAAGCGTTTTTTAACCGGGATATCGCGCGTCTTGCGGTGGTAGATCTCGCAGGCGTGTTGTACGGGGAGGACGGGCGCACGCATTACGTACAAGATCGAAAGTACTTTCAGCGGGCGGTTAAAGGCCGTTGTTACGTCTCTGCGCCCTATCCCTCGCGTTCGTCGGATGACATGGTCATTACCTTTTCCATCCCGGTATATGACGAAGATCGGCGGGTTATTGCCGTGCTCGTAGCGGATGTGATTTGGACGTGGCTGTGTGATATCACAGGGGATTTTTCTGTAGGGGGGGTGGGGAGAATCGCCGTTATTGACGAGGTTGGTACCGTTGTCGCGCACCCACGTCACGAGGTAGTGGCGCAGCAGACAAATTATATCCGCCTGGCAAAGGAAGACCCGGCCACGTACGCGTCCGTCGCAGAGTTCGTTGAGAAGGTTATCAAGTCAGACTCTACTGCCTCTCACGTGTTCTCGTATGAAGGCTTAGAGAAAATCGGTTCATCTGCCAAGATGAAGAGCACAGGATGGACCGTCGTGGTGTTTGTGCCTGTCTCCGAGTTTATGGGGCCTGTGTACACCCTGCAGAACTACCTGCTTGCGGTGGGTATCATTGTGGTACTCTTCTCCCTCATTGTGGTGTATGCCGTTGCGCGCAAGATTGTGCGCCCGCTACGCTCTACCGTCAGGGTGTTAGAAGACATCGCGTACGGTGAAGGTGACCTGACCGTGCGTTTGCCAGTGGTTGGAGGGGACGAGGTATCGCTGCTTTGCCAGTACTTTAACCAGACGATGGAGAAGATTCGCTTTGCTATCGCCACGGTGGGGTCGAGCTCTGACGATATGCGGCGCATCGGGGACGAGCTTGCCAGTAACATGACTGAAACAGCCAGTGCGGTAAACGAGATTACCGCCAATATCGATGGTGTCAAGCACCGAGTTGACTTGCAGGTGAGTGGGGTGTCTGAGGCCACGGACACGGTGGAACGTATCATCAAGACAATTAAGGGGCTGAACAGTAGCATTGAGACGCAGGCGGTGAACGTCGCACAGTCTTCCTCCTCAGTTGAGCAAATGGTTGCCAACATTGTGTCTATTACGCAGACACTTGAACGGAGTGATGAGGCGGTGCACAGTCTTGCTATTGCCACCGCTGATGGGCGTGACACGCTGGTTAGCTCTAGCGGTATTACGCAAAAGATCAGTGAGGAATCGGGAAGCTTGCTTGAGGCGAGCAGTGTTATTCAGCACATTGCAAGTCAGACGAACCTGCTTGCAATGAACGCCGCTATCGAGGCGGCGCATGCGGGCGAGGCAGGAAAGGGTTTTGCGGTGGTTGCGGATGAGATCCGTAAGCTTGCGGAAGAGTCTAGCACCCAAGGAAAGACCATTACTGAGACGCTCAAGACGCTCAGTGTGGAAATAGATACGCTTTCCACGTCTTCAAAAGCGGTTGAGGAGCAGTTTGATACCATCTTCCGTTTGTCCGATCAGGTGCGTACAATGAGCCGGTCGCTGACAGAGGCGATGAAAGAGCAGTCGGATGGAAGCCGTGAGGTCCTAGCTGCGATTAAGAGCATCAATGCCGCCACCGTAGACGTGAAGGAGGGGTCTGCGGATATGCTCAAAGGGGGCGAGGTTATTGCACGCGAGATGCAGCGCTTGGACGACTTAACTAGTGAAATTGCCAGAAGTATGAATGAGATGGCAGCTGGTGCCATCGAGATCAATAACGCAGTACACGAGGTTAATGAGATAACACAGCGTAGCAAGCAGAGCATCAGCAGTCTTGCAGATGAGGTGGAGAAATTCAAGGTATAGAGTCCGCATTGTACGTGCTCTGCTGTTCTGCGCGTGTAGTTTTTCTTAGTGCAGTGAGAGCGGCTTGACAAAGCCGTGGGTTCGCGCGTACAGTCCGGGGCGCGTAGTCATCGCCAACTTAGCTCAGTCGGTCTAGAGCGCGTGATTTGTAATCTCGAGGTCTAGGGTTCGAATCCCTAAGTTGGCTTGTTCGTTTGGGGAGTTTCCCGAGTGGTCAAAGGGAGCAGACTGTAAATCTGTTGGCGTTGTCTTCCAAGGTTCGAATCCTTGACTCCCCACTTTCGTCTTCCGTTTGCTTTTGGGTAGTGTCTGACTTGTCTTTCCCTGGCGTTTCGTTCCAGGCGTTTTTGCTAGCTGCTGTGCCTCTTGTCACTTTCTTGAGTGCAGGATGTTCTTTTCGTGCGCGTGCGCGCGGTGCGGAAGGATTTCAGTGGCGGAGGAGGGGACGTGCGTGTGCACTTCTGGGGGGTGCGGGGGTCTGTGCCTACTCCTGTGACACCTCGACAGGTCCAGTCAAAGATAGCGGCTGTCGTTCAGCGCATAAGTGCAAAGGATGTCAGGAATCAGAGATCCAAGGAGCGTTTTATTTCTGATCTGCCTGCCTGGCTCTTTGGGACTACGGGTGGGAATACTACGTGCGTGGAGATGGAGACTGATTGCGGGGAAACCCTCATCTTTGACGCAGGGACAGGCATTCGTGATCTGGGTATCGATCTTATGAGCCGTCCAGGCTACAGGGCGCAGGGGCATGTATACCACCTCCTGTTTACGCATTTTCATTGGGATCACATCCAGGGGCTACCCTTTTTCAATCCTGCCTTTGATCCTCGTAATACCATTATCGTCTATAGCACTCGCAAGAAAATGAAGGAATTCCTTGAAGATCAGATGAGGTATCCTTACTTTCCAATATCTATGTTTGGACGCGACGGTTTTAACGCAAAGTTTGAATTTCGCCTGATAGGTAACCATGAGGAGTGCTTTGCTATTGGGAAGACGAAGATAACTTGGAACCGGGTGCGTCATCCAGGCGGATGTGTATCGTATGCGGTGAGCGAGGCTGGTGGGAAGAAGGTGATTTTTTCTACCGACACCGAGTTACGGCAGAAGGATTTTGATAGAAGTGAGCGTAATGTCTGCTTTTACGATGCCGCAAGTCTGCTCATAATTGATTCGCAGTACACCATGACTGAATCCATCAAAAAAGAAGGGTGGGGCCACTCCACGTTCTCTATAGTGGTTGATTTTGCAGTAAGTTGGGGGGTGAGAAGACTGGCGCTGTTCCACCATGAACCTACGTATGATGATAAAAAGTTGTTTAGCATTTTGCAGAATGCCTGCTGGTATCGCAAGTACGTTGGTGCGCACGATCTTGAAATACTGCTCGCACAGGAAGGAAAGGATATCTTTGTATGAGTGAGGAGGAGCGCATGTATAGCTTTAGCGGTGAAGAAATCAAGGAACTCGCGCTTCTGTTTCGTCGGTGTGGGCAGACATTGGCGCCGGCGCTGCGCCGTCTTGCGCTGTTTGTCGATCGCACTGTTTGTCGCCATATGACGGTTGAGGAGGCTGAGGATTTTTTCGGTAGTGCAGAGCGCTAGGCAGTCGTGAGTATCCGGACCTTTTCTTTTACTCCCAGCGTTCGGCTGAGGCGCATTGTTCTCTGGGGCAGTTTGTTCTGTGCGGGTGTTCTTTGTCTGCTGTGTCTGTGTCTTTTAGTTGGCCTTGCCCCGGTGCGTCCTTTTGTGAAAAAGGAGCATATGTTCACTGTGCAGTCCGGTGTGGGCGCGCGGAAGGTCATTCACGAACTGAGGAACGCACGGCTCATTCGATCCGAGTGGGCTGCGCGGTTGTACGTGTTCGCGCGCGCGCTTAATTTTAAGGCGGGTAGCTACGCAGTTTCTCCTGCAATGAGTGCGGTGCGCATTTTAACTATGCTCGACGATGTCGAACAACAACGCTTTATCAAGGTCACCGTCCCCGAGGGACTGACGGTAAAGAAAATTGCTGCACTGTTGCAAGACGCTACAGTGGTAAGTGCAGCGGCGTTTGTGGAAGCTTGCACGAGCGCTGCATTGCGAACGCGCTATAAGATCCCTGCTCCTTCAGTGGAGGGTTTTCTCTATCCTGATACGTATTTTTTTAGTTACCAGGAACGCGCGGCCAATGTGGTGGGAACCATGATCGAAAACTTTCTGGCCAAGACTAGCCAGTTGCCGTCGTTTCCTGGTGATCCGGTTGCGCGATTTAAAACCGTCATACTCGCTTCAATCGTGGAACGCGAGTACCGCGTGGCTTCTGAGGCAGCACGCATCGCAGGTGTTTTTTATAACCGGATGAAGGTAAACATGGGACTGCAATCTTGCGCGACAGTCGAATATGTCATTACTGAAATTGAGGGGAAAGCGCACCCCGAGCGCTTGTTCTTTAAAGACCTTGAAATAGACAGTCCATTTAATACGTACAAATGTGCTGGGCTGCCCCCAGCTCCTATCTCAAATCCTGGGCTCACCGCGTTGAATGCTGCGCTGCATCCTGAAGTGCATGACTTTTTCTATTTTAGGCTCACCGATCCGCAGGCGGGCACGCACACGTTCACCAAGACGTTGGACGAGCATGATCAAGCTGGGCTCATGCTGCTAAAGAAAAATACGGGAATGTAGGCAGTGGCTCGGATTTCTGCGCACGTTATTGATGCGATTGCTGATCGTGTGGATTTGGTTTCGCTGGTGGGAAATTACACGCATCTGGAGCGGCGTGGGGATGACTGGTGGGGTCGCTGTCCATTTCATCATGAGCGTACGCCTTCGTTTCATGTGGTGCCGGATAAAAAGATGTACTATTGCTTTGGGTGTGGGGTTGGTGGATCCACTATTAAGTTTTTTATGGAAATCGAGAAAATTGATTTCCACGAAGCGGCAGTGCGTCTTGCAAAGCGTGCAGGAATCGAGATGTCCTTTGAGGACGGGGTGCACGCTCCTTCTGCTCATGCTTCCTTTACAATGCAGCTGTGTGAAGTGTATCAGCGCATTGCAGAGACGTTCCATCACGTACTTATGCACACCGCGCAAGGAGCGCGTGCGCGCGCGTACCTAGCCTCGCGCAAGGTAACGGATGATTCAATACGCACCTTTAAGCTCGGGTACGCTCCGCCGGATCCGGTATGGTTGTTTCAATTTTTAAGGCACAAGGGATACTCCCCCGAGTTTCTGGCCCGTTCTGGGTTGTTTGCAAAAAAAAGCGAGCGTATCGCCGTTTTTTCAGATCGGATCATGTATCCGATTGCCGACCGCTACGGTCAGGTTATCGCATTCGGAGCGCGCGCCTTGGGGACTGCACCTGCAAAGTATTTGAACACGGCAGATATGCCACAGTATAAAAAGGGTGAGCACTTGTTTGCGTTTCACTGTGCTCTTTCTCAGATGAGAAAGACGCGCGCGGCGATTATATGTGAAGGATACATGGATGTTATCGCGTTTCATCAGGCGCAGTTGACGTATGCTGTTGCGCCTTTAGGCGCATTGCTGACGAAAAGCCAGGCACGTTTGATGCGTTCGTTTGTCGATCGAATATATATGTGTTTTGATGCCGACGGAGCAGGCAGAGCGGCAACGTACAAGGCGATTTTGTTGTGTCGTTCCTTGGGTTTTGAGGTACGGATAGTAGAATTGAATGGAGGTACTGATCCTGCAGAATGTGCGTGTATAGAAGGAGAGGACGCTTTGAGAAAAAGCGTAGAACGGAGCACTACTGACGCGCAGTATTTGATACGGTGTGCACGCCATGAGCACAGTCACCTTGGTGCAGATGACACATCACGTGCGGTGTCCTTTTTATTCCCTTATCTGAGTGTCTTGGACTCTGCCATTCAGCGTGAGCAAGTCATGCAGGATATTGCGATGGCGTTTGGCATTCGCATACAGGCGGTGCACGCAGATTACCTGCGTTATGTGTCCCGTACCACGCAGAAAGGGACAACAGGGAATTGTGTTCTGTCTGTACAGGGAACAGCGATACAGGTGAAGGAGCCTGCTACGGGAGTACGCACTGCGCAGCTGCGTTTGGTACTAGCGGTGGTAGCAAATCCTGAGTTATTTGAGCTCCTGCGGGAGAGTGTGTGTGCAGATGACTTTGAAGATCCTATGGCAAAAGAGTTATTCATAATCCTAGAGGAGTGTTATCGTGCAGACACGCGTGCAAGTCCGCATGTTCTTTCGTGTTGTACAACCGACGAGTTAAGGAAACTCGTGAGCGAGGCAATTGTCTGTGGTGAGTTCTCTTGCAATGCGCCGCAGATTGTGCGTGACGGTGTTGCGCTCGTGCGTCGTAATAGACTGCTGAAGGAGCGAGAATCGCTCGTAGGGCGGCTGCGCCGATTTGGGGATGCATCTTCGGGTGAGGAGTGCGGGTCTATGCAGGAGCTTATGATGGAAAAGCAGCGGGTTGATGAGGAGTTAGAAAGGTTGAAAGGGGTGAGGAAATGATGGAGCTGTCACGTACTCCTGCGGTGATGCGCCTGTTAGAATATGCGAGGGAGAAGAAGGCTATAACGCATGATGAGGTCGAGAACATACTCGCGCACTATGGCGTTGAGACAGAAGAGCTGCTACATGATGTGCTTGATATGCTTGAGCAGGAGAATATAAAGGTCTTCTCCTCTGAAGAGGAGGAGCTAGAAGACGAAGTCTTTGCAGGGCTGAAAGGACCTGCCGCGGACGATGGCGATGGGTCGTTCCCCCTTTCAACTGAGCGCGTGCGTGATAAGCTGTGCGACAGTAGCCGTGGGGCACGGCAGAACTTGCTGTCAAACGCGCGGAATATTGCACTTGACGATCCGGTGAAACTCTATCTGCGTGATATCGGCCAAGAAAAGTTGCTCACTGCGGAGCAAGAGGTCATGCTTTCAAAGCGGATGGAAGAGGGCGAAGGCATCATAAAGGACATTATTACCCAGTCTGGGCTCCTTCTTCCTGAGTTTTATCACATTGGGCGCAGTCTTTCTAAAAAAGCTCTTGCGGTTTTGGATCCTGCAGAAAGCGGACGTACGAGAAAGGAAATCAGCGAGGAGATGGCCGATCGCCGGCGTCTGAAACAGGCATACGGAGAGGTGCTTCGCTCCTTGTATCCTGAAATGCGTCATTACATGGCAATGAAAAAGCGGCTGGATGAGCGTGGGGAGCCGGTGACGGTTTTGAGTAGTGATGAAGAAGTGTGTAAGCAGCGCGACAAGTTGCTTTCCTGTTTACAAAAGGTGGACTTGCAATTAGAGGAGATAGATCGCTTTTCTCGAAAATTTTTGGACACCGCGCGAAAAATACGGGAATACAAGCGGCGTAAAGATCGCCACGAAAAGCAACTTATGATTGCTGACCTGTGTGACATGCGCAAGATTGGGCGTGGTCTGGCCGTGCCCCGTCAGCGTGCAAAGTTGGAAGAGACGCTTGGTATGTCTGCAGATTGTATTCAAGAGATCTATACACAGATTCAAAAAGTGACACGCAGGCTGCGACGCATCGAGTATGACTTTGAAAATACCATCGACGGTATTTTATCCATGGCGCGGGCAATTCACCGGGGTCATGTCATGCTCAAGAAGGCAAAGGATAAGCTCATTAATGCTAATCTGCGTTTAGTTGTGTCGATTGCAAAGAAGTACACAAACCGTGGATTGCTTTTTTTTGATCTCGTGCAAGAGGGCAATATTGGGCTGATTAAGGCGGTAGAAAAGTTTGAATATCGCAAGGGATATAAATTTTCCACGTATGCGACGTGGTGGATTCGCCAGGCAATTACCCGTTCTATTTCCGATCAGGCGCGCACCATTCGGGTTCCGGTACACATGATAGAGCAGATAAATAAAGTGACGCGTGAGTCTCGGCAGTTGTTGCAAAAGTTTGGGCGTGAGCCTTCTGATGAAGAAATTGCGCAGCAGCTCTGTTGGACAGTTGAAAAAGTTAAGCAGGTAAAAAGTGTTGCGCGCGAGCCTATCTCTCTTGAAACTCCAATTGGAGAGGAGGAGGACTCTTCCTTGGGTGACTTTGTCCCTGACGCTGACGTGGAAAATCCCTCTCGAGTTACAGAAAGAGTCTTGCTTAAAGAGGAAGTGCGATCTATCCTCTCCGCTCTTCCTGCGAGGGAGCACGAAGTTTTGAGAATGCGTTTTGGTCTCGATGGAGACTACTCTCAAACGTTGGAAGAGGTCGGTTTGTACTTTGATGTGACGCGTGAGCGTATTCGGCAGATAGAGGCGAAGGCCCTTAAGCGTTTGCGTCATCCACGACACAGCAGAAGATTGAAGGATTTCCTTGACAGTTAGGGGTATGTTATGGTTCCTGCAAATGTTTTCGAGAACTTACGGGCACTGCAGGTGGTGCTTGCGCAGAAGAATCGCTTGGAAACCGAGATTGCAGAGGCGCCGAAGTTCTTAGTCGCTCAGGAAGAGTTGCTAACGCGTTGTAAAGAAAGTTTTATTGAAAAGAATGTCGAATACGAATCTGTGCGCGAAGAAGTTGCCCGTCTGACCACCGAGTTGTGCAAGGCAGAGAAGCGGCGTGAGGATGCGGAAGTTGCGATGGACAACATTAGCACGCAGCGGGAGTACGATGCGCTCGATAGGGAGATTCAGGAGGCGAAGCGGCAGGAGGTTGCATTGCGCTCCGAGGTAGCGCGCTCGGATGTAGCTTATAAGCGTTTGGCAGAAGAAATTAAGCTTGATCAAGAAGACATTGTGCAGCAGGAGAGGGAGCTTACGGAGAACAAGGCTCGCGTCGACGCAGAGGTGCGTGGTAAAAGGGAGCAGGTGTTGCGTTTACAGGAGGAAGAGCGGCGTCTTTCTCCAGATCTTGACCGGGATGTACTCTTTAAGTTTGAGCGTATTATCAAAAGTAAGCAGGGCGTGGGTATCGTACCCGTGCGGGGGAACGTGTGTGCAGGGTGCCACATGATTTTGCCCGCGCAGTTTTCAACCGGCGTACGTGAAGGGAACAGTATCGTGTACTGCCCCTATTGCAGTCGGATTCTTTACTATGAGGAGACAGATGAGCCTGAGATGACCTTCTTTGATGAAGAGGACCTGGGCAGTCTGTCGGACCTTGTCTATCCAGAAGAATCTGGAGGATTTGGGGGAGGTGACCGGGAAGAGATATAGAGAGGTTGGTAAATGGGGTGACAGAGAACTGCAGATAGTCGCTGCGGGTTTCTCGCAGAGGAAAGTCCGGACTCCTTCGGAAATGATGCTAGTTAATTACTAGGCAGCGGCTCTCTGCAGTGCCGCTGACAGCAAGCGCCACAGAAAATATACCGCCTTTGGGTAAGGGTGAAAGGGCGAGGTAAGAGCTCACCGCGTTTTGGCGACAAAACGGCACGGCAAGCCTCATCAGGAGCAAGATCGAGCAGCAAAGGATATTCCGATCCTGTTTTGCGGGTTGATTGCATAAATTTATATAGCGATATATAAAGTGAGACAGATGATTATCCTTGACAGAATCCGGCTTACCAGTTCTCTGTTTTTTTAGAGTATCGATGGAATTTCTACTAAGGCGGAGCGGGCACCAGAGTTTCTTCCCGGGGCGGAGGAAACTGCCTAATTCCGTGTTCCTCTTTTCGGTCTTTTTCGCCCTGGTAGTGGGCGTGGGGGTTGGTGCGTGGCGTTACCGTCGGTACTACCGTGGGTTGCCGAGCGCGCGCAGCGTGTATGAGGACTGGAAGAATGGTAATTACAAAGCGGTGTACGATAAGGCGGCTGAAATTCTCCAGAGGCGGGTGTTCGACGCTGAGATGCTCGCGCTGCATGGGTTTGCTGCCTACTATATCTTTTCAGAGCAGACTGACCTTTCTGTCAGTTACGACTACCTCAATAGTGCTATTGTGTCCTTGCGCCGCGCGTTGCATGTGGTGCGCCCTGCAGAAGTTCCCAACGTTTCTTATGTCCTTGGCAAAGCCTACTACCAGCGTGGGTATTACTACGCTGACTTGGCGGTGAAGTACCTGGATCTTGCCTATAACGCAGGGTTCAGGGCTGCGGATTTGGCGGAGTTTCGTGGCATGTCTGCCTCTTTGCTCGGAGATATGCAAAAGGCGGTTGAGTCGTTCACGCAGGCTCTCGCTGCACAGCCCTCTGATCTTGTGCTCTACGCGCTGGCAGAGTGTTATGAAAAACTTTCTGATTTTTCGAAGGCGAAGCTGTATCTGTATGATACCATCGGGAAAACAAAGGATGTTTTGCTTGAGCTAAAGTGCAGGAATAGGCTTGCTGCGCTGTATTTGTCTGAGCGCAACCTTGCAGAGGCTGAGCGAGAGCTGGATGTGGTTTTGCAAAAGGATGAGCGCTCTGCGGAGGCCCACTATCATCGCGGGGTTCTGTATGAGATGGGTTCGGATTTGGTAAGGGCGCGGGCGGAGTGGCGGCGTGCCCTGAGGCTGAATCCACTGCACGAGCCAACACGCGTGAAGCTGAACCTGAAATAGCTTGGAGGTGCCATGTTTTTTCTCAGACGATTTTCTGCTGACGTGGGTATCGATCTAGGCACGTGTAACACCATTATCTATGTGGAAGGAAGAGGGATTGTCGTCAATGAGCCGTCTGTGGTGGCAGTTGAGCGGGGAACGAAGTCAGTAGTTGCGGTAGGCTCGGACGCGAAGCGCATGTTGTGGAAAACTCCGGGAAATATCGTTGCGATACGGCCGTTGAAAGACGGTGTGATCGCGGACATGGATACTACCGAGAAGATGATTCGTTACTTTATTTCTAAAATTTTGCCGCGCCACAGGCTCATTAAACCGCGGATGGTCATCGGGATTCCCAGTTGTATCACGGATGTGGAGTGCAGAGCAGTGCACGAGAGTGCTAGTAAGGCCGGGGCTGGGGAGGTGGAGGTACTTGAGGAGTCACTTGCTGCAGCCATTGGCGCTAATATTCCCATAGAAGAACCGGCAGGGAACATGGTGTGTGATATCGGGGGGGGTACCACGGAGGTGTCGGTTATCTCGCTCTTGGGTATGGTGGTCACGAATGCAATTCGTGTTGGGGGCGATGAGTTTGATCAGGCCATTATCAAGCACGTGCGATCCGTTCACAATTTGATTATTGGGGAGCAGACTGCAGAGCGTTTGAAAATTGAAATAGGGAATGCTTCTCCGGAAAAGAATATTGAAAAGGTGGAGGTCAAGGGAACCGACGCCATCACCGGTCTTCCTCGCAGGCTTGAGATAGATTCTGTTGAAGTACGTGAGGCGCTCAAAGAGCCTATCACGCAGATAGTGGAAGAAATTAAGCGGACGCTTGCTCGAACGCCTCCTGAGTTGGCTGCGGATATCGTCGAACGGGGCATCGTCATGACAGGCGGAGGCTCTCTCCTCAAAGGTCTCCCTAAACTTATTTCTAAGGAAACGCATGTGCCGGTTATCCTTGCAGAGAATCCCATGAACTGTGTTGCTATCGGCGCAGGAAGGTACCACGAAGTCTACAAGGATATTTCAGGGGATCGTAGTCTGTATGCGGGACTGAATTCATGATTAGGTGGAAAAGGCTTTTTTTTTTAGAATAGACTCTGATCTATTCACCTTTATCGTGTTTTTGCTTGTTTCCTCAGGTCTCTTGGTCTTCTCAGGAGGGGAGCTGATTGTAAGCTTTAGGGATGTGGGGTTCTCCGTTACCTCCCGCGTGGAGAAGGCTGCAGCTTCGGTTTCTTTTTTTGTTACTCATACGGTCAAGACGTTGAAAACCCTCTCAGAGGTGCAAAGGCGGTACGAGGTCTTGCGCGAACAACTGAAAGACTACGAATTCTTGCAAGGATCACGCGAAAGTTTGAGAAAGGAAAATCAAAGGCTACGCGCCATGCTTGGGTTTTCCCGCGAGCTTTCAACGCGCAACATTCCTGCAGAGATTATAGGTTTTGACCCCGACAATTTGTACTCCGGTATTGTTGTTAGCAGGGGTGCGCGGCACGGGGTGCGCAAGAATATGCCTGTTGTTGCATTTCAAAGTGACACATTGGGGTTGGTTGGAAAAGTGGTGCAGGTTTCGCGTACCACGAGTATGATAGTGCCGCTTTATCACTACCAATTCTATGTTGCCGGAAAACTTGAGCGTGCTCAGTATCGGGGATTGATTAGTGGACAGGGGGGTAGTGACTTTCCCCTTCTAATGCGTTATGTGAAGAAGCACGGACAGGGAAGTATTCGTGTCGGCGACCTCGTGGTAACTTCGGGGGAAAATTATCCTTTCCCGAAAGATGTACCCGTCGGGAAGGTGCGGGACATTAAACTCCACGACCATGAAACTTCTCTTGAACTTTCTCTTGACCCCGTTTTAGACCTTTTCCGTTTGGAATACGTTTTTATCCTCGACCTGTCCTTGTCCCAAGAAGGACCGCACGGATGATACGGCTCATCGCCTGGTCTGTAGGTACCTCTTTTCTTTTTAGCATTGTAGAGATGGCAGTGTTCGTACACGTTTCGTACTTATCCATTATGCCAGATCTCGTCTTGCTCGTAGTACTGTTCACGAGCATTCACAATGGCGTGGTGGCAGGGATATGGACTGGATTTATTGCAGGAATTATTTTTGACTTCCTTTCTATCTCTCCCTTTGGTTTGCATTCGTTCGTTTTCACCACTATAGGCTTTATGGTAGGAAAGGTGCAGGGAAGATATCATATCGATAGAGTATTCGCCCCCGCGGTACTGGCAGGCTTTGCAATGATTTTCAAGGTGGGATTGGTGTTGGTATTGCGAGGAGTGTTTGGTCCAAATATCCAAGTGTATAGCGTGTTTTCACGGCAGCTTTGGATAGAAATGACGTTGAATATTGTGTTTGTCCCCTTTGTATTCGGGCTTTTGAATATGTTTCCGACCACTTTTCTTTATAAGAGGTTTTCTTCGTAGATGCGTTATTTTTCTCTCCTTCCTGATCGTCATATGCTTTTTAGGATAAAGGTTCTCACCTGGCTCGTCGTGCTGGTTATGCTGTTGTACATGCGGCAGCTGTTTGTCATTCAAATCGTGCGGGGGGATTCGTTCAAAAAAAAATCGCTGAACATATCTCAGCGTAGTAAAGTAATTCCTGCACAACGGGGGGAGATTTTTGATCGCCACGCGGATCTGCCCATGGTGCTGAATGTCAATTCGTTTGCAGTTGATATGATCCCCGGAGAGGTTCCGCCTGAGCAGTTCGATACGGTGCTCAACAAATTGTCGCATATTCTGCGCGTACCTATTTCGGATATTCGAAAGAAAATTCCTGATGCGGTCCGCCGTTCATTTCAAACGGTGGAGTTGCGCAGTAACGTGAGTTACGAGGACATCACTGCTATCGCCCAAATAATTGATGAACTGCCGGGCGTTTCTTGGTATTCAAAACCAGTACGAAATTACGTTGAAACAGGATCATTCGCTCACGTTATCGGATATGTGGGGGAGATTACAAAAGAAGAGCTCAAACGATTTTACAGTAAAGGGTACAGGCCCAACAGTCTCATTGGAAAGGCTGGAATTGAAAAAGAATACGACGAGGTCCTGAGAGGGAAAGAGGGACACGAGTACCGGACCGTCGATGCCCGTGGGCGATACATAGAAAACACTTCGGTTACTAACCCTCCTCGCATGGGTAATAACCTCGTGCTCACCATCGATCGGCGTATACAAAAACTTGCAGAAGACGCGCTCGGTCCTCGTATCGGAGCGGCAGTGGTACTGAAACCGACAACGGGAGAAGTACTTGCTATGGTATCTTATCCGTACTTTGACCAAAACATTTTCACTCAGCATAACGCCCACGAACTGTATGCGCAGCTTTCACATGATACACGGTTCCCTCTGCTTAACCGTGTTGTGAATGCAAGTTACCCGCCTGCGTCGACGTTCAAGATTGTCATGTCAACCGCTATTTTGGCAGAGAAGGCATTCCCCCATGAAAAGACGGTGGACTGTCCAGGAGAGATCGAGTATGGCAATCGCTTATTTCGCTGTCATATCAGAAAGCCTGGGCACGGCAAGGTAGATCTCCGTCGTGCGCTTGAGCAGTCGTGTGATATTTATTACTGGACAGTCTGTCGAGACTATCTTGGCATCGACCGCATGATTTCGTACATCAACGATTTTGGATTTGGCAAATCGGCGCGCATCGATTTACCCAGTCAAACAGAGGGTATGGTTCCAACACCGAAATGGAAAGAACGTCGGTTTCATGAAAAATGGTTGGATGGAGACACTATGAATCTCGCTATCGGGCAGGGTTACATGCTTGTCTCGCCTCTGCAGGTGGCAAACATGGTCGCGATGACCGTTAACAATGGCGTCATTTATCGGCCCCATTTACTCAAGGAAATTCGGGACTCTCGTACTAACGAAGTGCTATTTAGGCATAAACCTGAGGTATTAAAGACAGCAAAAATTCCTGCAGAGATATTCGAGCACGTGCGCGCAGATATGCATTCGGTTGTCACGCGTGGCTCCTCCCAGTATGCAATGAAAAATAAGACCGTGTCCCTGGCAGGGAAAACTGGTACTGCAGAAGTAGGTTTTCACAATCGGTGGCATTCGTGGATGGCAGCGTATGGGCCTTATCATCGCCCCCCGGATGAAGCGGTGGTCGTTGTGGTACTGGTAGAGGCAAGAAACGAATGGGAATGGTGGGCGCCGTTTGCAACCAATATCATTTTTCAGGGTATTTTTGCGAATGAGGATTATGAGCAAGCAGTTGAGTCGCTCAAGTCGTACGGCATTTCCCTTGGGGTGCCGGCAAGGAGTCGGCAGGAATGAGGATTCGCGGTGTCAGTGATTTTGACTACCTATTGCTTCTGACCATGCTGGCGTTGACCAGCATTGGTATCTTGTTCATCTATTCTTCCGGGGTAAATTCAGAGGGACACGTTATTTCCAGAGAATACCTAAAACAAATAGTGTGGGCCGTCATGGGTGTGGTGCTCATGCTTTCTGTGAGCATGTACGACTACCACAGGTTCAAGGATAGAACAACGCTTATTTTTGCAGGTTTTATATTGCTGCTGATATACACGCGGTTGTTTGGGCGGTATGTAAATGGTGCAAAAAGCTGGATCGGTGTGGGAGAATTCGGCATTCAGATTTCTGAGTTTGCAAAGATCGCGTACATATTATACTTAGCGCACTATCTTGTTTATTCTCAGAGTGAGCCTATGCTTAAGCGCTTTGCGAAAGCGGGGGTGATTACCTTGCTGCCCATGGCGCTCATATTGTCTCAGCCGGATCTCGGCACTGCATCCGTGTACCTGCCGATTTTTCTCGTTATGTGTTTTATTGCAGGATTTCCTCTCCGTTTGATTTTCGCGGTGGTTTGTGTGGTCCTCCTGACTTTGCTCTTTACACTGTTGCCCCTTTGGGAGCAAACCTTTTTGCAATACCAGGGGGTGGCTACGCGCATTGCAGATTCGCGTATGCTGTCGCTGTTTGTGTTTTTTTCTCTCAGCGCTACGTCTGCGGTAGCGGTGGTAGGGTACCTGCTCTCTGGAAGAAAATACTACTACTGGATTACTTACGCTTTGGGAATGGTGAGTATTTCTTATGGCGCATCGCTGCTGGGAGTTCGGGTTTTAAAACCGTATCAGATGATGCGCCTGATCATTTTTCTCAATCCCGAGGTAGATCCACTCAAAGCGGGATGGCACATTATCCAGTCAATGATCGCTATTGGCAGTGGCGGTGCGTTTGGAATGGGGTACTTGAGAGGACCGCAGAGCCATTATCGATTTTTACCGCAGCAGAGTACTGATTTTATCTTCAGCATTCTTTCTGAAGAGTGGGGTTTTGTTGGCGGGGTGATAGTGTTTGGTTTGTATCTGTTGTTCTTTCTGCATACGCTTTCCATCATGAGTCACGTTGATGATTTGTACGGTAAGCTCATCGCAAGCGGTGTGTTGGGTATGTTCCTTTTTCACTTTGTAGTTAACGTGGGCATGACCATGGGAATCATGCCCATTACGGGTATTCCTCTGTTGCTCCTTTCGTATGGTGGATCGTCTCTGTGGACCGCGATGATTGCAACGGGACTCTTGATGAGTATCAATGCAAGGCAGTTGTAAATAGAGTAAGGAAAGGACATTTGGTATGAAGGTGGTTCTCTTTTATGATCAAGGAAGAGCGCATTCAGTTGCTGCGATATGCGAGGTGCTTTGTGCACAAGGATGCGCGGTAACACCGCATGCGATTGAGCAGGTGTGGAACGACACATCACCGTGCAGTACGCCTTTGGCGTTGGTACAGGATGCAACGCATGTGTTTTTTTTGTACGCGCATGAGCCCATGCGCGATCCGGCTTTTATTTTCTTTTCTGGAGTTGCTTGTGGGCGTGGTATGCACGTGCTGCTCTTGGCTACAACAACGGAGGTCAGGGATATCCATGTATTTCGCGACTTGGTCTTTTTACTTGAGGAGGAGACGTTTGAGGATTTCTTTCGTGTCGAGCACGAGAGATTTGTAAGGCAGAAAAAGAAGCGTGTCGCACGCACTGCGCTGTTAGAGCGCGGTTATCCATGTTTTGAAGAAAATTTCATCGCGACAGTCATGGATGGGAATATTGATATTGTCAATCTCTTTTTGGATGCAGGATTTAGCGCTGCGTTGAAAGACGCACGCGGTACGCCTGTGTTGTCTTTGGCAGTGCGGGAGGGTCAGGATGAGATGGCAGCGCAACTTATTGCGCGCGGTGCGCCAGTAGATCAGTTATCTGACGATCGCGCGTATTCTGCGCTGATGGAAGCAGCTCAAATTGGGAACCGAACTGTTGCGCGTCTGCTCTTGCATGCAGGAGCAGATCCAAACGTGCGAGGTTCAAATGGTCAAACGGCGCTGGTGTTGGCAGTGGGTAGGAAAGATCATGTATTAATTCGGCTATTGATGGATCATGGTGCAAATCCGTACCTGGAGGATAAGTTGGGCTTGTCGGCACAGGGGTACGCAAAGCTCTTCAACGATCCTACTCTGTGTACGCTGGTGGGCGTGTAGTGAGGAGCGCATTTGCAAGAGGAAAAGTATGCTACTTAATCGGAAGTGTATTGTGGGGCAGTGTTTCATGCACACAGCCCCGCGTCCAGAAGTGGGTGCAGAACGATGGAAAGGTGAATGTTCACAGTCCGCAGGAGCGTGCGGGCGTTGTCGCCACCTTCGGCACCGTGCGCATCACGCGCTCAGACTATGAGCGTACAAAGGCAGAATTGCAAGATGTGGTGGCGCATTTGAATCGTATCACTGCCGAACGTGACTATCACAAGTGGCTTGTGTATCTTTCCGACGCATATCGGCGCGCGTACTCAATGCCTGACATATTGCAGCAGAGCTCGGACGCCCTGCCAAAGAAGGGTGTTCGTTTGCGGCACCTACGCGATTATTTTATACACGTGTTCGTGCCGTCGCGGCAAAACGTGCGGGTGGACTCCATTGTCTTCGAGAGCCCGACCCGAGTGGATGTAATCATGAACCATGGAGGGAAGGCACTACTCGTGTACAAGATTGAGAAGATACACTCGGCGTGGAAGTTACTCCCCTAGAGACAGGGAGAGCGCGTTCGCACCAGAAGGCGAGCACGGCCGCTCAGCCACACGCGGCCGACGAGAAGATGACAGGAAGCACTGCACGGCGCTATCTCTCACAGGATCATCAGTCCGTTTAGGCATATGCCTACGAACTGAGTCCTCCGAGTGCAGAGCCGAGCGTTACGGCGTTTTCAAGTGAAATGATATCGAAATACACACCGCGCTCCTCAGTCAAAAAGGCTTGCAGGTGGGAAGTAACCCGGGTGCGTAGGCGGTAGGTGCGTTGGAACGTGGTGCCTTCTGCGAGCACGCACACGGGACGAAGCGGATCATACCCAGCACCGCTTTTTAATACTGAGGCGGCGATTACTCCCGCAGCGATGCGTGCTGCACGTGCAACTACCGCATCGAGCAAAAGAAAGAGAATCTCTCGGTCTGTGTCGGTGCCCGGTGCGAGCAACGCGCCCAACGTGGTGGTGGACACAGAGGGAGCAAATAAAAAACGATCCATATCCACGAGTGTAAAGGAAACCGTACTGAGTGCAGCGTGTACTGCGTGTGAGAAAAGACCTTCTTGTGCCGCAAGCCGCACGACAACGGAAGCAAGGGGACCGAGGTAGGTGCCCGAGGACATCTTCTCTAGGTGTGCAATATCCGGCTCGGCAGTAGTTTGAGTGAATAATTCGTCAAAGACACTGCGCGGTACTTTGTTGCTTTTTCCCGATTCGCACACTACCACCTGAGGTGTGTGATGCGCAGGAATTTTAGGAATAGGGTCTGGCTCCAGATACGCAGAATTCATTCCAGTGCCAAGAATAAAACCTACGTATGAACTGAACGAACACCCCTCTGGTGCCGCAAAAAAACCTGCAAGCAGCGCACTCG
The DNA here is from genome assembly GCF_000410535.2 of Treponema pallidum subsp. pallidum str. Nichols. NCBI lineage: Bacteria > Pseudomonadati > Spirochaetota > Spirochaetia > Treponematales > Treponemataceae > Treponema > Treponema pallidum. Next base: position 541,388 of record NC_021490.2, read on the forward strand.
TTGCGTCATTGAGCATTTTGAGAGAACGGAGTTCAGGCCAGTTCCGAGCACTTAGCGCTTCTGTCAAACCAGCACCGACACACGTGCCGATGACCTCAGCAGCTTTGATTTCCTTCGCAAACTGAATAACCTCACCGTCACCGTCAGGTCTGATACGAATAGGGTAAGAGAAACAAAAGCCAATGCAGTCCGCTGCACCTTTCAGACGTGCCAGGTTGTCTGCAATTTCTCCAAAAAACTCTGTCCTTGAGTACTCACGGGTGGTACCGGGCATGGGACGTTTTTCTAAATTCTCGATGTGAGGTGTGCCACTGTCGCCGAAGCGTACGAGGCACGAGCGAAAGTTGGTTCCTCCAGCGTCGATAACTATCACGCGTCGGTTGCAGGGGGATACACGGGGGGGCGCCACCCAAGTGGGAATCATCGCAAGTGCACTCCCCATACGGGGAGGAAGCTGCGCCTCTTCCTCTAAGCCGCGCACCATATCTGCGCGCAACACGTCGACAACCGTGCGGACGGAAGGTCCCTGGACATCAAAGTGAAAGCGCCCAAAAAATGCAGAAACAAGATCGCGTGTACGTGTATGCTGATCCATACGCGCCCTCCCTGGTCGGCTGCCAGGGTAGCACGGATAGCTCGTTTAGGAAACCGTTCCTGCAAAAAAGGGGTGCCGGCGTATGGGGCAGGGAGTTTATACCTAAAGACAGGGCCTATGCGGAACGAGTACGGCAAACGGAGTGTTCCTTGTAGGGTGAACCCGACGGACCCAGTGACTGCACAGTCAATCCCCTACTACGCCCCTGTTGTGTTCGGCGACTTGGATATCTTCCTAGAGGTTTGGACTGATTGAAGGAAATGTTGAGCGAAAAGAGGAGGTGCGTGGGACGCGACGATACGATTCATCTTGATCCTTTTTGCATGATATGTGATCCTGGGGGGAGGGTGTCGGAGGACGGGCCATTAGCTCAGTTGGTAGAGCAACAGACTCTTAATCTGTGGGTCGCAGGTTCGAAGCCTGCATGGCTCAGGGGCGGTTGGGTGTCTGCATCCTGTTGGGCGAGTTTTTGCTTGCCGCATCTCTTCCGTGCGAGAGTGGTGGAATCGGCAGACACGCTAGACTTAGGATCTAGTGCCTCTGGCATGAGGGTTCAAGTCCCTCCTCTCGCAGGGCGCCTGTGCGGGAATAGCTCAGTGGTAGAGCGCCACCTTGCCAAGGTGGAAGTCGCGGGTTCGATCCCCGTTTCCCGCTTTTTCAGCGCTTTGCTGCATCCTGCTTGGACCGTGCGAGGCGTTGCGGACGTAGGTATTTCTTCCTAAGGATCTGGGCTTGTGGAACTTCAAAAAAAATTCACCGCGCTTGCACAATCTCAGGTTGAGCTAGAGGTGGTCGTCGCGCGCGAGGATGCGCAGCGGCATTATCAGCGTTTTGTTGAGGAATATCTTGAGCGTGCGCGGCTTCCTGGTTTCCGCAAGGGGAAAGTTCCTCTTGCAGTGCTTGAGCGGAAGTATGGAAGTGCTATTCGGCAAGATGCAGCGGCGGCCCTCATGGAAAAAGCTCTGGAGGAGGGGTTTGCCCAGGCGTCGCAGGACAGTCAGCCTCTTCCTATCTCCCGTCCTTCGCTTAAGAAAAAGCCAGTGTTCGATCCTGACGAGGATTTCTCTTTTGCTGTCATATACGACGTATTTCCTTCCGTTGAACTACGCAACACATCGGGCTTTTCGCTGTCCGTGCCCACTGTGTCGGTCACAGAAGAGGACGTCTCTCGAGAGTTAACGCGTATTCAGGAGCGCAATGCGCTGGTTACTGATAAGGGTGCAGATTCGTGTGCAGAGGTAGGGGACATTGCCACCGTCGATTATCACGAGGTTGACGATTCAGGTGCCGTTCGTCCGGGTACTGAGCGCGCCGGCGTTGTCTTTACGCTTGGGGTGGAGGAAGGTCCCTTTGCGCTTGGGCAAGATATATTGGGTATGAAATTAGGACAGCGGTGTCTCTTTGCTAAAAGGGCCGGTATGCTGAAGGACGAAGCCGCTCAGGTGAGGGTAACGCTTAAGGCGCTCAAGCAGCGTCAGTTGCCGAGTCTTGATGATGAGCTTGCGCAAGATGTGAGCGATGCTTTTCGCACACTTGACGATCTGACACGGAGTGTGCGGCAAAACCTCGCGGAAGCGTTGGAGGCAGCGCTGCACGAGTATAAGAGGCGGCAGCTGTTGCGTATATTGGTGCGGGAGAATCCTTTTTCTCTGCCGGAATCTTTGGTTGTGGGGGAGATGGAGTCTCGTTGGGCGTTGGTGATGCGTCAGTTTGGGGTGAGCCTGTCGGGCACCCCGCAGAATAAGCTGCAGTTTTTTCAGCAGTGGCGTCCGGAGGTGGAAGAGCACCTGAAGCAGCGTGTGATTGTTGAGCTCCTTCTTAAGCAGGAGCAGGTGTCTGTTTCTGCTGAGGAAATTGAGACGGAGTACGTACGCATTGCGTCCAAAACAGGTTCCAAAGAGGAGCGGGTACGCGAGTATTATGCAGGGGAGGAAAAACGGCGTGCGCTGTGTGAAGGAATACGAGAACGGAAGCTGTGCCAGAAATTGCTCGGACGATGTGTGACTGAGTGTGGGCCGGAGCAGTCTTTGACTGACTTTCTTCAGGAGCAGTCCCGTGCGTGAACGTATGCATAATCTGGTTCCCTACGTGATTGAACAGTCGGGGGGTGGAGAGCGGAGCTATGACATTTTTTCCCGCTTGTTGAAGGACCGTATTATTTTCGTAGACGGGGAGATCACTGACGCGGTGGCGGATTTAGTTGTAGCGCAGTTACTTTTTCTAGAGTCTCAGAATCCAGATAAGGATATCAGCCTGTACATTAATAGTCCTGGCGGGGCGGTTACTGCAGGGCTTGCAGTGTACGATACGATGCAGCACATTTGCCCTGAGGTGCAGACCATTTGCTTAGGACAGGCTTCGAGTATGGCAGCAGTGTTACTGGCAGGAGGTGCGCCTGGCAAGCGTTTTGCGCTTCCGTCTTCTCGGGTGATGATCCATCAACCGTGGGGTGGCGTACAGGGGCAGGCAAGTGATGTGTGCATCCAGGCGCAGGAGATCCTGCGCCTAAAGACGCTGACGATTGCGTATTTCGCGTTGCACACTGGGCAGTCAGAGGAGCAGGTGCGGGAGGATATGGAGCGAGATTTCTTCCTTTCCGCGGAGCAGGCGTGTTCGTATGGTATCGTAGATACGGTAATGAAGAGGAGAAAGCATGCTCAGGTCTAAGGGGGATCTGGTATTGGGCTGCTCTTTCTGTGGAAAAAAAGAAGATGAGCGACGCCGGATTGTGACCGGTCATGGGGTTTCTATTTGCAATTATTGTGTGGAGCGGTGTGCAGAATACTTGCGTGATCGCAAGCCGTCGGCACTTGCGCTCATGACCAAAGAGGAGATTCCAACTCCTTTAGAGTTGAAAGCTTACCTTGATCAGTACGTTATTGGGCAGGATTTGGCCAAGCGGGTGCTATCGGTTGCGGTGTACAACCACTACAAACGGGTGGCAGGTAGGTCTTTGGATATTGATTCGGTATTGATTGAAAAATCTAACGTGCTGCTTATTGGGCCGACAGGTTCAGGCAAAACGCTGTTGGCTAAGACACTTTCTCAGAAAATGAAGGTCCCCTTTGCGATAGCAGATGCTACTACGCTCACCGAGGCCGGTTATGTGGGTGAGGACGTAGAGAATATCTTATTAAAGCTCGTTCAGAATGCGAACGGAGATGTTGCCCTCGCAGAACGGGGGATTATCTTCATTGATGAAATCGATAAGATTTCGCGTAAGAGCGAGAACGTGTCTATTACGCGTGATGTGTCGGGTGAAGGGGTTCAGCAGGCGCTTTTGAAAATAATTGAGGGAACGATAGCATCGGTGCCTCCGCAGGGGGGTCGCAAGCATCCAAACCAAGACATGCTCAGGGTGGATACATCGAACATTTTGTTCATCTGTGGTGGTGCGTTCGTTGGGTTAGATGGTATTGTCGGTACGAGAGTGTGTAAGAATCCGGTTGGCTTTGGAGCAGATGTAAAAACGGTAAAGGAGCGAGGTCTGCAACTGATGCACGAGGACGTCATTCCGGATGATTTGGTGAAATTTGGATTAATCCCAGAGATTATCGGCCGTCTGCCGGTGACGGTCGCCTTGGATGCTCTTTCTAAAGAGGATCTGCGCAATATCTTGGTACGACCGCGAAATGCTATTGTCCGTCAGTTTGAAGCGTTATTCGCGTTGGATGACGTGCGTCTTGTCTTTGATGAGGACGCTTTGGACGCAATAGCTCAGCAGGCAATTGATCAAAAAACGGGGGCGCGGGGTTTGCGCTCTATTGTGGAAAGATTAATGCTTGATGCTATGTTTGAGGCACCGTCTCTGAAAGGGAAAAAGGAGCTATGCATTACGAAGAAGGTAGTTACACAAGAGGAAAAAGCCAGCGTTCGCCTTGTTTCTGAACGTACTGCGTGATGGTGTGGTGACCCGGGGGATACGTGTGAAAGACTTTACTTTTCCCCGTTTGTTTCCTATAGTTTGCGCTAGAGTGCGAACGTTTGGGAGGTTGCTATGGAGAGTCTCATAGGCAAGAGGGTTATAGACTTTAAGCTTCCTGCGTATGTCGGGGGGAAGTTTACGGAGGTCTCTAACGCATCCATTAAGGGTAGCTGGGCGGTGTTTATGTTTTACCCGGCCGACTTCACCTTTGTGTGCCCCACCGAGCTTGCGGATCTCGCGCGCGTATATCCGTCTTTTGTGGAGATTGGTTGTAAGGTATATTCGGTTTCTACGGACAGTGAGTACGTGCACAAGGCATGGGCGGATGCGACAGACACGATAAAGAATCTGCCCTACGAGATGATTTCTGACAAGGCGGGAAAGCTTGCGGGTTTCTTTGGAGTGTTGTTGCCAGACACTTGGCATGCGCTGCGGGGTACGTTCGTGGTCGATCCTGAAGGCCTTGTGAAAGCTTTCGAGGTACACGACATGGGTATTGGGCGCGATGCGGATGAGCTTTTGCGCAAGGTTCAGTCAGCACAGTTTGTGGCTAAGCATGGGGATCAGGTTTGTCCTGCTCGTTGGAAGCCTGGAGCAAAGACGTTGAAGCCTGGTATTGATTTAATCGGTAAGATTTAGTGCGGCCCGGAGGGCGCGCGTCGCCCTCCCCGCCTGTTCTTTTTCTGTTTTTGCTGCGTATAATGTGTGTTCTGTCTACTTATCCAGATACCTAAGTCTACACCGCAGCATGACGGACCATCGCTTTTGCAACATCCCCCTGCAAGACGGAGAGGACTCTAAAAAACAGCGCTGAAACCCTTAGGCGTCGGAAGCCTCTTTTAGCACCGACAGGAAGGCAGTCTGCGGGATCTCCACATCCCCCACCATCTTCATTCGCTTTTTCCCTTCCTTCTGTTTCTCCAGCAACTTTCGCTTACGTGTGATGTCACCTCCGTAGCATTTAGCAAGTACATCTTTGCGGAACGGACTAACCGTCTCGCGCGAGATAATCTGCCCGCCGATTGAGCCTTGGATTGCAATCTTGAACTGCTGACGGGAAATCTCCTCTTTCAGGCGAGCACACACCGCCTGCGCCCTTCTGCGGGCATGCGGTCGATAGCACAACTGCGCAAGCGCGTCTACCGGCTTCCCATTAATAAGGATGTCAACTTTCACCAGATCTGTGAGCTTCGACTCTATAAGCTCATAGTCAAAAGACGCATAGCCGTGGCTAATACTCTTGAGCCTATCGTAAAACCCAAAGAGAATTTCCGCAAGGGGCATCTCGTATACCAGTTCCACCCGCTTCTGATCTAAATAGTTCACCGCTGTTTGGTACGCGCGCTTTTCAATACAGAGCGTCATGACAGCACCGAGCACCTCTGTCGGCGTAATGATAGTTGCACGGATGTAGGGTTCATGCACCTGTGCAATCTCCTGCTCCAAAGGATAATGGGCTGGGTTGTCACACACTATGCGCTGTCCCGTTTTTAGAAACACATAGTATTGCACCTGAGGCGCAGTAAAAATGACTGTCTGGTTGAACTCTCGCTCTAAACGCTGCTGCACTACTTCAAGATGAAGCAGTCCTAGAAAACCACAGCGAAATCCGTGCCCCAGCGCTAAGGATGAGTCTCGTTCCCAGGAAATACTTGCGTCGTTGAGGGCAAGTCGCTCCAATGCTTCGCGCAGTTGCTCACACTCATCAGTGTCCACCGGATACACCGAGGAAAAGACCACCGGCTTTACCCGTCTAAATCCAGCACGCGGCGTGTCACATGGGCAGGACGCGTCTGTGATGGTATCCCCCACCTGTACATCTGAAACCGTTTTTACATTTGCACTCAGGTAACCGACATCTCCTGCACACAGCGCTTCACGTGCAATAAGGTTGAATACAAAGACACCCGTCTCTTCTACACGGTACTCTGCCCCGTTGCTCATGAAACGAATAACCATGCCACTTGTGACTTGTCCCTCGAAAACACGAATGTGGACAACTACCCCGCGGTACTGGTCATAGTGACAGTCAAATACTAACGCTTGGAGCGCGGCCGTACCACTCCCCTGCGGGGGAGGAATACGCGTGATAATTGCATCAAAGAGCGCGTCGACATTCTCTCCCGTTTTTGCAGAAATCAACACACTAGAGGCGGGATCCAAGCCCAGGTCGTGCTCTACCTGTTGGAGCACACGCGGCACGTCTGCCGTAGGCAGGTCGATCTTATTGATAACAGGGATAATTTCCAAATTGTGCTCTAAAACTAAGTAGAGATTTGAGATCGTCTGCGACTCAACTCCCTGCGTTGCATCTACCACCAGGAGCGCTCCCTCACAGGCAGCAATTGCGCGCGACACCTCGTATGCAAAATCCGCGTGTCCCGGCGTGTCTACAAAGTTCAACACATACTCGGTGCCGTGTGCATCCGTGTAGGGAATACACACGGCGTGGCTTTTAATAGTTATACCTCGTTCTCGCTCGAGTTCCATGTTGTCGGTCATCTGCGCGTGCTGCAGACGCTCTTCTACCGCGCGCGTCCTTTCGATGAGTCGGTCAGCAAGGGTGGATTTACCGTGGTCAATGTGCGCGACAATACAGAAATTTCGCACTCGGCGCACGCAAGCCATGGCGCGCATAGTAGTACAAAAGGGTGCGCCAGTCTACACGTTCTTTGTGTTATGGCTACTCGGGCGTGGTGGAGTTCCCTCGTTTTTCCCCTTCCTCTTCCCACTGACTTTTTTCCGTGTTTGTGCTACGCTGGCCCCATGGGTAAGGCGTGTGCGTTTCGTCCCCACGATCACGTGGTGTATCCAGGACAGGGCGTCGGTCAGGTGCAGGAAATAAGCGAAAAAACATTTAAGAACGAGACGCTGCTATACTACGTCATTTACTTGGAAGAGTCAGATATGACGGTGCTTATTCCGGTGGATAAAGCACAGGAACTGGGTATTAGAACCATTGTCAAAAGGAAGGAAGCAGAGCGCGCGTTGAGGTTTCTGTCTGAGGATTTTGATCCTAGTCCTCTTGATTGGAAAATGCGTTATCAGGTCAATTTAAACCTTTTTAAAAGTGGTGGTATCTTGGACAATGCGGCCGTTGTGCGCTCGCTCTACCACCGGAGTAAAGTCAAGGAACTGCCTATCCAGGAGCGAAGGCTCTATGATTCTGCATACCGTATTTTTCAGGATGAGATGTGTTTTGCGCTGGGGCTGCGACCCCCTGAGGTTGAAACGCTCATCCATGGCTATTTGGAAAAGGCAAAGGAAAACCCAGTTGTGTCGGGTACGGTGGATGTGCCCGGGTGACCCGCGCCGCGTTGCTTGTCACCGCTGCAGGCAGCTCTGCACGCATGCGCAGAGGTGGTGCGTGTGTGCAGAAAAAGGAGTACTTGCCGTTAACTTCCAGGCAGCCTGGTGTCTGCCTCCTTTCTGAGATACTCGTGCGTGCCCTTGAGGCGCGGTCGTTCTTCCTTGTCGTTGTTACCGTTCCTGCAGGTGAAGTTGCGTACGCAGAAAGTCAAGTGGCGTGTGATTCGCGTCTTTCGGCGTTCCCGTCTCGTACGCGTCCAGTCATTCTTTACGTGCCGGGTGCACATACACGCAGTGCGTCTGTGCGCGCGGGGCTTGACGCGATGGCTACGCATGCGCCCGATGTGGTCCTGGTGCACGACGGCGCACGTCCCTTTGTGAGTGTTGCGCTTATTCATTCTGTACTTGAGGCTACCTGTCGCTATGGAGCGGCAGTGCCGGTTATAGAGGCGACGGATACTCCCAAGGGTGTTGCTGCCGATGGGAGTATCGAAACGCATCTTATACGGAGTCGAGTGCGCTTAGCACAAACCCCTCAGGGTTTTTGCTACGCGTCGCTGTGCGCTGCCCATCACCGCGCTGCTACTGATGGGGAACAGTATACTGATGACAGCGAGCTGTACGCTCGCTACGGAGGGACCGTACATGTCTGCGCCGGTGAACGCAGTAATGTAAAGATTACCTATCCGGAGGATCTGGAGCAGCGGGCATCGGAGCCTGCTCTCACGAGGGGGATATCAGTCCTGCCGTGTACGGAAGAAGGTGCCCTGCGCGTTGGACTGGGGACTGATATGCACGCGCTGTGTGCAGGAAGACCGCTGATACTTGCAGGGATACATATTCCCAGTAAGAAGGGAGCGCAGGGTCATTCGGATGCAGACGTTCTTGCGCATGCGAGCATTGACGCCCTTTTGGGTGCAGCAGGCCTGGGGGATATTGGCACGTTTTTCCCCTCTTGTGACGGACGATGGAAAGACGCACATTCTTGCGCGTTGCTCCGCCATACCTGGCAACTGGTGCGCGCAGCGTGCTGGCGGCTGGTGAATCTCGATGCTGTTGTCTGTCTTGAGCAGCCTGCATTACACCCATTTCGGGAAGCGATGCGCGCATCGCTTGCGCAGGCCCTGGACACGCACGTAACACGTGTTTTTGTTAAGGCAAAGACTGCCGAACGCCTCGGACCTGTTGGATCTGGTGCGGCGGTTACCGCACAGGTAGTGGTACTTTTGAAAAAGATATGAGTGGCAGGCGTTGTGCGCCGTGTTCTGCGCGCTGGCCATGCAAAAAAATTTCGTGCTACTATGGCCTTCGGACATGAGGGTTATTGTTGTTGGATGCGGTACGAATGGGCGTGAACTTACGCGTCGTTTGAGCGCGAGGGGACATCAGGTTACGCTTGTTGCTGCCGCGCATGAGCCTGTCCCCCGTAAAATTCCCGCGGGGGCACAAGCGCTCGTGCGTCATCAAAAAGATCACCGCGCTACCCTGGGTGAGGCAGGTATCGCAAAGGCACAGGCGTTTGTTGCGGTCACCGAGGTTGACGAACTTAACATAGTACTGTGTGGTATAGCCGCCGACTTGAATGCCGGAGTGATTAAAATAGCCCAAACGCACGATGACCACTACGCTCACGCGGTGTGTCGTGAGTCGCGCTGTATTTTTGGTATTGACTTTCTCATATCTGCGGATAAGGAAGCGATGCGTGCGGTAGTGAGCACCGTCGAGCAGGGTGCCATCAGCGATGTCATCCCATTGAAAAATGCACCGTATGAAATTGCCCGTTTTCCTATTGCAAAGGGCAGCGGCCTCGATGGTATCACGCTCTCTGATATGCGTCGTCTGGTAAAAATTTCTTTTGTTGCCGTTGCTTTTGAAGTTCGGGGGAGGAGTGTAATTCCCTCAGGGGAGACCATGCTCGCTTCTGGTATGCGCCTGTCAGTACTCTGTGCGCCTGAACATATGGGACGTTTTTATGAGCTGGCGGGTTTTAAAATACATCCGGTAAAAAAAATTGCACTCATTGGCATGAGCGCGGTAGGTACGCTCGTGGCACAGGATGTAGCAGAAAAATGCAAGCCGCACTTTTTCAGTAGTGCCTTCAGTCTTTCTCCAAGGGAGCGTGCGAGTCTTGTATTGGTTGATAAGAGTGAAACGGCAACCCAGGCAGTGTGTGCTCAATTTCCGCACGTTACTGCCTATCATGGTGATGTCACAGATGAGGCTTTTTTCGCAGAGATTACGCCGGACACGTTTGATCTGGTGATTACCACCACTAATAACTATGAGCTGAATATGATTACAGCCGCATACATGAAGACGCTCGGAGTGCCTCGGGCTGTTGCATTGGTACACAGCTCCCTTATGGAGGATATTGCGGGGAAAATTGGCATCGATGTTGCTGTTTCTTATCAAGACGTAGTGGTTGACGCTATTATGAGCCATTTGGCCGGTTCCCACGTCACTGGCATACATACTATCGGCGACGGATCGCTAGAAATCGTTGAGTTCGCTATTTCCGCGCAGTCCCCCCTGGTAGGCAAGCGCCTGAAGGATATCGCTGTGCACGGAAGCTTCTTGGTGCTGCTCATCTCAACGGTGCGTGGCTCTTTCATTCCTTCAGGAGATACGGTTCTGCTTGAGGGAAGTGTGCTGATGTTCATCGTACAGTCTGCGCAGAGTGAAAAAATTGTCGCGTTGCTTGGAGGAACGGTGTAATGCGGTCTGCCGCGAAGGGAGTGGAATTGCATAAAGCATAAAAATTGCGCATAGTCTGCCCTCTTATGGATGGGGATCGCGTAGAAAGGGAGAACGTGTCGCAGGACGTTCGCGTGGGCTCTGCTGCTCGTAATCTGTGTATAAAGGGTGCGCGTGAGCATAATCTGAAGAATATTGATGTTATGTTGCCGCGAGATGCGCTTGTGGTGATCTCCGGTCTTTCTGGTTCAGGCAAGAGTTCGCTTGCGTTTGATACTATTTTTGCAGAAGGACAGCGTCGGTATGTGGAGTCCCTTTCTGCATACGCTCGCCAGTTTTTAGGTCGGTTAGATAAGCCGGATGTTGACTCTATCGAGGGTCTTTCTCCTGCGATTGCCATCGAGCAAAAAACTACGCAGCGTAACCCTCGCTCAACGGTTGGTACTGTCACAGAAATTTATGACTACTATCGTCTGCTGTTTGCCCGCATAGGACGCGCGCATTGTCCGCACTGTGCGCGGGAGATCAAGGAACAAACCGTTGACCAAATTGTTGATACCCTCATGACCGTGCCGTCGGGAAGCAGAATTCAGTTGCTTGCCCCGGTGGTGCGAGGAAAAAAAGGTACACACCACAAGGTCTTGGAAGCTGCACGCAAAGATGGTTTTGTACGAGCTCGTATTGACGGGGCTTTGCTCCACTTACACGAGCGCATTTCGTTGGATAAGCAAAAAAAGCATTCTATCGATATAGTTGTCGATAGAATTCAATTGTCAGATACAGTACGTAAACGATTAACAGAATCAGTAGAGACGACGCTAGGCTATGCAGATGGGCTGTTGACCGTCTTAGTGCAGGGAGAGAATTCTGGGACCGTTTCCGGAAAGATAGAAACATCTGCTCTCCTGCCGTCTGAGTTATTTTTTTCGCAAAAAAACGCGTGCGCGCACTGTAATGTCTCCGTACCCGAATTGCAGCCTCGCTTGTTCTCTTTTAACGCACCTTTTGGTGCCTGTCCGAGCTGTGCAGGACTGGGGATTATGCAGACATTTGATTTAGATCGCATTGTCCCTGATCAAAACCGTTCTTTTAACGAGGGTGCTTTTTTGCCATTTAAACCTGAGCATGAGTGGAACCGTGTGCGGTTTGCTGCACTCGCAGAAAAGTACCATTTTTCTCTCGATGATCCGGTACGCAATCTGTCAAAACACGCACTGGATATTATCCTGCATGGAAGTGGCAGCGAGGCTCTTGAGTTTTCCCATGAACGAAAAGATGGCTCTCGTACCGCACGCTACATTAAGCCGTGGCCGGGAATTTTTAGCGAGCTGCACAGGAGATACGCAGAGTCATGTACTCACTCACAGCGCGAGGTATATGAACGGTATTTATCGGTGCGTACATGTGAAGCGTGTCGAGGGATGCGCTTAAAGCCAGAGTCGCTTGCGGTGACTATAGAAAAAAAAAACATCCACGCACTCAGTGCGCTGTCTGTAGATGATTCGTGTGAGTTTTTTAAAACTCTCCATCTGACAGAAGTAGAAGCGACAATTGCGCAACAGATCCTGAAAGAAATTACCGATCGCCTAGAGTTTCTTCAGAACGTGGGTCTTGGATATCTCACCTTGGAACGGGCTGCTGCCACGTTATCCGGCGGAGAAGCACAACGAATTAGACTGGCAACCCAGATAGGTTCGCGCCTTACAGGGGTTTTGTACATACTGGACGAACCGTCTATTGGTTTGCATCAGCGGGATAATGAACGACTGATCCAAACGCTTCTTCATTTGCGTGATTTGGGAAACACAGTGCTTGTGGTAGAGCACGATGAGCAAACGCTCCGCGTAGCAGATTATATTGTAGATCTCGGCCCCGGTGCGGGTGTTCACGGAGGATATGTTGTCGCCGCAGGCAGTCCACCTGAAGTTATGCAGGTGCAAGCAAGTCTTACTGGTCAGTATCTTGCCGGTGCAATTACATTACCCATTCCTGCAGTACGGAGAACGGGAAATGGAAATGTTCTTACGGTGCATGACGTCCATGAACATAACTTGCAACACATTTCTGTACGTATTCGACTCGGTACTTTTACCTGCATTACCGGAGTATCCGGCTCGGGTAAATCAACGCTTTTAATTGATGTGCTATATCCTGCGTTATACAACCGTGTGATGAACGGCAGACTTCCTGAAGGAAAATTTTCCTCGATTGAGGGGACGGAGCATTTAGATAAAGTAATTTATGTAGACCAAAGTCCTATCGGGAGAACTCCTCGTTCAAATCCTGCAACTTATGTGGGTGTGTTTACAGATATTAGAATGCTGTTCTCCCAGGTTCCTGAAGCAAAAATGCGGGGATATAAACCAGGACGTTTTTCTTTCAATGTTCCTGGAGGACGGTGTGAGCATTGTAAAGGTGATGGCGTTATCACTATTGAAATGAATTTTTTACCTGATGTGTACATTACCTGTGATGTGTGTCACGGCACCCGGTTTAACCGGGAGACATTAGCTGTGTTTTATAAGGGCAAGAACATTTCCCATGTGCTGGACATGACGATCGAAGAAGCGCGTTCTTTTTTTTCTGCTGTTCCTCCTATAGTACGAAAGCTAGAAGCTCTCTGCTCGGTGGGGCTTGGGTATGTGCGCTTAGGACAGTCTGCTCTGACGTTGTCAGGGGGAGAAGCCCAGCGCGTTAAACTTGCACTTGAGCTTTCAAAGCGTGCGACAGGAAAAACTCTCTATATCTTTGACGAACCTACTACCGGATTGCATTTTGCCGATATCATCCAATTAATGGAGGTTGTTCAACGCTTGGTAGATCAGGGAAATACGGTTGTGATGATCGAACATAACATGGATGTTATTGTTCAGGCAGACTGTGTTATCGATTTAGGTCCTGAAGGAGGAATGCACGGTGGAACTATCGTTGCACAGGGAAGCCCTGAAGCAGTATCCCAGATAACTGAGTCTCGCACCGGTTGGTACATCAAAGAGGTGCTGTGTAAAAAGACATGAGAGCATGGTATCCAATTTGGGGCATATTCTTTCTTTTTTGTCCCCTCTTTGGTGAAAGTGGTCTACGCAAATTAAGAATTATTATTAATTCGGCACAGGAAACTACGCGCCTTTCTGAAACTGGACAACCTATATTGGAAAGTACCGGCCGCGTGCCGCTGTCCCCCTTTGATTTGCAAGATCAGTTGGTAGTCTTTACCGGGAATGTTTCCATTTCCATTGATGATGGGAGCGTTACCGCAACGATTCTTTCAGATCAAACTGTCTACAACACCTCTGCCCAAATTCTGTATTCCACAGGAAACGTTCGCTATTCTAGAACTGAAGGAGAAACGAAAACTATTGAAATAAGTGGAACGCGTTTTATTTTTGAACTAAAAACTTTAAAAGGATTATTTCTTGACGGTTCTCTTACCTTACCAATCAAAGGGCAACAGGTTTTGTTCGTCCAGTCTCCAATCATACACAGCGATGCGTATACATCAGTAATTTTGAAGCAAGCGACGCTTTCCACTGAGGAAGATCCTGAACAAGCACTATGGAGTGTTCATACAAAGAACATATGGTTGCTGCCCAATAATCAGTTAGCATTTTCACACGGGGTATTGTCATTTGGGGTTGTTCCTCTTTTATACATTCCCTTTTTCTATTACCCAAAAGACGAGTTTATTGGTAATCCGGTGTTTGGTCTGCGCAGTAGAGCAGGAGCGTTCATTCAGACGACCACATATCTGTTAGGAAAACGGCCAAAGAGTGCGTACCCACCCTCCTTTGGAACACAGTCTCCTGCGCAGGAGGAGGCACCAAACTATTTAAAAATAAGTGCGGACTATTACTCTGCATTGGGAGGTATGGCAGGTATCAGTACTTTCTTTCAAGCAAAAGACTATCTCCCATTTGTGCGGTTTTCAGCATACATTGGCGCTTCGAGAACTGTGCACCAAGGAGGTAACGGCGCCTACTCTATCTATGATACCACCGGCCAAGTGATGTGGGATAAAAGCTATCTATTTGGGATGCAGGTGCCATTTCGTTATTATGCAGAATGTGCACTTCGTTTTCATAAGACACCTTTGTATGTAGATGTGCATGTGCCAATCATTTCTGATCCCTTTTTTTCTACTGATTTTTTACAACGGAGTGAAGATCTCAACTGGTTTCATCTTGCTTTAAGTCCTCGATCGCTCAGAGAGCTTACGCAAAGCACCATAAGCAGCTATGACTGGAAAATCTCTGCTTCGCTGCGCCCTGTCTGGCTTGTACTTCATCCTTGGTTGCGCGATTTTTCGCTCGATCCGATTTCGTTCACCGTACATTTTAATTCGAAGTCTGATAGTAAAAAAAACAACTCTTCTCCAGAGCGTAACTTCTTCTACCCTCATTCGATGGAATCTCGAGCAGGATTGTCGTTCTCTGGTACGCTGTTCTCTCATGTGTGGGAAAGACAAAAATCTCAACAAAAAGAATCGTACGCGCCAAAAGAAATACGTAATCCACTTGCATACACTCCTGCAGACGGGTTATCTAGGGAGGGTTCTCCTCCTGAACAGTCCCCTGCAGTATCAAAGGAGAACAGCGAGACTGATTCTACCTTCGATTTTTTTATGCCAGAATTTCGTGAAGAAAATGAACGTCGTACTGGTACTGATCATGCGTATGTTTTTACGCGATACGCTTTAGATTACAAAGGTAAAGGTGACATCGTGTACGATGCACAGTTCAATCACGGTTCGTGGGATGACGCGTCGAAAATAAAGTGGAATGATCTGCAATCACAGCATGTGACAATACGAGGAGATTTTTCCATTCGCTCTCAGTTTCAGTGTGTAAATGATATAATTCGCATGTCAAACGGGATACAGTGCACTCTGCAGCACCGATATCCGATTCATAGTCAACCACCTGCAAAACAAAATGGATTTCAGAACTCCGCTTTAGTGCAGAGTTCGAATAATCTTGCAGTGTATCCTTTTTCTGCAGATTCCTTTTTTCGAGAAAGTTTTCTCGGTTGGTCAATTACCCCCGTGCTATACGACTCGTCTCGACCTACTGGGAAAAGTTCATTACATGTACGTGATCATAGCATCACCGCAAATGCTGCTTTTTCACTGTATGGATATACACAGCAGATACGTGTCAGTGTGCATTTTGCGCCCGGACCATATGCGTATAGCATTGCGACGTTTCTTTCTTTTCCGTATATCTCTGCGACGCTCTCTGCACGCTTTCTCGATAAACCGCAGGTACGCGCTGAATTAGATTTTCGAATGCCTTACGAAATAACCTGTAAACAAACCTACGTATACGATATTGGAAAAAGTATGAGCGATTCTTATGAAGTGTCGCTCGGCTGGAAGTATTTTTCTCTTTCTTATCTTCTAAAGGGGGAATCTGGCAAGGCTGCACCTTCTGGAAATAATGGTCTTTCTATAAGTAAATTAAAGCTCACGTTGTCTCATGATGATTTTCCGTTGACAGTACGTTTTTGGAAGCGGCGTATAAAAATACAGGGGACATTGTCTTCCTCGTTAGAGATTAATTTTAAAGATCTGGATAAAAGTCATATCAGTTTTTCTCCGCTAATAACTTTTTCCATCTATAAATTTCTCGATCTTTCTATAAACACTGTGATTAAAAATGAGAAACTAACGCCTTACTTTCCCACCCAGTCATCGCAATCTCCACAAACTAAGCTGTGGGATGCATTTGTCTCATCGTTATACTTTTGGGATGAAATGAAACAGAGTTCTGCGCTGTTCCCAATACGTACCTTGAATATTGAACTTGCACATTACTTAAAAGATTGGACGCTTCGTTTTGGGTATCGCTTACACTCGGAATCCTCTTCTTCAGGGTCTCGGCAAATATCTCCTCTTGTTTCCTCAATTAGTCTTTCAATAAATTGGAATCCATTACCGATGGTGAGAACGCGTGCGAGAAAAACACCAGGTATGTTTGAAGTTGGTATCTAGAGTGTAAGTGATCTTACCGGCAAAAACGTATGGAGCGTAATGCTTTGTAAGCAAATTCGTCCCGTGAAAGTAAAAGGAGTATGCAGCCAGTACACGAAAAAATAAGAGCCTCAACGCATAAGGGGACACCGTGAGAAATTATTTTATGGGAGCCAGGAAAAAAATACGCCGTAAAAAAAGAACTTGCCCATGTGGGTACCAGCGCGATTACAGAAAATAAAGTTATTTTCACTCCATAGTAAAGGGAAGTTTTATACAGTGAAGGGATAGTTATCTGCCACGATCGTTTTAAAAACATCCATAAAAAAACGGTCTGTACCATACTCGCCGCGCTCAGAGAAAATGCAATGCCCTTACCTCCTAAGGGAATAAAGAGCAGTGTTGCTAAAATGATATTTGTCACAAATGAAATAGTTCCTGCAATCATAGGGGCAAAAGAGTTGTGCTGCGCGTAAAAGGCGGAGATGAGAACGCGATTCAGCGCAATAGCAAGCATTCCCACGCTATGCCATCGAAATATGGTAGCGGTCATGCGCACGGATAGTTCGTTAAAAATAGCATTTTTATACACGAGCGTTATGATACGGTCACTTGAAAATAACACGAAAAATGTCGCAGGAATTGTAATAAGCATGACGATTTTTATCGCTGTTATCAGGAGGTCCTCAAACGATTGCCAATCTTTTCTCATAACATGGAAAGAAAGATCAGGAAGTACCACAGAGCTTAGAGAAACGATAAATATTCCTAATAAAAGTTCTTGTATACGAAGTGAATATTGCACACTCGCAGCAACTCCTATCTCAACAGAGGTTGCAAGCGCAGTACACACCAGGTCATTTAGAAGATAGGTTGCAATGCCAACAGTTGTCGGTAGAAGTAACGCAATGATTCGTCGCACACCTTCATCGTGCATTGCTTTTAAAGGAGACTGGAGCGTAAAACGAAACCCATGCATATATACAAATATTAGCTGGAAGAGTGCTTGCGCACATCCTCCTATAAGAACACCTATTGCTGCAGCAATAGCCACGTTCATATGTGACACATTCAGAAAGTACATCGAAAAAATGACACTGACATTAAAAAATATTGGGGTACATCCTGAGGGGACAAATACCTTAATACTGTGCAGCATACCTTGAAAGAAAGCTGCGAGAGAGATCATCCATAAATAGGGAAACATCAAGCGGGTTAATGAAACGGTTAATGACTGATCAGTGTCAAATAATCGCACGATGTACGGAGCACCGAGTATACCGATAAGAGAAATGCTTGCAGTGACACTACTCATCAGTGTGAAGATAGCTGAAAGAAACTCCTTCGTTTTAGAAGAACATGGCACTTGCGCTGAACTCGGCATTGAGTAGTGCTGTGTGAAGACGGGAATGAAGGCAACACTTATGGCGTTTTCTGCAAACAGTCGGCGGAAAAGGTTTGGGATCATAAATGCAACGGTAAATGCATCTGCTGTCGCACTGGTCCCCATAAGCGTAGACTTCACTACTTCTCGCGCTAAACCCAATACACGAGAGACAAGTGTTAAAAGAGAAAGCAGCAACCCACTTTTCAACAAAGAACTCTTGCTTTTCATCTCTTACCTTTTTTGTACAGCGTAACGTACGCTCCCCTAGAGCGCGTTGAACCTACCGCATAGTTTGAAGACATACAACAGTGTACATGGGTAACAGCAACCGCTAGGGCATCAGCAGCGTGATCAGGATGAGGTATATCCTTAAGATTGAGTAAAATTTTTACCAAATGCTGTACCTGTCTTTTTTCTGCTTGGGCAATACCAGTTATTGCTTTTTTAATCGCATTCGGTGCGTATTCAGCTACTGAAATGTGCTGTTGTGCCATAGCAAGTAATACAACCCCACGCGCTTGCGCAACACACAACGCACTGGTTACATTCTTTGCGAAATAGATTGTCTCCACTGCGCAATACTGAGGTTGATATATTGAGATTACCTGTTGCAGGGTATCGAAGATGTGTCTGAGTCGTGCAGCAGATGGCTGATTGCTTTGGGTAACAATCACCCCGTAGGTAAGACAGCGCAGACTGCCTCCCCCTGCTTCTATAACGCCGTATCCGGTAGATTCAAGTCCTGGGTCAATACCCACTATGATGGAAACGGTCGAGGTACTGCCCGGCGCAATATCTACGTTCTGTGCGTGCACGCAATACCCCGCTCGTGATGATCAATGGTGTAACGTCCGAGGGGAGAAAGGAAAAGCAAAAATCTCCCCCGGTGTGCTTCGACGCGCACGACAGGTGCGCTGCTGCGATTACTCATACTTACATGAGTGTGCCACGGCACCCCATCGAGGGGCCAATGCAATCCTTCAGAGGAGAGCGAATAGTCTGTAGCATCTCCAACGGGAAAGAAAGAAAAAGAAGTATTATCCACTCCTCCAATACATAACTGTTGTGTAACACATCCTTCCCCAAAGCAATATCCCAGTCCATGTCTGTACAGCCACAGACGCGGTGACAGAGGTGCGGCAAAAAGACGCATGAAATATAAAAAGTGATCTGCCCTTCCCCCACCCCCTCCGACGATGCTCAAATCGTCGCTTCCCAATTGGTGCGCAAGGGTGACTGCAAGCTCAGTATCAGTAAAATCTTTATCTCGGGGGAAAAGGTGTGTGCGCGTTTTATCACACGCCTGTATGAACAGGTTGTCCTTAACGCTATCCATATCTCCAATAACAAAATCGGGCACAAGACCAAATTGCAATGCGGTATCAAGCCCTGAATCAGCGGCAATGAGCAGATCGTACGCAGGCAGGTAATATTGCACAAACTCATAGGGTGCATATTCACCTCCGGTGATTATCAAAGCACGTTTCATGATTTTGCTGCGGCATCAGGTTCAAAGCTTGTATTCGTGTATTGATCTAATTTTAGATAGAGCGTCTTTCTCCCAATGCCAAGCACGTCTGCGGTTTTGCTCTTATTACCTTTTTGTGCTTCCAGTGTCTGGAGGATGATTTCCTTTTCTGCATCCTCCATGCTCACTCCTATAGGAATGCGTATGGAAGAGGTTTCACCGAGAGATCGAATTGGCTCTGAGAGATCCTCTATGTGGATAACAGGACCTGAGCTCATAATGACAGCGCTTTCAATGCAGTTTCTCAGCTGACGAATATTACCAGGCCAATCATACGCGTGCAGTGCAGACTGGGCCTGAGGATCTATAGAGGTAATTTTTTTACCGTTTTCTTCTGCAATCTCTTTAAGAAATGTTGCAATCAGTAATGGCAAATCCTCCTTGCGCTCGCGCAGCGCAGGAACGTGAATGTGCACAACATTTAATCGGTAATAAAGATCCTCTCGAAACAAATTGCGTTTAATTTCTTCTAAAAGATTACGATTTGTTGCAGAAATTACGCGTACATCAACTTTTATTGTTTCTCTTCCACCTACACGTTCAAATGAACGTTCTTGTAACACACGGAGTAGTTTTATTTGCACAGCCATACTTACTTCTCCGATTTCATCAAGAAACATTGATCCTTCGTGCGCAAGTTCAAAACGACCTTTCATGCGATTGACCGCACCGGTAAAGGCACCCCTTTCATGACCGAATAACTCACTTTCCAACACTCCTTCTGCAAAAGAAGCGCAGTGTACTTTAATTAAAGGTTTTGCCTTCCTCGGCGAAAGATTATGGATTGCATTCGCGATAAGTTCTTTACCGACCCCGCTTTCTCCAGTAATGAGCACGGACGCTTTTGAGGCGGCTGCCTTTTTTACCATGTCAAACACTTTGTTCATTGCAGGACTTTCTCCTACAATGTTCTCGAATGAGGTGCGATTTCCTATTTGTTTGATTAACTCTCGATGTTGAACGATCAACTCTCGGTTTTGTAGCGCCCGGCGCACAAGCAAAGACAATCGGTTAAGATCCAATGGTTTAGTTAAAAAATCGTAAGCTCCCTTGTGCATTGCTTCAACTGCATTTTCTACTGTGCCATGCCCGGTGAGAATAATGATAGGAATATCGGGCAACACCGCGTGCACATGTTGCAGCACCAATTCCCCGCTCATACGAGGCATTTTTAAATCAGTGATAATAAGATCGATATCCCCTTTGAGGGCAATCTCTACCCCTGTATTTCCATCCTCTGCGGTAAACACCTCATATCCTTCATCTTCGAGGGCCATTTGCAAACCTTCACGGATATTTTTTTCATCATCTAGTACGAGAATACTGAATTTCATCGCATTTCCTTATTCTTTACTCGTATGTCTTAGGTGGGTGGATATTTTTTCTTGTAAAAGCGATCGTCCCAATTTATCTATGGGTAAAAGGAGAGTAAAACACGTACCCCGTCCAACAGTAGAGGACACACTGATGTCACCGCCATGTTCTTTAATCACCTTAAACGTTAAGGTTAACCCTAACCCCGTACCTTCAGTTTTAGTAGTGAAGTACGGCTCAAAAATATTGTGAATATTTCGGGCATCAATTCCCTCTCCTGTATCCGAAATACTGATACTGATGTGGTCAGTTTGTTTATGGACAAAGACTTCAAGGGCCCCTCCTCTTTGCATGGCTTCTTTAGCATTAGTGATAATGTTTACCAATGCCTGTCTTAGCAGGTGTTCATCGCCTCGTATGTGGGGAAGATTGTGTGGCATATGTACAGAGAAAGACAGTTCTGCTTTGGTGAAGGCTTCATAAATGTGTCTCGTATGGATGTAACAAGATCAAAAACGCTCAGCCGTGTGATATTTAGTTTTAAGGGACGAACTGCAGAAAGGAAGCCGGTGACAATTCTATTGAGCCGTTCGATTTCCTCCTCTACCACATGGAGGTGTTTTTGGATTCTTTTATTTGTTTCGAAACTACAGGTACTAAAATTCTTACGTAGTAATTGCAGATGAATGCTCATTGCTCCTAGGGGATTCTTGATTTCGTGCGCAACGGTTGCTGCAAGATTCGTTAAATTTGCAAGACTTTCTAGCCTTCGGTTATAGATTTCTTCTTGTTTTTTCTCTGTGATATCATGTATTGCGATAATACTTCCGCGGATCTTTTGGTCACAAATTAGCGGAAATAAGGATACTTCCAGATACAATGTTTCACCTTGTCTTTGTACAATGAATTCTGCGCGTGCTTTTCCTACCTCATTTTTAATAATTGCCACAATGAACTGCGCAATGTGTTCGTCATCAAGATAATGCCACAGTGGCCTGCGAGGATTTGAAGGCAGTGGTTTACCCAAGAGCCGTGCAATTGCTCGGTTTGTCTTTAATGGAATGTGTAAACAGTCCAACACGATAAGTCCGTAATTCAGAGAATCCATAAGTGCATCCAACAAGGTGTACTCGTTGGCAATAAGTTCAATCATATTTCTCAGTTGAGAGTCATTCATTTTCGCTGACTTTTTTAGCGCGCGTGCAATAAAATCTCTCATAGATGATTCGCGATGGTGTGTGCTAAGTGTTCGAGAGTCCCTTGTATTGTTAGATTCCACAACTGCACATTGCGATGTGCCTGTTCGATACAGTGAGCAATGTGTGCGAAGCATTCTGTATTCCGTGCGGAGTACTCGGTGGTGCGCTGCAGGGTGCGCATGTGCCTGACGAGTAAGGAGAAAAAAAGGGACACGGCGTGTTGCTGTTTGTGAGCTTGGAAAAAATGCAGCGTAGAATCAAGTGAGGTAAGATCCATTCCTGATACTTGAGGTTGAGTACCTACCGAAACCCAAGTATCAGGAATGATGCGTCCGATACACCTAGCGTGCTGGCACACATACAGCCAAAAGTACATCACGGACGTTTGCACCTCTTCTAAAGAAAACGACAAAAACTGATATAAATAGTGCAAGAGTACACCCTGTGTGTTTTTTGCATCGGTCGGTCTGTCATGAAATACGCGTGTAATTACTGCACATTGGAGTTCAACACTTCTTTCTCTGAAAGAATAACTGCGCACACGCGAAAGGACAGTAGGCATGATTGCATACTTTGTAGCGGTAGTGAGGATAAAAAGCGTATCGCGCGGAGGTTCTTCTAATATCTTTAGAAAAGCAGTTCGTGCAGATTCATGCATCGCGTGCGCGTGTTCTATGATCAGCACTTTCTTTCTTCCTGAGGGTGTAAGACGCACCCACTGAATTGCGTTTCGTATTTGCTGTACGGGTAATTGGGTATAGAGTGACTCCTGCTGTAGCCTTTCGGCGATCACGCATATCCTTTGCACTCTTTCTTTTTGCTCTGGAGTGGTACGTCGGTCTCCCTGTGCGGGGAGTGATGCGAGCTCCTGGTCGAGCTCAGCAATGCTCGAAACCGCGGCAGAGAAACGAGTATCATCACTATCCCACAGTCGTTCGTCAAAGCGTGTAATGAGTTTACGCACTGCCCGCACAAAAAGATAGCGCGTACCCTGCGTGTGCACTGACATATAGGCACGTGCCGACGCGCGTATTTCGAGGATCAGATCTTTTATCCCCATCACGAGTAGTTCTGGAGAAAGTAACTCCGTATGCTGCACACAGGGTGCACAAGGACACTGCCACACGCCCCCCTGCGTACAGGAAAGCACGCGCGCAAGCTCAAGTGCAGCAGTTAGCTTGCCACTAGCGGGTGGTCCAACAAATAAGAGCGCAGCAGGAAGACGCGCGTGCATAACATCATCGCGCAGAAGGTCAGTAGCTGGCTGTCCGACAATGTTCTCGAACACGAAAACGCGCCTACATCTTCAGGCGCATATAGCGAACGCCATCTAAGACAAGGGGAGAGAGAACAGTGTTAATTACGCTTTCATGCAACATATGCGAAACAGATACAAAAGGCTGCACGTGTAAAAGCAAAAGGATAACAGTGAGTAGTACACTCCCTTCAATTATCCCGAAAAAAAAGCCAAACACCTGATTAAAACCACTGATAAGATCGCGCGTAGCATACGTGCGCATACGTGAACGGAGGAAGAGCATAACGCAATAGACGCCCATAAAGGTAATCAAGAACGTTATACACGGAAGCAGAATACTGTGGCCTAACAACACACGTGTCAAGGGCACGAGCCTTTTATGACACAGTATTGCAACAACTGCTGCGCACAGGATACTTGCCTTAGAAAAGAACTCATCGACAAACCCGCGCATGGTGGCACGGACGGTCACTATCCCCATGATGATTCCAAGAATGAGATCCAGGGTACTGATTGTCACATCCCCTCCTTTATGAAAGTCTGCAACTGCTGCGCAATATCATACGCGGCATTGCCAATTCCAAGTGTGTAAGACGCACGTGCCATCTCCTCTATCCTAGCGCAGGAAGGATGGAACAGTTCTGTGAGCAAAGACACCAGTTGATGTCCCTTTTCATCTTGAGCACGAAGGATGCACGCAGCACCGTGTGCGCTAAAATATTCTGCATTTTCAATCTGATCCCCACGGGAACTCCCTCGTTCGAGAGGAAAAAGAATCATTGGTTTACCGAGCACTGCGCACTCCCACACCGCGTTCGCACCAGCACGAGAGAGTACCAGTGCGCTCGCGGCGAGTATATCGGGCAGATGTGCCTGAATGAAAGGAAACGACATGTAGGCATGCCGAGCATTGACGCTAAGCGAATTGGTGATAGTATGCATTTGGTCCTCGTTGCCTGCGCCAAATTGATGGACAAGATAGAAGCGTTCGGTAAGGAAGGTGCTACATGAAAGAACACGCGCGTTTAGGTCACGCGCACCGCTACTTCCTCCGAGGACTGTGAGCAATGGCTTTTTTTGGTCAATGCGTAAAAACTGGTATGCACGCTCTGCCTGTGCAGAAAAAAAATCTTGTCGCACAGGATTCCCCGTGCAGTGAACTGCTGCGCGTCGCGCACGGGGAAAATAACAGGACGTGTGCGGATAAGAGACTAAAATACGATCGGCGAAACGCGCATTGATGCGTGTGGCAAGTCCTGGACTGATATCCGATTCATGCGTGACAACGGGTATGCGCAAAAGCCACGCTGCGATGCACGGCGGCACGGACACAAACCCTCCCTTAGAAAATAGTGCCTGCGGGCGCAAAGCGCGCAAGATACAATAGGATTGCACCGTACCGACGAGCACTCGAAATACATCAAAAAAATTGCGCACACTCGCGTACCGACGCCACTTGCCAGCGGTGATACCACAAAACTCTAATCCGGCAGATTCCACTATGGAGCGATCAGCACCACGCGCTGCACCAATCCACACGACACGCACCGCCGCCTGCTGCGCAAGCGCTTGAAAAACTGCAATTCCCGGGAAAATGTGTCCTCCCGTGCCGCCTCCTGTGAACACGACGCACTTCGCAGTTGACTGAGATACGCGTGCACGAAAGCGCATACGTCAGCCTGTAAGGGTTTCAGGAGAAGCAGATTGGGCGGCAGTGCCAGCACGGACACGCTTCCCCTTGGGGAAGGCGAGAGAAAGGACCTCTTCCATCGATTCAACTAGGTGGAACACCATGCCCTTCTTGACGTGCTCGGGGATTTCGTCCAGATCCCGCACATTCGCTTTTGGCATGATGATCTCCTTGATACCACCGCGCCGTGCGGCGATAGTCTTTTCCTTCAATCCCCCGATGGGGAGCACCTGTCCGGTCAGTGAGAGTTCTCCAGTCATCGCTAGGCGAGGCTTTACTTTCTGCTGGGTGAGCAACGAGAAGAGCGTGGTGGTCATGGTAATCCCCGCGGACGGACCGTCCTTTGGGGTTGCGCCCTCGGGGATATGCAGATGTATTGCGCGCTTTTCAAACCAATTCGGCGAAGCGATACGCTGCTGCGCGCTGTAACGGCGCAGCCAGGACAAGGCAATAGAAGCGGATTCCTTCATAACCGCTCCCATCTGCCCAGTGAGCTTAAAACTTGCTTTTCCTGGTATAGTAATTGCCTCAACAAGGAGCGTGTCTCCCCCCATGCCAGTCCAGGCTAAACCCACCGCAGTACCAACTTTGTTCGCGTCTTTGAGCATATCATCGCGGAACACGGGCTTCCCTAAAAAGGTCCCTATGAGAGCTTCATCCATCAAACACTTGTCATCAAACGATCGCTTCCCTAACACGATCTCGGTGGCAAGCTTGCGATGCAGCTTGTCAAGGCTTTTTTCTAGCCCCCGTACCCCAGACTCCCGCGCATAAGAATGGACCAGGTGTAGCAACACCTCCTTCCGATAAGAGACGCACGCACGCTTTAAACCATTCTTCTCCAGCGTTTTTGGCACCAGATGGCGCTTTGCGATCTCAACCTTTTCCGTATCGATATAACCGGAAAGACGGATAATCTCAGCGCGATCCAGCAGTGGACGGGGAATAGGATCGGTGCTATTGGCAGTGAGCACGAACACGATATGAGAGAGATCAAAGGGCAAATCTAAGTAATGATCGCGGAACGTAGTGTTCTGCTCCGGATCAAGCACCTCCAGCAGAGCCCCCGCAGGATCGCCGCGCGCGCCAGAACCAATCTTGTCCACCTCGTCGATCATAAACACGGGAGCCTTAGTTTTTACTATTTTCAGCCCCTGTAGCACCTTACCCGGCAGGGCGCCGATATAAGTACGTCTGTGCCCCTTGATTTCGGCCTCATCGCTTATCCCTCCAACCGAGAAACGGAAGAAGGGCTTGTGGATGGCGCGCGCTATCGACTTGCCCACCGAGGTTTTTCCCACACCCGGCGGACCTACCAGCAGGATGATAGAGCCTTTGGTATCGGCGCGTAACTTTCGCACCGCCAAATACTCCACGATCCGTTCTTTGACATTCTCGAGTCCATAATGGTCTTCATCAAGCAGTTTCTGAGCTTTCTTTAAGTCATATTCCTCCTTCTCAGGAGCGTGCCAAGGTAAAGAGAGCACCGTCTCGAGGTACGTTCGACCCACTGAATATTCAGGGGAATTCGGGTCTGTAAGGGAGAGCTTTTCCAATTCGCTCTCCACAGCCTCTTTCACTTCCCCTTCAAAGTGAAACGAATCTATTAGCGCACGGAACTTCCGCTGATCACGCTCCTTTGGATCGGTGGTAAGACCCAGCTCTTCCTTGATGGAACGCAGCTCTTCACGCAGAAAATACTCGCGTTGGTTTTTCTCCACCCGACTGTTCAAATCATTTTGAATTTTTCTCTGGATTTCTAATAAGTCTTTTTCTTTTTTGATATATACAAAGACTTCCTCCATGCGCTTGCGCACATCCAGAATCTCTAGCGTGCGTTGCTGCTCTTCTTTTGAAATATTCAGGATACTCGCGATGAAATCGGCGATTTTGCCGGGGTGATCAATGTTGATCATATTCAGCCGCATTTCTTCTGAGAAAAGTGGATTGTTCTCAGAAAGCTCCTTCATTTCCCCAATAAGGCCACGCACAAGTGCCTTTATCTCGAGTGGATCCCCCTCAATAAGATCGGACAGGTACTGCACTGCCGCTACGATAGGCTTGCTGTGGTGCACGTGCTTGCGGATGCGAAAACGTTTTTGTGTAGAAATAAAAACATTTAACCCACCGTCTGGCAGATTAATCTTCTTCACAATACGAGCGACCGATCCTACCTCGTACAAATCACTGATAGTTGGGTTTTGCGTGTCGGTTTTCACCAAACACAACCCAATAAAACCACTATCGCTGTACGCACTTTCCACCGAACGCACATCGTCCTCATCGCTTATCAGAAGCGGAGTAAAAATACCCGGGTAGATAGGCCGTCCGGTGAGCGGAATTAAGTGGACCTTCTGCGGCAACAACTCATCAAGCGGCACTACTGCCTTAGCCTTCTCTGGTACACCCTTTTCAGCTTCTCCTGCGCGCTGTACCTCTGGCTCTGACTCCTGTGCTGCACCTTGCGCTGATTCGGTATCGGTTTGCGGAGCAACCTCCGGCGCAAACGTGGCGCGCTCCTCCCCGTCAGACACTGCCGAAGCAGACGGATTCTCCACGGCAGACTCACGCACATCCCCGTGCCCGGCCGGCTCATGCGCGTCGTGCTCAATATCAGTGTTCTTCGCCATAGGGCGCCTAGTATCCAGGCAAGGGACGAAAAGTCAATGCCTCCATTCGAGGCCTTTTAAAAAATATACCTGCGCGGTATACTGCGCCCCCGCAGGTCGTGCAAGACGTTTACTAGGAGATAAGAGAGGAATTACATGATTAGAGGGGGAGATATCGCAAAGGGGACGGTCCTGCTCCATAAAGGTGCTCCGTACCTGGTTGTCGAGCGCGAGTTCGTAAACCCGGGTAAGGGTGCTGCGTTTGCGCGCGTTAAAATGAAACATCTTCGTGACGGCTCTGTGCTCACTCAGACAGTTAAGACCTCAGATACAGTCGAAGATGCGGTTGTAGACAGCCACCGCGCTCAGTATCAGTACGATGACGGGGAATGCTTCGTCTTTATGGATACCCGCAGTTTTGAACAGATTTTCGTTTCCAAAGGGAATGTCCCAGGAAGAGAGCGCTACTTGCGCGAAGGGGACGAATACGACATCCTAATTTGGAACGGGGAGTCCATTGACATAAAAATTCCCACCAAAATGGTTTTCCGTGTTGCACACAGCGAGCCGTATCTTAAGGGGGATACCGTCTCTGGCGCCACAAAGCCTGTGACTACCGAAACGGGTCTTGTCGTGCGCGTTCCCCTATTTATCAAGCAAGGAGAGAAGATCCTGATAAATACAGAGACGAATGAATATCAAGAACGTGTCAATGACTAGCGCTTGGTCGCTCCGTCTTTCTGTACTCTCAGCACCGTCCGCGCAGTGCGCGTGCGGACGCTCCCTACCGCCCGTTCGCACCACTCCCACTTCTGGTTCTTTTTTCTATCCTGTCCTATCCACACGCAGTAAGAGGAGCTTGCAATCATGTTCAGTTACAAGCAGTTGCCCGTCTACTCTCAGAAAGACAAAATTCTTAGCGCGCTCGCGCACCATCACGTCATTGTTGTCGAAAGCCCCACCGGATCTGGGAAAACTACCCAGCTGCCACTCATTCTTCATGAAGCAGGATACAATGAAGGTGGTGCTATCGGCGTCACCCAGCCGCGTAGAATTGCTGTCCTCTCTGTAAGCGAGTTCATTGCCAAGCAGGTGCTCCACGTGCAGCCCGGCATTGTCGGATACAAAATGCGCTTTGAGGATCACACAGATGTCGAAACAAAAATAAAAGTAATGACTGATGGAATCCTTCTGCAAGAAATGAAGCTCGACCCACTCCTCAGTAAATACTCCATCATCATGGTAGATGAAGCGCATGAGCGGAGTCTCAACATTGATTTTATTTTAGGATTGCTTAAGCGCGTCTTGCAACAGCGGCATGATTTCCGCATCGTCATCTCCTCTGCCACAATCAACACGGCCATGTTTTCCCGCTATTTCAATGAGTGCCCTGTCATCAAAATAGATGCGGTTGCATACCCGGTCACTGTTATTTTCGATCCTCCTGATACGCCTGCATCTACTCATACAAAGGAAGCGGAGGCCGCCTTGCTAGAAAAGATCGTTTGTATCGTTGAGCGTGTTATCGCTTCAAGGGACAAAGGTGCCATACTCATTTTTCTGCCAGGGGAGCGTTCTATTAAAAATTGTATTACCCGTCTTTCCCATGAACGTTGGTTCCGCAAGCTCTTTCTTTTGCCCCTCTATGGAAGATTGAGTAAAGAAGAACAAGAGCAAGTTTTTAACCGCGCGCCATTTGGAAAAAGAAAAGTCGTCATCGCAACGAATATTGCAGAAACATCCATCACCATTGACGATGTAACTACCGTCATTGACTCTGGTTTGGTGAAGTTAAATTCGTATAACCCGCTTTCCTATACTGCAAGTTTGGACGAAACTCCTATTTCTCAGGCTTCGTGTAACCAGCGGCGTGGACGCGCAGGCAGAGTACGCGCAGGCACGTGCTATCGCCTATATTCGCGCGATGATTTTGAGCAGCGTGAACCGTACACCCTTGAAGAAATCTACCGCACTGACCTATCTGAGGTAGTCATGCGCATGGCAGAACTCGGTATCCACGATTTCGAACACTTTGATTTTATTTCTCCTCCTGGCACCCATGGTATTATCGGCGCAGAAGACACGTTGCGCTTGCTCGGCGCGTTAGAAGATGACCGGAGTCTGAGTGAAATTGGAAAAATGATGTGCCTGTTTCCGCTCGGTCCTCGGCAGTCCCGGATGATTGTAGAGGCGCTGCGGCGCTATCCCCATTCTATTGACGATGTACTTATCGCTGCGGCGTTTCTGTCTGCTCGCAGCCCGCTAATCTTTTCAGAGGATCAGGAAGAAAAAACAAAAAAGGCACACGGCACGTTCTCCGATCCCATGGGGGATTTCGTGTCTTTTTTGCGGATCTACCGCGCGTATGCGCAAGAAAATAACAAACATTCCTTTTGCCAACATTTCTATTTGGACGAGCGGATTATGGCTGAGATTTCTAACATAAAGGAGCAGCTCGAGCTTATCGTAAGTGGCATGGGATTCCCTCTGCTAACGGGCGGGACCGTGGAAGAATACTTAATCTGCGTGGGCACGGGCATGATACAGTTCGTGTGCGTGCAAGAACACCGCGATTCGTATCGCTCGCTCACTGCAGAGTGTATTCACATTCATCCTGGGTCCTGTGTGTATAAAGACCGGCCGAAGTTTATTGTAGCCGGGGAGATCGTGCGCACGTCTCGTATGTATGCAATGTCCGTTTCTCCCCTTTCGAAAAAAATTGCTGAGCTCATTGCTCCCGCTTTGCTAGAACGTAGGGGCCGCGCTGAGAAGCACGGCACGTCCCCCACGCGCGCAGCTTTCCTGAAGAAGAGCACCCTACGCAAAGGGCCGCGGAAAAGAAGAGTGCGTGTCGGACGCGCCTCCCTGAGGTAGCGTCGGCCCGGAACAACAGCAGCGCAGGACGTACAGCCGGATGAGTGCTAAAGGGTGGTTGTGGGATCCTTGCGCGCCTTTAGCGATTTGAGCACAAAAGTACTTTCCCGATCGCGCTCCTCGAGCACGCTTTCGATGTACATGCACGTCTCGCACATCTGTGGGATTATCTGCTTGCTCAGCGCATTCACACGTCGCTGTGTTTTTCTCATTTCTGACGCGAGTCTCCATACGATAGTCTGTACGGATGCCATTCTCGTGAGTGTTTGCAACAGTAACCCGAAGTCCTCCCGCGCTCTATCCATGCACGCGCTGGAGCCGAGCGCAGCATACTGCAGCTTCGGTGGCTGCATCACTGCATCCAGACGGAGAAATCGCAATCCAGCAATTAAAAGCACCTCCTGCTGCACACGGCAGGGCACCGGTGTTACGAGCGCACAGGCAGCAATATCATCGCGGCCCTGTGCAAGAAGCAGCTGCCACAGCGACGCATACGCCTGCTTCCGACGCTTATCAAGCTCAGTCTCTAGAAGATGCACCTCTTCCAAGAGAGAAGTGAGCTCCATAAAGAGGATTTCTCGTTTTTGCTCAAGCAAGCGATAACCATCACGAGCCAAACCCAACTGATCTCTTACATACGCCAAATTCGACTTGGTGGGAGCTAAAGGTGTTTTCACCTCTGTATCCTCTCCCTGCGTGGCCAAGACACACAGCAAGGGAGCGCCGCAAAGAAATCACCCTTCTCCAAGAGCCTTATAGGACACATGGTCTTTACGCGTCCGCAACCGGGGTGCGGGCCTCCTCTATCGCCTTTCGCAACTGATCACTCACCGCGCTGCACGAAGCGGTCAGGTACTGATCGATAAGCTTTGGGTCGATACGATATAGCTCGGTGCGCGGCAAAAGTGAGAGCAAACTCCACCCGATATCGAGCGTCTGACTGATACTCCGATCTTCATGCTCATCCTGCGTGAGAAAGTACTGCTCAAACAAGTCACCAAAGCGCAGATAACACTTATCGAGTGCAGGTAATTCCTCTTCTCCGACAATCGAGGCAAGGCTCCGTACGCTTTGTACTCTTGCGTATGAAGCAAATAGCTGACTTGAAACCGCATGGTGATCTGCGCGTGTCATACCCTCCCCGATACCATCTTTCATTAAGCGAGATAGGCTGGGTAGACACCCAATGGGCGGATACAAGCCCCGCTGAGATAGGTCGCGTTGCAACACAATCTGTCCTTCGGTGATGTACCCGGTCAGGTCAGGGATCGGATGGCTAATATCGTCGTTCGGCATAGTTAAGATCGGAATCTGCGTCACCGAACCGGAGGATCCTTTCACTCTGCCTGCGCGCTCGTACAGTTCTGCCAAATCAGAATACAGGTAACCCGGATAACCCTTACGCCCGGGTACCTCCCCTCGTGTGGTGGAAACTTCCCGCAGCGCCTCACAGTAGTTTGTCATGTCTGTAAAAATGACTAATACATGCTTGTTCTTTTCAAAGGCGAGATACTCAGCTGCGGTTAATGCACAGCGTGGTGTGATAATACGCTCGATAGATGGCGCATCTGCAAGCGACAGGAACATCACCACCTTTGACAGTACCCCTGTTTCTTCAAAAGAAGAAACAAAAAAGCGGGCCACATCGTGCTTAATACCCATACCCGCGAATACCATCACAAAGGCCTCATCCGTGCCAAGAATTTTTGCCTGTCTGATAATCTGCGCTGCTAAACGGTTGTGCGCAAGGCCGTTCCCAGAGAAGATTGGCAGTTTCTGCCCACGAATGAGCGTATTCATACCATCGATAGCAGAAATACCGGTTTGAATGAAGTCACGTGGATATACGCGCGCGTACGGATTGATAGGATAGCCGTTCACATTACGCAATTGAGAAGAGAGCACCTCTGGGAAACCATCGATTGGTCTCCCTAATCCATCGAATACCCGCCCCATCAAACCCTCACAGACACGCAGCTGCATCGGCACGTCCAAAAACTCAAGGCAGGCACCGTCGAGGCTGAGCCCAAGCGTGGAGCCAAACACCTGAATCAGACAACACTCTTGAGAAAGATCAATTATCCTGCCGGTACGCAGAGCACCGAAGCGATCACGGATGGCCGTAATCTCCCCATAGAATGCACCTTCCCGGCGCTTTGCCACCACGATCGGACCGTCGATGGAGGACAGACCCCGATACCACACTCCCTTCATTCGACTTTCTCCCCCCCTTGTGTGCGCGCGGCAGCACACACACTCAGTTGGTCAAACTCAGTGCACATCGTGTCGTACACTTTCTGCATCTTGTGTACATCCTCATTCCCGTACGTAGTTTTCATACGTACGATGAGCTCCCGGCACGAAAGCTGGGACAGCGCAGAAAGCGAAATACCTGCACGCAGCAGCACCACGGCACGTTCGTGAAAATCCACTATGGTACGCAAGATCTGCACCTGCTTTTCGGGACAGGAGAACACATCCGTCGGATCAAAAGCGTTCTGCTGCAGAAAGCCACCTTTGATCATTTCACACACCATTAGCACCAGACGATCTTCTCCAGGCAGCGCATCAGGACCGACAAGCCTGACAATTTGCTGTAACCGCTGTTCCTTTCTCAGCAAATCCAAGGCTGCGGCGCGCAACGCGCCTGCGCGCGGGTCATACTTACTCCACCATGCACTTACTTCCTGCGCATATTCAGAGTATGAATCTATCCACCCAATGGCAGGGTAATGACGCGCGTGTGCAAGTTCACGATCCAAGGCCCAAAAGCAACGGATGAAGCGCTTTGTGTGCTGCGTCACCGGCTCAGAGAAATCTCCACCCAGGGGAGAAACAGCACCAATGATGCTCACAGAGCCCTCGCGCGCCACACAGGTTTCCACGCGTCCTGCGCGCTCATAAAATTCTGCAAGACGCGTCGGAAGGTACGCAGGGAATCCCTCCTCCGCAGGCATTTCTTCCATGCGCCCAGACAATTCACGCAGCGCCTCCGCCCAGCGGCTGGTAGAATCAGCCATGATGGCCACATGCATACCCATATCACGGTAGTATTCCGCAAGGGTAATCCCTGAATACAGCGACACCTCGCGTGCGGACACAGGCATATTGGACGTATTTGCGATCAAAATCGTCCGCTCCATAAGAGAGCGTCCTGTGCGCGGATCGATGAGTTTGGGAAATTCAGAGAGCACGTCTGTCATCTCGTTGCCCCGCTCTCCGCAGCCGATGTACACGATAATATCTGCATCACACCACTTGGCAACGGCATGCTGCGTCATTGTCTTCCCAGTTCCAAATCCCCCTGGAATAGCCGCCGTTCCTCCCTTTGATAGGGGGAAGAAAACATCAATCGCCCGCTGTCCAGTAACTAGTGGCTCACACACTGCAAGTTTTTTGCTGAAAGGACGCGCACGACGCACTGGCCAGTACTGGGATAGAAAAAGCGGCTCACCAAGATCAGTGCGTCCAATTTCTTCATCTATTGTGTAAGCACCTGCGCCCTTGAACGAAGATAGCACGCTCCCCCGGATGTCAGGAGGAACCATGATAGTGTGCACAACAGAAGGAGTCTCCTGCACGGTCCCTAACACTGACCCAGGTGCAATCGGAATCCCCGCGCACAGGGCCTCACCGCGCTCGTTACAATGAGGACGAAAATCCCAGCGTACGGAGCCATCAAGCGGTTGTGAACGCGCACCAGGACGCAAGAAGGCGCCGTCTTCTTGGAAGAGGCGCTCAAGTGGGCGCTGAATACCGTCATAAATGGTGCCGATTAATCCAGGCCCTAAGCGGACTGAGAGTGGTCGACGCAAGCTTGTCACCTTCTCCCCGACTCGCATACCTGTGTCATCCTCGTATACTTGCACGACCGCCTTGCTCTCATCCAACCGGATAATTTCTCCGATGAGCGATGCTTCCCCTACGTCGACAACATCGTATACGCTGCACGCAGAGAGGCCCTCGGCATACACAATGGGACCAGACACCCTCACTACACGGCCTGTAACCACATCGTCTTTGATCACGCTACCACTCCATTACCGCACAGGGCACACGCCAACTCCTGTCTCTTTTCAGACAAAAGTTGCGCGCAGATCTCCTCGATTGTACTCCGACACTGGAGCGTCCCGTCCTCCGTCTCAATAGTCAACCCATCACTGCACTGTGCGCGCCAGGCCTCAGCCTTATCAAAGGGGGTGAGAGAACGCAGGACAGCACGTGGAAGCGCCTGATTGAGAAGATCACGCACCCGCGACTCGCAATAACCGAAGAAACGTACCGTTATTTTTTGCTCGCCGATAAGCGGTGCATAGCGTTCGAGTAGACGAGCAAGGACCCGTAGCCGCTTCTCTTCCCCTATCTTTTCAAAATAACTAGCCAGTGCACGCTGCACGCGCGCGTCAACGGCACGGATTGTCTGCCTGATACGCTCCAACGGAATAACCGCCTGGGCATTGCGTTCATACGCGGCGATACGCTGGGCAAAGAGTTGCTCAACGGCGCGCGTGATGTCCTGGACGCGTGCAGAAGCGTGCGCTTCCAACTGCGCACAGTCAGCCCGCGCACAGGAAAGTATATGATCGGCACGTTTCCTTGCCTCCGCATATATATCTCTTTCTAACACCTCTGTTGAACGCAGCTCTTCCATGTAGTCTATACCTTTGCCCCGATAACCTGTCGAATTGATTCACGCAGGGACGTGCGTACGTTCCCCTGTTCGTGCAAAGCGGGGACTTCTACGACAAAGGGTAACTCCCCCTGCATCTGCCACGCACGCACCTCCTCTCTCAGGTAAGACATAGCGCGCTGGGTGAGTATGAGGACCTGCGCGGGACGGTCTCCAGAGGGGGGACGCGTGACCTGGGAGAATGCGCGCGCCGCCTCCTCTGGAGAATGTACCACGAAACCGTGCACCCCTACTAAGGAAAAACCCAACACCAGTTCTTGCTCTCCAATTATGCAATACGTCACTTGATGACACCCCAGACGCACGTCAAAGCAAGATGATAAGCAATGCGACCAAAAAACCCCACAGACAAATGCCTTCTGCAAGACCGATAAAGGGAAGTGCCTTTCCTGAAATTTCAGGATCCTCACTCATTGCCCCCATCGCTGCAGCCCCGATTTTACCTACTGCAAGGCCTCCCCCAACGCAAGCGAGCCCCACCGCGAGTCCTGCGGCAATGTATTTTAAGCCGCCATCTACATGAGAGGGCGGCTGACTCTCCGCGTTAAGAAGCACGCACAAGCCAGCAAACACACCCGTAAACCATGCTCTTTTCCAACCCATACTAATCCTCCTGATATCCAAACCTAAACGGTGCGAAGACGCTCCCACTTTTGGTAAAAAACTTTGAAAAAAACTCGTAGTATTGCAGCCGAACCGCTTGAATGGCAACGATCAACCCTTCTAGAAAGATAATGACTCCATTCCCAAACACGTACACGAGTATGCCCCATAGTGAAGCGTAGCCACCAACGAATTGCGTCATAGTAAACACCACAAAACTTAGTACCGCATGGGACAAGGCAAAGGCTCCCACGCGCAAAAAACTCATGGAGTTGGAGAAAAATCCCGACACCACATCGACCATTTCGATAACACCGTGCATTAGATACATGCCAACACCTTCAGGAAACCACGGACGCACACGCTTGCACACACGCTCCAAAAACTCTTGACAAAAAATACCCACGAGAGGCACGCCCATTGCAACCGCATCAAAGACCCCGAATGGAATTCCAAAAAGTGGTATGCGCACTGCAAGGGCAACCATGTACCAAAAAAAGAGGAGTCCGCACACTCCCGTTTTTGAACACACTGCTGCAAGCGCATGGCGCAGTCTCACCTGATTGACAATGTTGATGATAAGGCCCAGCGAATTAATAACAAATCCTAAAAAAAGCGTGAAGCCGAAAAAGGCCATAAGCGTGTGCAGAGAGCCATGAGAAGGCATTAGGTGCAAGATGTGATCGCGTGGTACTCCACCACATAGCGCAGTAACGCTGCGAATCAACGGAGCGAGGAGCGTACCATGAGCGAAAAACTCCCCCGTCAGAAAACCCATCACCATGCTAGAGAAACCTACGGACAAGAACACGTAGTCAAGGTGTGCCCATCTATTTAGCGCACGTACACGCCGCGTCCGCAGTAGCAAACCAAGTACGAAAAAGAGGAGACCCTGCCCGAGGTCCCCAAACATAATCCCAAAAAGCAGCGCATAGGAGAAAGCAACGAAAGGAGTCGGATCGACGAGCCCGTAGGGGGGACAACCATAACTAGACACCATACGCTCGTAACTACGCACAAAACGGCCATGCTGGTAACACACCGGCACATGCTCGCTGCCATCCCTGATAAAAGACAGCTCCTGTGGTTCAAACAGGCGGACTGCCATCCTCCCTGTGGTCACGTTGTCCAATCCTGCAACGAGGTCCTTCGCCTCATGTGCTGGCAACCAGCCAGCTATACGATAGGTATGCCGGGTAGACTCAAGCGCATCACGCGTGCGGTGCACACGTTCCTGCAGCGCAAAACGCCTAAGCAGCGCACACAGTGCCGGGCCTCGCATCGAGCCGAGCGCACATTTCTCACCCTGAAACTGCTCTTCGTTGGCAGAATCATGGGCTACAGAACTCTTCCCACGGGGAACTGAGGGAGCATCACCCTCTCGTTCGCGTGCGTGCAAAGCGTCAACTTCTGCAAGTATCTGCTGTGCCAACGTGTAGTCTTCTTCGGTAGGCAAAGAATCCCCTGGAGAAAACGCGCACTCGCCAGAGACACCCAGGTACTTACACGCTTCTTCAAGACGGCCGACATACTCTTTGCTCTGCGCACAGTGGGAAGAACTGCCACGCGCCGCGGCGGAAAGACGCAAATGGACAAGCGCCGTCTTTCCCAGGTACTCCAGTACTCGGTCCACATCCCGTTCAAGCACTACAAGTTCGAGGAACTTCATCCTCTGCGATCTAAACATAAGCTGCTTCCCCCAAGAACTCACGTGGCAGCGTACGCGCACTCCCTGCATGTATACATTCTGCAAGCGCACAGATGCCACGCGCTTCAAAGCGCTTCATCATAAAAAATGCGACGATCGTCGCAGGAGTAAAGAGCTGCGCATGAAAAACCGTGCGCGCAAGACAATACAGAAAACGGGAGCCCGCACGTTCAAACGCGTCTAGATCCGGCTCCCACTGTACCCCATCTACAGGATTATTTAAGAAGCGCTCATAGCGCCATCCACTCCACGCCCCGCGCTCAGTAAGAGAACAATCCCACGCAAACAGGATGCATTTCCACCACGTCCCCAGACACCTGCGTATCGCACCGTTAGAAGAAAGCTCCGAAGGAGCGTCTTTCTTCTGTACACCATAGAACATGCGCAGACGAAGTACCCACCCAACAGCGTACAACGCCACTTCTTCACGCACTAACCGGGAACATGCAGTGCGATCATCTTCGGGAATAGAACACAATGTCTGCCACAACGCATGGTAGTAACTTTGATCTAAGCGCAAATCCCACAAGACACGCTCATCACTCCGAGGTACGCGGTTGTACCAGGAAACTGGGCTCCCCCGAGTGACAGCCTCGATACACGGCCACTTTTCCCAACGAAAAAGGGAAAAACGACCCAAATCTGGCGGTTGGCAGACGCGAAACCCCGCCTGACTCTCAGAAGAAGAGAGCGTCTTCAGGTAGAGATAGTCGTAACGAGCAAGCAGCGCGGAAAAAAGCGAAGGGGGTTCCTGATAGCACGATGCCGCACGCACACAATCGCGCAGCAGACACGCCTCCACCCGCCGCTGGATCAGACCTACCAGATGTGCACCAGCAGACCTAGGGGCAGGCTCAGAAAAAAGGCGCACCCAGAGATCACACAGCGTCCCCACACCCTGCAGGGTACCCAGGCGCTCACCAACCCAAAGCCGAGCACACAAACCGGATAGTTTCGCATAGACGAACACATCCGCGACATCTCGCTCCACAGCCACACACTACCCAAAAAAGAAACCATCAAGGAAGGCTTCGAAGCGCTCCACGTCCTCCTCCAGCACAGAAAGCTCGCGTTCTAACTGTCCACACGCCTCCCTTCTCTGAGCGTCTATCCGCGCACAGGCCTCATGCCACGCCTGCTCCTGCGCCTCAACCACGCTCCCCTCCGCTTCCTTCACCAAGGTCTCCCCTGCCGCCTCTGCAGATTCGCGCATCCGCTGCGCCTGCTCCTGCGCCTTCTCCACGAGGACAGCGGCCGCATCCTCCACCTCCGCTAGGCGGACCATCACCCCTTTATCCATATTACCAACCCACGCGGCCGACACTCAGCGAGCACATCGACCTACTCCCGTACCTCAGGGGACGGAGGAACCGCTACCCCAGAGCCCGAGGAATTCCCTGCGGCAGGACCAGTAGACTCAGGAGACGTTGGAGCACCAGCACCTTCCTTCGGAGGGTGCTTCCACCACTCCACAGCCGTCTCGGCTTGCTTCTGCTGCGCCGCTTTCTGCAAGCCCGTGTCGTCCGGAGCCCGGTTCAACAACGCGAGAAAGAAAGTCAAACCAAAAAAGAGCCCTACCATAACGTAGGAAGTCTTCGTGAGGACCGAAGCGGAGCGCGAACCAAAGGCAGAACGCGAACCGCCCGAAAACATGCCACCAAGCCCATCTCCCTCTTCAGTCTGCAAGAGCACTAGCGTGACCACCAGAAGGCAAACCACCACCAGGAGTGAGAGTATCATAACGCTCAGCACAGCCATGCCTCATGCTACACCAAAGCGTGCGCAAAAACAAGGACTTCAACCTTTCACTCCCTGTCCCGAGAACAGAAAAACGACCATGTGAACGGCACAAAAAAAGAAACCTGCTTACGCAATACCGCACACCACCCAGAATCCTTTACTACTCTCTACACGCTGCGCGCGATAGGAACAAAAGACGCAGCCTCCAGCGAAGCACCGCCAATGAGTCCCCCGTCAATGTGCTCTTCAGCCAACAGTGCCCGCGCGTTCTCCGCTTTCATGGATCCGCCGTATTGAATACACAGTGCCTCTGCGATAGCCGCGCCGTACATCTCGCGGACTACTGACCGAATATGAGCATGAACCGCATTCGCCTGTGCCGGAGTGGCAGTCTTACCCGTACCAATTGCCCACACAGGCTCATACGCAACAGTTACATTATGCATGAGTGACCCACACACGTCTGCCATCCCTGCGCGCACTTGAGTTCCCACTACCTCGTTGGTACACCCCGCTTCATACTCTTGGAGTCGTTCGCCGACGCATAAGATGACGCGCAAACCGCTTTCTAACACGCGTCTGACCTTTTGATTGATAAGCTTATCATTCTCCCCACGCCCATGACGCCGTTCGGAATGCCCCACGATGACTACCTGTACCCCCAGGTCTTCGAGTTGAAGGACGGATACCTCTCCAGTATGCGCCCCCCACTCTTCACTACTCACGTCCTGCGCGCCAAGAAGTACGTTACTTCCCCGTAGCACCTTCCCCACCGCGTCTAAAGCGGTAAAACTCGGCGCAATCATGTATGTGTGCGGACCACCCCGTAATTCCCGCACGAGTTCCTGCGCAAGCGCCACCGCCTCCGCACACGTTTTATGCATCTTCCAATTCCCCGCGATAAAATAGCCGCGCATATCCCCTCCTTAGCACATCCTTTCGTTCACACCACAAACACCCCGCCGATAGCTCCACGAGAAACTGTTCTATAGAGCCACCGCAGAGACATACCCTCGCCAGGAGATCTCGCCCCAACCCAAGGGAAAATCTCACGGCACCACTATATCCTATGTTTCAAGACACGAAATGCCCGGTAAAACTTTACCCTCAAAGAGCTTCAGCGATGCGCCACCCCCCGTAGATACATGGCTCATGCGACTTGCAAGCCCAAACTTGCTGACTGCTGCAATAGAGTCTCCTCCACCAACTACCGACGTAGCACCCGCATCCGTCGCCTCTGCTATCAACTGCGCAAGCACCCGTGTACCGTGTGCAAAGGCATCGAACTCAAAAACCCCTACCGGACCATTCCACAACACGGAGCTCACTCCCTTTAAATGCGCACGATACTGCTCAAGCGTACGCGGACCAACATCCATACCCATCAAGTGCATAGGAATATGCACATCGTCCACCGCAACCGGCTGCGCATCCGCACAGAACGTGGACGCACATACGTGATCGACCGGCAATACCACCGACACACCACCGCTTTGAGCCTTTTGCAACAGCATACGTGCAGTGTCGATAAAGTCATCCTCCACTAGGGAGGTACCTACACCCACACCTTGCGCTTTCAAAAAGGTGTATGCCATCCCTCCCCCGATGATAAGCGCCGTCGATGTTCGAAGCAGACTCTCCAAGACTGCTATCTTAGAAGATACCTTGGCACCACCGACAACCGCCACCATTGGCACCTTCGGGTTGCATACCATAGGTTCCAGGTACCTCACTTCCCGCTCTATCAAAAGACCGGCCACTCTGCGACGCATAAGTCTCGGGAGTACCACCGTAGATGCATGTTCACGGTGCGCAGTGCCGAACGCATCATTAACAAAAATGTCCCCATACTGGGCAAGCTCCCGCGCAAATTGCTCCTGCACCTTCGCATCACCAGATGTTTCCTCGGGGTGAAAGCGCACATTCTCCAAAAGCACTACCGAACCGTCGGGCAGCCCTTCAATAAATTCACGCTGCCCGACGCAGGAAGGCGCAAAATGCACCGGCACCCCCAACTTCTTTGCAAGGCAGTCCGCAACCGGCTTAAGCCGGTGTTTGCCGTTAATGAATGCGTGGCGGTCAAAGGGACAACCATCTTTCTTAGCGTTCCCCTCTGCTTTATCCGCATCACGGGTAGGGTCTCCAAGATGGCTAATGAGCACTACGTGTCGCGGCCCCTGCTCGATGATGTACCGCAGAGTAGGAACTGCTGCAGTGACGCGCGTGTCGTCTTGCACCATACCATCACGCATCGGTACGTTAAAATCAACACGCACGACAACACGCTCACCTCGCATTGTGACATCTTTACAAGTTCTCAGCATCATCTCCTCCTTTTTGACGCAGGGGTTACCCCATCCGCCACACGTTGCGGCTGATTCTCACTATATTTCAAAAAAAGATTCAATATCCGCATCGGTCGGACGCCTCACATCACTGCTCCCCTGCCTGTGCGCCCTACACGCGTACGGGGTGGGGCACAGACCCTTCGTCATTGTTGACATTTTCTATGCGGAATGATATACCCCGGCGGGTGCTGATTCCCCTGTAGCTCAGTTGGTAGAGCAAATGGCTGTTAACCATTGGGTCCGTGGTTCGAGCCCGCGCGGGGGAGTGATGTTTTTGGTTCTTTCAGTTAAGAATTCTCATGGAAGGTGGTGTGTCTTTCACGGGTTGTGGCCCCTTGGGGGCAGTGAGCAGTACTTCCAGCTTTTTTAGAATGGGCCGTGCAGCGTCCCGTGGGTCTGTGTGCGCCTGGTTTCTATCGGAAAAATGCGGGGCTTGGTGCCCATGAGAGTAGGTGCCTATGGAGTTGAAGGTCCGTCAGAGTGGCGGAATATGTGTCGTAGACATCAGTGGGGACATGGATCTGTATCATTCCTACAAGCTTAAAGACCTTGTGCTGAAGTTGTTCGATAGGGGCCCGCGCTGTATCGTCATTGACCTTGAGGCGGTAGAGTATATCGATTCCTCAGGGATTGGCGTTCTCATCTATCTGTGTTCGACAGTGAAAAAGTTAAAAATCCACTTCTTTATCTCAGGTGTGCACGGCTCTGTAAAGAAAGTGATTGAGCTCACCCGGCTGCTGAATTATTTTCCCATCGCTGAAAGCGTAGACGAGGCTCTTGCAAGGGCCCGATCCTCTGCACCGCCGCAGACCGGCTCCCTGTAGGTTTTTCCTCGTCATGGGTTGAACCCTCCCACGCGCGGGAGGGTTAGATATCCCACAGCTTTTTGCTGCCGCGTGCCGCTGCACGGACTGCAGTGGTAGCGTCTTTCCTTTATACTCAGCACTGTGCATATGGTAACGGACGGCGCTTCCCCAAGAAGTGGGGTGTCGCTCATTATCGGCAGACCTTCCTCAGGTAAGTCAACCTTTCTCAATGCCGTGTGCGGGTACAAGGTGTCCATAGTTTCCCCTATACCTCAGACAACCCGTAACACGGTGCGCGGCATCGTAAATATAGAATCCGACCAAATTGTCTTTATGGACACCCCGGGGTATCACCGGTCTGACAGAAAATTTAATCTGCGCCTGCAGTCCCTTGTGCACAGTAATGTAAAGGATGCTGATGTGCTGTTGTACCTAGTAGACGCTACCCGTCAATTTGGAGAAGAAGAAGCAGCCATCTGTGCATTGCTTGCCCCGTATCAAAAAACGCGCGTATTGCTTGCCTTCAATAAAGTGGATGTCCTTCACAATTCGACCTCGTGCGACGAGCATGCCTTTTTACACAGGCAAGGCAGCGTGCTGCGGGCCGGCAGCCTGGGACGAGCGCTACACGCCGCACTCCCCCACCTCCCTGCTGATCGGGTATTTACAATATCTGCCCTGCACCAGGTTGGGCTCGATGCCCTCATGCGCACGCTGAGAGATCTCTTGCCAGAAGCGGCGCCTCTGTACCCTCAGGATTGCTATACGGATCAGACCATCGCCTTTCGCGTCACTGAGCTCATCCGAGAACAGGCAATCGCACGCTGCCGGGACGAACTGCCGCACGCACTATACGCCGGAGTGGAAGACATGGAGCTGCGCCGCGGCAAGCGGGAACTGTGGTGCCGTGCGTTTCTTGCAGTAGAACGGGAAAGTCAAAAGGCAGTGCTCGTGGGGAAGAAAGGTGCAGTTATTCGCGCCATACGGCTAGATGCCATCCGCGCGCTACGCACACTCCTCCCCTACCATATTTCCCTTGATATACGAGTGAAGGTAGACCGCAGCTGGAGACAACGCGACCACACACTCAGCTCCCTTCTGTACTAGGATGACCGGTGCCCAAATGAGGAATTCGCCGCAGGGGCGGGCCGCTCAAGGCGTATAGTTACTGAAGGTTCGTCACACACAGCCGGAGGTCCATAATACTGTACCGCCCCCGGATACACGTAGCTTGTTTTTAAGGCCCAACTCGCACGCCGACGAGAGAACACCCGAAACGGCATGCCCTCCAGGTCAACCAGCGCCTTTTTTATCACCGGCTTTTGACTTCCATGTCGGCGCTCCATGTTCATGAGCATAGTAAGCGGCACGCCACCTACTGCCCACTCAGCTACAGAAGACGTCAAGTTACGCACCGACGCTACGTACCCTGTAAACCTGTGCACGGCCAGAAGACACGCGGTCAAACCGAGCGTATAGCAATAATCTGCATCAAAGTTGGACGGAAAAGCGCATCGCCCTTCGTAACCAAAAAAATGAGCAATGCTGGAAAAAACACCGGTGTACGTACCTTCCTGCTTCATCTGCGCTAAGCGCTCCGTTACCTGGAGAATGAGCAAACGCTCTGTGTCAATGCGCGACACCTGCACATTCCCATGTGGATCCCGATCTGCCAAAAGCTGTGTGGAAATTTCAGCAGGTAATGCGTTAAACACCGCACGAGCAGAAGCAGACAACGCCTGCTCTATCCAAACGCGCTGCGCGTCAGGAGTGTCCAGCGCCTCAAATTCCTGCGCGCGGCGTGCCATCACCTCGTTGAGCTCCGTAATTAGAGCCTTCATTTCAGGTATAAATTCGATAAGTCCTTCTGGAACTAACACTATACCAAAGTGCTCACCGTGTTGTGCGCGCGTGGCGATGGTGTCACACAACGACTGCACGATCTGTGCGAGCGTTAACGATTGCGCCGCTACTTCTTCCGAAATGAGACAGACATTTGGCTGTGTTTTCAGCGCGCACTCAAGCGCAATATGACTGGCTGAACGCCCCATGAGCTTAATAAAATGCCAGTACTTGCGGGCACTGCACGCATCGCGCGCAATGTTCCCGATAAGTTCACTGTATGTTTTTGTGGCAGTGTCAAAACCAAACGAGGTTTCTATCGCCTCATTTTTCAAGTCTCCGTCAATAGTTTTGGGAACACCGATAACCTTGGTAGAAATACCACTGTTTACGAAGTG
This sequence comes from Treponema pallidum subsp. pallidum str. Nichols, assembly GCF_000410535.2. Classification (NCBI taxonomy): domain Bacteria; kingdom Pseudomonadati; phylum Spirochaetota; class Spirochaetia; order Treponematales; family Treponemataceae; genus Treponema; species Treponema pallidum. Next base: position 585,873 of record NC_021490.2, read on the forward strand.
TTCTGCCAAAAGGGCAGCGTTCGTGTTGGAGTCATCACCTCCTACAACTACGAGTGCATCAAGCGCCATACGCGTGACTGTCTGCGCCGCGGCGGCAAACTGGGACTCACTTTCGATTTTGGTGCGTCCTGAACCAATGAGGTCAAAGCCACCTGTGTTGCGGTACGCATCTACACGGTCTGCGCATATCTCGATATGATCGCCAGAAAGCACGCCCGCAGGACCGCCTAGAAAACCGATAAGGACAGAGTCAGCGTGCCATCGTTTTAATCCGTCGAAAAGCCCTGCTATAACGTTGTGACCACCTGGTGCCTGACCCCCTGAGAGTACTATGGCAACACGTAATCCTCGCGGCTCAGGTGCAGTCTCCATGGGGGAATCTTCGTTTTTCTCACTAGCATTAACGAAGTTCACCAGCGGCTGACCGTAGGTCCGCGCAAAAAGAGAGCGCAACGCGTCATAGTCTGCCACCGCAGTGGTGGATAAGCCGCGACGCGCACAAACGCGCCGAAAGTCCCCCCGAAGAAGATCGGGGACCTTTGGCAGGTAGCGATGCCGTTCCTGTTGCAAGAGAGAAATACTCATCGATGATTACTCCTTCATATACGAAAAATAGCACGACCGCACCGCCGCACCCCCACAACTCACTCTGCAGCAGGCGCGACCGCGTGTGGATGCGCAATACTCAACGCAAGAATAGCACGTTTAAGAACCGTCGCTTCTTCTTCATACAGTGAACGCCCCACACTGCACAACGCAGCGCTCTCCTGTGCGATCACCTCCGCCGCCATTTTCCTGTCGTATCCCATCTGTACAAGAGCAGTTACCAGATCCTCAATTTCCCTCGCATGGGGAGCACACCCAAGATTGCTCGGATGTGCAGCACGATCATCTGTCTGACTCTGGGCACAAGAGGCCGCGTCGGTTAGCGCGAGCGTACCTTTCAGCGCTAAGAGCATGCGCTGTGCAGTCTTTTTTCCAATGCCTGGTATGCGCTGGAGTGCACATAAATCTCCTGTATCAAGCGCTGCACACAAAGCCTGACTGCTAATACTCGAAAGAACTTTGAGCGCCTGCTTTGGACCAATACCTTCTACCTTTGTAAGACTGAGAAAGAGCGTGCGCTCTTGTACATTCGAAAAACCAAAGAGGCGAAGCGCATCTTCACGGTGATACAACCAGGTAAAGACCTTAACGTGTGATCCAACCTCACCGAACGCAGCACTACTGTATGCGGACACTGCAATTTCCCATTCAATACCATGCACCTCAACACAGAGGCGCTCGCGCTCATGGAGCGTCAAGATACCGCTGATGCTTTCGAACATTATCTCCTCTTTATGTGTGGCGCACTGAAGCGAACACTACGCTACCATGACAATTGCACAAAGACCGGATCGTGATCAGAAACGCGTTCCCGAGCAGGCTGCTCTGCGTTGATATGCAGTATATCAGCAGTCTCCGTGCGCGCTCCTACAGACAGGATATTATCCAGTGTTTGCGAGTAACCGCGGTACACATAGGTATATCGCTCCGTCTCCGGCAAGAGATCCAACGCACTGTGCATCCCCACTGCGGTGAATTTTTGAATAACATCAGAAAACCAAAAATCATTGAAATCTCCCGCCACCACCACCGGAAGATCTGCACGCTCGCGACGTAGTGCAGCAACAAAAGCGGCAACCTGCGCCGCCTGCTGTATACGCTTGCGTTTGGAGTGTTCCTGTGCAGGTTGCGTGCTACCCCAAACGGGGTCATCCCCTCGCTTTGAAGAAAAGTGATTCGTTACCACAACAAAATCTTTCCCCTTATTCACCCCTGATACAAACTGAAAATGTGCCACCAAAGATTTACGTGTGTTTTGAAAACTTTCTTGCCCTACTCCGATGCGCGCAGGATTTTTTACCATCTGTCTTCCCCCGCGCACCATTTGGGCAACCGAATGAAATGTTCCTGCACTTCCTGTCTGGTCCTGCACCAGCTGCACACGATCGGTACGGTACAAATAACAACAGCGAATATTTCCTCCCGGTTGTCCGCCATCGGCATCCAACGATTGCACGCCCGCAGGAGCATTATCCTGCGGATCGATATTCACCGCTTTATACCGAACGGCGCTGAACTCTGCCATTGCACGTACCAGTAAATCCAACGTGTGCTGTGCGCTCGTACAGTGATGATGTTTTTTTGCGCCATCGTCATCCTGTATCTCAACAAGACAAATAACGTCCGGCGCCTTAAGATCATTCACAAAGTGCTTCGCAAAGACGCGCGCACGCGCTGAGTCTGCTTTATTCCCTGCAGAAAAATTCTCCACATTATAACTCGCTATATTCAAAAATCGTGCGTTGAACTGTATGGTCGAAACTTCAGGACTAAAACCTGAGCGTCTCAAAGGGGGAAGCGGCTCAGCAAGTTCTAATTGGTAACTAGAAGACGAATACCCCATGATCCCCACCACCGTCCCTTCAAAGGAATCACCAGGCAGAGGAGGGGCGCTTTTGAATACTTCAGGAAGGCTGTCAAACATACGCCGGGGACAAAAGGCAAGGACAGGACGTATATGGGTTTGCTCATACACGTATCCTCCGTGCATATTCAAACGTGTAGAAGGGGTATCCCCCGGTAGGAGGTAATACGTAGAGCGATACGCAACAGCAGGAACGGTGGGATTCACCATCTGAACCCGCATCCCTTCCACACTTTCATAAAAATCAATAGTCTCTGCATCCGGTGCGAGGTCTGCAAGGTTGCTGACAAACACCGGCTGAGACACCCGCGCATACGAAATCAACACCGGTTCAGGCAATTCCCTGCCATGTGCTAGCACTCGCACATCCTGCGCGCGCTTGATAACAAGCTGGGTGACGCTCAGATCCCGAGCATTGCCTTTTGAGATATACTCGCTGACAGTACCGAGCACCGCCACGTAGTCACCCACGCGCAAACTATCAGGGAAAGCCTTACCACAATACACAAAAATGCCGTCAGACGTTTTAGGATTGCCATCCCCATGCGGATCTTGAAAATAAAAACCAATAGGTCGTTTACCCGAACGCGCAATAGCAGTTACCACGCCACGCACATCACGCACGTGTTTACCCTCATAGGCAGAACGGTGTCCTTCCCCTTGGATCGCACCGATTGAGTGGGGAACAGACGCCGCACTGCACCGTGATCCTGTTCCCACTATCCAAAAGATGACCCCCACGCACGCTCCCGCTACTTTACTGCTCATAGGACACTCCTCACGCGCAGTGTATCAGCGCAGGTAATTTTGCACAGTACGGTAGTTTTCTTTGGTGACAACTTTATAGGGGATCCACACACACTGCTTTTCTGCCGTACCGAATACTGCCGCGCGTCCTGCCACTCCGTTTCCTGCGTGCGTAAACGCAGTGCTGTCTTCAGCGGGGATCGATGGGACAGAATCACCCATAAGTGCAAACAAAAGATTTAAAATAGCCTTCCCCTGACTGGAGACATCGTTAAGGACGGTGCCGAGCATCAGATCCTCTTCAATAGCTTTCAAAGCAGACGCAGTAGCATCGATACCCACAACCGGCACACGCTTATTTTCTTTAAAAAAACCTGCACTCTGCAACGCTTCAATGGCGCCGAGCGCTGCGTCATCGTTATTCGCAAATACTGCCTCAATGCGATCTCCGTGTGTGTGAATAAGCGTGTGCATCGCAGCCTGTCCTTTCACCCGACTGTCAAGCGCAAAAGCCTCCCCGATTATCTCGCCCTTTAATCCGATTTCTCTCAGCGCCTGACACACATACCGCGCACAGCGAGCACCGCTTTTATGATCAGGATCCCCTTTGAGCACTACGCATTGGATAATACCGTCGGCGTTCTTATCTGCACTTGGTGTACGTTCCAGATATTGCGCAACCAGTCTGCTTTGCAGCAAACCAAGCTCGTCGTCCTTGACGCCTACGTAATAGGCGCGTGCATACCGGTTCAAATCAGAAAGGTCAGGCATACGATTGAAGAATACTAGCGGAATGCGCGCCTGCTGTGCCTTTTCAATAACCGTGCGCGCAGCACGATGGTCTACAAGATTTACCGCAAGACCGTGCACGCCGCGCGCAATAAATTGATCGATGTGCTTGTTCTGAATACTCTGCGATGCCTGACTATCCACGATGAGGATTCGAGCATGTTTTTTGCCAACCGTAGAGAGTATGTGACGCAAGCGCGCCACGAGCGTGTTGTCATACTGATACACGACTACTCCGATAGTCGGCTTTTCGCTGCGCTTGCACGCGCCCGCACCAAGTGCACACAAAAGGAGCGCTACACACATCCCTGTACCTTTCATATTTCCTCCTCATGTTCACCAGCGCATTCTGATTTGACACTTCTTTCCCCTCACACCCTGATACCCGCGCGAGGAATATAGAAATTAGAAAAAGGATGGATTATCCAGTGCTGCCACCAATCGCATGAACGTGTCTATGTACCCGGCCTTGCGCCGTTTAGCGTACACGTCTGCGACAATCGCCTCACTTGCCTCAATCATGTATATGTTTTGGATTTCTATTACGTCGTACGTGCTAAAGCCATGCTCATCTGCAAAATTGCCAGGAACCAGTGACTCCACACGGTAGGTGTTGCGCGTGCCGGTGCGCGCCAAGCGCATCCCAAAAAGGGGCAAGAAGGCCCGGTACGATAAGTCGTACTTATACAGGATCCGGGCAGGATGTTCCGGCCGTACTCCTAACTGGCAGTACCATTCATCCTGCTCATAGGCGGCCAGATCATGCAGTTTGCTCTTGTCCCGCAGTCGGTACCCTGCAAGACGGACGATAGTTTCGGGCACGTATTTTTCCAACTCTGCCTGTAAGTCAGCTACACAAGAAACGGATGCATCATTGACCGTGGTAATAATTGCCCCTTCTGGTATTCCTGCGTACGAGAGAGGACTGCCAGGAATAACGTACGAAGAAAGCACACCGCCGACGCCAGCATTTTTCCACACACGGTGTGTTTCACCAAACGCACCAAGCCACGGATGCGTCACCAATCCCCCGCGGTACAAGCTTGGCAGCACCTGCTTGAGCAATTCTACAGGAATGGCAAAATTAAGCCCTGCATGCTGCTCCACACCTGCAAACGCTACTGCCTGAACGCACCCTTCCTCGTCGATAACTGGACCGCCTGAGTTCCCTCGATTAATGGATGCGTCTATCTGCAGCACTCCCCCACCGACTGAAAGCAGTTTGCGCTTTTTCGCAGACACGATGCCAGAAGTAAGCGTTCGTTCAAGCCCAGCAGGCGATCCTATCGCGTAGATTTTACTCCCCACGTCCAAATTCTTTGAGGAACCTAAGCCAAACACCACCTCAGGAGTAATTTCTGTTTTTAGCAATGCAAGATCTGCAAGCGCATCCCACCCGACAACGCGCACCGGAACTTTCACGGTGTTGTCTGAGGGGAGCTTGATGTACGCACGCGAATACCCTTCGTACGCAGGATCTACCTCGCTTCTGATAACGTGGTAGTTAGTGACGATATAGCCCCTCTTGTCGATGAAAAAACCTGACCCGATAACTCGATCTGCAAACCCGCGTCCGTGCTCTACGCGAATTCCTCGATCTACCAAAATGGTGACCGTCCCCTTTATCATGGCTGCCGGACTCCGCGCAGCAGAAGTTCCGGCGCGCTTCTCTTGCGCCGCAACCAATACGTGCGCACCCTCCTTTTTCCACTGTTCAATTTGCGCACGATGCAGCGATCGCTCCGTCCAGTCCTTCAGCGGAATGCGAAGTGCCGAGAGGGAACGAAAAAACACAAGTGCCTCCGACCACTTCTGTTTCTCCACTGAATAGCGAAACGCCTCTTTGACGCGCGCAAGCGCCTGGGCATACAGCTGAGCCACCTTCTGATGTGCTGGGGCATTTCTTTTGAGCGCAATTGCACACATAAGCGCCCGCAGAGGACGCGCGCGCAGCTCCTCTTTTGCACACGCAACCTGTGCATCGAGGTATTCTTTTCCCGTACGGTCGACGCGCACATCCGCCCTTTCGTCGAAGACACGACAACCGGAAAGGACACCCAGCACCCCGCCGAGCGCAACGTTCAGCCATGCACTTCGCAGACAAAGGGAAGCGGTTTTCACCGCACGGAGCCTACAGCAAAAGGTCGGACAGCACCGGGCGACACCGCGCCGGATGCACCCGCTGAACCGACGGAAGAAGTAGCCGCCGCACAAACAGCCCTGCAGGTACTCACCTTGGGCAGAGCAGAGGAAGACACCCGAGAAGCGACAGGCGCGCCGCCCGTGCGCAGCGCCTGCTCCACAGCAGCGATAACACAGTCTGGGGTGGAAGCCCCTGCACTGATGCCCACCGCACTGAAGGCATAGATATCGGGGGGAATATCTTCTACACGCTCTACCAGCCACGTAGGTAGCGACGTTTCGCGCGCGGTGTGGAGTAGACGCTGGGTATTTGCCGAGTGTGCGCCGCCGATCACCAGGAGCGCTTCCACCGTGGGCGCAAGAGCACGCAGCGCCGCCTGTCTGCGCGCAGTTGCCGCGCAGATAGTACGCGCTACCGTCAATTCCCGCACACGGGTACGCGCCGCAGCGGCGATCGCGTCGTATTCACCCTGTGTAATGGTAGTTTGGGCAAGGAGCGCTGCACGCGCTAAACACGGCAACGCGGCAGCCTCACGCGCGTTTTGCACCACAAAGCACTGCACCTGTGGCAGCATGCCGTCTGGTGCGCCGCCTGGCAAGTGGCTGCACGCCTGCGCAGCTCCCGCGCGCACATACCCCTCGATGCCAACGATTTCCCCATGATTGCGGTCCCCGGCGAGAATAACGTGCAGTCCCTGCGCGGCAAAACCCTGAGCACGCCGCTGACTTTCCTTAACTCGCGGGCAGGTGGCGTCCACCACCTGCGCTCCGGAACGCTCGAGGGCCTCATACACCTCAGGTGCCACGCCATGCGCTCTAATCACCACGGTACGCGCCGTCTTTTCTTCCACTGCATGCGGCGCTGCGCCCGGTGCCGCAGGAGCGTGCAGCGCAAAAGATAGATGAGCAGGATCCAGACACTCAATGCCACGCGCGCGCAAACGGGCGAGCGTCACGGGATTGTGGACGAGCGGACCGAGCGTGTAGACGCTCCCGCGGTGGTGGGCGCGGGCGTGTTCTGCCATGCGCACCGCCATACGCACCCCGCCGCAATAGCCGAGGGTGTGGGCGCGCGTGATAACCTTAATGCAATTGACCTTTCTCATATCACTCACTGGGGCACTAAACCGGAAGAAAACTGGCGCGCCGAGTGTACCAAAGGCACCCAGGTCATGCAAGGGCGCGGCGTGGTGGTGAGTTCTTCTTCTTTTATTTATTTTGAAAAAGACACGTTGCTTTTCCTGCGCGAATGCGTCAGAATGGCGCGGTCCCTATGATATCGTGTTCGGTGCGCAGGAGGCCGAGATGGGAGCCTCAGGTCGGCGCTGCGTTTCTTGCCTTTGCGCTCTTACCGGTCCTGGCGAGCGGACGTGGTATGCAGGCGGCAGTGGCCACAGCCGCAGGGTCCAGTGGTTCCGGCAGTGATGGCAAGCACCCCGGCAAGGAACAGTTTCTCCAGTTCCTCATTCCATCTGGCGGTCGCTACGAATACCTCGGGGTGAGCTTTACAGCGCTGGCAGATGACGCCAGCTTCTTTGAAGCTAACCCTGCCGGCAGCGCCGGGCTCAGCCGCGGGGAAGTTGCTCTGTTCCACCACTCGCAGATCCATGACTCACACACCGAAACGGTTTCGTTTGCGCGACGTACGCAGAACACCGGCTACGGCGCCTCCGTGCGCGCCTTCTCTTCTGAGTCAGATCTCAAGTCCTTCTTCGGGGGCAACAGTGGTGGCAATAAGAACGGCGGACACCAGGGCAAACAGGGAAAAGGCTTCGTGGCAATAGCCAATGCGTCTCACACCTTCTGTGGCCAGTATCGCTTTAAGGGCGTAAGCTTTGGCTGCAATTTCAAGATGGGATTCCGCAAGGGTAAAACTGACAGCCACGTGACCGTCGCGGGTGACTTGGGCCTGCGCGCTGCCTTTTCTGTGGCAAAGAACTTTGGCTCAAATGAGCCGAACATGCACGTGGGGTTGGTGCTCAAAAATGCCGGGATCTCGGTAAAAACAAACAGTTGCCAAGTCGAACACCTCAATCCGGCCATTGCCGTCGGCTTTGCCTACCGGCCGGTGTATGCGTTTTTGTTCAGTCTCGGGCTGCAGCAAACCCTCACCAAAAGGGAGTCGCCGGTGTGCAGTGTTGGGTTCATGTTTTTTTGTACCCAACACGTTACCCTCCTCGCCTCTGCTGCGTGTGAAGGAGGGGCCTACGCCCTCTCAGGCGGCGCAGAAATCCGCATTGGCTCCTTCCACCTCGACATGGGGTACCGGTACGACCAGATTTTCCAAGCCGCCCACCCACACCACGTGTCAGTAGGGCTGAAGTGGCTCATACCCAACGGCGGCACCCAGGCGGATCAGGCCCTCTTGGTCAAAGAGTCCTATCTAGTGGGGCTGCGCTTTTATGACCAGCGGCGCTACCAAGAAGCAATTACTGCGTGGCAGCTGACGCTGCGCCAGGATCCGGGCTTTGAACCGGCTGCTGAAGGCATCGAGCGCGCACGACGCTTTTTAAAACTACACGAAAAACTTTCTCTCTTTGATATTCTCAACTAGCCTGCCGTGGCGCACCCCTGCTTTGCTCCACGCCGCGCTCTTTACGTTCCCCGCACACATGCGCTACACTCCCCGCCACCGCCGCAGGGAGGGCCCCGTGTTACAGGACCTATCCGCAAATGCCCGTAAGGTACTGCTCGAGCTCGGTCAGACCGTTGCGCGTGAGGCTCGCGCCTCGCTCCTTCAGCCAGAGCACATTCTGCTCGCCCTCATTCAGCACAAAGTAGGCCGCGGCTACAAGCTCATCGAAAAACTCATTGAAGATGTCGCTACCGTCCGCCTCATCCTCGAGCAACACGTCCTTACCAATGAGGGAGACGTCGCCAGTCCCCAGGACCTGCCCGTCTCAGGACGCGTCAAACACTTGCTCGACATCGCAGCAATGGAAGCACGCTCCCTGCGGTGCGCTTACATCGGTACCGAACACCTCGTTATCGCCTTTGCCCGAGAGGAGCAAAATCCTCTCTTCCAAAGCCTCATCCGAGAAGGACTCTCGCTCGATGACCTGCGAAACGCGAGCATTATATCCTCACCTCATTCTGATACCACCCGCACCCGGCTCGAGCGGAAAGTTGCAAGTGTCCTTGACGAATACGGCACCGACCTTACCGAACGCGCGCGCGCCGGCGCCCTCAATCCGGTCATCGGACGAAACAAAGAAATTACCCGCGTCATTCAAATCCTGTGCCGGAGAGGAAAAAATAACCCGGTGCTCATCGGAGAGCCAGGTGTCGGGAAAACTTCCATCGTTGAGGGGCTCGCGTACGCCATCGTTCGGGAGGAGGTCCCGCACATCCTGCTGCACACCCGCGTCGTTTCCCTAGACCTTGCCGCCGTCATAGCAGGAACAAAGTACCGCGGCCAGTTTGAGGAGCGGCTCAAACGCATTATTAAGGAGGTGGAAGAAACTGAAAAAGTCATCCTTTTCATCGATGAGCTGCACACACTCATCGGAGCAGGAGGCACGCAGGGGTCTTTGGACGCCGCCAACATGCTCAAGCCGGCCCTTGCACGCGGACAAATCCAGTGCATTGGGGCAACAACCCTGGCAGAGTATCGCCGTTACTTTGAAAAAGACGCAGCTCTCACCCGCCGATTCCGATCGGTGCTCGTGCGTGAACCGAGCTTTGAAGAAACCTGCACTATTTTACGCAAAATAAAATCACACTACGAACGACATCACCAGGTGATATACCAAAGCGATGCGCTTGAAAAAATTGTTGAGCTTTCACGGCGCTACATCCCTGAGCGGTTCTTTCCAGATAAGGCAATTGATCTTATGGATGAAGTAGGAGCCATGAAACGGGTACAACAGCGCGCGGATACGCAGGTATTGCGTTCCTTTTCCATAAAAGTTGCTAATCTTACCACAGAGACTGAGCGCGCCATTGCGCTTGAAGATTGGGCGCGCGCGCGTTCCTTACACACCGATGTGGTGCAGCTGCGCAGACGGCTCCACGCGCTGAAGGTAGAGTGGAGCGCGCGCGAAGCGCTGTCTATCTTTGCAGAAGATGTTGCACAGGCTGTCTCTCTCATGACCGATATCCCGGTACATTCGCTCGAAGGGGATGAGCTGTGCCGCTTTACCAATATCGAACGGGATCTTTGTGCCACCGTGCGTGGGCAGCGCGAGGCCATTGCAACGCTCGCGCGCGCTATCGTACGCGCGCGTGTCGGCATCTCTTCAGACACGCGCCCCATTGGCTCCTTCCTGTTTCTTGGACCGACCGGTGTAGGCAAAACGCTCTTGGCAAAGACACTCGCGGAATTTCTTTTCGGTTCAGCAGACGCGCTCATCCGCATTGACATGAGCGACTACATGGAACGCTACAACACCTCACGCCTCATGGGAGCACCGCCTGGATACGTGGGATTTGAAAATGGCGGTCTACTTACCGAGCGCGTACGGCACCGCCCTTTTTCTGTCATCCTTCTGGATGAAATTGAAAAGGCGCATCCAGATGTCTTCAATGTTCTCCTCCAGGTGTTAGAAGAAGGAGAGCTGCAAGACAACCTGGGGCACACGGTGAACTTCCGCAACACTATCATCATCATGACCAGCAATGCAGGCACACGCGGCCTGGGGGAAAACGTTCCTGGCTTTCAAACCGCACGCGCGCGAAACATCGAGTACCGTCAGCTGCGCGTACAGGCCCTCCGGGAAATAAAACGCATCTTCTCTCCGGAGTTTCTCAATCGCGTTGACGAGTGCGTAGTGTTTGCTCCGCTTGAGCGAGAGACCCTGCAGGAAATTTTAGAATGCGAACTGAAGAAGCTCGCAGAACGCCTACGCGGTAAAGATATTGTGCTGCGCTACAGCGCGGCTGCAAAGGCCTACTGTCTTGAACACGGCTTTGACCCATTCTTGGGCGCACGCCCCCTGCGCCGCGTATTGCAGCAAGAAATTGAAAATGAGCTTGCGCTGCGCATGATTCACGGAACGTTGCGCGCAGGATCGTGCGTGCACATAGACTCAGACGGCGCGCGCCTCCACCTTTCTACCGAAAAAAGTTACCTGACGCTGCATCCCCAAGAAATATAACTAATCAGTCACACGCGCCCGTATCTCCCGTACCTGCAGGTCACTTTCCCACACAGAGCTTCTCAAACAGCGCATCTAGGATATCTTCGCTGTGCACTTCTCCAGTAAGCGCCCCACAATGATAGAGCGCCTCTTCCAGATCGTGCACCACTGCATCCAACCCGAACCCACGTGCATACGCCTCCTGTGCATGCTCCAACGCCTGCACTGCGGCGTCTACCAATACGTACTGGCGTTCTGAGCCAAGAGAAAGCTCCTCGTACGGCACCTGACCGCCGTGCAGCAGGTGGAGTGTCTGTGCACGGAGCGCGTCCAACCCCGCGTGAGTCTTTGCGCTTACACACACGAATGCGCGCGGCGCACGATCCCTCACCTCCCCGTTCTTTCCCCCTGCTAAACACTGCTCCCCCGCCCCGCGCGCGTCCTGACTGCGCGCACACGACAACACCGGTGCCGATATAAACGGCTGCACTGCCTGACACACCTGTATGCGCTCAGACATAGACATCAAATCGTTGTGGGTAACTACCACTACCAAGGGTACTGCACAGTCCGAAAGAAAAGCGCAATCTGCAGCCTGCACACCTGCACGTCCATTAATAATGTAAAAAACGCAATCTGCTCCCTGCAAGAGTTGCTCGCTGCGTACCACTCCCTGTGCCTCAATAGGATTGTCAGTTACTCGTAAGCCTGCCGTATCACACAGACGCACTGGAATGCCCGATAGATCAAGGTCTGCTTCAAGCCAATCGCGCGTTGTACCCGGAACGGACGAAACGATGGCACGATCCTGTCCTAAAAGAGCGTTGAAAAGAGATGATTTACCCGCATTTGGACAACCGCCGAGCACGATGCGCACTCCCGTTCGCTGCAGCGCACGCTCCTGCCAGCAGGCACGGAGCCTGCGCAGACGTTCTACCAACGGTTCAAGTTCACGCATATCGATATCGTGCACACGCGTTTCTTCATCTTCCGGATACTCAATTTCCCCCTGAAGCGTGGCTGAAAACGCGAGTAACGCACGGGTAAGCGCTGCTATCTCCTGCTGCAGCGCACCTGAAAGGTGCAACACCGCTTGCTGCTGCGCCGCACACGTGCGTGCATCAACTAGTGACTGAATCGCCTCAATACGCGTCAAATCCCTTTTACCATGAAAGAATGAACGAAAACTAAATTCACCTCGCTGGGCGGCACGGAACCCCTGCGCAAGACAGAGCCGATACACAGCCTGTACGGTACGCACGCCCCCATGACAAATAATTTCTACCGCATGTTCTCCCGTAAAACTGTGCGGTGCGCGGTACACCAGCAGTACTACCTCATCCACCCGTGTCTTTCCGTCCAAAATCCATCCGTGGAGAAACGTATGCGCACGTGCGCGCGTCAGAGCCTGCGCACGAGAAAAAAAGGACGCAACACGCTCAATGGAGCTGCTCCCACTCGTGCGGACAATACCTAACGCGGCAGGACTGAGCGCCGTGGCAATGGCGACGATGTCATCGTCGAGCGCATACTCATGTGCGCGCATCAGCTACCGTTCCCTCACGGCCGTGGGCGCAGGTGCGTGAAAAGGCAAGCCGCCTGCAAGTCCCACACGGAGAAAAAGCAGCGGCACCACTCCCGTACTCAGGGAAGCTCCTATACCATAACGCACAAAACGCAACAGGCGTGCATACTCAGCGGGCGCACCCGAGAACAGTGCATGAAGCGCAGAAGACACCACACTACAGAACACACACCCTACGCAAAAGCGCACCACCTTCTGGGTGAAAGACCCCCCAGCAGCATGAAACCCCACGCCGCCTGCAGGTGCCCTGCGCGTAACCCAACGATCAAAGATAAAGAGGTGCCCTGCTCCTAACCCGCAGAATGCACCACACATCGACACATCCGCCCCACCGACAGCTAGCAAGAGTGCTATGCACACCACGGCAGAAAAGCGCAACCCCGCAAAACTGCGTCCTGAGACCTCCTGTATGCGCGTAAAGAACACAACCCCACGCCTGAGCGCGCGCCGCATACCGAGAATCAGCGCGCCAAAAAGTACTGCGTTTAACCAACCAAGAAGCACATCAATAGGATAGTGCACGCCCAAATACACACGAGAAAGCCCAATGACTCCTACAAATAGCACGCCCGCCACGCCCGTCCATGCAGTGCGCGCCAGCGGGGTACGCTCCTGTCCATAAGACGACGGGTTCTCCCGATCCCCTACCTGCCTATCGGTTCCACAACCTGGCGCACAAAAGCAGGGAACAGGAGTCTTCGCAGACGGATAGCTACGCGCGAGCAACACAAACAAAGCACTCGCCTGTGCATGCCCGGAGGGTGTAGAAAAACCATCGTGGAACACAAGTTTCACCGACGGGTCACGCACAAAGGGCCGCGGGACACGCAACAGCCCCTTCAGGGCGTAATTGAGCCCCTCGCTACATGCCAATGCGTAGGCAATGGCTAAACCCTTTCGGTACTCTACGCACCACAGCACCCAGAGCGAACACAGGGCGATACCCTTCCCTCCAAAGAAGGTAAAAAGAACAACCGCGTGTGTTATCACAGGGTGCGCAGCCTGCTGCACCGCGTGTATGACGGACAAGTTCCAGAATATAAATTCTTCCATGGTGTCCTATCCTCACTTTGACACGCGCGTCTGCATCGATCCGCGCTCCGTCCTGTGCGGCAGATCCTCAAGCCAATAAACTCTATCCGGAGCGCGCTCCTGCACAAAAATGGCGCTGTAGCGCCCTGAATGCTGCACACGTACGCTGCCAGGAAAATACTGCGTGTGCAAAAACCACACAAGATCGCACATATCGTCGCGCGAATGCGAAACCGAGTAACGGTAGTAGAGCGTTGCATCGGTAAGCAGCGCTCTGCGCGCTGGATCTGCTGTCTCATGCGGGTCAACTGCTGCGCGTACATTTCCCCGCAATCCCCCATACCACGCGTGCGCCGCAGTCAGGAGATTAAGCGCGCGCGCTTCATCCATGTAGTACAACTCGTACACACCTGACACTGCAGGTACCGCAGTAGAAATGCGATACTTGTCCACCTGGGTGAGTGCCGACCACGTTAGCACGTACAGAACCTGCTGCGGGGTTCCCTCAGGAACCCCAACGGGCGCAGGTCTCAGTTGCTTAGTGATCAACGGCTCCAAGGACTGCATGTAACGCAAACTCCGTGACAATACAAAACTGGGAAAAGAGAGAAGCACCCGCCAAGACACGCGCAGGCCGAACGAAGGCGCCGATCAGAATCGAACTGATGCATAAAGGTTTTGCAGACCTCTCCCTTACCACTTGGGCACGGCGCCGAGGACCCCTCAGGCTAACAAAAAAAGACGCAATCGTTCAAGGGTAAACCAACCGATACTCCAGGCACGCTGTGACCTTGCGCAAAGGGGATTACCATGGAAAAACAGTCACCCGCACAAACTATCTCGCTCTTCGTGCTCCTCGCGCTCATGTTTGTACTCGTGTGCATGCTGTTCGTACCCTACCTAACGGTGCTTCTCTGGTCGAGCATCCTTGCTATCCTGCTTTCACCGTGTTATCGCGCACTGTGTGCAAGAATAGATATGCATGCTTTTACGCGTACTCGACATCTCGTTTCTCACATGAATGGAGAGGATGGATGTACCGCGGCGATTACCCGAGCGACGCGCTTTCAAAAAAAGATGCTCGCAGCGGTATTTTCACTTGTGATTACCCTTCTGGTGACCACTGTATTTTTTTTCATTGCAATTAGTTTGTTTGGACAGGGAAAGCTCTTGTTTGACAAACTTTCGCTCTTCTTCAGGGAATACGATCTATTTGAAGGTGCAAAGCAACGGAGCTTTACCGCGCTTATTTTTAAACTTTCCCGAGGAACGGTTGATATCTCTACCCTCAATGTGGAGGAGCATCTGCTACGGTTCTTCGGCAAGCATGTAGAATCGGTGTTTGTGTATACACAAATTTTTGTCAAAAACATCGCTCGCGCAGCCCTTTCCACGTTGTTCTTTAGTTTTACCCTATACTTTTTCTTTCTCGATGGGGAACATTTGTCCTGTCTGCTCATCGCTGCACTACCCTTGAGGAAGCGCGCAAGCGCACAGTTGTTAGAAAAATGCAAAGAGGCAACGCGTCATTTGTTCAAAGGTCTATTCTCCATTGCTTTTTATCAGACCTGCGTTGCATTTGTGTTCTACGGAATCTTCCGCGTGGAAGGACCGATGGCTTTAGCAATGCTCACCTTCTTCGCCTCATTCTTACCACTGGTCGGCTGCGCCTGCGTGTGGCTCCCAGTGGGAATTAGCATTGGATTTACGAGCGGGTGGATGCGCGGCACCCTTTTCTTGTTTGTCGCTGGAAGTTCAATCACTATCATCGACAGTTTCTTGCGCCCGTTGTTGCTGCAAAATAAAATGCGCATCCATCCATTGCTTATTTTTTTCTCTATGCTCGGTGGGGTGCAGACGTTCGGCTTTAACGGTATGGTGCTCGGTCCTATTTTGGTTATCCTGCTGTTCACGGTTATCGACTTGACGCACGACGGGGAGTCTCACTACACGTCTATTTTCCACGACCCCCCTGCTGC
Source organism: Treponema pallidum subsp. pallidum str. Nichols (assembly GCF_000410535.2). NCBI lineage: Bacteria > Pseudomonadati > Spirochaetota > Spirochaetia > Treponematales > Treponemataceae > Treponema > Treponema pallidum. Next base: position 601,695 of record NC_021490.2, read on the forward strand.
AGGTGTGCACGCGCAGTCGATACACAGACAAGGAAAAAAATAGGGATATCTTGCTGCTCGGCGCCCTTTTTATTACCATGCGGCCCATGACGCGCGCGTGTATATTCGATCTTGATGGAACGCTAACGAATACGCTGGGGACCATTGCCTACTTCGTCAATATGCAGGCTGCCCATTACCATTTACCCCCAATTCCCTCTGAAAAGTTTGCGCTGTTTTTAGGAGATGGTTCGCGCGCACTGATTCAGCGCGTGCTTGCTCATTACGGCGCTGCAGCTCAGACTATTTCTGAGGATGAATTTTTACAGCGCTACTGCCTCGCGTATGAGGCAGACTTTCTCCAACGCTGTACTGTATATCCGGGGGTTCCTGAGATGCTTGTGGAGTTGAAACGACGCCGCATAGAACTCGCCATTCTCTCCAACAAGCCACATTCTATCGCGCAGAAGGTAGCGTCTGCTTTTTTTGGGGACAATGTTTTCTCAGTGGTGCTTGGCCAACGCGAAGGCGTACCCGTAAAACCAGATCCTGCTGGGCTTTTTGAGATCCTGCGTACCCTAAACGTGGAGACGGCGGAGGCGCTTTTCGTCGGAGACACCGCCGTGGATATACGCACCGCGTCCGCAGCGCAAGTGCGCAGCGTGGGAGTGCTCTGGGGCTTTCGAGACGAGACGGAGCTATCCCAGGCGCAAGCCCACGTGCTTATCAGGACGCCCGCCGAGTTACTCCAGCACCTTTCTTTCTAGACTCGCGGGTACAAACTCAGACGGAGCGCACGACGCTCCCGGATCCCTGCAGGGCACGAGCCGCTACTTCTCTTCACGCCCAACGCAGTTCGCCCGCAGGGGTATAGCGAAGTCCACGCAGCATCAGTGCCAGGGCGCCATCCCCAGTGATGTTACACGCAGTCCCAAAACTGTCTTGCAAAGCAAATATCGCAATGAGCAAACCGGTTCCTGTGGTATCAAAGTGCAACACATCAAGCACCAGCCCGAGCGACGCAAGCACCGTACCCCCTGGAACCCCCGGCGCACCTACGGCAAAAATGCCGAACAAACAGGAGAACAGCACCATATCTGCAAGAGAGGGCATGGACCCGTACAACATCTGCGCTATCGTTAGACAAAAAAAGGTCTCCGTCAGAACAGACCCGCACAGATGTGTGGTTGCACCCAGCGGGATCGCAAAATCCACAATTTCTGCAGGCAGTGCCCGTGACTTGTGCGCACATTGTAACGAAACCGGCAGTGTTGCTGCACTCGACATCGTGCCCAGCGCAGTCGCATACGCCGCTCCATAATGACGAAGTACCTCGAACGGATTTTTGCGTGACAGTATCCACCCCACCAGGTACAACACGCACAGCCACAGGAGATGACCCACAATGACGACCGCTACCACTTTGGCAAAAAGCGGCAGCTGACGAGTTAAACTCCCGCTGTACGCAAGTTCTGCGAAGGTAGCCGCCACAAAAAAGGGAAGCAGCGGCACCAACACTCGGCTAATAGCTTCACCCATCATGCGACGAAATTCATACAGCACCTGCTCCACCGCACGTGCTTTTACCCAGAGGGCAGACAGCCCCACCAAGAGAGCAAAAGCAAGTGCAGTGACCACGGGCATAAGAGACGGAATCTCAAGGGTAAAGATAACCTTAGGGATTGTACGCAAACCCTCCACCGTGCGCGGGATCCGAAGATACGGGATAACAACACGCCCCATCGCGGTGGCAAAAAGGGAGGCACCCACCGAAGAGAGATAGGAAAGTACCAGAAACGAGCCTAGCATCCTACCGGCACTCGCTTTCAGACTCAGGACAGTAGGGGCAATAAAACCAAAAATAACTAGGGGAATAACAAAAAAAACAACCCCGCCGATAAGCGTTTTCCCCGTGTGGATAATGGCCATGACCGACTCATTAACGCACAGCCCGAGCGCAACGCCACAGACCATCCCCCCACTGAGCTTTGCGAGCAGCCAAAACCCCGCACTCCCGGCCATAGCGTCCTCCTCCGCACACGCGCCGGCAGTATACCAAAAAGACTATCCTCTGATAACAGGTCAGCGGTCTTTTTATGTCATAGAACCAACCTCGAAGGCGAGGCAAAACAGATCGAACCCGCACCTCCCAAGAACTATGCAGGAAAGACGCACCGACGGGTTGCATGCCGGGGCGGAGCGCACCCCTATGCAACAACCCAGCTTACTCCCACTACGGTTCACTCAAAGAATGTTCTCGAACTCCTCCCTCACCGACCGCGGCCATACACTGGCCTGAACTTCACCAATATGCTTCCTTTGTAGGAGTAGCATCGCCAAACGGGATTGACCGATACCACCTCCGATGGATTGAGGAAGACGACCATTGATCAGATCCTGGTGCCAGCTGCATGCCAGACTATCCTCATCGCCAGTAAGAGCCAGCTGCGTGCGAAGCGCACCCTCGTCCACCCGTATCCCCATCGAAGACACTTCAAACGCACGCCCCAACACTGGATTCCACACCAAAATATCGCCGTTCAGGCCCTTGTATTCCCCTTCGGAAGGCGTCGTCCAGTCATCGTAATCTGGAGCGCGCACATCGTGCGGCTTGCCGTCAGAAAGCACACCACCGATCCCAATCAGGAACACCGCACCATGCTCTTTGCAAATAGCATCCTCACGCCCCTTGCTGTCTAAATGCGGATAACGCCGCACCAGCTCCTCGCTCTGTACAAATACAATATCCGCAGGCAAAAACGCCCGTAGGCCGAACCTCTCACTTACCAACACCTCCGACTCCCGAAGAGCACCGTAGACCTTACGCACCGTGTCCTTCAGATACGCAAGATTTCTCGACCCTACCGGTACTACCTTCTCCCAATCCCACTGATCCACACACACAGAGCGCACCTGATCCAAGAAATCTTCATCCGGGCGGAGCGCGATCATGTGTACAAACAAACCCTCATTATCCTGAAAGCCGTAGCGGGCAAGCGTGTGGCGCTTCCACTTTGCTAACGAGTGCACAACCTCAAAGGCAGTACCCGGGATCTGCTTCACGGAGACGGAAACCGCCTTCTCCCGACCTGAAAGACCATCTTGGATCCCGTCACCCACCTGGCTCAGAAGAGGTCCCTGAACTTCTATGAGTCCCAGGTGCTCCATCAGCTTTTGGGTAAATGTGTGCTTGGCAAAGCTGATCCCCTGCTGTTGCAAAATAAATGATTTTTCCATAGTTAACGCCAACCTTTTACCTTGTTGAGTAAACTGTGCACGCATTATTTAATAGGGTGGCGGTGTAGTGCAATACTCAAGTAATCTGACAGCAGGGAGGTGGTGTGAAAAAACGAATGTGGCGCGCGGTGCGGACCCTGCTTATCATCTGTGCGGGGGGAACCGGAGCGCTGTGGGCGCATCCGCACGTTTTTATCCGCACGAAAGTAACCTTTCAGTGGCAGAAGGGGGTGCTTCAACGCGCGCATATTACCTGGGAGTTTGATCCGTTTTTCAGCGCCGATATCATTAGCGGATACGATACCAATAAAGACGGGCTGTTTGACAAAAAAGAAACACAGCAGGTGTTTGAAAATGCCTTCATCCATACCAAACACTATTCTTTCTTTACCTTCATCCGTTCCGGGGAGTCGCATGCGCGACGTGCTCGCTCTCAAGCAGCACGTACAAGTCCCCAGTCAGTGCAGCATTTCTCGGTCAGTCAGAAAGACGGTACGCTGTCTTATCACTTCTCCATTGACCTTTCTAGCTACCAGCACGCTAAGTCCGCACCCCCAGGAACCCGGCGAACACTGTATCTTGCACTCTATGACCACTCATTTTTCTGCGACTTTCGTTATGCAGAACACGACACCGTACGCTTTGTGTGCGATAAGGCGCGCGTGCAGCCTTCCTACGAAATTGTTGAAAACCGAACCGCTCCTGTGTACTACGACCCCTTCGATAGCATAGAAAGCACTCCCCAATACGAACACTGGCGTCCCGGTCTGCATACCTACTACCCAAAAGAGATTCTCCTGCGCTACACTGCCCCCTAAGGTCCTTTTCCAAGGGGAGTTGAGAGCGTATGAAGAAAGTAGGGGTGCGCGTTCGCGCGTGTATCCTGTGCGCGCTTGCCGCGTGCGCCACAGGCGTCCTTGCTAATCCTTTTTTTGGCGGCGCTCCCGCGCGCCCGCGGAGGCAGCGCACCCCGGAGCTTTTGCTGCGCAGATACGCGCTCGTCCATCAACGCCTCGGTGCCGCCATAGTACAGTGGAGCAAAACCCATTCAACACGCGCGTGGTGGATTACTGTAATGCTCTCCTTTGCGTATGGCGTTCTGCACGCCTTAGGACCAGGACACAGAAAGGCAGCGCTTTTTTCTTTCTACCTGGGGAGGAACGCACCTGTGTGGGAACCTGCGCTCACTGCAGCGTTACTTGCGGCGTTGCATGGCGCAGCTTCCCTGCTCTTGCTTTCTGCATTTAGAGGTGTTTCCGGCGCAATCGGTGCACACAGTGCACGCACAATGTGGTACATGGAGGTGGGTTCCTACGGATTGCTCACCTTCTTAGCGCTTTTCTCTCTCGTGCATGAGCTGATGCACCTTTTCCCTTCGGGCGGGCGCTATTTCTCCTGCGGTTGCAGCGCGCACACTGCCGTGTGTATGCGGACAGGAACAGTCGCCCACATGCAGTGGGGTACTATGCTCTTGAGCGGTTTATTTATTTGCCCTGCTGCGTTGTTTGTGATGATTCTGGTGCTCAGCTTAGATGCAGTTGGACTTGGCGTCGCAGCGGTGCTCAGTATTTCAGCGGGGTTAGCACTCCCCCTGATGGCTGTCGGTTATTTGGCCTGGGCGAGCCGGGCAGGTATTTTTTATCGCATGCAGAAGAACACTCGTCATGCACAAGCGGTGCTCTCTGTCGTGAGCATTACCTCATACGGAATTATGCTCATCGTCTGTACTTCAGCGCTCGTAGCTTCACTCGGTTGAAAGGAGAATGTACCTCCGCTATCTAGGTGACACTGCCTGGATAAAACCATATACCTAACACGTGGTGAACGGAAGTACGCAGTATCTTGCACACGTCGGTGAGCTCAGCTTAAAGAAGGGGAACCGTAGACAGTTTGAAGTGCAGCTTGAGCGCAACCTCACGCTCATGCTACGAAGCATAAACCCTCACGTTACTGTCCGCGCAGGCAGGCTGTATCTGTCAGTCCCGGCCTCCTTTGAAGCACAGACCACCGCTGAGCAAGCCCTCTCGTACCTGCTGGGAATTACCGGTTGGGCTGCTGCTACGGCGTGCCCCAAAACTATGGAAGCGATCACACGGTGTGCACATGCTGAGGCGACGCTCGCTGCGCGCGAAGGAAAGCGAACATTCAGAATAGAGGCGCGGCGCGCGGACAAACGCTTCTGCCGTACCTCGAGTGAGATTGCACGGGAAGTCGGCGCGGTTATCCACCAATCAGGCGCTTTGTCCGTGGATCTCCATCATCCTGACGTGGTCATTTTCATAGAAGTGCGCGAGCGCGAAGCCTTTCTGTATGGTGCCCGACGTCGCGGCCTGCGTGGTTTACCCTGTGGCGTCTCAGGACGCGGGCTACTCCTGTTATCCGGCGGCATTGACTCCCCGGTAGCCGGGTACCGAATGCTTTCTCGTGGCATGCACATTGACTGTCTGTATTTCCACTCTTATCCCTACACCCCTCCTGAAGCACAGAAAAAGGTTGAAGACCTGGCAAAGGTATTGGCGCGCTATGGACTTAGTACCACGCTGACAGTCGTATCGTTGACAGACATTCAAAAACAGCTCCAAACACACGCCCCTGCCCCTTCCCTCACACTGTTGCTTCGTATGTGCATGATGCGCATTGCAGAGCACGTAGCGCGGGAACAGCGCGCACGTTGCCTTATCACTGGAGAAAGCCTTGCACAGGTAGCAAGTCAGACGCTTGAGAACCTAACGGTGACCAGCGCGTGCACGCATCTGCCGATATTCCGCCCGCTCATTGGTGCAGATAAAGAAGATATTATCCGCACCGCCACAGAAATCGGTACGTACGCCATTTCTATCCGTCCGTACGAGGACTGCTGCACACTCTTCGCACCAAAACACCCAGTGCTTCGCCCAGAGGTAGAAGAAATGCAAAAACAATACCAATCTCTGATGCTCGGTCCACTGTTAGAAGACGCGTTCCGGACGCGCAAACGCACGCGCATATACGGAAACTATGGGGTACAGGAGTCAGGCGAATGAGTACCGCTTATCTTACGCGGCAGCACCGTCCGCCCCTTCTTTACTGACGCGTTTATGCTAACCAATCAAGGATTATTTCCACCAGCGCTTCGGCGGTAAATTCCAGCGCCTGTGCCACCTGCGTACCAGGGCCTGACTCTCCGAAACGGTCGAGCACAAGGCATTTTTCCCGCTTTGCCCACGCTCCCCAGCCTTGATACACCCCTGCCTCAGCCACTACAACGCGTGCTCCTCCCTGTATGCGCCGCTGCACCTCGTCCCCTGCTGCCTCAAAACGCTCCTTGCACAGTACAGACACCACACGCACACGTCTTTTACTCAGCTGCGCGGCACGCAACGCCAAATCCACCTCAGAGCCACTTGCCAAGACAGTCAGCTCAGGCGTAGCACCCCCTTCGCGCACTACATAGGCCCCCGACTCCTCCACCGTAGAGCGCCACGAACTGTCACTTTTCTCAAAAACCGGCACGTTCTGCCGACTCAAAACGATACACACAGGACCACTGCGGTGCAGCAACGCTATTTTCCAAGCTTCAAACGTTTCTTCTGCGTCAGCAGGGCGCAGAACAAGCACGTTGGGAATCGCACGCAGCGCAGCGAGCGTCTCCACCGGTTGGTGCGTCGGCCCATCTTCTCCTACAAAAATAGAGTCATGTGTTAAAACGAAAACAGAAGGGATGCGCATGAGCGCCGCAAGACGGAGCGCAGGGCGAAAGTAGTCTGAAAAAACCATAAACGTAGCGCCAAACGCACGCAAACCGCCGTGCAACTGCATTCCGTTCACAATGGCTGCCATGGCAAACTCGCGCACACCAAAATAACAGTAGCCGCCTGCACGATGCTCTGCAGAAAATGGTCTTAACGAAGAGACCGCTACCGCATTCGGCCCGCGTAAATCTGCAGAGCCACCTACCAGATTCGGTAGCACAGAGCAGAGCGCGTCGAGCACCTTTCCAGAAGCAGTCCGAGTAGCAAGTGACGAACCCTTCTCAAAATGGGGACAGACAACACGAGCTAGCTGCGAAGTACTTACCCCTCCGGGAACAAAAGCAGCGTCCCAGTCAGCACGTTTTTCAGGATACTGCGTGCTCCATGCTTCAAAGAGCTCATTCCACGAGTCCTCGACATGCGCACATTCACACTTTCGTTTCTGGAGAACAGCGGTAAGCTCAGGCGCTACAAAAAAAGAGCACGCAGGATCAAGTCCCAATGCCTTTTTTGCCTCTCTCACCCCCGCTTCCCCAAGCGGGGCGCCGTGGGCACGCGCGCTCCCTTCAACGGTAGGCGCACCCTTTCCAATAATCGAACGCAGGATAATGAGAGAAGGCCGATCGTCACGCTTTGCACACGCAGTGAGATCCATAATATCCGTATACGAATACATAGAACCGCGCAGCACCTGCCAGCCATACGCTTCGTAGCGCTTAGCCACATCCTCGCTAAAGGTCAGATCGGTAGATCCGTCTATGCTGATGTGGTTCTCATCATAAAAAACGATGAGCTTGCCCAGACGCATAGTGCCGGCAAAGCTAGAAGCCTCTGAGGCAACGCCCTCCATAAGGCAGCCTTCCCCCACAAGCGCATAGGTGTGGTGATCTACAACGGCATGCTCATCAGTATTAAAACGTGCCGCAAGCATTGCCTCTGCAAGCGCAAAACCCACCGCCATAGAGATACCCTGACCCAATGGACCGGTTGTTGCTTCCACACCGGGGGTACAACCGTATTCAGGATGGCCAGGACACCGGGAGCCTACCTGCCTAAAGTTCTTAATATCCTCAAGCGAAACGTCGTACCCAGAAAGGTGGAGCGCAGCATACAAGAGCATAGACCCGTGTCCTGCAGACAGGACGAAACGATCCCGATTAAACCAGCTAGGATTCGCCGGATTATGCTTTAAGATCGTCCCATATAAACAGGCAGCAAGCTCTGCTGCGCCCAGCGGCAAACCAGGGTGACCAGAATTCGCCCGTTCGATGGCGTCTATCGTCAAACTGCGGATGGAAAGTGCCATCGCGCGCATAGCTTCTTCAGTCATTGTTCTCACTCCTTATGCTTTTCCCGTGCGTCACCGAGCACACTATAGATACACCTCTTCCAAGAGAGACTGCCCGTACAGAAAAAGAAACCGTGCTGTGCTAGGAGCAGCTACCAAGAACCAGAGGCCCCGCCTCCACCGAAGCGACCACCACCGCCAGAAAACCCTCCTCCATCCCCTGCCCACTCCCCGAATGCGCCGCTAAACCCTGACCCGAACGGGTCATAACGCCGCCGAGTGCCGAAGAACAGCAATGGCCACAACACTCCCCCTGGCAAAAGCCGGCCCCCCAGACAGTAAAAAAGCAGCAGGAAGAAAAACACGCTCCCGGCACTATTTCTCACTGGACCCCGGCGCGGTACCGCAGGTTGCACAGAGCGCGGCTGCATGAACTGCTGTACCTCGTGTTGACCCCGCACCAGGGTAGCCAAACGCAACACCGTTTCGTACACACCCTGTGCATAGGCGCCAGCTTGAAAACACGGCGCGAGCGTCCCACGGATAAGCTGATGTGCATGCACGTCGGTGACGCGGTCTTCAAGACCGTATCCTACTTCGATGCGTGCTTTACGCTCCGCGCGCGCAATCACTAACACAATTCCTGTATCCTGCGCACGACTGCCGATACCCCACTCCTGAGCCACACGCAATGAAAAATCCTCAAGACTATCCCCCTGGAGCGAATCAACAATCAAAACCGCTATCTGCAACGGCGTACCGTCATGGAGCGTACGCGCATGAGCTTCAGGCGCAGGAGAAGGATGCGATCTGGAAGAGCCATCTCCAGAAGGGCGCGCAAGCCCCTCTAGAAGGGCGCGAATACCACGCGCCTCCTGCACAGAAAGGAGTGCCGCCTCATCTACCACCGCACTAGAGAGAGGCGGCACCGCACGGGCACCTAAGCGCGCAGGGATTGCAGCAGAGAGACACCCAATACATACCAACACGCTCGTGCGCAACATGCCGTTCATCCTCGGCACCCGCAGGGCCGACACGACGGTACTGCAAAAATAGATGTCTGACAAGCGCACACTATCTTAGCACCTGCCTCTTACCCATACAAACCACGGCAAGGATTGCCTACCGATCAGGAAAGCTATACACCAATCACGCGTTTGGCGTACAATGCCCCATGTTCACGTGCGGGGGACGTTGTTTTCGCCCAGACGCGGATATACTCACCATCGCTGAAATCGGCTCCGCACACGCGGGCTCGTTTGACCGCGCGCGGGCGCTCATAGACGCAGCTGCAGACGCAGCAGCAGCTGCGGTCAAATTCCAGCTCATCTACGCGCACGAAATACTGCACCCGCTGACGGGGGCTGTCCGTCTTCCCAGCGGAGCAGTTTCCCTCTACCAGCGCTTTGAGGAGTTAGAAGTTCCACTTTCCTTTTATGCGCAGTGCTTTAACCACGCACGAAGCAGGGGTATGCTAGTCGGCATCAGCCCCTTTGGCCCGCGCTCTGCAACAGAGGCGCTCGCCTTGAAACCAGACTTCCTCAAGGTAGCTTCCCCAGAGCTCAACTACCCCACCCTTATCTCCACACTCGCTGCTGCAGAACTTCCACTTATACTTTCAAGTGGAGTCTGCCTCCTGAAGGAAATCGAAGGGGCCCTTGCCCAATGCCGCCAGTATACCAAGCAGGGCAGCTCCCACGCCTTACTGCACTGCATCACCGCATACCCTGCTCCAGAGACAGAGTACAACCTTGCGCTGCTGCCTGCGCTTGCTACCATCTTCAATATCAACGTCGGCGTCAGCGACCACAGCGTAGACCCGCTCCTTGTCCCGCTCCTTGCCCGTGCACACGGCGCCTGCATCGTCGAAAAACACATTTGCCTCTCGCGAACAGATGCAGGACTCGATGACTCCATTGCATTAGATCCTGCCGACTTTCGCACCATGACAGCGGCGCTCAACTCATGCGCTCGCCGTTCTCCCTCACAGATTATCTCCTTTCTACACGAGCGTGGGTATGCCCCGCACGTTGTTCGCGCCGTCATCGGTTCAGGAGAGAAGGTGCTTGCTCCCTCAGAACGCGCTCACTACCAGAAATCTAACCGCTCTCTTCACTATCTCCACGCATACCCCCGTGGGACTGTGCTCCAAAAAGAGAACCTGGTAATAGTGCGCAGCGAGGCAAATCTTTCTGCCGGGGAAGCTCCCGAACACGCCAACCTGTTTGTGGGGGCAGTACTCCAACGCTCCGTACACGCAGGAGAAGGCGCACGCTTCGGCGACATTATTCAAAAAGGAACATGTCTATGACCAGCTTTTACGAGCGAATCGGTGCTATCCTACGCGACCGGCTCAACTCCGACGAAGACCCCTTCGATCAATGGGACAACCGCGGCGGCAAGTACCGCACCTGTGCAGGACGCATGGAGCGCCGACCGCCGCCAAAAAAGAACCCTCCCCCAGGACCAGTGCGCGTCCCTGTTCCTCCTGAACTCGTTGAGGATTTTGCAGTCCTTTCAGTACCTGCAGGGCTCCCCCTCTCCTACTGCAAGCAGTCGTGGAAACGACTGCTGAAAAAATACCATCCTGACGTCTTCACGTGTACGCACACGTCCGAACAGGCAGCCGATATAGTGCGCAGGATTAATAGCTCCTACAAGCGCATAGAGACATGGTTCGAAACCGGCGCACTCCCTACCGATAACAAGTCATGACTCGGGTGTGCCGCGCGCTGCTTTTCGTGCTCTGTGGTATTTTTGTACACGCACAGGAAAACGAGCTTCACTTCTTTGGACCAAGAACGGATGTGCTCGTCGTCTTCACTGCATCGCGTGAAGCGCAAGAACGCGAGACGCGTGCGGTACAGCAGCTCCGCTTGCTGGTGCAGGACTTTGAGCACCAGACCCCAGACGTGTCGGTACTCGTGGCAATAACTGCACACGACCATCCTCCCGTTCCTGATTTTGTGCCCGTCGATCGGCTTACAGGAACTAAAAAACTCATCTCGCTCATCTCCTCCTATAAGGCGCCAATAGTCCTGATACTCGACGAAACTACAGGACCACCGCGCTTGCACACGGGGGCACACCGTACAGTGTGCCCACCCTGGCTTCTTCAAGCAGTATACCAACACCTAACATCACACCACGTCCCCATCCGTTATCGGGACTTTGACGCCATATTGCACCGGCTTGGATGGTTGCACGAGGACCCACGCCATGCACTCTACATCAAGGAGCATATTCCTGCGGTAAGGATGGAAAATTCGTTGTACCCTCCAGGTGCACTGCACACGCTCCCGGCACTCCTTACCCAGGTGTACTCAGAAGAATGGGACACGCATTACGTGAGTGTTTCGTACGGCGGCACGCTCTACCTCATTCGAGAGCAATTTTTCGTGATTCTTATCTTAGGCGCTGTCATCACTCTTTTGCTCTCTTTGGCTATTTTTAGTTTTCTTTCTGACTCGCGCAAAAGGCATTACTGGAACACTATTTTAGCCATGTGGTGGCTCCCTGCTATCTTAGGGGTACTGAGCGTGTGTAGCGTGTTCGTTGCAACACAACTTACCGCTCTTTTTTTTCTTATCCGCTTTGGCACGCACACATCAACAGGTGCATTACCGCTTCTTGCACTCATAGTAAAGCACAGCATCGCAATTGCACTCTCGTGCGTGTGCATGGCAAACAGCAAGACAATCAGAGATTCCATGTTGCACAACGGATTTATCGGAGGATATCTTGCAAGCACACTCTGTCTGTTGTACGCGGTCCTTTTTTCTGTTATCGATTTTTCACTCTCAGCAGTCTTCGCTCTAGAGTATGCGCTCTCGCTTGTCTTCTTTAGCGCACAGAGAAAGACTACACGACGGATAATGCTTGCAATGATGTTTCTTCTCTTCGCTCCCTTCCTTTACGCATACTTAAAGAACAGTGCGGTTACCGCGCCGTTATCCTTCCACCAAAGCAACGTATTTTTTGCACTCGGTTGTGTTCCGTTTATGCTTTTTATGCTCACTCTCTTTTTTGAACGGGAAAAATCCCACCCTCGCATCCCCTTCATACGTAGGAGAAACCTTCTGCTTTCTGGTGCATTACTGACTGTGCTCGTTATCAACGGTGTGCTCTGGAGCGTTTCACTGTCAAGCACGCGTATCCCACAGGAAATTACCGCATGCTATCGCATTAGTGAGAGGGGGCTCACCCTTTCGCTTCACTCTCCACTGCCCATTCCTCGGCATATACGTGCACGCACACACGCGCGGCTGTCCACGGCGGAAATACAAAAGGCACAGGATCACCTCCAGATCTCCATGGACTCTCGCAGTTACTTTGGCGGACGCATCAACGTCCTGGAGGTGCGCTCTCAGTTGCGCGCGCAGGCAATCGAACTGCGCATCACCTCTCCACACGGAACTGCTGCGTACGAAGCAGATAGGCCTTTTACGCGTTTGGAGCAGGGATCTGTGGTACGGTTCATATCGCAGGCGCGCCCACCACTCCCCTTTACGGTAACATTCTCAGGTGACCAAAACAGCACTATGCAAGTGCAGGCAACGGTGTGGACGTACGATAACCCCCTGCAGGACGCACCCCCTGTCATGCAGGATACAACGGTGCGGTTTATCCCTATGTTCGAGTTGACGCGTGACGTGCTCTTTCCATCCCCTTCGTCGCAGGGAGTTCATGCGACCCCAGAGAAGAACGCATGTATCCGTGACGAGACCGTTCCAAATCTGCAAGAATAAGGGGTAAGAGAGTTTCCATAACGTACGCACCACCCTCTATGGTGTAGTGGATGCCGTCTTTGTGCATCACGTGTACCCAACGGCCGTGCGTGTCCCTTATCGCGCTTGCATATGTTCCGTGTACACCGGGTACAATTGGTTTGAGGGAGTAATAGCGCACCCGCTGCGGATCGTATTGCGCCACTACTTTCTTTTGTACGTGCTCGATGTACACAAGCTTCTCATTCAACTGTTTGTTACGTGTCTCTGGCATACCCAACAGATACACCTTCGGTACTGTGTGCAGAATAATATTCAAACAGGCGCGCATTTTTTGCTCATACGCGCGTTCCCAGCGTGCAGTTTTCGTCACACACAAAGAGCCATCCGCATCATAAAAATTTTGATAGTCATTCATACCAAATGCCATAATTACCGCTGCATATGGTTCTTGTTGGGTGTGCGTATCCAGGAGCGCGAGAAATTTTCGTGGCCAGTGGTAATAATCGGTCCGCACAAAACCAGAAGAACTAACCGTCACTTCTTGAATCTGCACGTGCGAAGACGTCCCTAGCACCTGCAACGCACCGCCGGTAAGGTAACGCATTTGGGAATCTCCACACATCAAAATACGAAGCGCTGTACGCGAAAAGACACGTGCGGGAGCAGTTGTTTTTCTTTCCGCAACAGAATCGTTAACCGCCACCCCCGGAGGGGAAACGGCCACGGCCTCCTGTAAGACAGGAGAAGGCACAGACTCCGCCAGGGCAGCAGCTGGCTCATAAGAGCGTTGCTCGCAGTGATAAAACGTATCTTCCCACTCCGGATGCTGTATCAAACCTGTCGCATGCAAAAAACTCTCGCGCAAAAGAGGAAATACCGTATCTATTCCCCACTGTTCTGCAGTGTGCATGAGCGGATCTACGAATGCAAGGTAGATGTTTTTCACGCTCTTGTGCCGTATGTACACGGCAGGATGGCGCAACGCCGGACCGAGAAATGGCGTCCACAGGCTCAGCGTAAGTATGCAAAAAAGCAGTACCTGATTCGCACTGTACCGACCCTTATTACTACATATTCCCCGTGCACACCTTTGCAATATAACACGCACTGTTGTCATCATAGCCCCTTCGCTAAAAACTATAATAAATAAAGGGCGCAATACCTGATGGAGTCATAACCGACAGTACAAAGAAAAAGAACGCCGCACACAAAGCCTTTACGGGTAAGGGCACTGCGCAGTAGCAAGCAAACGCGCGCGCACGCGTACGATCTGAAGGGAGTTGTACACACAGTGCACACAGCGCGAGCAACGCGGTAAATGGCGTGATAACTTGGAATGGCCCATGCCAACTTCCTCGGAACAGCAAGGTAACGTACCGCCACACTTCTGCAAAAGACGGTGCGCGAAAAATAAGCCATCCAACACTGACAAAAAGAAACAATGCACTGACGCGTATACACCGCATAGCACGCGCTTTCCATCTTCCCATCACACTACTTGATCCAAAGGCATTCGCACCGTTCACCCGTCTTTTTTCCCTATACACCCGCTCAATTACCAAAGCCACACCCTGCGCCATACCCCACAACAGAAACGTCAAGCGTACGCCATGCCAGAGACCTGCGATCAGCATGGTAAAAAAAAGTGCACACACCGTTCTTTTGATCCCAAAACGTGAACCCCCAAGTGAGAAATACAAATACTCTTTCAACCATTGAGAAAAGGAAATATGCCAGCGTCTCCAAAATTCAGTAACTGACTGAGATATGTAAGGGCGTTTGAAGTTCGCCGGTGTTTCAAACCCAAAAAGCAACCCAACTGCAATTGCCAGGTCACTGTACCCAGAAAAATCGCAGTATAAAACCGCACTGTAACTGATGAGGCCAAAGAGCAACTCGGTGCTACTGTATGCGGAAGGAAGCGTAAAAATTTTATCAGTCACAAGTATAGAAAGAAAATCTGCAAAAATAACTTTCTTGACCAACCCCGTGTACAGTAATACCACCGCACGATCAAAGTGGATAGGACGATCTAAGGGGCTTTCACCAGCGCGCAAATTGTGCGGCAGACGTGTAAAAAAATGCGATGCGTTTGCAATAGGTCCTGAAATCATTTGAGGAAAAAAAGACACATACAAAAGCACACGTGCAAACGGCTCTCTTCTGCGTATCTTGCACAGATACACGTCAAACACATAGCTCATACATTTGAATGTACAGTACGAAATACCCACTGGGTGCCATATATTCCAGTCTTTTACATGTTGGTGCCATGTGTGCTGCGCAAAATATGCAGGAGCAAATGCACGCACGAGCGAGAGCATATCAGAGAAATGTTTAAAAAGACAAAAGAAAAGTATCTGCAACAAGGTACCCGCAATGAGCAGGACTTTTCTCCATAAGAAACTTTTCTGCATGAGTATGAGCAACCCACAGCTGTAGGCTAACGCACTTAAAACGAGATACGGAATGCAGAAGCGAATATCAAAAGCTGCAATAGCAAGAAAGTTTGCTACAAGCAGCACAACGACCCGCTGCGTCGCGGTGCGGAAAACGTACCAATACAGGATAAAAAAAATAAACAGAAAAGCAGCCGGCGAAAGGAGAGAAAAAAACATAAGAGCACTTTATCAAGTTGGTATAAACCGCCTAGGGAAAGTCAGCAGGTTTATTTGCCATCTTCCGCTGAATCTCAGCTGCCCTGTCAGGAGGCATAAGAGAAAGCCAATACGGCACAAGAGAGTTAACACCCCTTTGCCGAGCGGCCGCATCCACCATACGAAACACTTCAATCACATCTTGATCATCAGTTTTCAGCAGAATCTTTACCGCACTCTCCGGAGGCATACCACTGACGTATTCTGCAATCTTACGCACATTCCCGCGACGCTCGTTTGTCTCCGCAACAAGCAAGTTGTAGGATTTCTCCTTATCCTCAAGCGCGCGCAGACGCTCATCCAACTCCTGAGAAACCCTTTCGTGATCCTTTTCCTTTTCCTGTAGCTCAGCGTCCTTTTTATCTAATTCCTCTGCACGCTCCCCGAGCGCCTCAAGACGCTTGGCATAACGATCCGCATCCAAATCCGGATCAGCAGTCGACACAACTCCCTCCGGCACCGAACGTCCAAAAAGACGGTACAACGGAGAAATCGCCCGCTTTGCATCGAGGACTCCTAAATAATCAAACCAAATAAAACCTGCCAATATGAGCAAAAGAATAAGCGCAAGCAGCGCCACTATCTTTGCCATCGTCCTCGAGTTTCTGCGCACCAGTTACCTCCCGCACCTGAGTGCCGCCGGCAGTATACGTGCCCTCTCTGAGAAAGACAACGTTTGAGCCACCACCCCCTACATTACCCCGACAATCTGTAACGTCTGCTGAGAAAGTGCAGTAACCTGCGAGAAATCTCCTGCCGCTATTGACTGCGCCGGTACCATCCAACTGCCCCCACAGGCGAGCACCCGAGGATGCGCCACATACTCAGCAAGATTATTAAGATGAATTCCCCCCGTAGGCACAAAACGCACCGCCGTGTAGGGACGTGCGAGCGCACTCATCATTGCCGTACCTCCCAAAAGCTCAGCGGGGAAAAACTTTACTACCGAAATACCAAACTCAAGCGCACGCTCAATTTCTGTTGCAGATGCTATCCCCGGTATGATCGGAACGCCATGCCCCAAACAGTGCGCAACAACCCGCGGATTAAAACCGGGACTGACCACAAACTGCGCACCTGCTGCCTGCGCCTGCTGCGCCTGCTCTACCGTCAGTACGGTTCCTGCACCAAGTAACACATCAGCACATTCCTGACGGATTGCCGCAATCGCCTCCGCAGCAACCAACGTTCGAAATGTTACTTCCATACACCTGATACCACCTGTTATCAAGGCGCGTGCAAGCGGCACTGCGTCTTCCACGCGCTCAAGCGTCACCACCGGAATGACGCGCACACGCTCAAGCGCTTCGAAAATCGTAATCACAATTCCCTCCTCTTGCCCGCGGACATCTTTTCAGACACCACATGCAGTGCACCCGCCTAAGCTAATGTCCTTTATGATCAAAAATCAAGATCTGCGTATAACACCAATCAACAGGAAAACGCTATAGCGCACGACAGCACGTGCGCAAAAAGGCGCGCGTACGCGCATCTAAAAACGGCGCGAGCGTTACATACACCCGTAGGTGATAGGCATTCAGCCACGCAATATCTTCATCGTGCAATCGTTCTCGCACGAGCGGCCGCGTGTCAATTGGACACAGCGTTGCAGTTTGAAATCCATAGAAACTTCGGCATCGTGACGGTTGCATCCTATCTGCACCCGTACACTCACGCGCCGCCGCGTTCTCCTCCTTTCCCTCCCCTCCTTCCTTCCACACACACTGCGCGTCAGACTCATGCGCCTGTACCACCCACATAAGATTTTCTATGCGCACGCCATGAGAGCCAGCCACATACACCCCAGGCTCATTGGAAAGGAGCATACCCGGGCGCAGCTGCCACGCCGCCTCCTCAGAAAAAAAGGGAGGATCTCCCGTGTGCTCTGCCCCAATGCCTCGTGCAGTTCCTCCTCTCCCGGGAGCACTCGGAGAAATACTATAGGGACCCTCATGCACTGAAAGACAAAAACCCACCCCATGCCCCGTCCCATGTGGGTAGTCTCGTCCCTGTGCCCACAGCGGAGCCCGGGCAATTCCGTCGAGCACCGCCCCACTGGTCCCTGCAGGAAAGCGCGCACGCGCAAGCGCACTGTGCGCCTGCAATACCAGCGTGTAGTCTGCACGCTGCACATCTGTCAAAGGACCGAGAGCCAGCGTGCGCGTCACATCGGTGGTACCCTCACGATAATGCGCGCCAGAATCCAATAATAAAAAACCACGCGCGCGAAGCAGTGCTGCCGTTTGACCCGCAGCAGGGTGTAAAGCTGAAAAACGCACGGGGCGGTAATGCACCATTGCTGCGTTCGCCCCGTATCCTGCAATGGTGTGAAAGCTTTCTTCAATGAAAGACGGAGACACCGCCCGGGCAGCACGTACAAACTCCGCTACAGCGCATTCATCAACGTCTGCACCCACGTCAAGCTGCTGGTACACCCACTGCAGCGTTTTTACCAGCGCAATCCCATCCTGTATCATTGCCTGGTGCACATTGGCTCGCTCGGTGTCGTTCTTTAATGCTTTGAGCGCTACAGTTGGCAAAAGTCCACGACAAACGGAGAAGCACATGGTCTGTCCCCGCTCCTCTTTGTTCTCCTTTTCTTTCCCTGCTGCCAGAGCGTCGCGTGCAGACTGCAACGCACATGCACTTTTCCCACCTCTGCTGGTCTCAGTACCATCCTCTTCTATGCCCAGCACAGAAGATAACGAACCGGAAGGAGCGGATCGTTCCACCTGCGGTCTACACACCTGCGGCGATGCACGAAAGAGATCCACCAGTGCAGCACACGAACGCTCAAAGTCCAACAACACCACTGGCGTTCTGCCTGCCACTTCCTGCACTCCTGCTCTTCCTTTCCCCACAGCATGTACCGTCGGTTCCTGATCCGCACAGCGCGCACACACCTGATCAAAAAAAGTATCGTACGGCATACACTCAACGCCCTGCGCATACAAAGCTTGATGCAATGCAGAAGAAATTTTGCGCATATCCACATAAAGAAAGGCACGGGTGTGCGTGACGACCATGTATGCCACCAACAGCGGTGTACACGGCACATCGTGTGCGCGCACATTGGTGAGCCAGCACACATCATCCAATGTGGACAACACCGTTGCATCACAGCTGCGTGCACTGAGCGCTGCGCGCAGTTGGGTGAGCTTTTGCGCCGCACTCAACCCCGTGTAGCGCTCATCCAACAAAAACGCAGGGGAAGGAACTACGGAAACGCGATGCTCCTGCGGTAGCAGGAGCGCCCCATCAAAGTCTAGGCGAAGCGATACATCCACAAGCTCCTGCTGAAACTGCTCCCATACAGCCGCAGAAATCGTACGGCCATCCACTGCGAGCGTTCCCCCTCCGTGCCCAGGCCCGGATGAAAAAGCACGGAGTTCTGTACGCAAAAGCTCAGTTACCCGAGGTACGCCCGCCTGCCCTGTACGAAAAAGGCACACTTCACATGCCGACAGCTCACGCTCAGCCTGGATAAAATACCGTCCATCTGTCCACAAAAACGCACGTTGTGCGGTCACCACCACTATTCCTGCAGAGCCTGTAAATCCAGAAAAATATTCACGCGCACCATCTATCTGCCCATGCGCGTTCTCACCGGAGATATAACAAATATCTACCCCTTGCGCACGCATCAGCGAACGCAGGGCACTCAGGCGCCCCCGCACCCCATCCATCGCCTTCTCTCCTCTGAACACAGAAACACCCCGCGAACACACGGCCACAGCAGAATGCCCATGCCGCTTACCTAGTGGAATCACACTACGCAGAACACCGATTCAATTCTAGTGACTCAAAATCACTAACCCATCCGGTAACTCGTTGGAACTTTTTTTCTGAGGTGGCATCCGCGTAGCGAGCACCTGTTCCACACGGGTAAGTGCCTCACATAAGGCGTCCGCTGCACGACGCGAGCGCAACCCCGCAGTAATTATTTGACACAGTTCAGTCCATTCACGGGCAGGCACGTACGCGCTCACCCCCACGTCTGCGAGCACCAGCACACGCCGCTCCAACACAGAAATAAAGATGAGAATCCCCGTGCGATTGCGCGTATTGCACACACCACTTTCCACAAAGTGGCGCACCGCGCGCGCATAGCTCTTTTGCTGCTTGAGAGGTCCCGGTACCAGCGCGCGATCCACCCACGGAATGTTTGCGATAAAGAAAAAAAGTACACACGCTGCCACACTCGACGCTACCATAAACGCCGGCATATACCACGATGGCGGCGCCCAAAAGAAACGCGCAAACGCTTGTTCAAGCACCGACACCATGCTCAGCTGAACGCAAAAACAGGCGCCAGCAAGTACGAGTGCGAAAAACAGCTCATAGACCGAGTACGAATCACTTTCCTTGATAAGAGCGAGCGCCACCTCTCCGTCAGTGTGTCCTTCGACACGAGCCACCGTACGTTGGATACGCAGCAGTCCTGCAGAGTCCAGTCCTAACCGAGCAGCAAAACGGGGAATATGAAAAGCGCCCGACGCGTCCTCCTCCCGCCTCGGGTCATCGCCACCGTGCGCGCCATCCACACGAGGGACAGGATCGGCACAAAAAGACCCACGAACCCCCTTACTCCCCACGAGCCATGAGAGAAGATCACCGATCCTACGCAAAGAAAACCACACCGCTCTTGGCGCGGCAACGCACACACTCAAAACCGAACGCGAGGCGCAGCAACAGCCCCCTCATGTGCCGTAAAGTACGGGCGGGAGCTGAAATTACCCCAACGCGCCACCGCACTGCGTGGGAAAGAACGGATATAGGCGTTGTATTCCTGGACGGCGCGATTGTAGCGCGTCCGCTCCACAGAGATACGATTTTCAGTTCCTTCAAGCTGACTTTGCAACGCAAGAAAACTCTCGTTTGCGCGCAAGGCAGGATACTGCTCGCTGACAAGCAACAAACGCCCGAGTGCACCGCCTATTTCTGCTTGGACACGCTGAAACCGAGCAAACTTTTCCGGATCAGAGAGTGCGCTTTCACCCACCTGCATAACGCCACCGGCACGCGAACGCGCTTCCGCAACACGCTTCAGCGTATCCGACTCATGTTCTGCATAACCCTTGACCGTCGAGACCAAGTTGGGGATCAGATCTAAGCGCCTCTGCAGGACCGCCTCTACCTGACTCCAGGCACTTTTGACAGCCTCATCAAGCGAGATCATACGGTTATAGCTCCCCGCGAAGAGGCGATATACCACCAACAGGAAAGCCAATGAGACGCCCACACCAATGAGCGTACCCCTTAAACCTTTACTCACAGACACACCGACCCCCGCACGCGCCCAGCAAAACGAAGACAAACAAGCACATCCCACCGCCGCTCTTCTTAGATCTACGGTTGCGGTTGCTGGAGAATTTTCTCCACGGCCCGAATTATTGCCTCGCTAGTGGAAGTTGCCTCACTCACCACATCGACATCGGTAGACTGAGCCCCTACAATTGCCGCCGAGACACCCTCTACCGCCCAGGAGGCATAAGGATCATCGTCGCTGTGCCCCACGACGGTGACAGCTTCAATCCTACCCTGCGAGATTGTCACCCTCAAACTTAGCTTTCCGTTGTGACCCTGCGCGCTAGCCTCATAGACGCCGTCCTTCATCTCTGCAGGAGAACACTTCCGCGCCTTTGCACGCGTAGTCCTCTCCGTGTGCGCACGCCTCGTGTGCCTGACCATGTGAGACGCGCCCAAGACGAACGCAACGAAGGACACAGCAACCGCCGCGGAGCACAACGCGCAAGCACCCTTCCGCTTTCCCAACGCCTTGCGGACACGCAGCAACGCGTACGTGGCAAAAATGACGGTATACAACACGTAGGAGACGACACTCGGGATATACCCCCTCAAAGCGGTCGGTAGGAGGATAAAGGAAAGGTGCACATACGTAAGCCCGTAAAAGAGATATGCAAGGCGTTGCACACGCTTCCATGTCTTTGCGCCCATGCGCCTGCGCACTACCTTGAAAGACGTTACCGCCAAAATGCTCATCAAAAGAACGAGGACCATGCTGACAGCACCCGCGACAAGAAACCCTGTAGACAAATCCCCGGTACTCCCGCACAGACGCACCAGGTAGTCCCTTCCATGCGCGATGTTATGCCCGAGAGTGAGAATCGCCGCGGTGATGGCCAGTTCCGCACGCAACCCCATGACACGCTGCTTGAGCAAACCGTTCTTCAGCACACTCGCGCACATCACAAATGTAAAGATCGCGGTGGAAAAACTCGCACTCGTCAGCGGATGCAGAAGCACACGCACGCCAAAATTCCCCTTGGTTGCGCCGCTCCACACGACACAGACAACCGCAACACTGACACACGCACTGCCGAGGTAGCAGACAGACGCGTACTTTTTAATCTGTTTGTGCAGCGCGCACACAAGCACGTACACCGCAACCAAGGAAAACAATGCAGACATTCTCGCTCCTCGTAGCTTACAAGATATTTACAGACGGAACAGAAACAAAGCGTGTCCACGCTTCAAAAGCCAAACACGCTTAAGACACACGGGATAGGACACCCCTCTTCTACTGGGCCACTACCTTCGCACGCACAGAACCGAATTCCTTGAACCTAACCTCAACCGTGTACTCAGTGCCGGGAGTGAAATCCGCAGAGAGGACATTCTGCCCCAAGCTCACCGCTTGATCGCTGACAAGCTTAGGCTGTCCATCGGCAAACACGTCAACTGCAGCATCCATCAGAGTCTCCGCGTCCGCGCCCCCTATGGTCAGCACCTTCCCCTTCAACCCAATATCGATGTTCCCCTCGTACTTGGGAAGGAAGCGCACATCAGCAACTACGTCCCTATACCCGTTCGCAATCAAAGTCAGCCTGTAGTATCCCGGCCCTGAACCTTTAAACCGATCGAACCCATAGTTGATACCACACGAAATGCGGGGCACTCTTCCTGTCTTCCACCAGGAGTCAGCAGAGTGCTTGGTGCCATAACTCGCCATCAGATTGGTGTAGCTCGCGTCATCACCGTAGTAGTCGTAGCGGACCGTGTTGAAGTTCATCACATAGTCGATGAACTCACGGTGCGACAGCTCAGAGCCATCAGCCCTTTTCAGCATCACAGAAGCCTCTGCGTCCGAACCAAAACGGCTGTGGTAACCGGTACCCACCGTGTCTACCACAAGGTCGTGCGGGCTCTCCATGCTGCTTACCTTACGTGCAGAAAAACTATCCTCAGTGAGCATTGTCTTAAGGCCGTTGGTATTCTCCGTAACGCGGGAGTCTTCCACGAAGTGAAACTTCTCCTTTGCAATCCCTTTTAATTCATGAGGAACCGCAACTGGGACAAACTTCATACCGTGAACCTTTACGTTCGTAATCTTGTATTCCTCGCTGTCAACCATGAAGGAACTCGCGCGATCCGCCAACGCTACTGCACCCTCGACTGCTTCAAACTTAATCTCCCCGTCCTCTCCCAAATCCTGAAATGACGCAGAGGCACGCACCATCTTAGTAACGCTTGGGTCAGTCTCGTACTCCCACTTTTTTCTTCCCCTGCTGTCTTCGGTCTCCTGCTTCGAGAGAACCTTTTCGCCCAATACCTCAACCGCGTACTGAAATTGCTGACGGAACGCGCCATGCCCGTGGGTTGCGCGAGAAACTGCATCGAACATGCCTGCGTCGAGATCCCCCGCGCGGTCCGCCTCGGCATTACCCGCCAAAAGCACGTCCCTACTCTGCCCCAACTCCCCGGCCCAGTAGTCCGCATAGCTTAGCGTCGCATAGCCATAGTGCGTCTCATGATGAGACGAGCCACAGCCTACAACCAACAACTGCAGCGCTCCGGCAGAAAGTAGTGCGTATTTCACTTTCACGATTACACCTCCGTATAGAGGGCCTGAGTATAGGCACGCCCCACAGGGATTGTCAACGTCTTATGCAGAGCACACACAGGCGCGTCCTTCCTCTTTTTGGGAGGATCCGCTATGCTCAGAGCCATGCGCACCATTCCCCCTATCACCGGCATTATTGCCTCAGCAGGATGCGCCATCGGTCCAGTCTTTTGCTTCGATACCCTGCTACCTACCCGCTCCCGCCCTGGCGGATCCCGCCTGCGCCCCCCATCGCAGGAAATTGCCCGCTTGCGCAACGCACTTTCATATGCGCGCGCCTCGCTGCAGAACCTGCTCGATTCAGTGCGCGCAAAAGCATCCGGAGACGAGCCTGCACCCGAGTATGCCGTGCTCAGTGGCCAAGCAGAAATGCTGGCCGACGCGGCCTTCATAGCTACCGTAGAGGAAACGCTGCGCTCTTGTTCCTGCGATGCAGAAACTGCTTTGCGCAAGGCAATTACCCACGTGACAGATGCCCTCTCTGCTACCTCAGACGAGTACCTGCGTGCCCGGGCAGCCGATATCCGAGACGCGTTTAGCGGTGTCTTCGACGCACTTGCGCATGACACCACACCCACCGCAGGAAGCTCTTTGCCAACACAAGGGATTGGAAATAGCACCCCACACTCCCCCTGGGAGCCTGACTTTAGCGCCGTTCCCCCAGGATCCATCGTGGTTGCCGCTCACGTACAACCTGCGCACGCACTGCGCCTGCACGAGGCAAATATCGCTGGTTTGGTAACCGAAGGTGGCAGCGTAACAAGCCATGTCGCCATCATGGCGCGCGCGTGGAGTCTTCCCCTGCTCGTCAGTGCACAGGGATGTAAAGACGTTGCACAGTACGTGCTCCGTGTGCGGCAAACTGCTCGTGCCACCGATGAGGCGCTGCGCGCACTCCTCGATGCTGAAAGCAGTGGGGGAAAAACTGACGCTCTAGGAACCCTCACCGTAAATCCCGACGTGCGCGCGCTGCGCACGCGCATGCCTCACCCTTTCCTCACCGTCAAACACACCAGTACAGCTGAACAGAGTCCCCCGGCCGCCTGTGTGCTAAACGCACCGCTGCGCACTTACTCAAGTGACGGTATCCGTTTTGAAGTCGGGGCAAATATCGTTATGCCCCAGGAAGCGTGTGCAGCTGCTGCGCTCGGAGCAGCAGGCATCGGACTGTTCCGTTCGGAGTTCTTGCTATTCGGATCCGACCGCTTCCCAGATGAAGAGACGCAGTGCTCTGCCTACACGCGCGCGCTGCAGGCAATGAGAGGACTCCCCGTCGTGCTTCGAACGTTTGACCTTGGTGCAGACAAACTGGTGCCAGACCCTGCGCGAATGTGCGCACTCTCGGACGCTGCTGAACCGTGTGCACACACCGCTTCGGAGCGCAATCCTCTTTTAGGGTTACGAGGCATCCGCTACTGCCTCGCACATCCTGAGCTCCTGAAAGTGCAGCTTCGTGCAATGCTCCGCGCCGGAGCGTGCGCAACATGTGCAGAAGGGACGCTGCGCATTCTCATCCCCATGGTTTCACGGGTGGAAGAAATTCACGCCGTCGCCGACCTCATCTCTGAGGTAGCCGACGAGTGTGCCCGCGCGCACGTGAGTACACCCGATCGGGTAGCACTCGGCATTATGATCGAAACGCCCGCTTCGGCACTGATGGCAGCAGACTTCGCTCCCCACGTGGATTTTTTTTCCATAGGGACGAACGACTTAACCCAGTACGTGTTCGCCGCCGATCGAGAAAACGAACAGGTCAGCAGCTATGCCGATTACTTCCACCCGGCACTCCTCCGTCTTATCCAGCACGTAATACATGCGCACAGACATCTGCGGCAACGTCCCGGTATTTCTTTTGGAGAACAGGGAATCGGACGCGTGGTCATGTGCGGCGCCATGGCTGAAGATGAAACTGCGCTCTTTCTTCTGGCGGGGCTCGGCCTGCGAGCGTTGAGTGTGCCTTCTTCACGCATCGAGACGCTGCACACGTTCTTATCACGCATTTCAGTCTCTGATGCAGAGCACTGTGCACGTGCAGCCGTGCAGCTTTCAGATGCGCAGTCAGTCCGCACACTCATCGAAGAACATCTGCGCACCGCAGGTATTACGCTTGAGAAAGACGAGGAAGAACCCTCACCCCCTCGATCCCCATAGCGGAGGAGGCCTCAGGCGTTTTCTCCATACACAGAAAGGAAAAGGCAATGGAAATCGAAGAATTTGGTCCACAAATCACCGCCCTCGAGGCGCGCGTGCAGGAAGTATGGGGGAGTCTTTGACGTTGCCGCATACGAGGCGCGCATAGCAACGCTTGAGGCTGCTGCAGCAGCGCCTGACTTTTGGAGCGAACGCGCGCGTGCCGAAGCGCTGTTAGCGGAACTGAAAACGCTACGCGCAACGCTTGAGCCGTGGCGTGCGCTGCGCCGTGAGAGCGCAGATCTGCGCGCGTTGTACGAGCTTGCCCGCGAGGCGCAAGACGCATCGCTGGAGCCAGAACTTTCCTCCCTTTTTTCAGACATTTCTGCTCGTTTCGAAGAGGCATCGCTTACCCGTCTCCTGCACGAAGAGGTAGACCGCCTCGACGCGTTTGTTACCATCCACTCCGGCGCAGGAGGAGTGGAGGCCTGCGACTGGGCACAGATGCTCATGCGCATGTACACGCGCTGGGCAGAGCGGCGCAGCTTTTGCGTACACATAGTTGACTTACTTGAGTCAGAAGGGGGAGTAAAATCGGTGACGTTAAAAATTTGCGGGTCACACGCCTTTGGTTTTCTCAAGGGAGAAACGGGGGTACACCGGCTCGTGCGCATCAGTCCGTTTGACTCTGCCGCGCGCAGACATACCTCTTTTACCTCCACCTACGTCTTCCCCGTATTAGACGATCACGTTGAGGTGCACATACGGAGCGAAGACATGCGGGTAGATACCTACCGCTCAGGGGGAGCAGGCGGTCAACATGTCAATAAAACGGACTCTGCCGTGCGCATCACGCATCTGCCTACAGGGATAGTAGTCACCTGCCAGAACGAGCGCAGCCAAATCAGCAACCGTGCAACGGCGCTGAGCTTGTTACGCGCCCGCCTGTACGCCTATGAACGGCAAAAAAAACAGCAGGAACATCAACGGTTTGCTTCTGAAAAGAAGGATATTTCGTGGGGAAATCAGATTCGCTCGTACGTCTTTCATCCCTACACCATGGTTAAAGATCACCGCAGCAAGTGCGAAACGGGGAATATTCACGCAGTCATGGACGGAGCGTTAGAACCGTTCATCCGTTCCTACTTGGAGTTTCTGTGTACCAGTACCCAGTGTGTAGAACCACAGTGAACGGGAGTTACGCGCAATCATTTGCAGCACTGCTTTTCTTTCCCCAAATCGCGGTCGCGTTTAGTGCAACGGCACCGGCGCCGTCCTTTGACTCTTTCCTGTCCGCGCGTCAGCGTCACCCTCCTGCCTCTTCCTTTCTAGCATCACCTGCAGCGCCGACACACCCTCTTTTCGCAACCGCCCGTACGACTGCTGCGCAGCTGCTGTCTACGCCTCCTGCCCCCGCCCGTCCCCGCCCGCGCCCCGATCACGTAATCCCCAAGGAAAAGTGGCGCCTTGCCGTTGCAGACTTTACCTTTCACGGTATTCCAAAGATTTTTCAGCGCTACGTGCGTCCTGCGCGGGAGCTACTCTTTATTGAACTAAAAAAATTACCCCTCCGTCATTTTCTTTCTGAAGCTGAACAGCGCGAGCGCGCCGCCTTGCCCCACGAAGAAGCCTACCACGCCCGGCTCAAAGAACGTGCACATTTACAGCGCGCGCGTGATTTTGTTTCCTTGCACCCTGTCAGCGATCACGCGCGCCGTCTGCGTACGGCAGCATTTGAAAAGCAAATCAAAGAGAAGGAGCAAGAAATCGAGCGTGCCCGTGTGGAAGTGCGCACCGCACGCGCGCGGTTTTTCCGTCCCTGGCTCCAGGCAGAGGTGCTCGTCTTAGGTGCGCAAAACGAACCGCATGCACTGCCTGAGCGCTTTCACCTTGCCACCCATTTACGGCAAAAAAAACTTTCTGCACTGGTTACGGGAAAACTCGTAGACGTCGCCGGTTACGTGCGCATATCTCTCTATCTTTCTACAGGGCTAGAAGCAGAACCCACGCGGGAATTCACGCTCGCAGGTCCCTACCGAGAACTGCCGCGTCTTATGCACACGCTGTCTGCACAATTGCGCAGTGCCATTGAAAACGCACAACCGGTGCGCATTGTGTTTGACGTACATCCTCCGCATGCACGTCTTTCGTTTCAGGGCGTGCCGGTAGAAGACCTTTCCAAACCTCTTATCTCATACCCGGGCCGCTACGTGGTGGACGTGTCTGCTGCAGGATACTTTTCTGCCACAAAGGAAATATACATTGAAAACCGACCTGCCTTTTCACTACGGGTGCGTTTAGTTGCCCGTCCACAACATCGTGTGCGCGTGCAGCTTACTGACAACAGCGCAGCACCTATCTTTTCTGGCGCACGCTCAGTGGGAGTCACTCCCTTCAGCACCGTGGTTACTGACTTGCGCGAAATTTTCACCGTCGGACCGGCAGGCGCGCGTTCGTTTGCCTTCATTGAACGCGGCACATTTCCTAACTCTCAGCCGAGCACGCTCGTGTTGCCTGCGCCTAACCCAAACGCAACACAGGATCTTGCGTACAAAAGGGACGTAGCATACTGGTCTTTTGGAGCCCTCTGCATTGCCGTTCCCATCGCGCTCATTCTCGGCTCCACGCTTGCAGACACGCATCAGGCGCTAGAACGCGCAAAAGCTGCAAGCGCGCAACCTCCTCCCCCTCCTGCACCGGCCGGCACGGGCGCATTAGAACGTAAAAGCCAGCACCTGCTCATCGGCACGGGGGTAGCAGTAGGAGTGGCGGTTATCCTGAGCATTAATTTCATCGTGCACGCTGCGCGCTATTTGAACGCGGTGATGCACAACGCGCCACAGGCAGTACGTCCCCGCGCGGACAAAGACATACAAACATTAACGCACCGCGACGAGGCAGAAGAAGATCAGGAAGAAGATTCCTAAAGGAGCGTGAAGGTGGGTTTAGGAAACCTAGCACAGAAAATACGACGCCTGCTCGGTGGACAGGCGCCTCTGGACGAAACGTTTTTTAGCGCGCTTGAAGAGCTGCTCATCGAAGGCGACCTGAGTCTTTCGACGGCAGAGAGCTTTTGCACACAGCTTCGAAACGCCGCGCGCACACGTTCTGTACATACGGAAGACGCACTGCGCACGCTCTTTGCGGAAATTATGGAATCGTGCGTACGCGTTACCCATCTTGCACCAAATCCGAACCAGTGCTCACTGTATCTCCTACTTGGGGTTAACGGGAGCGGGAAGACCACTTCTGCTGCAAAGCTTGCAGCGTACTATCAGACCCAGAAGGTGCATCCGATACTGTTTGCCGCCGCAGATACGTTCCGC
Organism: Treponema pallidum subsp. pallidum str. Nichols; assembly: GCF_000410535.2. Classification (NCBI taxonomy): domain Bacteria; kingdom Pseudomonadati; phylum Spirochaetota; class Spirochaetia; order Treponematales; family Treponemataceae; genus Treponema; species Treponema pallidum. The sequence continues at coordinate 630,637 of NC_021490.2, forward strand.
GCAGCAGCGGCAGAACAACTCGCACACCACGGTGCACAGCTAGGCGTGCGCGTCATTGCGCACCCGGGGGGAAAAGATCCTGCTGCAGTGGTATTTGACGCAGGAGAAGCCTTGCGCGCGCAAAAGCGCGGTCTTTTACTCGTTGACACCGCAGGGCGACTGCACAATAAGACGCACCTCATAGCGGAGCTGCAAAAGATCGACCGTATTGCGCAGACAAAGGTGAGCGCAGATGCATACCGCAAGATATTGGTATTAGATGCCACCACCGGTCAAAATGCATTTCGTCAAGCGCAAACGTTTCACGAAGCTATTGGCGTGGATGCACTGCTCCTTGCAAAATGCGACACACGCGCACGAGGGGGAGCAGTTTTTTCCATCATGCAAGAGTTAGGTATTCCATTAGCCTTTTTAGGGTGGGGGGAGCGCTATACAGACTTGGTTGAAGCGAACGCGCGCGAGTTTGTTTCCTCGTTCCTGCACGGAGAACGATGATTCGACCCCGGTATGGCTGGATGTACAGCAGCGGGATTGCAGTGCACCTGTGTGCGGCCGTGTGCGCGCACAGTGCTGTTCCTGCCGCGTGGACCTTTGCAGAACAGACACAGGCGCAAAAAACAGACACTCCGCTTGATTCCTCCAGCTACGCAGTGACCTCCCCTGAGGAAGCACCCAATGAAGCAGATCCGTTTGAGAAGGAACTGGAACACGCGTTCGAAAGAGCGCACGTCAGCACAGGCGGTGCAGATTCCTCATCACACGCCGATTTTGTACACATGGAAGAGGCAGGACGTGCCCACGCGTCCGCCAATCGCTGGTATCACGAAACGTTTGACTCGCGTCAGCGTCCATCCTCTGCAGTTCTGTACGAAGGGGCACAGCTACTGCATACCGTTCACTGGCACTATGTCGGGGACCGGCTGTTTCCCTGTGAAAAAATAATTACCACACCACACACACGTATCCGCGCGCGCTATAATTTTTCCGGAAAGATCGTCGCGTACGAAATGCACACGCGCGGGGTACTGGTATACGCACGCACCTATCGGTATGACGCGCACGCGCGTATATGTGAAAAGGAAGAAACAACTGCTCGAGGGAATGAACGCATTACGTATGAATATCGTGGAAAGGTAGACGTGTTAGAAAAACGTTATCGCAACGGCGTATTACAGGCAATAATTCACCAAAAGGAAGGTGCGCAGGACGTGCAGGTATTTGAGCGTGGGAAGGAAATTTACTCTACAAAGGAAGTACACGATGAGTAACACCCACGTGCAAACGCTGCGGTGGATGTGTTTTATGGTGCGCAGATTAAATTCAGTGCGCGCGCGGAGTGCGAACGCGATTACCAGTCTTTTTTTTATATTAGGCATTGCCTTTGGGGCACTTACCTTAATTGTCATCCTTTCGGTTATGAACGGCTTCCAGCAGGGTTTTATTGGCACCATTTTACAGGTGAGTTCTGCACACGTTCGTGTATATGGCAGTGTTGACGCAGTAAAACGTGCAGAGACGTTAGGCGGCTATCAATCCTTTTATCCATTTATAGAAGCGCATGCCTTATTGCAAGGCAACTATTATCGGCAACACGGTGCGCTTGTGCGTGCAGTTCCTGCAGATATCTTCCATCGGGATAGGTTGCTGGCGCGTGCACTCCCGATAACATCCGGAAGTTTTAATTTGAGTAAAAAGCACTCCATTGTGCTCGGATATGAACTGGCGCGCCACCTTTCGGTACGTACCGGAGATCAGGTTGACACGCTTGCCCTGTCAGGAAGTGATACACAAAAGATAATGCCAGGCTGGAATAAACTTACGGTAACGGGCATTTTCAAATCGGGATACCACGAAGTAGATTCCACGTTTGCGTACATTCCTCTGGACATGGGCACCACTTTATTTGGTACGACGCCTGATATTACCGCGGCAGTCAAACTAAATAACCATGAGCGAGACGATCGCTACCTTTTCTTTCTTGCACAACACATTCCTGATCTCAAGGCAGAATCCTGGCGGGAGTACAACCGTGCTTTTTTTAGTGCGCTCCGCATAGAGAAGAACGTCATGATACTTCTTGTCATTTTGATTTTTATGGTGGTAACCGTAAACATTTATCACAGCATGCGCCGCTCTATTCGCACTCGAAAGGAAGAAATTGCTATGCTCGTTTCACTTGGCGCCCCTGTCAGTCACGTGCAGATTCTGTTCATCGGCAATGGCATTATGATTGGCTTTTTGGGCTCTCTCTTGGGGGTACTCCTGGGATTGCTCATTACTATCCACGTTAACGAAATAATTGCGTGCATTGAGACTGCTGTAAATTCTGCGTTTTTCCTGTTCTCCCTCTTCTCGGGAACGAAAACCCCTTCTTTCAGTGTGTTTGGTACGCAATATTTTTACAACGTGGAGCGTATTCCCGTGCAGATTTTCTTTCAGGAGGTACTGTTTGTATTTCTGTTTGGCACAGGTTCTGCGTCTGTTGCAACGTACCTTGCCACGCGTAAAATACTCCTGCTCAAGCCGGCTGAGGTGCTACGCGATGAATGACCCAATTCTTTCTGTCGAACAAGTAAGTAAAAGCTTCTGCTGCGCAACAGAACGTATACAGATTTTGTCTGACGTATCATTTAGCGTGCCGCGTGCAGTGAAGGTTGCAATCACCGGAGAATCCGGCTGCGGTAAAAGTACCTTACTGAATATTATTGGAGGAATGGAACACGCTGATTCGGGGATCGTCAGAGTGCTTTCATGCGACGTACTCACTTTGCATGAGCACGCACTGACAGAATACCGCAGACAGTTTTTAGGATTAGTTTTTCAATTTCATCATCTACTGAGGGATTTTACTGCGCTTGAAAATGTCATGTTGCCTGGACTTATCGCAGGAAAAAGTTACCGTGAGGTGCGTGCACGCGCATACGAATTGCTAGAAAAAGTACGCGTAGTGCAGCGCGCCCATCATTTTCCTGCACAAATGTCAGGAGGAGAAAGACAGCGGACAGCAGTTGCGCGTGCACTGATCAATGATCCCACCCTAATTCTTGCGGACGAACCGACTGGCAATTTGGATCCCAAGAACGCTTTGATAGTGCAGGATCTGCTGTTCTCTCTGACAGAGGAATATCAAAAGACGTTACTCATTGTAACGCACGACCCACGTATTGCATCGATGACCGACTACCGTTACCAGCTACAGCAGGGAAGTTTGATACGCATATGAAACAAAGGTGCGCCGCGGTGAATCTGATTCGAGTTATTTTCATGTGTGCATTACGTTGCGCAGGAGTGTGCGCAGGATATGGGCACACCCCATCTCTACACGGTGATGCGCACCACGTACTGCCTACGCCAGTACCTTTTCTATCAGGTACTCCGGTAGCAGGAAAACGACGTTCCTTTTTGCGCAAAAGTTTTTTCTGTGCCGCGCTCGGCATCGGGATTAGCATCATCCCACTCATTGTTGTCCTTGTGGTGTCTGATGGAATGATTGAAGGGATCACCACACGGATGATTGAACTCGGATCGGGTCACCTCCAGTTTATCGATATACTGCCGCTTGCTCCCAATGAAACGGCAACGCAACGATATGAAGACGCGCAGCGCATATTTAATGCATTTATGGCGCAGGACTTTGGCCCATACTGTCACTCACGATGGATGCACCTTCAGGGAGATGGTATTGTAATCGGAAAAACAGGGCGTGCAGGGGGGAATATCCGCGCAGTTCCCCCTGATTTTTTTTCTAGTGAGCGTGGACTTCGTCCATTTTTAACCGTCGAAGGTTCACTTGAACTGGTAGATAGGCCGCAGGGAGTACACACGTTAATATTGGGAAAACGCATCGCTGAGCGCATTGGGGTGCGCTGTGGGGACACGTGCCAGATACTCACCCTCGTGCAAGGAGGGACAGGTCGTGCGGTCCCCAAAATGGTGCGCGCGGTGGTAGGAGGTATTGTTTCTTGCGGATATCAGGAGCTTGATGCGTTGTGGGTATTTATCCCCCTCACGCTGGGAATGAAAATTCTCTCCCCCGCATCTGCGCTACTTTCTTTTGTGGTAAAAACTGCCGACGCGTTTGACGCTAAGGCGATGACTCGTTTTATTGAGCAAGTACACGAACAATTACCGAGCCATTTTAGTGCGTACACGTGGCAAGACATGAATCGATCGCAATTTCATTCTTTCCGAACATCACGAAAGTTATTGTTATTCATTATGTATTTGATAGTGCTAGTAGCGTCAGTGCACATCTCTTCGGTACTGGTGGTGCTAATGACAGAACGGCGTAAAGAAATTGCGATGTTAAAAGCGATGGGCGCTCCTCCCCATGTTATTGCTTTGATCTTTTTGAGTGCAGGGTTGCTCACGGCGTTGTACGGTTTGCTTATTGGTTTGCCGCTTGGTATGTGGTGCGCGATTCACGTAAACGAAATGTTTCTTTTCGCAGAACAGATGCTAAATAGCTGGCGCACAGCGATACACGCCATAGGGCAACTCTTTTTGCGCACGAGTGCGCACGTGCCGGTGACACCCATTCATCTGTTAGATCCTGCTCACTACCTGGAACGCATTCCCATCGTGTTGTCGGTGCACGCGCTCTGTGGCGTTGCAGGAGGCACGCTATGCCTATCGTTGGCGGTATGCATCATTCCTGCGCTCCGTGCGGGCCGCGTGCGTCCCCTTGACCTCATGCGCAAGGTGTGATAGGATGCCCCCAGTTTTTTTGATTTCTTACATCCGGCTCGCAGACGGATGGGTACCATCTTTTAGAAGAGCACTCGGCCGGTGCGGTAGGGGCTATGGAAGAACGCAAGAACTATATGGATCGGCTTGCCGAAGCACTTACGCGGCGCAAGGTGCAGCTCGATCGGGACATCCTACCAAAGGCGCTGGAGCAGTACCGTGTCCAGGTCACAGCGGTAAAGGCAATTCGCAGTAATTTGCTGCAAAAAGGTTTCTTGCACGATGACGCGTACAAGTACGACAGCAAGATGACTGAGATTGAGTTGCCAGAAACTTCCCCCTACGGGGAAAATGAGAAGCCGATGGTCATTGGTTCTCGCCTTTCGCACTATCAGACTATGCTCGGTTTTTTGGACAACTACTACCGGTTCGATTCGGAGTTTCTAATCCCGAAACGTATTGCAAAGCTCGTTGCGCTCAACGGTACGTTCATGTGGAAAGATTTTACTGCTACCACCAAAGACGCGAACACACGTGGGCTATTTGACATAGTGCAATCTTTCTATGGCGCTGCTGATCCTATTTCGATAGGACTGGTGAGGGATTCGTTGCAGTACCTAGTAAAAGCCCATGAGGTAATCAGCACAGCACTTAAGTCCCTTTCGGTGTTTCATCGCGAGCGCTACAAATTGCTTATTCGCCAGCATGCTCTGGATGGCTTGGACGAGACAACGGTGGACGTCAACAACCCAGAGGTTGCGCTTGACGCGATGAAAAAGAACTTTTCAGAAAATGCAAAAGGCCATCCGTTCTACAGCGAGTTGGCAACCGTGGTTTTGAGAGAAGACTTCTCTGCCAACGCAGAAAAGCTGCGGGCTGCAATCCTCCGCGAGTTTGAAGAATCTTCTGCACCCAAAAGATGCCGCGGTGCTATGCGCAATCCACACGCCGTACTACTTTCTGGTTTCAGATCGCTTGGAGCTACTTCTAGCCACTTTCATACTGCTCTGGAAAAGATTCGCTTCAATGAGGAGCTCGTGACTCAGTCTGAGGCGGCCTTCTTTTCAAAGGTAGTGTTAGCCTTTCTCAAAGCTTTCAACATTCAGACGCGTTCAAAGGACGTTGAAATTGTCGTCGTCGACCCGGCAACACAGATACAGAAAAAGGAATGCGTAAACGTTGAGCTCTTTCAAAAAGAGCTGGCCCGGTGTGTCAAACTGTATCGGGGTTTTGTGTCTCCAGACACTCCGATTCATGAAAAGTTAATGGCGCTCAAGGACGAGCAGCTCTTCGAGCTCCTTTTTAAACACGTAGCAGAGGCGCATACGCTGGTTAAACAGCTTGCAGGTCTTGATGAGTACTACAAGACAGTGAGGTCTGATGTGCGCGCGAAAATTAAAGGGGTCAAGATTGAAGTTACAACTATCACCACTTCTGTAACCAAGGCAAATAAGTGCCGCGCAGAATATGCCTCGCAACTAGAGGAGCAAAAACATATGAAGCGTTTAGGGGTAGCCCGTGCGTAGAATGCGGCTCTCGCGCCGCGGCATTCTCACGGTAGTAGGTACCCTTCTTCTCCTACCTCTCTTTCCTTCCGAAAAAAAAAAGACTCACGCGCCGCTCCCTCGATCTGAAAGAAAAGAGTTTGTGGTGTCCTTTTCTCCGTATAGGCCTGTGCTACACCCGCACGTGGCATCGCGCGTGGACGAAGCACAGCTGCTCACAGCCCTATATGAGGGACTTGTCACCTATGATCCGTACGATCTCCACCCAATCCCGGCGCTCGCACAACACTGGTCGGTAAGCACCGATGGGTTGACGTGGACGTTCTATTTACGAGATCAGATTTTCTTTCAAAACGGCGACCCTATCACTGCAGAGACGTTCCAGCAATCCTGGCTCAATTTGTTAAATCCTGAATGGAATGTGCCGTATGCGTCTTTTTTGGATGCAGTTGAGGGGGCACGTGCGTACCGCAGCGGCACTACGGCTGACTCTCACACGGTTGGGATTCTCGTAGAGGGGTCAGACAAAAAGACACTCGTGGTCAAGCTCGCGTACCCAGCAGGACACTTCATTCAGATGCTCTGTCACCACGCATTTGCCGCAGTCCACCCCACCCAACTGGCAAGCGTCGGCACGCTGCACGCGCGTACGGCAAGCGCCTCAGCACACAAGCCGTTCCATCCTATCGCAAGCGGTCCTTTTGAATTACAACAAATGCAAGCAGATCGCGTGGTGTTGCGTGTTAACACCCGCTACTGGGACAGGGACGCGCTTGCCCTCCACGCCATCGTGGCGCTCATTGCACAAGACCCTGCAGCGCGCGATGCGGGGTTTAACGATGGGAGCATCCATTGGATTAGTGGAGCGCTGGAGCACAGTTCTTTGCAGGATGCAGCTACACTTCAGATCGTACCGCTTCTGGCAACAGAGTATCTGTGTTTTAAAACGGCACATGAGCCGACGTGCAACGCCACGCTGCGCAAGGCACTGCTTTTAGCTACTCCGGTGGAGGAGCTTACCGCGCGCTATTTATTTCCCGCACGAACGCTCGTAACTCCGTTTACCGGCTACCCGGTACCGCCTGTAGTACATGAATACAATCCTGCGCGCGCACGCGCGCTTTTAGCAGAAGCGAAGATAGGTGGGAAGACAGCCCGTACTCCTCTTAAAATTCTCGTTTCCGACACCGAGGCGTGCCGGGCACTCGCACTTGAACTTCAGAAGGCCTGGACAGCCCTCGCACTTGCAGTGGAAATCTGGGCAGTGCGGCCTGAAACGTACCGGGAATATGTGCAGGATGAAAAATACCACGTGAGAATCGTGTCTTGGGTTGCGGACTTTGCAGATCCGATGGCGTTTCTGGAGCTGTTTAGAAAGGGATCAAAGACACACTCAACCGGATGGACCCATGAGGAATTTGAGGCACTGCTGACACGCGCAGGAGCAGAACCGCACGTGCTTCGTCGTTGGGAACTTCTTGCGCAGGCAGAACGTATCCTCTTACAGGAAGCAGTTGTGCTTCCGCTTTCGCGTTTGCATGCACTGCACGCGGTACAGCGGCGCACGGTGCGCGGCTGGTATGCAAATGTGCTCGATGTGCATCCATTTAAGTTTATCTCGTTACAAGAAGAAATAAAGGTCAACCTAGACTCATAGAGGGGCTGCAACCCGTGCACACCCAGGTGTACCTTGCAACGTAGATGTACCGGCGTGTACAATGCCCTCTGCATACACAGAGGGGATTATGGGGTATCCGTTTCGCGCTCTAGAGAAAAAATGGCAGGCCTATTGGCGCGACAAGCGCGTCTTTTGTGTGTCCGAGGATGAGCGCTTCCCTCCTGAGCGGCGTGCGTACGTGTTGGACATGTTTCCCTATCCTTCAGCGCAGGGACTTCACGTCGGACATCCAGAAGGCTACACTGCAACTGATATTTACTGCCGCTACTTGCGCATGGGTGGTTACAACGTGCTCCACCCTATGGGTTTTGATGCCTTCGGACTTCCGGCAGAAAACTTTGCACTCAAAACTGGTACTCATCCGCGCGTCTCCACCTCCGCCAACTGCGACACCTTTCGCAGACAGATCCAGTCGTTTGGTTTTTCCTACGATTGGGAACGTGAAATATCTACCGCAGATCCAGAATACTATCGCTGGACTCAGTGGCTGTTCCTCAAACTTTATGAAAAAGGATTAGCCTATGAAGCAACCGCGCCCATCAATTGGTGTCCCAGCTGCAAAACAGGCCTTGCAAACGAAGAAGTAAGAGACGCGTGCTGCGAGCGCTGTGGTGCTGAGGTGACGCGGCGTGGTGTCCGCCAGTGGATGGTGCGTATTACAGCGTATGCCGAGCGTCTCCTTTCAGATTTAGATGAACTTGACTGGCCTGAGTCAGTTAAACAAATGCAGCGTAATTGGATTGGAAAAAGCTGCGGCGCGGAAATTGACTTTCCCGTAGATGCGCCTGCGTGTTCAGTGCACGATAAGCTACCACAGACAATTCGCGTGTACACCACGCGTGCGGACACGCTTTTTGGAGTAACGTACCTGGTACTTGCTCCCGAGCATGAAGCGGTAACGGCGCTCACTACACACGCACAACGCGCAGCGGTACAGGCGTACGTGCAACGTGCAGCAAAAAAGAACGATCTCGAACGCACTGATTTAGCGAAGGAAAAGACCGGTGTTTTCACCGGCGCGTACGTGCGCAATCCAATCAATGATATGCGCATACCGGTGTGGGTAGGTGATTATGTGCTCGTTTCCTACGGCACGGGGGCAGTGATGGCAGTTCCTGCACATGATCAGCGCGACTGGGATTTTGCCACTCGGTTTGGCTTACCCAAGTTAACCGTGGTGTCTGCAGACTACACTGCAACAGTTCCTAATAGCAACTCCCCTCAAGGCGCGGTACTCCAAAGATGCGTCTCAGACGAGGGTTTTGTCGTCAACTCTGGAGCTTTCAATGGTCTTGCTAGTGCCGACGCGCGAGAACGTATTGTTGCCCATCTTGAAATGCGTGGCGCAGGTGCACGGCGCGTCACCTATCGCCTACGCGACTGGGTGTTCAGCCGTCAGCGCTATTGGGGAGAACCCATCCCTCTTGTGCACTGTCCTTCCTGCGGTGTTGTACCTCTCCCTGAGAGTGCGCTGCCGCTTTTGTTACCCGAAACCGCCGATTTCACTCCCACGGAAGATGGGCAGGGCCCCCTTGCACGAGCGCGCACGTGGCTGCGCGTTCCCTGTCCGCAGTGTGCATCTGACGCAGTGCGAGAAACAAACACAATGCCCCAGTGGGCAGGATCCTGCTGGTATTACCTCCGTTATATGGACCCCCGCAATAAGACTGCCTTTTGTGCACCCGAGAAGGAGCGTTACTGGGCGCCAGTGGCGTTATATGTAGGTGGTGCAGAGCACGCCGTACTGCATTTACTGTATGCACGCTTTTGGCACAAGGTATTGTACGACTTAGGTCTTGTAAGCACGAAAGAGCCCTTTGCGCGGTTGGTGAACCAAGGCATGATTACGTCGTATGCATATCGCAGGAAAAATGGCGCGCTTGTACCTCACGACGAGGTGCACACTAATGCTCAAGGTACCTACGTGCATGCTCGTACGGGGGAAAAACTCGAGTGCGTTGTGGCAAAAATGTCAAAAGCGTTAAAGAATGTCGTCAATCCTGATGACATGATTGCAGCGTACGGTGCTGACGCGTGCCGGGTATACGAGATGTTCATGGGACCTCTTGAGGCTTCCAAACCGTGGAATACGCAGGGGTTAGTGGGGGTTTTTCGGTTTTTAGAAAAAATTTGGGTACTTGCGGGGCGCGTGGCGGCCGCAAACGGTATTCCACAAGACTCTCGTGCAGAGCCGCCAGGTGACCTGCACGCACAGAAAAAGTCTTGCAGCATGTACGCCCTCGAAACGCTGTTACACCGGACTATTCAAAAAGTGACCGACGATACGTCGGCGCTTAGTTTTAACACGGCAATCAGTCAGATGATGATATTTGTAAATGAGGCTACGCGGGTGGCGCGGAGGATGCCTCTTCCCTCTAAAATGTGGGAGATGTTTGTAAAAATCCTCTCTCCCTATGCACCACATTTGGCAGAAGAACTCTGGGAAATGTGTGGGCACACGCACACTATCGCATATGAGCCTTGGCCACAGGTGGACCCTGCGCGTGTGGCGCCGCATGTGTGCTCCGTAGTGGTGCAGGTGAACGGTAAAGTGCGCGACACCTTCTCCGTAGCGCCGAACGCTCCAAATGAGGAACTCGAGCAAAAGGCGCGGGAAACCGCCGGTGCGCGTAAGTTTCTTGGTACGCAGCAGCCAAAGCGCGTAGTGATAGTTCCCAATAAATTAGTAAATTTCGTTCTGTAGTCCGCACTGCTCCTGCAGCGTTGTGCAGTACCTGTGTGGTGCCCTACCCGCGTGCACTACAATCGCGTAAAGGCACAGCTGCATCAGCGGCCCTTGGAGAGGCGTCCCACCTGAGCGGATCATTGCGTCTGTCTGGAACAATCTATCCAAAATAGCATGCGTATCGCTCAGGGTCCAAAGAGACGCAGCGCGCTGGTATTGCGCAATCATACGCCGAGAAGTGAACCCATAGCGCTTTAGCGTTGCAGGGTGCGTTTTGTCCTCCGGTATATGGTGCCAATGCGCAAGGCGACGGAACGCGTAAGCGAGTCCTGCAAGGATTTGTACAGGGGCAACGTCTTTCGAACAAAGCAGCGTGTTGAGAATCATAAGTGAATGCTCAAGATCTCGTTTGGACAGCGCATCGAATAAGGTAAACGATGTCTCTTCTTTTGTGTGCACCAGCAACGAACTAATGTCGTGCGCAGTGATGCGGCGTCCTTTTTCAAAAAAAAGAGAAAGCTGCGTACAAACAGTTTTGAGCGCACGAGTGTTGTTCTCCACCAACTCAAGAAGAGATTCGATAGCCTCCTGTTCAATGCGCATTTCATGCTGAAAAAAAAATCGCTGCACCCACGCGTGTTTTTTATTTTCAAACAACTCCCAAAAAACACGCTTATGCACGGGAGAAATATTCTGTTCTATACGCTTATGTATACTGACACTATCGGAAATCAGTACCAAAAACACGTCAGCGCGCGAGCCGCCATCCTTTATCCATTCTGTAAGCACGTGCACTTCGTCACACTTCTTAATAACCTCTGCGTTGTACAGTACCACGCAGACTGCATCTGCAAACAGCGCACGAGTTCTCAGGAGATCTACAAGATCTGCCACAGGCGTTTCGTGTGCATAGAGCCGATGTACGTCCACCGTCCCTTGCGCTTGTGCACGCGCGCACACCTCCTGAACTGCACTATCTCGCTCCCCTATTTCAGGTCCGGTAAAAAGCCAGACGGACATCCCTTCTGCCCCTTCCCTATCTCAGTGTACAGTACCCCTATCACGCAAAGAGCACAAACACAGGCGTTCTAACACGTAAGAGCGTATTTACTCTTCCTCGAATTTATTCTGAAATAGCCGCTCAATGGCGGACAATGCAGCAACTTCGTCTGGACCTTCTACAACCAACTCGAGCTCACTTCCACACCCTGCAGCCATAGCCATAACACCCATAATAGACTTTGCATTCACTCTGATCGTATCCCGCACAAGCATTATCTTCGAATCAAAGCGACTTGCCGCTTGCACAATAAGCGCCGCAGGACGCGCATGTACGCCCGCACGATTAAGCACGCGCACCGTTTTTACGACCATTATGCTTTCCTTCCACCGCCATACACCGCACGTTTTTTAGCCCCCTAGTACGTATCATCTGGCCGATAATACGGTGCATGTGCTGCATTCTGCTCCATCAATTTGAGTACGCTCTGATTGAATTCCTTTGCAGAAAAATAGCCCATACGCTTTAAACGCTCGTTCATAGCAGCTGTCTCCAGGATGATGGGGATGTTCCTTCCGGGCCTTACCGGTATTTCTATAAGGGGAACACTGACGTCCAAAATAGTAGTGTTCAGCTCCTGCGTACCGAGACGATCATAGGCCTTTGAAGAATTCCACTCTTCAAGTTGAACCACCATTTGTATTTCTTTCCGCTCCCTGATAGAACCGACCCCGTACAGCTGTGTAATATTGATGATTCCTAAACCGCGAATTTCCATATGGTGACCGATACTTTTGTGCACCCCCCGCCCAATGAGGCTATTTCCATTGACGCAAGAAATTTCTACTAAGTCATCTGCAACAAGTCGATGACCGCGCTCAATTAACTCCAGAGCAGTCTCACTTTTTCCTACTCCTGAATCTCCTGAAATAAGAATCCCGACGCCATACACCTCCACCAATACTCCATGAAGCGCTATCGTCGGTGCGAAGATATTGGAGAGAACACGCATGAGACGTAAAGAAAGCTCGCTCGACGTAAGACGAGTGACCAAGATAGGGCAAGAAGAAGGCTCAGCAAGATGCAAAAACTTCTCCGGCGGGGTAATTCCATGGGAAAAGATACAACAAGGCAAGTCAAAGGTGAACATCTTTTCGATAGCACCGTATCGTCCCTGCTCTAAAAGGGCGAGCAGATACGCATGTTCTCCGCGGCCAAAAAGCTGGATCCGCCGGTAGGCGAACAAGTCAAAAAAGCCTGACAGGACAAGACCTGGTCGGTTCAGATCCGAGATAGTGATGGGATTTGCCAGTCCATGGTGACCTGCGATACAACGCAGATCAAGCGAATCGCGCTCTTTCAGATCGAGCTTGAGCACATCGAGAACGGTAAAAAGAGGAGCACCCACGGCCGCTACTGTAGCACAAAAGCCAGGACCCGTAAACGAGCCCACCGCAGTGAGAGCCTCTCTTCAAGAGAGCCACAAGTCCGTACAGGAACTCTTGACTTTTACATACAACTGGTGTCTGCTGACGGCGCCCGGGTGTGGGGCACACGATCCATTAGCTCAGCGGAGAGAGCGGCCGCCTCCTAAGCGGCAGGTCGGACGTTCAAGTCGTCCATGGATCAGGAACGGCGATGGTCGGGCGAGGGGGATTTGAACCCCCGACCTCTCAGTCCCGAACCGAGCGCGCTACCACTGCGCTACCACCCGTGCACGCAAAGAAACCACACAGAAAGGGACGCGCACCGCACAGTGCGCAGACGGGAGCGACGGGGCTCGAACCCGCGATCTCCGGCGTGACAGGCTGGCGCGATAACCAACTTCGCTACGCCCCCAGAACTTGCGCGCATCCTACATCACCCGCACAAAGTTATCAAGCGGCGATGATAGATCACCCAAGGAAATAGCGGCAATAGGGATTGAACCTATGACAGCGCGGATATGAGCCGCGTGCTCTACCAACTGAGCTATGCCGCCAAAAAACCCCCGACCGCACACCACCGCCATCCTATCCCTTTTTTTTACACTCTGACAAGTCCTGCCTTCCCCCTGCCTCCCCGTGCTTGACGCAAGAAACAATAAAATTGCTGCCTATGATTTCTTTAGCCGCGCGTATAATGCGCCGAGACACCGGGCGTGGTCTTTCGTCGCACAGTGGCACTCGCGCTTCTTCTGCGTACGCTCCCCTGCGCCGCGCACTTCGGAAACCGTGACCGCACGTTCTACGACCTTAACAACGCGCCCCTTGCTCTGCGCGCCATCCAGGACGCATATCCTCATCTCAACGCGGTCATTGCCTATGACCCGCGGGAACAGGACTGGCTCATCCGTTCAGACGGGCGCACCCTCTACTGGGCAGAGGGGCGTCTTTTACCTCGAGAACACCGTGATCAAGCCCACGACTGGCGCCCCATCATCGATTATGTCTACGCGCGAGAAGTCCTAGACCCCGCGCACCTTTTTCCAGAAGAAATACACGCGCTTAGGCCTAAGACGCTTGCAATTAAACGCAGCGCTACAAAACCCTATCACGACGCTTTTTTCACGTGGCTCTACGGTCCTGCCACACGTTCGGAAATCAACGCTCGTCTCGCGCGCGACTATACGTTCTTAGGAAAGCCCGTATACGTACACAAAGCACTCATCACACGCTTAAACGCAGTACAGGAAAAAATCCTCACTGCCGCGAAGACGCATGCTCACGTACAAAAGTTTATCGAGGATCTTTTACGCGTCGACGGCTTTAACTGGCGTGAGATTTCTGATTCTAGACAAAAGAGTAACCACAGCTGGGGGATCGCGTTGGATCTTATGCCCAAGAATTGGCAACGCCACACCATGTACTGGAATTGGGAAGCTGCGCATAACGAAGATTGGATGCACATCCCCATAAAAAAGCGCTGGGCTCCACCTGCAGAAATCATCAGTCTTTTCGAAAGCGAAGGGTTTATCTGGGGCGGACACTGGATGCTGTGGGACACTATGCACTTCGAATACCGGCCGGAATTACTCGCTGTACGTAAAATCCTTGCCGAGGGGAACCGCTATGACTTTCAAGAACAAAATATAGTGGTGCATGCAGATGATTTTCCTGCGCAATACTTTTCTCCCAAAGAAGTATTCGGCACAGATGAGAAGGAGCACATTACCTATGCAGAATCCTGCGTTCGTGCAACGCACGCAAGTGTTAAAGAACTCGTTCGTGCACGCACGCTGGTAGCGCGGTTTTCTCCTATGCGTCGGCTGCACGTGTATGCACCTCCTGAAAGCATTCACAACAGCATAGATACAGCCCTATTACGCATGACCGCACAACTGAAGAAAAATTACACAAATGCGAAAATACGGAACAATTCTCGTTTGCTTTCAAAAAAGCATGCTCAGACACGCGCGTCTCGCAGAAGCGCAGATGTGTACACGGTATCGTGCCGTCATGCTCAGGCAATCGCACTGCAGTATCCACACGCCCTGTCTTGGCAAAGTAAAGAACGAAGCGATGCGCTGTGGATTGCGCTTTTTTCCGTACGGCAAGAAGCGGCACGACGCTCCGTGTGCACACCCTCGTCTAAGGAACAATGCATGACGCACGCACTTTCTTCATGCGTGGATCTTGCACGTACGCACATCCTGTTGCCATAGGGCGCTTCTTCCCCCTCTCTTCCCCTACTCACACACCACAGGGTACACTTATGAAAAGTCATGGCACCATGTGCTCAAGGAATGCGCTTCTTTTGCCGAGAAGGGGCGCAGGGCTGCATGTTCTTACCCCACGTATACGCGAGGCGCGACCGGTGAACACAGGCGTTAAGGTTATTCTCAGTCTATTCGCGACGCTCGTCCTTATGGTGGGGGTGTTTTTCTGCGCACCACGCGCTTCTTTTGCCGAGTTTGAAAGACACTTTTACCAACCGACTGTTCTCAGTGCGCTCTCTACCAACTTGCGTGAGGTCAGTAAGGCAAGTGAGGCTTGGCACAGTCGATATCGACCCCTGTTTTCTCAGTTCTGTGCGCTTGATGCAGTCAGAAGTAGTTTCGATCCTGCGCAAAAGGCTGAAGACATTACACAACGTGCCCGGGAGGCCAGTGCGCTCTTGTCTTCTGTCGCTGGTCTCAAAGGGGTGCGTATTGTTGAGGCGCAGAAACCAAATATCCATTTTTCCACCTTTGAGTCCGACGTTCTCCTTGCTGACAGTGGTTCTGTAACCTACAGAAAGTACAACGCTGAGGAGCACGACGTCCCTCTTCAGTTTCTAGGGGAGCATTCCCCTGAACCGAAGGTTATTATCGACGAGTACCATGATGCGCTGCTGTACTCTTTCCCCTCCCTGGGGAACTACGGGGAATATCGTGGACGCATTCTTTTCTACTTGTCCTTGCGTGCCTTGGGCACCCACCTTATTGCGGAAAACAAACTGAAGATCACAGACAGCATTGTTCCGCTTTCCGCTGATGACTACACCTTCGGTGGCATCGTTATTGGTATCCCCCATGAGGGGGTACGTTCCCTCAAACCCTCTGTGCTCGCAGAGTGGAAGCGCAAGCAGTTCAGGGTACAGACAGTCAGGAGTGAGCAGCACGAAGACTGGGCACTGCTCAGTAATGCATCAGGCGCCTTTGTCATTGCACAGGCAGTGCCCGTCTTGCTGTTTGGCTTTACCCCTCTGACGAAGGGCCTTGTCGCTATGGTTGCTGTTGTGACTACTTTTTTGCTCGTATTCCAGTTGCTCAGCCTTCGCCAGGACCCCCTCACAAAACTGAGGGACAGGCTGATACACTTCCACGCGCAGCTCCTACACAGTTGTCTCGAACAGAAGGAATCACTCGAGTGGGAGGAGGTGCGAACCCGACTTGAACACCGCAGGCGGGAAACAGATGCAGAAATGAAGAAGTCTCTTCCCAGGCGTCTCCGTATAAGGCGGGGACGCGAGCTCGATGCGCTCCTCAGTAAGGGTTGGGATGACGTCTTCTCCACCTTGGAGCATGGTTACGGTGGTGCGCGTGCTATGAACCGCGCGCAAATCGAACAGCTTGTCAGGGAAGTGCTCGCGCAGAGCCTTGCAAGTGGGGAGGCTGTGCTACCTGTGGCGATGCGTGCGGACACAGCCGATGAAGAGCTCGACGAGGTGCTAGAGGAACTCCCTGACGAGGCAGCCTCTTTGCCTTCCGATTCCAGTCCGGAAGAGGACCTGGACCCCTTGGAGGAAGTCGAGAGTATCGAGGGGACTGCTGAAGAAAGCACACGCGAGTACGCGGCTGCGGGAGACGCGCTCCTCTCGAAAACACCCCAGCTTTCAACGCACAGCGAGTACGTGCCGGCGACACTCGCAGAACTCCTGGGCCGCAACGCAGAGCCCGGCGACGTCGTGCGGGACTCAGCAGTCCTCGAATATATCGAAGGCGTCTTCGACTATCGTCCCTGCTGTTTTTATGAGAGCCACGCTGTCCACGACTGCCTAGAAGTAGTCACGGGAGAAGACGGCCCCTCTCTCAGCCCTATGGAAAGCATCGTCAGCACCGAGGACGGTCTTTTCACCATTCGGGTGAGTAAGGAGGAAGGAAACCACCTCAACCGCGATTTCAAGGCCCTGGTGGATTCCGTACTGTACTGAAGAACATATCTTTCCGCCGGTGGAGCCGGTCCTCTTACTCGGAAGCAGGCACGAACGTGTGCGCCACCACGTTGGTTTTTATGAGCTCATCGACTTCCGTCTGGGAAGACCTGAGCCAGTACTGGCTTCTGCCAATCCCCCAGCTGATTTCCCCGCGCATCTGCAGCGTATCAACCTTGTAGCTCCTCCCATCCGCAGGGATGAAATTAATTTTGCAGTAATAGTACTTACCGCTTGCAGGATCTATTACGTATCCACCACCCCAGGAGCCTGGAGAAGTACGCTCGAGGTTATAGATGAAGGGCGTACCAACCAAGGGCATATTGGCGACGTTTCCCTTCTTGGAGAAATCAGGATACGTTCTTGTACACGAAACCACCGCCGCATTCGGAGCCCTCCCCATGCACACGAGGATCTTGCCAAAGAGCT
Source organism: Treponema pallidum subsp. pallidum str. Nichols (assembly GCF_000410535.2). Lineage (NCBI taxonomy): Bacteria > Pseudomonadati > Spirochaetota > Spirochaetia > Treponematales > Treponemataceae > Treponema > Treponema pallidum. The sequence goes on from NC_021490.2 coordinate 648,234, forward strand.
TACCATCCTGAACATACAACCGCCACACCCCAGTGGGTTTCCCTGTATTGTCATCAACGCTCTTCCAGATACCTTCCACCGGATCGGCCATTTCCTTCTGCACAGACGGCACCTGCGCTGCCTTGTCCGAGCTTGCTGTGAAACACGGCACACACAGACACAGTACGACACCATATACGATAACCTTTCTCATAGCCCGCCCCCACAAAATATAATGCGCACAACCAACAAGGGGAAATACGACCTGCAAAAAAGCAGGTACCATACGACGCACCCCCCACATACATCGAGCTCACCGTGATTGTGCAAAACGCTCTTGAAACTCCAACACTACATCCGATATCGGCGGAGCACCATTAAGAGAAACTAATTTCCCCCGCTCACTGTAAAAGTGGACAATGGGCTCCGCCTGCGCTCGATAGGCGGTAAGCCTCTGAAGAATTGCCGACATCTTGTCATCCTCCCGCACGACCAGTACTCCTCTACACCGATCGCACACACCCTCTCTCTTAGGCTGCGCAAAGAGCACATGATAACTGCTCCCACAGGCCGAACACACCCTGCGGCCAGTAAGACGCGCAACAAGGACATCGTCCGGTACTACAATACTCACCGCGTAGTCTATCGGCACAATGTCCTCTAAGCACCTAGCCTGCGTGACAGTGCGAGGAAACCCATCTAGAATAAAACCGCTAACCACATCTTCGTGACTGACACGCTCCCGCACTAGCTCCGTAACGGTCTGGTCATCTACCAAGCCGCCCACTTCAACTACTTTTTGAACTTTTTTACCTAATGCCGTCTGTTTCTGAATTGCTGCCCGAAGAATACCCCCTGTGGAGATGTGCACAACGCCACAACGCCCAGAAATTTCACCTGCAAGCGTACCCTTACCGGCACCAGGAGGACCAAGAAAAACAAACCTCATGAAACAAACTCCACCTTATCTTCCTACGGGGAAGAAAAAACACACCTCACCCCGTTCTCTCGCGCACACAACCGACCCGAAGGCGTACACGCCGCGCGCGCCGCGAAACCCCGACCGCCCAAACAAGAGCGCACCGCGTACTCCAATTCTACACGGGGAGGATTCATTGGCAACACAAAACTGCGACATGCTCGATACACCCTTATGTACACCTCATCCGGTGCGTCTGCATGACCAAACACCAGGCCGACAAAATCGCGCAGCACGTACGTAAGCGCTTGCCCCACACGCTTCACCCTCCCAGACACAAAAGCCTGATCTAGCACCCTCAAGCTTGCAAAAAAAGCGCTCTCAAAGCACGGCACATCCCGCATAAAGTAGTGCACAGACGGCTGCAAGTACAGAAGGAGCTGGTACCCACATAGGGCGCGCACAAGCGCGGCGCTCCGACCGGAAAAGAGGATTTTTACAAATTCGTCGGTCAACCGGGAGGGAGAGCACCCCCCAAGAAGGGAAACACTGCGGCGAATACTGCGGCGGACAGAAAAAGGGATGGAAGACTCGCACATCACCGAGCACTTCAATGCCCGGAGCATGCGCACTGGGTCCTCTACAAAGATGGACCGCAGAGGTATGAGCGGCCGCACGCGACGCCTCTTCAGATCAACCATTCCACCGACACAATCGATCACCACATTTCTCAGAGGATCATAGTACAAGGCATTGACACTAAAGTCCCTCCGCCATGCATCTTCCTCCAACGTGCCAGGAACACACACCGAACCTTCCCCCACACGAGAGCGAAAGGTGGAAACCTCGTACAGCTGCGAGCCACACGACACATGAACAATGCGGAAGCGCCTGCCGATAATGCGCGAGTTCCTGAACAACCTACGAATCCTAGAGGGAACTGCGCCTGTAACAATGTCAAAATCTTTTGGTGTCCTTCCCGCAACCAGGTCCCTTACCGCCCCACCGACGATATAGGTTTCATACCCCGCACCCACCAGCGCTTCTACAACCCTTATCGCCCCAGCGTCAACGCTCTGCCGAGGTATACCGTGCTCCGACTCAGTGTACACCAGCGCACGCCCCAACCGCCTTCCCTTTGCATCGTAACTGTAGCGAACCAACATCTACCCCGCCCATCCTCCCCCGAGAAGGAGCTCCCTGTCAAGACCAACTAGGAAGCATTCATACCACCGTGCCGAATTACAAAATACACCGCACCTTGTGTACCCGTTCAAAAATCTTCGGTCCGGATAAATTCGGTTGCTTTCAATGTCGCACCGTCGCCTTCATACCACGAAACTGAACCATCGTAATTCACGCTGACAACTCCGTTCGACGTGATTGCAGCAACTTTTGGTAACGCATACGCACGGGACATACGATACACCTGCGACTGTTGCACGCGATGTCCGACAAGCGCCCCTTTTCCTAAATTAGTTACCAACAGTGAACGCCGCATCACCATATGCGCATCTATATCCTCATCCTTATAAGAGAGGATGCGTCGCACAACACTTTCTGTGGGTTGCTGCAGTTGCAGACGAAGATGGATCAAATCAGTCGTGCCCGCATTCGTATCCAACGAAAAAAAATATACATGCTGTGTATCATGCGCGCGGACGCCAAAGGCAAAATCGCCTCCCACCGCATGCGTATATGTCTCCCCCGTACGCATATGCAGCAGGACAAGTGGCTGCAAACCGCTTTGAGTGGCTACAATTACGTCATCAGTAATCAATAGCGAATCCTGCATACCAATCGCTTTGTGAAAAAAAACTCGTATCCCCCGCTCAATATCCACCACCGATACTCCAGAGAAAGGTTCAGTAATCACCAACATACGCCCATACACCGACACGCCGCTTACCGTGGAACGCGCGCGATATATCATCCTGTGTTGACTCGTCTTTTGCGCACAATGAAGAAACTCTGTTTCTTTCCCTGCAGACCACACAATAAAACCATCACGATAAGGCAGAAACCGAGTTCCTTTTACTCCGCGCACCAAAACACGATACGGTCCCCCGGACGCCATGCTGTGATATAGGGATCCGTCTGCTAAAAAATACGCGCCCTCATCTGCACCATGTACATCGCTTGCGTATATCTGACGCTCGCCATTGAGTGCGCGGATAGTTACGCGCCTGTCATCTCCCTGCTGCAATTCATAGAGGATCCCGCGATCGGTTCCTACGATGACCCGCGTGCGAACCGAGCACGCACTTGTTATGCGAGCATTGTCAGGAAGCATAAAATCAGCAGAACGCTGCGCAGCTTTCCGTATACGCCAGTGATACTTCAACTCAGCAGGCTCTATCCACACAGGAAGACTATCGCTGAATGTATGCGCAAAACATGCACTCCGTGCAGGGTACTCGGTGAGCACCGCGCCACTTGAAGACTGGATGACATACACACGTTGGTCTCTATAACCGACAAGATGTGCACCGTTATGTATTAACATGGGAGACAGGAGATTCTTTTCGGTAAGAAGACGTTTGACGGTTGTCTTTTTGCTGTAATCTACGTACGTGAGGCGTCCAGATTCTGCATAACTGAGCACAAGGCGCGGTCCACTCGCAGTCAACAACACCACCCCAGGCTCTTCCGAAAATAGAGAAACTGTATTTCCACTCCCATCTAACACCGTCACACCTTCGCGCGATGCTGTTCCCACACTCAAAAAACTTCCCTGCACAATCCACGAGAGTGACACAACCGATGCGGTAAAACGCTTTGCAAAAAGTATTTCTTTCGTGCGCCAATTCCACACACTGACTCGGTGGTAATTGCGTCCATCTGTTTCATATACGGCAATACGCGCGCGGTCCGGATGCACTGCACAGTGTTTGATAGAAACAGGGGTGATCTGCCACGTATCCGGTTTATAATCCGGATACGTGTACTGGGTGAGAAACCCATCATTTCCTGCAGCGAAGAATGTATGGTCAGAGGCGGCCAGTATTTTTGTCAGCCCCCCTACAAAACGCGGGCTGACAGCTCCCGCCCGCGTCACTTCCGCCCCATGCACCGCAGTCCCCTGCTTCTCTCTCCTTTCAGGAGGAGCAGGGGACAACACAGAGTTACGCGCAGGCGCGGCAGAGTCTGGCGCCAACTCCTGCTGACTGTGGGAAGGAACGGAAGAAGATGCATTCTCAGATTCAGATGTATCAGACCGGGCAGATTCAAGCGTTGATTTTTGTGAGGGATAAAAGCGCGCCGGTTCAGTAAACACATCCTTCGCTGCGCGCTTCTCTACACTGTCTGCAAAAAGCCCAAGCGTACAACACCCCATACACCACGCACACCAGATGCTGCTCGCTGTGCGGGCGCTACGCGTCAGTAAAAACATTCTTGTATGAAAGATACGCCCCAACATACAGCGCCTCAAACAACTCCGCTTGTTTACCTCGCTCTCGCTCAACGCGTTCATACACATTCATGGGAACCGGCATAATTGCCGTTTGTTGTTCTCTGATACCGTACACGTGCAACTCCATCACGCGCGATCCGGTGTCCCCGACACAACGTTCAAAAAAACACGAAACTCTCTTGTCTCCTAGATGCGGTGCCCCTTCCAACACAAAAAACTTTACTGCTTCAACAATTTCAGGGTTCAAATCCCATGCTAGTATTGCAACACGATCAGCAAGTTCTGCGTAGCCAATCACGGGTGTCTGGTGCTCCCGTAAGACAAAGGGTTCACAAAAGTCAGCACTATCTCCGTCGCTCATATGCATACCGGCACAAAAAGCCAAACACCGCAAACGCTCTCGCTCAGGAACCAAAAGCAAATGCACATTCTTCGCATGCCACACAAATTCTGTTTTTATTTCGGCACGAATACGCGCACCACATGCCGGACACTGGTAACTTAAAAAATCCCCCTGCTGTATACGCGCAACAAATTCCGGGTGCTCATCAAGCGAAATTACCGTCTCATGTTCAATATCGAACACCCGCTCACACGCACACCGTAACTGCATCACTCACTCCTAGTGAAACAAAAAATTCACGTCGTTCCAAAACGCACATAAAAATATCAATGCAACAAACGCAAAACCTACAAACTGCAGATAGTACAACACACGCGGGTGTATGCTTCTTTGCATAAACAATTCAACACATGCGAATAAAATCAAACCGCCGTCCAGGATCGGAATGGGGAGTAGATTCATAATAAAGAGAGAGACGCACACGAGTGCCACAAACTCGCATAATTGTGACAGTCCCGTTAAAAAACTCTCCTGAAAACCATGCTGGGCCACATCTCCTATCACATGCGTAATCCTTAATGGGCCTGAGATAGCCTGCTGAAATTGCAGGCCCCGAAAGAGCATACCAATACCCTTCACCGTCAATACACACATACGCAACGTTTCTGCAATGCCCGCACGGACACTTGCAAAAAAAGAAGTTCCCGGTATAACCACGGTGTGAGCTTTCCATTCGATACCAACATCTATTGCCCCGTTTTCTGTGCGCACTAACGCAATGGTATGATATCGCCTCTTCCCTGAACGCAGCACAGTCAATACGACTGACTTTTTTCGAAATTCCTTGAGCAGCGCAAGGAGCTGTACTGCGTGTTGCACACGGCGTCCTGCTACTGCAAGAATTTTATCTTCAGGTTCAAGACCTGCCCGCGATGCAGCACCGTGTGCATCAACCGCCGCAACAACTAGCGGTACGTAATGGTAAATACCAACCCTCCCCATGCCAGTATGCGCATCTCTATCAGGCGTAATGGTCACGTGCATAAGCTGCCCCCTCCGTTCGATCACAAATGGCAATGCACGCTGCGCATGCTGTGATACAATTTTTTGAATATCACTGAAATAGCGTATCGGCTGGTCACCAATGCGCAGGATTGTATCCCCGTCCTGAAGTCCCACGCGGCGTGCAGGCGAGTTATCAGAACTATCGTATACATACACCGGTGAAATACGGTTTCCAAATGTGTGTACACGCGAGCCAAGCGCACTAACCAATGCCAATACCATTACCGCCATAAGCACATTCGCCAGCGGTCCTGCAAAGGCAATACCCATGCGTTTGAGCGGTCCTACTGCATACAGTGAACCGGGCTCAACGGGAATACGGGAAAGTTTTTGATCAAGCGCCGTTTGAAACGCTTGCTCTCCCTTCATACCGCAATACCCCCCAAGAGGAAGCATCGAAAGGCGATATTCCGTTTTTCCAAATTTCTTTCGAAACAGGACCGGCCCCATACCGACAGAAAAACTGAGCACCTCCACTCGACACCAAAGCGCGGCGACAAAATGCCCCAGTTCATGAAACAACACCACAATACCAAGCACCACAACGCCAATAATTATCTTAATCACCTCTCTCTCCACCTCTGTGCAATGCACGTCCGCGCACACATCCGCGCACGCGTATCGCACGCCATAACTTCTTCAAACGTTTGGGGAATTGCGCGCCAATCTTCTTGCAACGCCTGTGCAGTCACGTGTGCGATATCTAAAAACCCAATGTTTCTTTGCAAGAACGCACGCACCGCCTCCTCATTTGCTGCATTAAAGGCAATAGGATACGCACGCTGCGCCCGTGCAACATCAAAACCCATACGCAACAGCGGAAAGTCATCTACCCTCGGAGGTTCAAAATGCAAAGACAGTCCCGATGTAAAATCAAGCGGAGTTTGATACGCAGGAGGCGCATCAGGGTACAGCAACGCATACAGTAACGGCGACGCCATATCAGGGACAGAAAGCTGCGCATACGTTTCTCCCGAATGACATTGCACCAGCGCATGCACTATGCTCTGAGGGTGCACCACCACCGTGACCCGATCCACCGGTATACGAAAAAACTGCACTGCTTCTATAACTTCCAGTGCCTTATTTGCAAGTGTTGCAGAATCAACAGAAATCTTCTTCCCCATACGCCACGTCGGATGTTGAAGCGCATCTTCCACCGTGACATGCGCTAAGCACTCCTTTGAAAAGGTTCTAAATGGACCACCTGACGCAGTGAGCACTACCTGCGCCACCGCATGCGCGCCGTGCGCTGCAATAAGTTGAAAAATAGCAGCATGCTCTGAATCTACAGGAACGATTGTTGCCCCACTTTCGCGTGCCGCAGCATGCAAAAGAGAAGCTGCAAGTACCACACTTTCTTTATTTGCTAACGCGAGCGTACAACGCGTCTTGAGCACCTCAAGAGAGGCAAAAAGACCAGCAGCGCCGGCAATACCGTTTACCACCACCTCTGCTTCACAGGAAGAAAGCAGACGCTTTATGCGTGCGCGACCTTCTTGCTCAGAACATGAGCCAGTCATAGTGATATCTGATAAAGAGAACTCGCGCGCCAACGCCCGCGCGTACTCGGTCTGCCGGTGACCTGAAGCGCCCACCAGCAAGAACCGATCGGGAAACCGACGCAGAAGTTTGAGTGCTGCAGCTCCAATAGAACCAGTAATGCCCAGCACTACCACACGTCGCACACTCATACTGCAGCGATCCCAAAACACTCACATGCAATGTAAAAAGTCCCCAGTGACGGCGCAAGCGAATCCAGGTTATCCATAATTCCGCCCCGCCCGGGGGTAAAAAATCCTGAATCCTTTACCTGAGCCGAACGTTTCATCACCGACTCGACTAGATCGCCTACAATGGCAGTCAGTCCTACCAAGGCTCCAACACCCATGAGCATCCCCAAAGAGAGCGTCACACGCGAACCAAATACAAGTGAGCCAAAACACCCTGCACCTACCGAACCGGCAAAACCTCCAATAAAACCTGCAATACTCTTTTTAGGACTTGCAGGAATTATCCCTCTGTTGTTGACTCCCCAGAGCGTCCCACAGAACCATGCACAAGAGTCGCACGTAAAAACCATGAGAAAAAAAATTACCAATGCGATCTCTGCATGACGCCACCGCGTAATGAGCGAAAAAAAAAGGCTAAAGATACCTGGATACAAAACAAGCAACAGTGCCGAGGCCATACGCTCAAGGGCGTTTTCAAAAGAAGCAGAAAACGAATACACCAATTCGGTGAAAAAAACACTCATGAGCAGCGTGCCCAGTGCTCCAATAAAAAGGACAGATTCAGCGCCCCGTGCAGGCTGCCACAGCGCTGCATATCCTAAAAGCGGAAGCACAAGACTGAAAGGGATCAACAAAACCAGTGGGTACGTGCACATCCTGCGCGACACCATCGCATGCATTTCCCATACCGCACCCATAACTGATCCGAAGATAACCAAATGGAACGCTAGGAAGTGTGCATGCGGTGCCGCATATACCAACATAAGAATAGTTGGAACGCCGAAAAAAAAGATTAACAGCCTCTTTATTTCCGCGCTCATTCCAAACCCCCAAAGGTACGCGTGCGCAGGCGATACTCATCCAGGGCGCGCAGCATGTCTTCTACCCGAAAGTCAGGCCACAGGATATCGGTAAAATAGAACTCCGCGTACGCGCTTTGCCAAAGCAAAAAATTACTCATGCGTTGCTGACCCCCTGTTCTGATGAGAAAGTCGACACTCGGCAACTGCGGCGCATCAAGGCACGCGCCGAAAGCTTCTTCGGTGAGAAGCTCACCATCCGGGCACGAAGTGCTGCACAAAACCTTTTTTACCGCACGTAAAATTTCATCTTTTCCCCCATAATTTATAGCAAGCGCAACAGTAGTTCCCCGATGAGACCGAGTGCGTTCCACAACATACTCTATCTGGCTGCGCACATCAGGCGGAAGTGTCTGCGCACAACCCAGGTGCACTACGCGAATGGCATGCTCCACATAGAATGACATCTCCTTTTTCAAATACCACCTGATTAAATTCATCAAGAAATGCACTTCATGCGCAGAGCGCTTCCAGTTTTCAGTAGAAAACACATACAGAGTAACAAAAGGCACCCGAATCGCGCACAGCGCCGCGACAATCTCTCGCGCTGTCTGCAGCCCCCGCCGGTGCCCTGCACTGCGCCGCAACCCTCTCCTTTCCGCCCATCTCCCGTTTCCATCCATGATGATGGCCACGTGCTGCACGGCACTCAACCTTCCAGGATATCCTTTTCCTTCTCGGCCAAGTACCGTGCAACGTCTGCGACAGAAGCGTCAGTCGCTTTTTGGAAGGCCTCTTCTGCTGCTTTCAGTGCATCCTCGCTTAGCAGTCCCTCCTTATGCCCGCGCTTTGCTTCCTCGATTCCCTCACGGCGAATATTGCGAATAGCAACGCGCGCCTGCTCGGCTAACGCGCGCGCCTGCCTGACAAGCTCCTTCCTTCGCTCCTGGGTAAGTGGAGGAATCACTAGACGAATAACCTTGCCGTCGTTGGAGGGATTGAGCGACAATTTTGACTTTAAAATTGCACGCTCGATATCCGCAAGGAGCGTTTTATCCCAAGGCTGGATAATGATCAAACGCGCCTCGGGTACCGAAACGGTAGCCACCTGACTAAGCGCGGTTGGTTGCTGATAGTAGTCGACAGTAATCTGATCAAGCAAATGTGCAGTCGCACGTTCAGTACGCAGCGTGTTAAAACCCTCCTGCAGCGCTGAGAGGGACTTCTTCATCTTCTGCTCATAGCACTCAGCGATACCCATCTTTTCCCCTCACAACACAGTGCGGCAAGAGAGAAGCACGAGCTCCCCCACGCCTGCTTGCTCCCCATCCTGCAGGGTGGCAGGATCTATCCGTGCTTCCCACTCACTGTACCCCTAGCTGGTATATCAGTGCCTGAGTAAACCGAAGCGCACCCCCTGCGCGGGCACCCACTTCTGCCATCTTTTTTTCAACAGAAAGCTTGTCGTCCTTAACAAAGGGCTGCTTCAGAAAACAGATCTCAGCCAAATGCTTCTCTAGTTTACCCTGCACGATACTTTCCTTGACATGCGCAGGCTTCTGGAGAGACGCAACATGCGCTTGGAACACCTCACGCTGCTCCCGCACATACTCAGCAGGCACGTCCTCTGCGCGCACGTAGCGAGGGGTATATGCCGCCGCGTGCAAACAGCAGTCATACGCGAAGGCCCGCACATCGGATCGCAGGAACACATCCGGCGCATCGGAGGAAAAGGAGAGCACTACCCCTGTTTTTTTATCAGGGTGCACGTAGTGAGAAAGGTACTGACCTGCACCGGCACTGCCGGCACGTAAGAGCGCAAGGCGCGTCAAGCTCATATTTTCCCGTACGCGCGTTGCGAGGTCCACCACCATATCGCGCAGCACCTGGTTTACCTCAGTGTACGCGTGCTCGAGCACCGCCTGAGCTATACGCTCAGCAAGGGCGATGAACTCTGCGTTCTTTGCCACAAAATCTGTTTCGCAAACAAGCTCAACCATTGCTACAGCGCTCGCCCCACAGGCCGCGCCCTCTGCATGCCGTGCTTTAATAACGATGACTCCCTCAGCAGTGGCACGCCCACGCCTGTTTTCGATGGCAGCAAGCCCCCTCTCCTTAAGATACTTTTCTGCACACAGAGCGTCCCCTGCACACTCCTGGAGCGCACGCTTACACTCCATCATCCCGGCCCCGGTTTTATCACGCAAAGACTTAACGTCGCGAGCAGCAATCTCCATGTACCCCTCCTGACAGCATTTTCCGATCAGACTTCGATGCAAACATGCCTACCCAGACACACATCCCAAAAGAGACCGCGGAGGGCACACCTAACGCCCCTCGTAGAGCGACTCATCCTCATCAAACACATCGCCTTCATCGTTCACAGAATACTCACGCTCCTCAGGAGGAGTATAATTTTCATAGTCAGTAATTTCGCGCCCTTCCTCGTGCAAGGAAACGGACTCGTCAAGCTCATCGCCACTCTCCTCATCCTGCAAGTTCTCAATGATTTTCAAACCATGCTCGTTACCCGCTTCCATAACCGCATTGGCAATGAGTTGGGTAAAAAGGGAAATGGCACGGATCGCATCGTCATTCCCGGGGATTGGGTAATCGATACCTTCAGGATTACAGTTGGTGTCCACCACCGCAACAATCGGGATACCAACTCGCCTCGCCTCACGGATAGCGATAGTCTCCTTACGCGTATCAATGATAAACACTACACCCGGCAGCTCCTTCATTTCCTTTATGCCGCCCAAATTCTTTTCTAGCTTCGCGTGCTCCTTGCGTAAAGACGCCACCTCCTTCTTAGAGAGATGCTCGAACGTACCGTCTATCTCCATGCGTTCTATCTTCTTGAGACGCGAAAGACTCTTCCTTATGGTGGAAAAGTTAGTGAGCATGCCGCCGAGCCAACGGTTAGTCACATAAAACATCCCACAGCGCTGCGCTTCCTTGGCAATGGTTTGCTGCGACTGCTTCTTTGTGCCCACAAACAAAACGGACTTGCCTGAGGAAACAGTCCTGCGCACCATGTCGTACGCCTCGCGGATGGCCGTAATCGTCTTTTGCAGATCAATGATGTGAATGCCGTTACGCTCCGCGAAAATATACTTTTTCATCCGCGGATCCCACCGCCTGACCTGATGGCCAAAATGAACCCCAGATTCAAGCAGATTTTTGATAGTCACCACTGCCATACCATTCCTCCACAGAGAGCGCCGAGGCTCTCATCCTTCTCTCTTTCACCACACGCACACGCGCCGGGGATATTCTCGAGAGGACAGAAAAACGCGTCCCCTCACACACGGTCACCTTGACTAAAATCAGACGTATGGAATACGGTTGCCCGCCTCTTCTGTGGACCTTCCCAGGCCCGCAGCAGGTTACAGAGCAGGGAAGATTAGCTCATTCGGATAGAGCGTTGGCCTCCGGAGCCAAAGGCGGTGGGTTCAAATCCCGCATCTTCCATCCTCTTACCCACGTAAACGGGCGCCCCGCGCCCTACGCTCCTTCCAGTCAAGCTGGCAACTCAGGGGCCGTCCGCCCGCTCTCCTTCAGCAGGTCACTTGCCGCCAGAAACGACTCCCTTCACCACTTCGAGCGCGCGAGCGCGCACTGCAGCTGCGTAGCGCCCGTCGGCAGCGATATCCATGATCGACTCCACCACGGCGCGCCTATCGCGCACCGTGGGAGCAAGGCGCTCGTACGTGTTCAAAATCTCAAGCGCGAGAGAACCTGTCGGGTTAATAGCGGAAAACTTCCGACTAATCCAGCCAATAGTGGCGGTTGTCTCGTCCTGCTCGTTGATACCCACCTCTCCTAACGACTTAACCGCCGCCCTCACCACCGAAGGCTCACGGTCAGCACACATGACTTGGATGAGAGCGTCCTTGGTACGAGCCGAAGGCAACCGGGCGAGTAGCTCGCAAGCACGCAGGCGGATGTCGGGGAAATCATTAATCACACGCCCTTGCTCACGGATCACGCGGAACAATCCAGCAGTGGCCAACCGACTTAGCGCCTCCTGGAGGTCATCAGAACCACGTCCGCCTTCAAGTGCCTCCTGGATATACTGGAGCGCGAGCACCTTTGAATCATGCCCCCTGCTCTCAACCATCTCTTTGATCACCACACCCTCTGCAGAGTTCAGATAGGCTTGCTCGACGGTCATCATGCCTCCGTCGCCCGCACTGGCCTGAGCACCCACACTTGGATCTGTGCCCTGCTGGGGAAAAACCGGGACGCCAAAAGCAAAAGCGCAGACACCGAGTAAGAAGAAGCGCTGCTGCATAGGACATTTCCTCCTGAAACTTATGGTACAAAATGCACACGGGACCGAGACACTGCCGCACGGCACGCGCGGGCACATGGTCGAGCATTTTGCGCACCACGTCAAGGGTTTGTGCCCAGGTATCCTTAAGGAACGAAACACACATGCCGAGGGATCCGCCATGGAAAGGGTGCACCTGTGGAGTCTTATAGGCGCGGTAATCGTTCACCCGCGCGTCCTTTCTGCGGGAGTGTTTCTGATACTCTACTTGCATCTGGTTTTCTATGTCGTACGGCGTGGTCCCGGTCACAGAAGACCGCGCCTCGGCCGCTCCTCATCTAGAGAGTAAGTTCCCTGGAAATGAAACGACGCTTTTTCGCACGGTTCGCTCTCCCCAGTCCTGCGCGGCGTTCCATGCAGATGCCGCGCAGGGCGTGCGCCGTGGCGTCACAGCTGCTTGCCGGTCCACGCCCTTCCACAAAGAGGGTAAAAGCGTTAGAGTGCGTGCTATGCACCCTTTGCTCAAGGAGATTCTGACTCATCCCCCCTCAGGCCAGCACGAATGCGTTCACGGTTGGGTGCGCTCCAAACGGGAGACAAAACGCGCTGTCTTTATCAGTCTGAGCGACGGTTCTTGCCCTGATACCCTTCAGGTTACCGTTCCCCTGCCCGAGTGTTCCGCCTCCCTTTCCTCTGGGGCGCAAGCTGAGCAAATCCCTAATGTCCGCGACGCTGTCCTCCAGGGGGAAACGCTCGCTCAAACGCTCAAACGCGTTACTACCGGCGCCTGCATTCGCGCCGAGGGTGCACTCGTCCCCTCCCCAGGCGCCGGGCAAGCGCTTGAGTTGCGCGCTTGCAACCTGACTGTTCTTGGCGAGGCGCCTGCTGAAACCTATCCTTTGCAGAAGAAATCGCATAGTTTTGAGTTTTTGCGTGCGCACGCCCATCTGCGCGCGCGCACTAGTACCTTTGCCGCGTGTGCACGGGTGCGCAGTGCACTTGCAGGCGCTGTCCACCGCTTTTTCTCCGAGCGACACTTTCAGTACGTGCACACACCGATCATTACCGCTTCGGACTGCGAGGGTGCAGGCGAGCTCTTTCGCGTCACTACTTTTGATCCCGTGCGTATTGCGCGCGAAGCACACGCAGCGGGCGCGGCAGGCAACCCCTACGCACTCACGTACGCGGACGACTTTTTTGGTAAGGCAGCGCGCCTAACCGTTTCGGGCCAACTGCAGGGGGAAGCATATGCGCTTGCCCTCACGCGCATCTACACCTTCGGCCCTACTTTTCGCGCAGAGAACTCAAATACTAGCCGCCATCTTTCTGAGTTCTGGATGGTGGAGCCGGAAATCGCCTTTGCACGCATCACTGACTGCATGGACGTGGCAGAGGAGTTTTTGGCGTACCTGCTACGCGCAGCACTCAAGGACTGCGCGCAGGATATAGCCTTCCTTGACGAGCGCGCAGCGCAGCATGCGCGAAGCGCGCGGGGCGACACACCCCTTGCCGCGCGCAGCACAGCGCGCACACCGCCAGTGCGGACGCCAGGGCAGCTGACGCGCATGCTCGAAGACGTCGCCCGCGCGCCTGCCACGCGCCTGACATACACAGAGGCAATTAAACTACTGGAGAACAGTGGGCGCTCCTTTGAGTTCCCCGTACGCTGGGGATGCGATTTACAAAGCGAGCACGAGTGTTTTTTAACAGAAGAGGTGTTCCACGGCCCGGTGATTGTCTATGACTACCCAAAGGAAATCAAGGCCTTCTACATGAAGCTCAATGCCGACGGCACAACGGTGCGTTCCATGGACCTGCTAGTTCCGGGATTAGGGGAGATTATGGGAGGCTCGGAGCGCGAGGAACAGTTTGAAGTACTCTGTGCTCGCATCCGTGCCAGCGGTTTTGACCCTCACGACTATCGCTGGTACACCGATCTCCGTCGCTTTGGTACCGCGCCCCATGCAGGTTTTGGACTCGGCTTCGAGCGCTTGCTGCAGTACGTCACCGGGCTTGGGAATATTCGGGATGTTATTCCGTTTCCTCGTACGCCGCGCACTGCGGACTTTTAGGATGGAGCCATGAAAGGAGTACGCTGTCCCTGTCTTTATGCCTGCAGGGTGTTGTACTCTCAAAGCAAAATCCGGCGGCGACGCACGCTGCTGTCTCCGTCGGCGGCTGTGCGCTCCTCCTGCCATGATCCCCCTGGACACTCAGCAGGGAGGCGTGTCAGGTCAGTTGGCACGTGGGCGCTCCTCTTTATGTCGTCCGCAGCAGGACTGTGTGCAGAAACCAGACTGCACACCTTAGCAAGTACGCCGCGGATTTCAGGCTTTGCCCGGTTGCAGTGGGGTATCACGCTCCCCTACGACCCCGCAGTAGGTCCGCCGCCTCCCGTGCCGCCCCGCGAGAATGGAGATGGCGACGACAGAGATGTGGTGAACGTACAGATACAGGGAAATGGAGCGCAGGGACAGGAAGTAGAAGAGAGTGAGAAGGAAAAAGCGCGCATTCGTCAGATAACGCACGGGTTCCGCAGTACCACACACTTGTGTGTAACTGTTCCGTTGTTTTTAAAAAGTGACCGCATAAGGCGCGCAGGTACATTATCTGACGGTGGCTTGTGGACTGAAATTTCTATCAAGGATTTGGAGGTAAATTTTCAGACCAAAAAGCCTGGTGAGCCTTTTACCCTAGTCACAGAAGAAACCGCTATTGAAGCGACGCTACACTGCTTTGGTGCGTATATGACGATCGGCACCGCTCCCCTCTTTCGCGCCAATTTTGCCCAACTGTGGAAACCTTTTCTTGCAGACCTCTACAAGGAAGAGGAGGTGCGGTTTGCGCCAGGGTTCGATGGCATCGGCGGCAGGCTCGGCTACCGTGCACAGAACGTAGGCTCAAGTGGAGTGAGCTTGGATATTTGCTTTCTTTCCTTTGCCTCAAATGGTTCCTGGGACGCGCCTGCCCCTGCTCCTGCTCCCCCTGGAGGTGCGGCGGAAGAGGCTCTGCATAGCAAGTATGGTTTCGGGGCAGACGCGACGCTCAGCTATGCGCCGTGGAAACGCGAGTTAGTACGGGCAGAAGTGGCAGCCAGCGCGACACTGGGAAAAGGCTATAAAAGGGTCAGCCATAAACAGAAAAGGCACTATAGGCAGAATGACGTCCTGTGGAATGCAGGCGCGCGCATAACGCTCACTCCTCTTTCGGACTTCAAGGTGGTGTTGGCTCTGGACATGGGTAACCATTATGCAGGTCGGAAAACGCTCGACTATCTTGCCCCGATCCTTATCGATATGGAAAAAACCAAGGTCACCCCCGGAGGGCCGGTGGCGTATGCCATTGCACAGCGCGTGTTGCAGCTGCCTGAGTACGCGCAGAAGCTCGATAGTGTCAAGAACGGAATGTCCGCTAACGGATCCTCTGTGCGGGATATTGCAACCAAAATCGTACAAGCAGAACAGACGAACCCGACAGTTAGTTCAAACCCCTTGCTTGCAGCGCTGTTGACAGTGCTCTGGCAACAAGCGCTGGACACCTACGCGCTCGATGCACTCCTGACTCTGCAATGGCGCTGGTTTGCCTGCGGCGTGTACGTGGCCACTGCTCCTGCAAGCGTGTTTGGGGCCATGGTCTTTCCTACGTATGGGAGCACACACACGGACGGCGGCGGCTTTCTGCGGGTAGAAACCAAAGCGGGAGACGCGTATACACACCTTATAGACGGACTGGAAGCAGGGATGGACGTGCGGTGCTATATCCCGCTTACCCACGGCCTGTACATAGACAATGGAAAAGGATACTACGTCTCTCCAATGGGTGTGTGGAAACTCCCTGACACCCATATCAACTTGCCCGTTATGGGGAAGGTGTGGGCGCGCTACCTTATTCCGCTTGGCGAAACTGCATGGCTTAAACCTTCGCTTGCCGTATACGGCACCACGAATCGCTTCAACTATAATCTTAAGACAGAAAATCTAGTTCATGAGCGTTGCGTGCAGTACCAGGTGGGCCTGACGCTCTCTCCCATTGAAAAAGTGACGCTTCACGCACAGTGGGAGCAGGGACAGTTGGAACCAACGCCCTACATGGTTATTACGGAAACCGTTACTTCCCGTAGGTATTTTGGCACCTTCGTGTGCGGAATGACTATTAACTGGTAGAACGCCAAGGTAGGACATACACTGCGCACGGTATTAAACCTGTATGTGTTTCCTGTGCAGGATGCGTGGTCTCTTTCCCTTGCAACATACATTCGAATGTACGTATACTCCTGCTCAGTTTACTCCTTGCAGGAGCCGCTCATGCCCACACTCCTCGATATCCGCGACCTGTGTATGTCCATTGCGGATAGGCCCATCCTCAAAAGTCTCAACCTAACCCTGAATACCGGCGAGGTGCACGCCGTCATGGGACCGAACGGTGCAGGCAAGTCCACTCTTGCAGGCACCATCGTGGGAAATCCCCACTGCACTATCGAACGTGGGGAAATTTATTTTCAAGGGCAGTGTATCAACGACGTGCCTGTGTACGAGCGCGCTCGGCGGGGTATTTTTCTCTCGTTCCAAACTCCTGAGGAAGTCCCCGGTCTTTCGGTCGAGGAGTTTCTCCGCGCGGCAAAAGAGGCGGTTCTTGGTACTAAAGTTTCCGTGCTCGACTTTCACACGCAGTTGCGTGCGAAGCTTGCTCGCTTGCGCATCAGTGAGGCGTACGCCTCGCGCGGCCTGAATGTAGGATTCTCTGGGGGAGAGAAAAAAAAGAACGAAATACTTCAGCTCGCTGTTCTTGAGCCCAAACTGGCCATACTTGACGAGACGGATTCAGGACTTGATGTTGACGCTACGCGCATTGTCTTCGAGGGCATTGACGATATCCGTACGCCCGATATGGGATTCCTGATCATCACCCATCACCGAGAAGTTCTCGAGTACATTAAGCCTGACGTGGTGCACATCCTCGTCGACGGTACCATCGTGAAGACCGGTGACGTGAGTTTGGTGCACTACGTGGTTGAACACGGTTACGCTGACTTTGCCACGCCCCGTGCAGGCGAACAAGGAGGCACGCCCGTTTCTCCGGAATAGAAAAAGTAAGTTATCCTTTTGTGGAGGCGCGCTGCCCCCACGCCAGCAGACCGCATATCCACCGCTTAGAGGAAGCGCGTATGAATACACAGCAACAGAGACAGCTTTTACAGCCGCGCAGGCGAACGTACGTATCGGACATCAAGCGAGGTATTTACGATGTAAAAGACGCCGTTACCTACACCTACTCAACCGGTAAGGGTTTGAACGCTCAGGTTGTAGAGAAAATTTCGCGTCGCAAGCGGGAGCCACAGTGGATGCTCGACTTGCGTCTCAGATCCTTGCGCTATTTTATGAAGCGACCCATGCCAGAGTGGGGCGCGGATATCTCTGACCTTGATATCCAAGAGATTGTCCACTACATTGTCTCCGATTTTAAGCCAATCGCAGAAAGTTGGGATGACGTCCCAGAGGAGATAAAGAAGACTTTTGATCGCCTCGGTATTCCTGAGGCGGAGCGAAGATCCCTTGCAGGAGTAGGAGCGCAGTACGACTCAGAGGTGGTGTACCACAACCTCCGGGCAGACTTAGAACAACAGGGAGTGGTGTACCTCGACATGGAGTCTGCCGTGCACAAGCACGAAGACATTGTCCGCGCGCACTTTATGCATCTGATTAAACCGAACGAGCACAAGTTTGCTGCACTGCACGGAGCGGTGTGGTCAGGCGGGTCGTTCGTGTATGTGCCCAAAGGGGTGCAGGTGGACTTACCCCTGCAGTCCTACTTCCGCTTGAATGCAAATCAATCCGGGCAATTTGAGCACACGCTCATCATTGTGGATGAAGGCGCATCCCTCCACTTCATCGAAGGGTGTAGCGCGCCGAAGTACTACAAAAATGCGTTGCACGCAGGCGCCGTGGAGCTGTACGTAAAAAAGAACGCGCGCCTACGCTATTCCACCATAGAAAACTGGTCACGAAACCTGTACAACCTCAATACCAAGCGCGCCATTGTGGACGAAGACGGCGTCATCGAGTGGATCTCAGGCTCCTTTGGTTCCCGCGTCACGATGTTATATCCGATGAGTATCCTCAGAGGAGATCGCTCGCGCAGCGAGTTCACCGGCATCACTTTTGCTTCTGCAGGACAGTACCTCGATACTGGAACAAAAACAGTGCACCTGGGCAGGAACACGGTATCGGAGGTACATGCTCGATCCATATCAAAGAATGGCGGAACGGCAAACTACCGCGGGTTGCTTTCCATCGGTCCAAAGGCTGACGGGGCAAAAGCGGTCGCTGAGTGCGAGTCCCTCATGCTCGATAACCAGTCGCATACGGATACCATCCCCATCATTGATGTACGTACGGATAACGTTGATATCGGACATGAGGCAAAAATCGGCAGAATCAGTGACCGCGTCGTTTTTTATCTCATGCAGCGCGGGCTTGATGAGCAGACTGCCATCTCTCTTATCGTCAGAGGGTTCGTAGAACCCGTCTCAAAGGAATTGCCTCTTGAGTACGCCGTTGAACTGAATAACCTTATTTCCATTGAACTTGAGGGAGCGATCGGCTAACTCCCTTCCTGAGGGCGCACAGCAGTATGAAAAAAAGGGAATTTTTTAAACGGCTCGGGTATCACGCGCAGGACGTTGCTTCTCAGCCTTTTTCCAGAACACAGGTTACTTCTAGCTCAGCGCTTGTGCGCTCATCATCCATAGAGCATTTTCTTTGCACCGAGCCAGAAAGGGCGGCGCGCGCGTTTGACTTTCGCACACGCGATCGTCAGCGCCACTGCGGTCTGGGGGAAGCGTATGTACAAGAAGTAAAGGAAAAACGAAATGCAGGGGTGTATCTGAGTGTGCCGCGCACATCTGAGACGGTGCATGTACTCATCCGTTTTACCATGGACACGCATAACCGCGTGCTATACGATCAGACCTTTCTTGATATACAGGAAGGGGCGCGCGTAAAAGTCCTCGTCTGTGTGGACGCGCAGGGGTATACCCCACAGGATGCTCCCGCACTCGTCGGTCCGCAAGCGCTTGAGCGTGCTCCGTTCAGGAATGGTTTGGTAAGCGTGCAGGTGGGGCGTGGCGCATCGGTAGAGTTAATCAAAGTACAGAACACGCACCCTACGGCTGTGAACTTTGAAACGGTACACCTACACGCACAGGAAAGCGCGCAGGTGCGCTGCTACGACGTACAAATAGGTGCACAGATCTCAGGTGTTTCCAACTCCGCCTTCCTTCGGGACGAGTGGGCACGTGTGGAAATTCACCCACTGTATTTCATTGATAAAGCGCGGCGTATGGATCTTGAACATAACCTCATCGTGGAAGGAAAAAATTCACACGCGCACATCTGCGCCTGTGGGGTGGTAAAAGACGGTGCACGCAAAACGTTCCGTGGAAATATTTTTTTGCACCGCGGGTGTAGCCATTCTGTAGCACGGTTCTCAGACCGTACCATTTTGCTTGACAGAACTGCCGTGGGGGTTAGCATCCCCACTATCTTTTGTGACGAAGACGACGTTGTCGGGGAACACGCAGCCAGTTTTGAAACTATCGGCAGCGATGTGCTCTACTACCTTATGTCGCGCGGTCTTGATGAGTACGGTGCCAAGCGCCTCATCATAGAAGCTGCGTTTAAACCCGTATTCGCCCTCATCGATGACGCTCACATCCGCGAGACACTCGTACGTAATTTTGACGAGAGCCTCGATCGCGCACATAGGAAGCGCAAGGCATGAGCGGCCCCAATTATAAAGCAGACTTTCCCCTGCTGTTGCGCAGTCCCCGCGTCCACTACCTAGACAGCGCGGCCACAACCCAACGCCCTGCGCCGGTGCTAGAGCGCGTTATGCACTACCACACCCATCTGAATGGGAACGCAGGCAGAGGCTCCCATGAACTTGCAGTTGAATCAGCGCTCCTTATAGAAAACACCCGGAAGAAAACAGCGCAGTTTATCAACGCAGCGCCAACGCACGATATCGTTTTTACAAAGAGTTGCACCGAATCGCTCAACATCATCGCTCACTGTTACGCGCTGCCACGCCTGCGCGCAGGAGACGAGATCGTTCTTGCTATCTCCAATCATCACGCAAATATCGTACCGTGGCAGCACGTGTGCCGCTGCACAGGTGCAACGATACAGTGGCTGTATCCAGACGCCGAAGGAAATTTGGATATACAAGAAGCGCAGAAAAAGATACGAGCGTGCACTAAGATTGTGTCCTTCTCTGCCGTTGTCAATGCCACCGGCGCGGTAAATCCTGCACAGGAATTGACCGCACTTGCACACCAAGTCGGTGCAGTGGTGGTCATTGACGGAGCACAGGCTATGGTGCACGGCGTGCCAAATGTTGCAGATTTAGGCTGCGACTTCTTTGTTTTCTCCGGCCATAAGATGTTCTCTCTTTTTGGCGTCGGCGTATTGTGCGCACCGCACACGCTCCTGGAATCCATGCCTCCTTTTTTGTATGGGGGAGGCATGGTGGATTTTGTGACTGAACAGGAAAGTGTCTTTAAGGGTGCGCCGCATAAGTACGAGGGAGGTAGCGCGAATACTGCAGCTGTCGTGTCACTGTGTGCAGCGATTGAGTATTGCGAGTCCCTAGAGAGCAGCGCAGTCCGCGCGTCCGTACATGCGCTGGATGCTGCACTCCTTGCGCGGCTGGAGGAGCTTCCCTTCCTTGAAACGTACCATGCGCGCGCACGCGAGCGCCTAGGCATCATTGCATTCAACGTGAAGAACGTGCACTCGCACGATACTGCGCATATCTTGGGCGAAGAAGGCGTGATGGTTCGCAGCGGCGATCACTGTAGTAAGCCTTTCATGACGCACTTGAGCATTCAGTCCTGTTGCCGTGCAAGTTTCTGCATATACAATACCATGGAGGATGTAGAGGCGCTGACGCGTGCGTTGCACGCCGTGGGCAGGATTTTTCAATGCAGCTAGGCCAGTGCGCCTTCCTGGCATTCGCTGCCTTTCTCTAAGGAGATCTCCCTATGAACGCAGAAGCGATATACCGACAGGTGCTGCTCGAGTACGCACGCAAGCAGGAACACCGCAGGGTGTTAGAAGGGCCGGTAGGCATCGAGCGGGGTCATAATCCCAGTTGTGGCGATGACCTCACGCTCTTGATAAAGAGAGAAGGTGATCGCATCGCTGATGTAGCCTTTTTAGGTACCGGTTGTGCGGTGTCCACCGCTTCTACAAATATACTCATCGAACTGATCAAGGGTGCGTCAGTGGCGCAGGCGCAAAAAACGGTTGCGCTGTTCTTTCACATGATGGCACAGCAGTGCCTCACAGACCAGGAGCGGGCACACCTACAGGACGCGTGCATCCTCGCCTGTTTTGCATCCATGCCTGCGCGCATTAAGTGCGCAACCCTCAGCTGGCACAATGCAGATATTCTTTTGCACCACAAAAAGGATACAGACGCGTGAGTGCACTTGTGGAAAAAGCTATGCACGAGAGGAACACGACGACGAACACCCCATTAGACGTTACCGCGCAGAAATTGCTGGTTGCCCAGCGCAGCGTGGACACCCTCGTTCAAGAGGGGGTGCTGCACGCGCACATGAGTATTGGCCTTGGGACGGGCTCTACGGCAATGCCTGCGGTAAAACGCATCGCAGATCACCTTGCACGCGGCACTCTCTCTGACATAGCGGCAGTGCCCACTAGTTTTCAAACAGCGCTCATATGTGAGCGGTACAACATCCCCCTTTTTTCTCTCAGTTCAAAACGGATTGGGGGCAAACTGGATGTGACTATCGACGGCGCGGATGAAATTGACACCCAAAATTTTGTCATCAAAGGCGGTGGAGCTGCGCTTTTGCAAGAAAAGATCGCTGCATACAACAGCGCGCACTTTGTTATCATCGTAGACGAAACAAAGGTGGTAGAAACCTTAGGTACGCGCGCAGCGCTCCCTATCGAAGTGGTGCCTGAGGCCCGCATGAGCGTGATGCGCACGCTTCAGGATTGGGGGTTGTCCGTGCACATACGCGAAGCGGTAAGAAAAAAAGGACCGGTAGTGACTGACCACGGAAATTTTATTTTAGACGCGCGGTGGCAATCGCTCCCGACGCGCACCCCGCAAGACATGGAACGCGCGCTCAATGCACTGCCGGGGGTCATTGAAAATGGCTTGTTCACCGAGCGAACCGTACGCGTCTTTGTTGCGCACGCAGACGGTTCGGTAGAGGAGCGCTCGGCCTCCTTCTAAACGGGGCACGCTGAGCGCGCACCCGCTCAGGTGCGGAAGACCGGGCCAACGCGCAACGTATACGGGATGCGGAACTTAGCCAGCTTGGTGTCAACGCCAAACGAAACGGTAGCCGTCGCATCTATCCCCCAATGCGCGCCAAAGTAGTGCTGCACCCCCAGCTGCACCGGCACCGCGTAGTTCTGGCAAATCCCCGTGATGCCCAATTCCTCAGACTCAGCCCTAGCATCCTGACACTTCCGGCGCCTCAGCAGGCTCAGCACTGTCTTTGGAACGTACCACCCTCCATGTTCGAACGAACACACCGAACCCTCATTGGGGGCCTGGATGGTGATGTAATGGTAGCTGTCGTAGATGAGCGCAGTGCACTCAAAACCCGCCGCTACCGACAGATACGTATTTACCCCCCCCCGGCCTGAACGAATAACCGGCCAAACACTGACCACGGAACATCAGGCGGGTGAGCGCCGCGTCCACCGTCAGCTGGAGCAGAAAACCATTCTCCGCACGGAACGCCACATCGAGTCCCACCAGCGGCGTCTCCGGCGCATAACGGGGAGGTAAATACTCCATCTCCGTGTCATCGGGATCCCCACTTACCTCCTCTGCATCGGTCGCCTTAATACACAAGCCCCACAGGTCAGGACCGCCACGTGCGTCCCCATACGCCCCCAGCTTGGGAGAGACAGAAATACGCGCGGCCACGCACGGCAACGCACACCCGAGTAGCACCACTTTACCCAGACATTTTCTCCACATACCTTCACTCCTCCCCGCAATTCTTCGACAGGACCCGTTCCTCCCGGCGCCTCCCCTAGGTGCGGAAGACCGGGCCAACGCGCAACGTATACGGGATGCGGAACTTAGCCAGCTTGGTGTCAATGCCAAACGAAACGGTAGCCGTCGCGTCTATCCCCCAATGCGCGCCAAAGTAGTGCTGCACCCCCAGCTGCACCGGCACCGCATAGTTCTGACAGACCCCTTTAATACGCGACTCTTCGTGTATGGCGCCTACCTCCTTGGCAGTGCACGTTAGCACGCCAAGCAATGAACGTGGGCGGTGCCAGTTACCGGCTGAATAAGACGAGCTGCTCGGCTGCAGTAAGCCCTGCCCAAGAACCGAAAGAAAGTGCTGGCTATCGTAGATGAGCGCGGTGCACTCAAAACCCGCCGCTACCGACAGATGCGTACTACCTTCCCCCGGTCTGAACGAATAACCGGCCAAACACCGGCCGCAGAACATTAAACGCGTGAGTGCCGCGTCCACCGTCAGTTGGAGCAGGAAGCCATTTTCCGCACGGAACGCCACGTCCAGCCCCACCAACGGTGTCTCCGGCGCATAGCGCGGAGGCGCCTGGTTCTCTGTATCTGGCATTGTGGGAGCTTGTATGCAGATGCCCCACAGGTCAGAACCGCCGCGTGCGTCCCCGTACACCCCGAGCTTGGGGGAGAGAGAAACACGCGCCGCCACACCCGGCAACATACACCCGAGCACCATCACTTTACCCAGACGCTTCCCGCACATACCCCTGCAATCCCTCGCCTGTAAACTGAGCGCGCACAGCCCCACGGGGAAAACGCGCACCCCCACCGTACCCGTTCTCTGGCCCACACGACAACCCCTCACCAAACCACCTTCACCCCACAGATAAACGTGCCAAAGTAACGCTCAGACCACATACTCTCGGCAATACCCATGTAAGGAGCGTCAGCAAGCACCCCCTGTTCCCACTGGGCGCTGAGCTCCACCTTCTCGAAGGGACTGAACGTCAGTCCCACCTGGTACTGGAGCGCTCGTTCATTCAACAGGGTGTACGCGGGGTTAATAACGTTAAAGCGATTGGTTGTGCCGAGCACGGATGTATGCGGTGTAAGCCAGGCGTGGGAACCGAGGGGGATGCGATAGCTGCACCACGCCTTCCCCAAAATTGGCATATTGATAGTCCCAGGGGGCACAGCTCCATTCAGTTCGTACCCTCCGTTATTTCTGTAACGGATGTAGGTGAGGGGGATGTACACGCGTGCTTCGACGCCGGCGTTCAGGCCGGTGAGCAGGTGGGTGTAGGGGTCACCGCTTTTGGTTTCGAGTTTGAGGAATCCGGCAAAATCAAAATGCCAGGACCGCAGCGCAGGCAGCACGCGCTTACCAAATACATTGGTACCCGCCGTCGCCCCATACAGTCCAGCCGACACATAGGTCCACTGCGCCGTAAGCAGCGCATCAGCATTGAACCGGTCCAGCCGTGCACGCTCAAGCCAGGTTAGCAGCATGATAAGCACGATGTCCGACTGACTCGGCGCCACAATCTCCTGTAGTCTCTGCTCCGCCTGCGCCCTCTGGGGCAAGAGTTTTACCAACGCCATTTGGATAAACCGATCTCCACTATCAGTGGCAACCTTCGTCAGCGTAGAGACGAGCGTACCGTCCTGCAGCGTGAGGGCAAGCCCCACCCGCTCGAGAATCGAGGACTCCGCCATCTGTCCCAGCAAAAATTCAAGATACTTATCCTTTACACGGTATTGCTCCACCCTGAGGGCATCGAACGCGCTGTCAAACTTCTCCCGTGAGCTCCCCGTTGCCAGAAGGCGATTACCTGCATCGGCAGGGTCCTGGTGTTGGTTACCGGCGTCGAGGGCGAAGGAGAAGCGGAAGCCGGCGCCTGGTTCGAGGGTGAGTCGGCCTCCTACTCCCCACAGGAGTGCTGTTTTGTTTTCGTTCGTGGAGTCTTCGGTACCCTTACGGTAGTGCTGCTCCAGTGTGGCATTCCCTGCCAGCTCCAACGTAAGCAGCCGCTGACGGTCGACGCCATAGGAAAGCGTTGCATCGGCCCCGAAGCCATACTTGCTGTGCGTGGTGTCAGTACTATCCCAGGCACCATTGGAAAGGAAGGAGAGGAAACCGATGTCCACATCTACTCCGCTGTTTCCCACATTGTGGGCCTGGTAGCCGAGTTTTGCCCCGGAGCCGGAGAAACCAGGGGCATAGCGAGTGTCCTTTTCTGAATAGGCACGGGTGACAAAGGGTTTCCACAGCTGGGCAAAGTTAACCACACAGGAAGGACTGGTACCCACTGTCAGGTAGGCCCCATAACAGTGCAGGGTTGCCTGGAAGGAAGCGGTAGGTTTGGTAAAGGACAGGGCCGTTGAGCTTTTAGAAGACGCAAGCTCTACTGCCAGGTCCTTCAGCTGCAGCTGTGCCCACACCCCTGAGCGTGCCTCCCCTCGGCGGGTGTGGGTGTGCTTTGACACCAACGGCAGGGAAATAGTCAGACTATTGGTAGTGCGAAACCCATGGGTGTGCTTGCCCGGGCCAGTGCGTGGATTCTTCTGGAACGCAATGCCCCACTGGAGCTGGGCTGTGCCACTGACCTGCGGAGTGAGTACGCCTGCATAACCAGAAGCAGCACATACCATGCCCGCAAGTACCCCCGCTTGCATCACCTGCCTGCCCACTCACTCCCCCTCCTCTCACTTCTACCTCACCCCCCCCACCCGTCTAGCCGCGTGTGACTACCAGGAGAGGGTGACGCCGCACACGATGCGGCCGATTCCCTGGGTGAGGCACTCGGACACCAGCAGGTACGGGACATCAGAGAGCATACCCTGTTCCCAATCAAGGGAGAATACCGTCTTCTCTATGAGACTGGCTGAAATACCAGCACGCAGCTGTGCACAGTACTCCTTGGTTAGATAGGTAGCTCCTACTGCTCCACCTGCAGCAGGGGCATTCAGGTGTGCACGGTTGGTAGAGGCATGGACCGTAACGCTTGGCTTCACCCAGCCGTAATCCTGCACCGGGATGCGATAGCTACACCACGCCTTCCCCACCACCGGCAGGCCAATGTGCCCTGAGGAACCGCCGGAAGGGAGAGGGTTCCCGTTATTATTTTTGTACAGGTCATGGGTGAGGGGGATGTACACGCGTGTTTCAACGCCGGCGTCCAGGCCGGTGAGCAGGTGGGTGTAGGGGTCACCGCTCTTAGTTTCGAGCTTAAGGAATCCGGCAAAGTCGCCACAGCTTGCGATGGTGTTATCTAACACCCTGGTGCCAAAAACGTTTGCCGGTGCTGTGGCAAAGTATATGCCAGAAGACAGCCACTTCCACTGCGCCGTAAACAGCGCATCGAAGGCGACATTGTAGGTGTCAAGATACAGACACACGGCGCTGACTCCCATTAGAAAGGCACGCCATGCAGACGCACGCAGGTTCTGTATAGCCTGACGTATCTGCTGCCCCGCATTCAACGCATCCGTCTTCTTCTTCACTTCTTCGGTTATGTGTTGCTGGACACTCGCGAAAAACGCCGTTATTTCCGTTCGCATCATCGGCACTAAATCTGCCAGATCCTGTTTCACCTCATCTTGCACGCTCACCATGGTCAGAATGCTGTTCTGCTTACGTGATAGTTGCTGCTTAATGAGCGCTTCGCCTACCATTCTCGCAGTATCGCCTAGACTACCCCCGACCGCTTGCATGTTTGCATTATTTTTTGCCACAGCCGCTTGCACTTTCTGATTAATTTCAGTGACGATTTGCGTCTGTACCTGCTCAAACCCCTTCACCACCTGCTCCGCATCGTACTGCAGCAAAACCTGCCCCATCAGGGAAAATGCAGGAAGTGCAGGAAGCGGCGGCAGGTTCGGCGGACTTCCCTGCGGGGTGTGAAGATTTTGCACAACCTTACCGGTAGGTTTAGCAGGATTAGGCTGAACTGCCTCTAGCGCGTTTATGTACGTAGTCCCCCGAGATTCCAGCGCGCTTCGAACTCCAGCCGTTACTGTCTGCGTCGCCTGTTGCACTACCTGGGTTACCCAGGCTTCCTGTTTTTGACTTTCTCCCTGGAAGAGGTTATTTGAGAGGGCGGTGAGTTCACTCTGCGCCCTCTGTGTGCGATTTTGAAAGTCCTGTGCACTCTGGTGTTGGTTACCGGCGTCGAGGGCGAAGGAGAAGCGGAAGCCGGCGCCTGGTTCGAGGGTGAGTCGGCCCCCTACATTCCACAGCAGTTTATCCTTGTTCTGATTGTTTGCGTCCTTCTGTGCACCGATGAGGTATCCGTCTTCTAGCGTAACATTGCTGGCAAGCTCTACCGTGCACAGAGGGTGTCCTGCACGCGCATACATTAGCTTCAAGTCTGCCCCAAAGCCATACTTACTGTGCGTGGGGTCAGTACTATCCCAGGCACCGTTAGAGGCAAAGGAGAGAAACCCCACATCAAGGCTGACCCCACTGCCCCCAATGTCCTGTGCCCGATACCCAACCTTGCCGCCTAAACCCCCAAACCCCGGCGCATACTGTACCGCATCCTCCTGGTACTGCGCTGTCACCCACGGCTTCCACAGCCGGGCAAAGTTCGTCAGAAACGTGGGGTTCTTCCCAATCGTCAGGTAGGCCCCATAACAGTGTAGTGTCGCCTCTACCTTCCCCTTGCGCTTAACGGCAAAACCTGCCTTCCCCTGACTCAGGTCCGCCTGCAGGTCCGCCACCTTCAGCTCCGCATACAGTGCCGGGTGCTGCCCACGGCGCGTGTGGGTGGTGCGCATAACCAGGGGAAAGGATACTCCCACCGTGTTGGTAGTACGAAACCCGTGCTTCAGATTGTAGGGACCGGTGCCCATAACTGCACCAGGGGCCTGGCCATGACTGCCTACCCCCTTGCCATAGCTGATGCCCCACTCAAGTGTGGCAGAGCCAGTTAGCTTCGGGGAAAACTCCTGTCCGAGCACTCCCCCGCTCGCTCCTACCCCCACCACCACACACAGCACACTCCCCCACCGCATGCACCCCATGCTACCTCACCCCCCCCCCGGCCCTGTCTAGTAGCCCCCTCACCCTTCTTTTCTAACACTACTGCCCAATCAAGGTATCCAGCTGCTTAGACAGCGCACGGTGCTGCGCATTGTTCGGATCCAGTGCAATCACCTGATGCAAATAGTACTGCGCTTTGCGGAAATCCTTTTTCTTTCGGTACCATTCATATAACGCAAAAAGAGTGCGTCCATTGCGCGGATCTGAAAGCAAACTTGCACGCAATAAACTTAATCGCTCCTCCTCGTGCACTGACAACAACGCTTCATAGTACGAAAATATCGACCGCAGCGTACCACGCGCGGACGCACTCCGAGCTGCAATCACCGCACGGATCTCCCGGTAATGACGCGCCTCATACAACGTATCTAAGTACAAGACGATGACCGTCTCAGACGGAGGCTGTGCCGAATGATATAAACGCCGCGCAAGAGAAATCGCCTCCTGCGCACGACCTGAACCACTGTACGCGCGAATAAGTAATTCTTGATGAGCCTCACTCGGATATGCGGTATTCAAACGCTCCGCGCGCGACACTGCCTGTTCCCAGTTACCCTGCGCCAGTTCATACTGCGTCAATAAACGGAGCGCTTGAGCGTTATGCGCATCGGCGCGGAGCACCAGCGCGATAAAGCTTCGCATGTTTTTTTGTGCAAGCGAGTGACCGGTCTCAAAGCAGTGCTGCGCACACGCAAGGAGCACCTGCACATCACGCGGATACAAGCGATATGCCTGCTGCAAAAAGTCGTGCGCAGACGCGTCATTTTTGCTCCATTCCTTTGCCACCTGCGCACGCAAGAGCAAGTACGTTTTATCCGAACTGTCACGCTCTGCAAAAGAGTCAAGGGACGCGTGAGCCTTCTGATACTCCCGCTGAGCCACCAAGATACGAATGTGTAGCAAAAGCGCCGCATTGTCCTCAGGCTGTTGACGCAACAGCGCTGCAACGTACGGTTGCGCGGCGCTCCATTCTTGACGCGCGCTGTGAATTTGCGCCTGCAAAAGCTGCACTGCTCGGTCTTTCGGGAAACGGTGAAGCAATAGGCGCGCAATGGGCAGTGCCAGGGCAGTCTCACCGCGCTGTACCAGCATGCGCGCATAGCAGATGCCTGCAGGATAGCAGGATGCGTCTTTTTCCCATGCGCTGCGGTACGCTGACTCCGCTTCAGAGAGCTCTCCGTGCTGCTCGTGCAAATACCCAAAGAGCAGGAACGGAAGGAGAGAGTGCGGCGCCTGCGTGCGTGCGCGCGTCAGGCGTTCTCGGCAATCTGCGTGTACCTCATCAGGAAGGCGTTTTTTCAACAGAGTCAGCGGGGGAATGATATCCGAAAAAAAATCCGGTTCTCCAGGAATGAGCGGATACGTACCTTTTTCCACGTCATCGAGCGCAGTCAGGTACGGATGCGCGGTGTTGTACAGCGGCACATGCCAAGAAACAGCTTCCTGCGGATATACAAGTTGCATAAGCGCAGCACACACGCGGAGGTACAGCCGATTGTGCGGTGTCAATCCGGCCGGATCGCGCTGTATGCACGCAGCTGCCTCGCGCAATGAGGCAGGAGAAGCAGTTTCAATCAAGAAGAGTATCTTTGGATCCATCAGCTTTGTGCGAATTGCGCGTCGGTCCGGTACGTCAAGCGCAGTGCCACGCACAGGATGCGCCGCCACCTCCGGCGCCTGGGATGCGGAAGAAACCGGATCGGTACCTGCGCGCGTCGGCACCACCTTCGAAGAACTGCGACAACAGAGAAAAACGGGTATCAGCACAAAACCGACACTCACCCCGATGGCGCGGTCAATGCTTTTAGTAAGCGCCCCCATAGAAACCCGTTTTTACCTCCCTGCATGGCAGTCGTGCCATTTACACAAAACGCCTGTTGTGACCGTACCGACAACGTACGCATACCCGGCGCACCGCCGCTTCTTTTCCCTTTACGCGGTGTTCAACGCGCACGGCGCATCCCTTGTGCTCCCCACGCAAGACATGCTAGGCTGGCTGCCACCGAGGGCGAAGAGAGCGTACAGGAGGTTAACGGTTTTTTTGCGAGAAATCATTACCGCCCGTGCGTGTTCACTCTTCCTGTTTCTCCTTCGTTGTTTCCCTGCTGGTCCCTGTGCGCGGGCGCGCCGGTTGTCCTTCCTTCTGTTTCTCTGTGGTGCGGCAGCCTGCCCTCCGCTTTGGGGGGCGTACGCAGCGCACCACGCGTTGCGCGCTCAGTCGGTACCTGACACCCTCATTCAGCGCGCGCTCGTGCTCGGTCCGCTCGTGCACCCCCTGTACCCGCCGATGCAGTCCTTCAAAGAACAGTACCGGAGCGCGCGTTACCGGGAATACCTCTCTGTCGTTATGCAGCGGAGCGCGCCCTACCGCCCCTTTATCGAAAAACTGCTGCGCGACGCTCACCTTCCTGTCGAGCTGCTCTTTCTCCCCGTTGTCGAATCGGGCTTTCTCGAACGGGCTGTCTCCAAATCCGGCGCAGTCGGCATTTGGCAGTTCATGCGCAATAGCATCGCAGGATCTGCCATGCGCGTGAGTGACTGGGTAGACGAACGGCGTGACCCCTGGAAGGCTTCCGTCGCCGCAGTCAAAAAACTGCAGTGGAATTACACGCAGCTGCGTGACTGGCCCTTGGCCCTCGCTGCGTACAACTGCGGTCTTGGCGCGATCAAGCGAGCCATTGCCCAGGCAGGAACCGCCGATTTTTGGCATCTGAGTGAGCGCGGCTTTCTGCGCGACGAGACAGTCCGCTATGTCCCAAAGTTCCTTGCGGTTGCAGAAGTACTCAGCCGGAGCCACGAGCACGGCATCGCCTGGGGAGCGGCACACACCCCCGAGGAGACCACCACGGTTACCGTTTCGCGCGCGGTAGACTTAAACCTCTTGGCACAGGCAGCAGGGATGGATGCGCAATTGTTGCACACGCTCAACCCTGCACTCCGCTATTCAATTACTCCCCCGAATGCAGCGTACACCCTCCGGGTGCCAAGCACACATGCGCAGGCGGTCCAGGCAGTACTCAACCGCCCAGGCGCCGTGCTCGTCCATCACACCCTGCACACCATCCGTTCAGGAGACACGCTTTACGCACTCGCCCGCCGCTATGGGTTGGGCGTCGATACGCTAAAAGCCCATAACCGCGCACACAGCGCCACTCACCTGAAGATTGGACAAAAGCTCATCATTCCCACCATCCGGACTGGGCAGACCCGGCGCGCGCCCCTGCGGGGGGCAGGCACGCGTGCACCTGGAGTAATGGATCAGAAAGAGCATGCAGTGCCGGAAGTGTCCGCACTTCCCTCGTCCTCAATGACGCCGCCGACGCCCGGGGGCGCGGACACGCGCGCGGGAGCAGACGCGCCGGCACCCCCGAGCGTGCCACCACCGCCGGAAAGCACAGCGGCGCGGGCAACCCCTGCAGCACCCTTTGTCGGCAAGCATGTAGTGCAGCAGGGGGATACCCTCTGGTCCTTAGCAAAGCGCTACGGCGTTTCAGTAGAAAACCTGGCAGAGGAAAACAATCTAGCAGTAGACGCCACGCTCTCCTTGGGAATGATTCTCAAAACGCCGAGACGGTAGGGTATGGGAGTGTCCTGCCTGACGCGTGCTGCCTCTTTTTCAAATCAGTGCCGTTTTCCGTTCGGCGCTCTCTCCCTGGTGTGGACGCACGCAAGTGCGCCCCATGTGGTACGCAGCAGTGCGAGGCGTTTCATTCTCCTCCTCCTTTTTGTTCTGTTTTCTCACGCGCCGTCTGGTGCGCAGACCCAGGATGCCGTACACACCGATGCGGTGCAGGATTGGAAAAACGGTACCATTAACGCACAGCTTACGCTAGATCTTGCACGTGCACGTATGCGCCTGCCTGCTGATCGGACAGCAGCTTCTCAGTTCTTGCGTTATAAAGCGCCTGCACAACTGAAAGATGTATATCTGTCAGTACTCGTCGATTCGCAAAACCGCGTAGGGGACTGCCTTGCACATGAAAAAATTCGGCTGGCAGATATTACCGCATTGGTTGACGCGGGGCACCACGCCGTGACTACCCTTTCTCCTTCAGTGCGTAGTCTACAGCTATCGCACCAGACGCCACTTACAGCGTTGGCGCGCCTTTTTGTCACGCACGAAACTGCGTATGTGCCTGCTATCCCCCCCACGTCTGCCGTGAGCCGCCCTTACACCGGTATCCTCATAGATGCGCGCGGTTCTCTTCCTGTGCACGGCGAATACGTGTCAGAGCCGCTGAGCGCATGTTTGTTCCCCAAGATTTGGAGCACGGACATGGATTTAATCTACGAAAAGAATATGGTTCACCCTGACCGTGCCAAGGCATGGGGTGTGGTGCGGTACGGCTCGGTTTGGGACGAGAAAATGTACCGAGACAGGATAGGTACCACGCCCTTAAAAATCATTGCGCGCGGAGTGTTTGGCCAGCAGCGCACGGATCCTATCATTGCATCAAAGGATGCAGCCCAGATCTTGGCGCGCCCTGAGAACTTGCGTTTGCTTGCAGAAGGCAACGTGATTATCCTGTGCGACGAAGCAGCGCTGCGTGTGCACGTGCCGTATCCGCTTGTAGACGAGCACTTTTACTTTGCATACCACGACGTAAAACGCTTCCTAACCGACGAGCGGTCCCCCGGTGTCGGTGTTCGCTCTGGCATCAATACCCTCAAGATCACCGTGTACGACGTGCGTTTTGTGGCAAACTCCCCAGAGATTCTCGCCTCAGAAAAAGATCGGGTAGACGTGATAGCAACCGCACTGAAAAAGATGGGGCCGTACACAAGGTTTTTAATTGAAGGCCACACCGCAGATTTACACCGCCCTCAGGAGGAAGCGGCGCTTTCTGTAGCACGTGCGCAGCGCATGGCGCAGGAACTGTCCAGACGTGGCATTGAGATGACGCGGATTACTACGGCAGGACACGGTGCGACAAAGCCTATCGCGCCAAGCGATACGCACGCGAACAAAGCCAAAAATCGTCGAGTGGAGATCACCATCTTGCGCGATTAGTGCACGTACCACGGAGCATTCTCCGTGCCGGCTATTTCTCCCAAGTAAAGAGAACCTGCGATGACGTACCGATGGCTTTCTGCAGTCAGGCGCAGTTAAAAGGAAGGAGCACTATGATAAAGCCACGCGCGTATGCACTGTTAGGCGTGTTTTTCCTGTACGCCTGTGCAAGCACACCACGGGAAGAAGATGTACCTGAAAAATTCACCCCCGCTGACCTCATGCTGCGTGCACAGGAATCCTACGACGCAGGTAATATAACGTGGGCGCGTTTTTACTACCAAACGGTTCTCGATCGTTTCCCGAACAATGAGTCAGCGGTCATTAGTGCAGAGTTTGAACTTGCGCACATCCTTGTTAAACAGAAATCCTGGCAAGATGCCTACAATAGGCTCATGTATATACTCAAAAAATATGAGGCTGCAGGCAGCGCACGCCTGCCTCCTGCCTACTACAAGCTCACACTCATTGATCTGTCGCGGGTAAAGCCGCACTTGAATCTTGAGACAGCGAATACAAAAGCAACAGAATATCAAAAGAACTACCAAGAAGAGCTCAAGCAACGCCAGGAACTACGGCAAAAACTCTTACAAGAACGCACACAAAAAATGCTTGAGGCTCTCCATCAAGAAGAAACTCCCGAACAGGACGCGCGCGATACCGCAAAAAAGAAGACAGACCAAGAAGAACACACCATGCGCAAAGCAAACGCGCCTAAAACCAAAGCGTCTGGAGAAGCACCCACCCCATGAAGATCCTGCACACAGCGGACCTACATCTAGGCAAAACACTCCATGAAGTATCGCTTTTTGCGTCACAGAAAAAAATGCTCGGCGATCTGTGCACCCTCCTTGCGCAGGACAACTACGCCGCGCTCATCATCGCAGGCGACATCTATGACCGCTGTGTACCCTCTGCAGAGAGTGTCAGTCTTTTTAGTTCTTTTTTGCAAAATATCAAACGGTCCATGCCACGGCTCCCGATATATCTCATCCCCGGCAACCATGATTCTGCGCAACGTCTCTCCTTTGCCCAGGAGCTACTTAAGCAGCAGGGAGTATTCATTGCGCAGGATCCTGAAGAGAGCACCCGTCCCCATCTCCTCTGTCACGAGGGGGAAACAGTGCAGTTATTTTTACTTCCCTTTCTCCACGCAGGTGCCTTTTCCTATCTTGATGAGGAAAACACCACTTGTCTCATTCACACCCAATCCGAACTCCTTCAAGAAGCCTCGCGTCGCTTGCAGCGTGCAGTATCGTTGGACACCCCTTCTATCCTTGTCGCACACCTATTTACCCAAAAAGGTATTAGCTGCGAAAGTGAACGCCCGTTTGTTGGCAATGCCGTTTACGCTGACCCACACTGGTTTGACTTTTTCACCTATGTTGCACTTGGTCATTTACACAAATGTCAAAAAATCACCGAACGCATGTACTATTCCGGATCTCCTTTGCCCTATTCGTTTGACGAAGCAAATACCCAAAAGGTTGCGCTTTCTGTAGAGATTCACTGCAACACAAAGGGATTCCCCATCCATGTGACTCCCCTTCCACTTGAGCCACTTATCCCTCTTCGCACCATACGCGACTCATTCCACGCACTATATACCGGTGATCGCTATCTCCTTTATCAACGTGATTTTTTAGAAATCACCCTGACCGACCCGGCGCTCGTGCACAATCCTATTGGCCTTTTGAAGCCGCGCTATCCAGGATTGCTCAGTATCAAGCAGGAAAATGCGTTCGCCTTTGATATACCCCCCCCCTACTCCTCTAACGAGGGGATAGCGCCCTGCACACACCACTCATTGCGCACACACTTTGATGTATTTATGCACGAAGTAAGCCCCACTCCTGATGACAGAGAAAAGGGCGCTCTCTTTCAGGAACTTTTTGACGAAATGCAACAGGAATTCTCATCGTGAAGCCGATGCGTCTTACGCTCCACAACATCGGTCCTTTCGTTGGCACCCATACAGTTGACTTCACCGCGCTCGGTCCTATTTTTCTAGTGTGTGGGAAAACAGGTTCAGGAAAAACCACTCTATTCGATGCGATCGCCTATGCCCTGTATGGGAAACCCCTTGGAACCCGTGCAGAAGTTATCCGCAGTCTGCGCAGTCATTACGCCGCACCATCAGAAGCTGCATTTGCTACGCTGGAATTTTCACTCGGCACTAAAATCTACCGGGTACACCGGACGCTGACTTGCACACTTTCCCACAGAAAAACAGAGCAACCCGAGCAGCTGTATCTTGAGCAAAAAAAAGGTCATGGATGGGAGCGTATTGCTTGTGCGCATAAAAGTGAAACTGAATGTGTTATTCACGATCTTCTCAAACTCAATAGCAAAGAATTTGAGCGCGTGGTTATGCTCCCACAGGGAGAATGTGCGCAATTTTTAAAAGCAAATTCAAAAGAAAAAAAAGAAACGCTGATGAATCTATTTCCTGTTGATCAATATACTGCTCTTATGGAGCGAGCAAAAAAAAAATCGCTCCATGCCAAAGCAGTGCTTGAAACGCTGCGTTCGCAACTTGAAACTCTATGTGCGGAGTGCATGCCCGACACATACCACGAAAGGAAACAAACGCTAGAAGCTGAGTTACAGCACGCACGTGACGCACTGCAGCAAACCCGCATCTCCCATGCGTACTATACACAAAAACGTGAAGCGCTCGAAGCACAGCTAAAAAAACAACAACTTTGTAAAGAGCTGCGTGCGCGTATAGAAACATACCGCGCGCAAGAACCAGTCCACGCGGAAACTCAAAAGCGTATTGATCGCGCGCGAAAAGCGGCACCACTTGCTGCGCACATAAAACACGTCACCCAGTGCGAACAAGATGCACAGCGCATTCATGCAGAAATACAGGAAAAGATGCGTTCACGCGAACAATTGCTCATGAAACGAGCTGCGCATGTCGCGCAGCAGTCATCCATTGAAGAACAACGCCGTCTACTACAAACACTTCATAGTGCGTGCATTCACATTGAAGACGCGCATGACGTTGCCACGTCGATACGCGACATATCTTGTCAGGCGCACACACTCACGCAGCATATCCACACGCTTG
Organism: Treponema pallidum subsp. pallidum str. Nichols; assembly: GCF_000410535.2. Taxonomy (NCBI): domain Bacteria; kingdom Pseudomonadati; phylum Spirochaetota; class Spirochaetia; order Treponematales; family Treponemataceae; genus Treponema; species Treponema pallidum. The sequence continues at coordinate 684,926 of NC_021490.2, forward strand.
CACAACAAAAAACAACACTTACCCAGCAAGAACAATCGTTGTGTAAAGAACTGGATATACTGCAAAGAGAAGCGGGTACTATCGATACTCGTACATCTGCCTTTAATGATTTACAAATTCAACTCGCGCATGCAAAGAAGACACAAGAATTGTCTCAGCGATATGCCGAGCTCTGTGCGGCTCACGCAACATGCACTGCACAATGTGAAAAACTTGAGAAAATACACGCACAAAAAAGCGCGTATAGCACACGGGCACGTGAGCAGCTCCTTCAGACAAAAGAACAAATTCATCTCCAAGAAACCCGGACACACGCGGTAGTACTCGCGCGTCTCTTAGAGCATCAAGAACCGTGTCCTGTCTGCGGCTCTTGCATTCATCCGAATCCCGCACGTCAAGACATAGATAATCTTGAACCGTTAACCCGGCGCATGCAACGCATAGAACAAACATACGCGCAGCTGGAAACCAGCGAGAAAGATGTGTACCACATCCTCACCTCTGAGCGTGAGCGACGTGCATCCTACAGTGCACAAATGCAGGAAATACAGCATTCATTTTCCATTCTTACATCGTGTGATACGCGATCATCCTGCGATATTCCAAACGTGCAAAAAATTACCGTACGTGTTTTGGATCTCACGGAAAAATTATCTCGTGCAAAAGATATGCTCGCATGCGCGCAACACGCTTTACTGAGAAAAAAACAGCCTGAGCAGGATTTACAGGATGTACGCGCACACCTGCAGCAATGCTCACAAGAGCTCGCAAAAAAAGAAACAGCACTCCACGCATTGCAAGAAACGCTTACACAGCAGCGCGTACGCATTCACGCACTGTCCATACGTTTACCCAAGGAATTGCTTGCATCGAACCTACTTGCTCCGCAAAAGATGCAGCATGAGAAGGAGAGTGTCGCCTATTGGAAAGAGATGCTCGCACACTGTCAAACCCTTATGCGAGAATTGCACACCCATATTGAAGAATACGACCGAGAGTTCAATGAGATAGAAAACGCTTCTAGTGCGCTTGGCGCCGACATTGCAGCGCGAGAAGATGCACTGAACCATGTTCAAAAAGAATACATGCACCTTGCACGTACCGTGTGTTGCGCACGAACAGAAGCGCATTTCAATAACAACGAAGAAGTAACCGCCGCTCTTATGACTGATGCTGAACTTTCTCATGCTGCAGCAGAAATTCAATTTTTCAATGAATTGCGTGCGGCTGACACCCATCTACTGAAAACACTCGAGGCAGAAATAGGAACAGAAATTCCATCCGATCTTGATGAACTGAATGCGCAATGTCATACGTTGGTAAAAGATGAGGAAAACTTTCTCTCTCGTATTGAAATACTGTCTGCCACGCTACACACACTCACACATCAGTATCTTAAATACGAAGAGTGTTCAAAACAGCTTGCACAAAAGACGCAAGAAAGCGCAAAGCTTATAACTCTTTCAGATGAACTGAATGGGATAAACCAAAAAAAAATACAATTTGACGCATGGGCACTCATTTCTTTTCTGCACGAAATTACTGCCTACGCAAACATACGTTTGCAAAAAATGAGTGAAGGACGTTACCATCTGAGGGTAGCTGACTCGCACGTCAATGCACGAGGATATCAAGGACTTGCGCTGCTCGTTGCAGATGCGTACACTGGGAGCGTGCGCCCTTCGGCAACACTTTCAGGAGGCGAAACCTTTATGGCCTCTATCAGTCTTGCACTTGGTCTTGCAGATTCTATCCAAACCCGATCGGGAGGTATTGTGCTTGACTCGCTGTTCATAGATGAAGGATTTGGAAGTTTGGATGAGGCAAGTTTAGATAAGGCAATTGGCATCTTAGATGAAATCAGAGAGGGAAGTCGCATGATAGGCATCATTTCTCATGTTCATGAATTGCGCACGCGCATCCCTCACAAAATTCTGATAAAAAAAACAAACGCAGGATCACACGTAATGCAGGGGGATGCAGAATGAAAACGAGCGCGCTCTTTCTTGATTTTTACGAATTGACTATGGCGCAGGGATACTTTTTTCACAAGCCGCACGAGTGTGCGGTGTTTGAAGTATTCTTTCGTAAACACCCCTTCGCGGGAGGGTACTCCATTTTTGCAGGACTCGATCCGCTCCTGACGGCAATAGAGCAGTTCCGCTTCAGTGGAGAAGATATCGATTATTTGCGCACCTTGCACTTATTTCATGATGACTTTTTGTCTTACCTTGCTTCCTTCCGCTTTTCAGGAGATATACACGCGCTAGAAGAAGGTTCAGTAATATTTCCTCACGAACCGATCATCCGCGTGCACGCGCGCTTGGTTGAAGCACTTCTGCTTGAAGGATTGATACTCAACACCATTAATTTCCAAAGCCTCATCGCAACAAAGACTGCACGGATGTGGCGCGCGTCAGGTGAAGGTGTTCTTATGGAGTTTGGCCTCAGAAGAGCACAGGGCTATGACGGCGCGTTGAGCGCCACACGCGCTGCTGCAATAGGTGGCGCAACAGGGACAAGCAATACACTTGCTGCAAAGCTCTACGGTATTCGGCCAATGGGAACTATGGCGCACGCGTGGGTGATGTCTTTTGACAGTGAAGAAGAGGCCTTCGAACGCTATGCTGCACTCTATGGAAGCGCGTCCGTATTCCTCATCGATACGTACCATACCCTGGAATCAGGGATACAGAATGCAATTGCAATAGGCACACGTTTGAAGGCGGCAGGAAAATCTTTTGGGGTACGCCTGGACTCAGGAGACATGCAGTATCTTAGCGTGCAGGTGCGTGCAGCACTAGACGCAGCGGGATTGCCCGAAGCACGCATTGCAGTTTCAAATGAGCTGGATGAGACGATCATCGAATCTTTAGTTTTAAGCGGTGCTCCCATCGATGCTTGGGGTGTAGGCACACACCTGGTAACCGGAGGAGCAGACTCTGCCTTTACCGGAGTGTACAAGATGAGTGCACGCGCTACGACACAGCCGGCGCACACTCAACACGGGCATGCAGCATCCCAACGCCTCCCCCACTGGGACGATGCACACTGGCTGCCAGTCATGAAAGTCTCGGATAACCCGGCAAAGACTACCACACCTGGAATAAAGCAGGTATGGCGTCTGTATGATGCAGCGGGGCAATACAAGGCGGATGTTATAGGACTTGCAGATGAGGTGATAGAGCCGCAGGTGGCACAGCGATACATACATCCTTTTTATAATCTTCAATCATTCACGTTCGCAGCGCACCAGGTGGAACCGCTTTTGCGCACGGTCATGCAGGCGGGCAATCGGTTACGTGCCGGCGAATCAGTACAAGAAATCCATGCACGGATGCGCGCACAACTGCAACGATTGGATAAAAGCTATGTGCGACTGTTAAATCCACACGTTTATAAGGTTTCGCTCACGGAGCGACTTGCGCAGTTAAAGAACACGCTCATCACAGCGCTCCGCCGCTAAGTCAACAGATGCTGGTTATTTTGCGCGCTCCACAGCAGCACGGTGCAGGCGCGCAAAGGAGAGTGAGAAAAAAGAGCAATGGCTTGACAGAAGTACCCGCTCCCTTCTAGAGTGGCAGCGGCGCTCCTCGTTTGTGGTCTTGTACACGCAGGAGGTCAGAACGAGGAGCGGTGGATCTAGGCATGACAATGGCCGGTTTTTTGCGCGGGCTTTGGTGCGTGGTGGGCACATCGGTGTGTGCGCAGACGCTGCAAGAGGCTCCCGCACACTTTCTTCTTGAGGGAACTGATTTTGCAGCGCGCGTGCTAAGAATGTCTATCAGTGCGCGTAACGTGCCGTCGTACTGGTTTGAAGAAGGAGTGTGGAGCGAGGCTCCGTCTGCGTCCTCCCGGCTCCCTGCAAAAAACAAAAGCACACCGGGTGTCCCACGCCGTGTCACGCGCGCCCTGCCGCGCGTCAAACCGGATGTTTTTGTTTTCGGGAACGAGCATGAAACTGTTTTTTGGGGACAACTCAATACCATTGAGCACGCACGATACGTGGTGCACCGTGCTGTCCATCCGCTCGATGCTCACGCTCATGAGCGCTACTACGAACCACTGTTGAAGCGCTTTCACTTTTACTGTCTCGAAGGGCGAACGCCGATTACCTCCGTTTCGCTGTGCTTGTTTGCACTGGACGTGAGCACCCGCCTCATATGGGCGTATGCGCTTCCCTCCCAGGTGGAAATGGTGTGGGGGACGTGCATCCCGCGCGCATGGATTCCCCTTGAAATGCACAGCCATGTGCGCGCTCGTTATCCTAAGGCGAAGTTTTACCAGTTTGACCCCATTGGGTTTGTTGATTCTGAAGGAAAGGTGGTGCTCTATCCCTGGGCGCTCGAACAGCACGCACAGCGGCCACAAGATTTTTTGGTGTATGAGCCTCAGCAAGGTGATTGGGAGCAGGTAGCCTCACAGACAGGCCCGGGTCACTCACCGTACCGTGCCATGTGAGACGGCGCATGATCTCTGCAAGCGTCACGCTCCTGACACACCGTGCGGCGCGTGCACCTTCAAGGGAGCAGACCGTGTCGGCGCGCGAGGTGCCAGGCACGCTTCCGTAAGACACAGTGTCGGTTCTCACTGTCGTTGTACACCCGGTAGCAATTACCCCGTGTGCAGGATGACGGCTGCGACCGAAAAAAGCGATATAACACGCAGCTACCTGACACTCGGCAAGGGGGTAAGACCGATGAGCACACTCAGCGATGCGGAATTTGCCGCGTTTAAAACTCTTATTTACGAGCACAGCGGCATCACCTTTTCTGCACTTAATCGCTCGGTACTGGAAAGTAGAATTAGATCGCGCCTGCGCGAACTTGCCCTCCCTTCTGCGTGCGCATACTACCAGCAGGTCCTTGCAAGTAGCGCAGAGCTTTCTGCACTTCTCGATTCGGTAACCACAAATCTAACGCGTTTTTTCCGTAACAAAGCCCATTTTGACTCCTTCTCGCACTATGTCATTCCAGAATTGGTAAAAGCCAAGCGCAGCGTAGGTGAGCATTCCATAACCGTTTGGAGCGCAGGGTGCTCCACCGGGGAAGAGCCGTACACTATTGCAATGCTGCTGAAACGGTATGCGCCCGCTGCGTTCTCATGCCAGGTGATCGCGTCGGATCTCTCACTCAAATCGCTTCTCGTTGCACGCCAGGGCTACTACCCGCGCGCACGCGTCTCTGGAGTACCGGACGAATACCTCCGTGCATATTTTCGCGAAACACAGGAAGGATATCAAATTAACGCCGATATTAGGAAAATGGTTCGCTTCGATTATCATAACTTAAAACACCGTTCCATGCATCGAAACGTCGACGTGCTGTTCTGCAGAAACGTACTTATTTATTTTGATGAAACAGCCCAAAAGGCGGTTATTGAGCGATTTTGGGATGCGATGTCTGCTCACTCTTTTCTTTTCATTGGGCACTCTGAGTCTCTCTTTGGGATGAATACAAAGTTTTCTTTTCTAAAAACCCCGTGGGGCTGCCTGTGCCAGAAAAACGATGAAGGGTCAGCGCATGAATGCCACGCGCGGTAAGGCTGCACACCAGAGCGTATACAGGCAGGGGGCCACAGACTACCGTATGAAAAATACTAATGATATTGCTGTTTTAATCGTGGACGATTCTGCGCTCATGAGAAAGGTTATTGGAAAAGTCATTGAAGGAGCGCCGGGTCTTAGCATAGCGGGCAAGGCCATGAATGGGCGCTTTGCGCTTGACATGCTAGAGCGTGTACAGCCAGATGTCATCTTGCTCGACCTGGAAATGCCGCACATGAACGGGCTTCAGTTTCTTGAACAGCGGAAACGTCTACGCATTGATATTCCAGTAATCATTCTCTCTAGCATTGCAAAAGAAGGTGCACGGGTCACGATGCAATGTTTGGAGCTGGGGGCAAGTGACTTTGTCACCAAGCCTTTTGGATCTGAGTCTGCGCATTTGCGCACGGTTTCGCGCAAGATTGTCGATTACGTTACCGCGTATGGGAGACGCTACAAGTTGCTGCGCCGCACGCGCCGCTGTCTTGCCATGGACACACCTGTTGAGAGACCTGCCGGCGAGGAGGACTTGAATTGTTTAGATACCCAAGAGCGAGCCTCTCTGCCGTCTGTATGTGCACGTGCGCCCGCGCGTGACCGTGCATCCTACACAATCACCCCCACAGAGGGAGCGCGCCAAACGCGCATCGTGCCACTGCGTGAAAGTGGGGCACTGCAGATCATTGCAATCGGCGTATCAACGGGAGGACCTAGCGCGCTGCGTCATATCTTTGCACAGCTCGATGCAGATTTGCCGCAGCCGGTGGTAGTAGTGCAGCACATGCCTGCAGGTTTCACGCGTGAATTTGCGTACAGTCTTAACCAGGTATGTGCGCTGGAAGTAAAAGAAGCGCAAGAAGGAGACTTGGTGCGGCGTGGGCGTGTTTTGATTGCCCCCGGGGATCGCCATCTGACGGTAGAGCGGCGCTCCCTGGCAACTGTTGCGCACATCAACTCGGATGAACCGGAAAACGGTCACCGACCCAGCGTTGATGTGTTATTTGAGTCAGTAGCTCGCCATTTTGAAAACCGCGCATTGGGAATTTTAATGACAGGAATGGGAAGGGACGGTGCCGCGCAGCTTGCGCGTTTATACACAGAAGGCTCGCGTACAATTGCGCAGGACGCAGATTCGTGCATTGTATATGGAATGCCGCGTGTAGCCTGCGAACTTGGAGCAGTTGGCGAACAGGTGAGTCTTGATGATATGGCAGCGACAATAAATCGCTACGGCAAGGTGTTTGCCTCTTCCTGAGACGGACACGCACCCGTGATATAGAGGAGGGCTGCGCGGTCGGCGCACGTGTTCCTGCGCCTGCACTCTTGAATACTGGACGGACCTTGATTTACAGTCTCCCCATGCTGCGCGTCCTTACCGGAGACCGGCCCACGGGGCGTCTCCACCTCGGTCACTATGCAGGCTCGCTCGGGACGCGTCTGCGCATACAGTCTGAGCACGAGTGTTTCTTCATCATCGCGGATCTGCACACGCTCACTACACGCCATGGGCGTGCACAGCTTGCCGAGCTGCCTGCTCTCGTTCGTGAGCTCGTGCTGGACTACCTAGCTTGTGGCATCGACGCGCAGCGTGCGGTCATTTATCTGCAATCGGCGGTGCCAGAAGTTACAGAGCTGGCGTTCATTTTTGCGAATCTGGTAACGGTGCCGCGTTTGCAGCGCATCCCTTCCTTAAAGGAGATGGCTCAAGCGGCAAACCTTTCTGAACTTCCCTTTGGTCTTTTGGGATATCCCGTACTTCAAGCGGCGGACATTCTGCTGGCGCGGGCGCATCTTGTGCCGGTAGGTAAAGATAATGAAAGTCACGTAGAACTGACGCGCGAAGTTGCAAAGCGTTTCAATCGCCTCTATGGGGAGGTCTTTCCATTGCCGCGTGCACTCCTCAGTGACTGCGCCACTCTCGTGGGAACTGACGGACAAGCGAAAATGTCTAAAAGTTTGGGGAACGCGATTTTTCTCTCGGACGATGAAGAGACGGTGCGGCGCAAGGTCCGTGCGATGTACACAGATCCTGCGCGCACCCGGGCAGATATACCAGGACGCGTGGAAGGGAATCCGGTGTTTGCGTACCACGATGCGTTCAACCCAAACACGGACGAGGTTGCACATTTTAAAGAGCGGTATCGCGCTGGGCGCGTGGGAGACACAGAAGTGAAAGACGCTCTTGCGCGCGCCTTGAATACGTTTTTAGAACCCATCCGCGCACGCCGTGCACAGTTAGAACAGCAGCCTGCGTACCTTGCACGCGTATTAGAGGAAGGCTGCGCGCGCATGCGTGCTGAAGCACGCAAAACCATGCAGAGAGTAAAAGAGGCGATGGGTCTTTCTGCACGTCCTCTCGTTCATCTGCCGTAGGGAACGCTTGTAGCCGCGCATCAACACGGCTGCCTGCAACGCAATCACGCTTCCGCCGGTTTCCCTCTTACCAGTGCGCCGAGTCCTGCCGCCGAGGAGGTGCCCTTGCAGGTCTGGCTCTCATCGCCTAGAATGGCCCCATGCTTGCAAACCTTCAGCACCTGAGTGATATTCAGTACCGTGTTACCCAGCAGTCTGCCACTGAGACTCCCTTTAAGAATGAGTTCTGGAACTCTTACCAACCCGGTTTCTATCTTGATGTTGTTTCAGGAGAACTCCTCTTCCTCTCCGAAGATAAATTCGACTCAGGCTGTGGCTGGCCTAGCTTTTCTGCACCTGCAGACGCGCGCGCGGTGATTGAAAAGGAGGATCGAACGCACAACATGCTCCGTACTGAGGTGCGGAGTCGGAACGCTAATTCTCATCTCGGGCACGTATTCAAAGACGGTCCGCCCGAACGCGGGGGGCTCCGTTACTGCATCAATTCTGCAGCGTTGCGCTTTGTTGCTCGGGAAGAGGGGACTGCTCTTTTCGCCGCAGGCTGCTTCTGGAGTACGGAAGCCTACTTTCGGCGCGTCAAGGGAGTGTTGCGCGTTCGAGTCGGGTACACGGGCGGTACCACCAAAAGTCCTACCTATCGAAACGTCTGCACCGGTACTACCGGACACGCAGAAGCGGTAGAGATCCTCTTTGATCCCCAGGTTATTTCCTATGAGGATCTGCTCAAGCACTTTTTCCGCATGCATGACCCAACTAGTCTTAACAAACAGGGAGGAGACGTTGGCACGCAATACCGTTCTGCAATTTTCTACCTCAGTGGTACGCAGAAGCAGCAAGCGGAGACGCTCATGGGTCGCTATGCAGGCGCGGGAAAGTTCACCCGTCCTTTGGTTACCACTTTGGAAGAGGCGCGTGACTTCTACCCTGCAGAAGAATATCACCAAGACTATTTGACCAAGAATCCTGGTGGTTACTGCCACGTGTCGCTCCACCTGGCGTCAGAGCCATTAGAGTGACCGCTGCACTCACGCCCCCAGGGGACTGCGCCGCCGTTTTGGCATCTTCCGACAAGACGAAGGAGCGTTGCACGCGTGGGAGGTGCGCCCCGGACGCTACACATTGCGGCCTTGTGCTATGAGTACTGCGCAGAGACGTGTTCAAGAACTTGAAAAGCTCATTCTTCACCATCAAGACCGCTACTACAACGCGGAGTCTGATATTTCAGATGACGCCTTTGACGCGCTTTGGGAAGAACTTGCAAGGCTTGATCCTGGAAATCCGCTGCTTAAAGCAATCGGTTCTGACAGTCAACGTGACGCAGTGAAAAAGCGCCACATTGTTCCTATGGGTAGTCAACACAAAGCTGCAGACGAGGAGTCCTTCAGCGCATGGGCAAAAAAAAATGCATTGCAGGCATTTCTCGTCCAACACAAACTCGATGGCGTTAGCTTAGAGTTGCAATACGAGCGCGGTCATTTTTGCTGTGCGCTCACCCGTGGTAACGGCATTGTCGGAGACGACGTCACTGCTAACGTACGCGGCATGCGTGGCTTTGTGCCGACCCTCACTGCAGAGTGGGGACCTTGCGGCAATCTCCCCTTCACGGGGGGTGTTCGTGGCGAAGTCATTATGCACAAGGATATACATCGTTCCCACTATCCTACTCACGCAAATTGCCGCAACACCGTAAACGGCATCCTAAAGCGAAAGGACGGCCGCGGCCGCACCCACCTCCATATTGTTTGTTACGACGCAGTACCCGGCACCCCCGGTAAACCGTTCACCGGCTCCCTCCCCTTTGCTGATGAAACAGAAAAGCTTGCCTGGCTCGCGCGCCAAGGTTTCGTGACGGTACATTCGCATCGCTGCGCTAACGCACAGGAAGTTGTTGCACTCCGATCTGAGATTATGCGCACGCGCGAGCTGTTGCCTTACAGCATCGATGGCCTGGTAGTAAAGAGTACCGATCTTGACTTCCAGGACGCACAACTTCCCAGACCTAAAAAGCAGATAGCCTTTAAGTTCAGTACACAGGAGGCGATAACCACCTTGCGTGACGTTCAATGGCAAACATCAGGAGTGACGTACACGCCCATTGGTATTACCGATCCAGTGCGCCTTGCAGGAACTACGGTCAAGCGCGCAAATTTATGTAACCCGAATATGCTCACAAAGCTGTGTCTCAAAATTGGCAGCCACGTTTTAATTTCCAAACGGGGGGAGATTATCCCAAAAATTGAAGCACTCGTTTCAACCCCAGCACATGCGCAGGAAATCCACATACCGACACAGTGTACCAGTTGCAACACAGTGCTGGAAAACAGTGGGAGCAGGCTTTTTTGTCCTAATGTAAACTGCCCCCTGCTCTCGCATCACCGCATTACACGGTGGATTGAGTGTTTGGAGATCAAGCATGTGGGGACCGAACTCATTCAGCGTCTTTTTGAAGAAAAAAAGGTACGCCGCATCCCGGACCTCTACACGCTCACCTGCGAGGATCTCATTGAGATTGAGCACGTCGGCAATGCAACTGCAAAAAAAATACTCGAAGCTATACACCACAAAAAAGAAATAGCGTTGCAAACGTTTATTGCCGGGTTTGGCATCGAGGGGATCGGAGAAACCATGGGAGAAAAACTTATCTGTGCCGGTTTTGACACACTTGAAAAAGTGCTCCACGCAACAACGGAGACACTCGAGTCCATCTATCAGTTTGGAACAGAACTTGCAAAAAGCGTGGTAACCGGTATTGCACGGGTTAAGGATGATATGTGTGAACTGCTTGATAGAGGCTTCGTGCGCATTCTTGCCAAGCAGCAGGCAGAGTCGCCACTCCGGGGAAAAAGCTTTTGCTTCTCAGGCTCCCTCAGAAATGGAGATCGCGCGACTATACACCGTATACGCGCGCTCGGAGGCGTTGTGAGAACGTCAGTTACTCGAGACCTTTCGTACCTAATATTCGAAAGCCTATCACAGCCCTATCGCACCGCGCAAAAACTAAAAAAAGAACAGGGGGTAGCGCTAGAAATTATTTCGGAAGACGAGTTTTGCAGGCTTCTAGATCAAGCTTCCGCATCCTGTACCCATACGGGGGAAACCGTACACCCCTTGCAAGGAAAGAGTTTTTATTTCTCAGGTGCGTCGCGCAGTATGAATCACAAACATGCTCAAGAAAAAGTGCGCGCGTTAGGAGGGGATGTCGCATCGTCCGTAACAGCCCAGCTTGACTATCTGGTGTTTTACAGTCAGTCGACACGTTATCGCACCGCATGCGCGTTGGGAATCCAAATTATTTCGGAAGAGACGCTCCACAAGCTTATTGCCACTGCCCAATCGCCTTTGCATACGGATGCACACGTGCACGCGCCATTGCACGGCATGAGCTTCTGCTTCTCTGGCGATCTCGACGGTATGACACGCGCCCAGGCAATCGCGCTCGTACAACGCCTAGGCGGAACAGTGAAAACGGCTGTCAGTACACAGCTGACGTATCTGGTGTCAAACGATCCACATGGGCAGTCACGCAAATGCCAGAACGCTGTTCGGTGTGGCGTGCGTATTATCAGTGAGCACGTCTTTCTCGCTCTGTGCACCCCGGGGACCTAACTGGACTGCACCCTGCGGTATGTTTCGGACAGTCTCATAGCACTGCGTGCGCATGTTCGAGTGTTTTTAACTTTTTACCGCTCATTTTCGTGATCAGGCAAAATAGCAGCTGCTTAAGTTCACAGTAGCTCTCTTGGGACAACACCAACGCGCGCGCGTGCCTTGGAGTGCATTCTTTGACCGTGTTGAGAAAGTGCCACGCCTCCGCGTTTAGCTCAAACCGGTGTTCTGCAGGAGCAGCACACGCAGCACACACAAAAGACTCACCCTGCGTAAGATACGCCACGCGCGACACACCACTTACGGACACGGCGTACTGCGTAGCACACCGGCTACACGATGTGATATTTGGTGCAACGCCTTCTCCTATAAGCACTCGCCACAAAAAGCGTAAAAGCGCGTGTTTACATGCCCCGTCCGAAGAGAGACTGATTCCATCCAAAAATGCAGTCACCAGCGTCCAGCTGATGGTCCCTTTGCTCGCCTCTATAATGTCTACGCAAATCGCAGCGCACCACACTCTTACGATACTGTCACGGAGGGCCACACGAGAGTGTGTAACTGAGAAGTCAACAATTTTGTGCATACTCGTACGCGGATTCGAATATACCCATACCCGACCTGTCGTATAGGGAATAACCAATCCACGCAGTTTGCTTTGGGCACCTCCAAAAAGCGCGGCACGTAAAATAAACGCTTCATCCTGCAGGCGAACAAAAAGCGTTACGCTTTTGTGCCCTTCTCCAAATGCTGAAAGAGAAAGAACTAACGCCTGTGCGTACCACGAGCGACTCGCCACACACATACCCTATGGAGCGGTGCGATGAGCGATCATCGTTTTTTCACCGGAGAACAAAACCGTTTTCCGTATGCACGAGCCAGTGAATTTTTACCCCGAGTCTTTGCATACGTCGGAACCACGTCTCCTGGCGTTTTGCAAATCTGCTAATAGCTCTAAAAAGTAGGTCGACATATTCATCACGGGTAGCAATGATCCCTTGTAGATACTGCGCAGTGAAGCGATATTCCAACCCAAAGTATTCCAGACGCTGCCAGGAAACCCCGCCTTTGTGGAGCGCTGCCACTTCCTCTATCAGTCCCCCACGTATTCTCTGCTCGAGGCGTGCTCGAATCCGAGCACGCAACATAGAGCGTGGATACTGTATGCCATACACTTTCGCGCGCATCATCGGGCGCGTTTCCCGTGCCTGCTGGAGCAGCTCAGGGTGCGTTGCATGGAATACAGCAATCTCAATAGCGCGCATCAAACGCGCAGGATCTTCTAAATCTGTCTTGTTGTGAACAGCATGGGAGTCTTTTAACGAAAAGTACACCGCGCGCATATGCGACAGAGAAGCTCCGCGGAGCGATGCGCGCAGCGCCTGATTTCTTTCAACAGGTACCAACGCGTACTGACGCAGCACTGCATCAAGATACAAACCCGTACCACCGACAATAATTGGCACCTTGTGCGCCCGGAGTATACTCGGCACTATGCCATATACTGCCTGTTGGAAACGGAAAACATTGTATTCCTCATACGGATCACACACGTCTATCAGGTGATAGGGGACCGACCCGTACAGAGCTAAGTCCTTTCCCGTTCCCACATCCAGACCACGGTACACCTGCCGCGAATCGGCGGAAATAATTTCCCCCTGATATTTTTGGGCAAGCGCAACTGCTAACGCTGTCTTACCTGTTGCGGTAGCGCCCAGGACCACCAGCGCATCATGGTGGCTGCGGTCAAAGCGAACAGGGTACGGTACAAGTGCCTGCGTTTCCAACCGCATTGGGACCGGGCAGTCTTGTCTTCGCCACTCCGACGGCGCGTTCATGGTGCTCGTAACGGCAATCTACTCCGCTCAAAGGAACCCGCCACAGCCATTCACCCCACTCCTTTTTCTTGCTTAAAAAACACACGCGGGGCACGAGACACCGCCTGACCCCTCCTTAAAGAGCACACAAGAAGAAGCAAAAAGACGCGGCGTGTGTCATCCTCGGCTGTGTAAACGCCTAACGCGTGTGCTGCCTCACAAAGATGAGCGCTCCAAGCACAAGGAGATCGACAGCAGTATGATGCAAATGCTCAAGCGCCGAGGACACATTCTGCAATACCTTGCCGCGGCCGAACGCACCCACCACATCCACCAGAACCATATTCAGAGCCCACAGCACAACGAACAGCGCTAAAACCGCAGAAACGCAGGAAAGTTCTGGGCGCAGAAAATCGACGAGCAAAAAGAAACCCGCCGTCAGACAACACAGCGACACGGCGAGCGTTAACACACCGATTGCCACATGACCGCGAAACAATCCGCCGAGGAAATACACCGCCGCGTTGAACACACCCGCATCAACATGCACGAGGTCTCGTGCACCACTTGCAAGCAAGAAGAGCGCGAGCGCTATCTGGAGAACAGACGCAGGAAAACGCCTCAACGTACCCACTCAAAGCACCCCCACGTCCTCAGCGTGTTAAAGGAAAGACGAGAACAGAACCATTTATACGAGGAAAGCGACACCACAAGTGCGCCCGACACGACTTGAACGTGCGACCTACAGATTCGAAGTCTGTTGCTCTATCCACCTGAGCTACGAGCGCCTGCGCACGCACAGGGTGAGTGATGGGATTCGAACCCACGACAACCAGATCCACAATCTGGCGCTCTACCACTGAACTACACCCACCGCTCCGGCGGGAGCCTAGTGCAAAGTATGCGCACCTGTCAAGACCTGCATTCTCCTTCTCCTGTGCTGCTTTTCCTCGAGCATCGTGAGGAACTTGACCTTTTTTTTTCTGTATGACAGGCTGCGCGCGGTGTGCGCCGTTGTAGCTCAGTCGGTAGAGCAAAGGACTGAAAATCCTTGTGTCGACAGTTCGATTCTGTCCGACGGCAATGCTGCCGCCCTCGGGCGAGGGCCTGTGCGCGCTTGACAGACCCTCTCTCCGATGCTACCGTGCGCGCTCGTGTGAACTTATGCCTGAGGGGGCAACCATGTACGCCGGTACTTATAGTACTCCTCCGATCAGTGTATTGCTACGCGAGCTCGTGCTCTCCTGTTGCTGGGTGCCACTCTTGTTTCTCTCCGCTTCTGCGGCGGGTTTCTTCGGCGATGGCCAGTTCGTTGAACTCCTCCTTTCTCCCGCTAGCGTGCTGTACCTCTTGTGCCTCTTTCCGCTTCTCCATTATCGCGCGCTGTGCGCCGCTTTTATTCGTGGAGAAGATGAGGCGCGCTTCAGCAAGCGCGTCAACAGCTATGGGAGGACGGCGCTCCGTGCGTCGGTTCTCCTCAGCTGCTTCGTCCCGTTCGTCTCTATCCTCGCGCGTTCCCCGTTTGAGACAGGTCCACAGATGGCAGTGTATGTTATGCTTTCTGCCGGTGGCTGTCTGCTGTTTGCTCCTGCGCTGCATTTCCTCCTTACGCGTCCGCTTGAGCGGTGGGCTGCCTTCCTGCCTTTGCGCGAAAGTTCTGTGCGCGCAAACTGGACCCGCATGCTTCTTACCATAGCGATTGCGCTGTTCGTTGCCACGTTACTCCTCGTCTCTGCACCACTCCTTGTACGC
Organism: Treponema pallidum subsp. pallidum str. Nichols; assembly: GCF_000410535.2. Classification (NCBI taxonomy): domain Bacteria; kingdom Pseudomonadati; phylum Spirochaetota; class Spirochaetia; order Treponematales; family Treponemataceae; genus Treponema; species Treponema pallidum. Next base: position 700,019 of record NC_021490.2, read on the forward strand.
ACAGATAGCCAGAACATTACTCCGGCAGAACTGCTCACCATGGCGGGTACGTTTGGACTCTGTGCCAGCGCCGTAAGCTGCATGGAGTTTCTCCTGTGCGCGTACCTTACTTCGCGAGAAATCACCCGTTTGCGCGTGCTCGCCGAGTGCATCGGAACTGGCGACTACACCTGTGCGGACGTACCTAGAGAAACCCGCACCTCGATCGGTCTTTTGGCGAGGTCACTGAGCTCCCTGCGCGACAAAGATCGCGCGTTTTTCTCCCGCTTCTTGCAGCTGACACAGAGTTCAAGCGCAATTGCACACACTGCAGAGACGGATATCGCTCACCTCGAGGAGGCAGCTCGCACCACCAAAGAGGAGATTGATCACGTCAACGAAAATGTGACGGCGCAGACTGCCACCATCAGCTCCTCTAAAGAAATAGTGGGGACTATGGTTGAGGGAGTCGGGCGTCTGAATGCAAGCGTCGAGGCAGAGTCGGAAACTGTCACCCGGTCCATCACCCTTGTCGAGCAAATGGTAGAGAAAATCCATTCTATCGAAAAGATTATCGAAAGCAACGACGCGCGTGTCGGACGGTTGCGAGAGGAGACAAACCGCGCAGGGAACCTCACCAACCGATCGCTGGAGCTTACCCAGAATATTTCCAAGTCTTCCAAGGCACTCTTACAGGCCAGCTTGGTAATACGGAAGATCGCAAGTCAGACTACGTTGCTTGCTATGAATGCCGCGATAGAGGCTGCTCACGCGGGTCAGGACGGACGCGGGTTTGCAGTTGTCGCCGACGAAATTAGGAAATTAGCAGAGGAATCAAACGAACAGGGAAAGATCATTTCTTCAGTCCTCGTACAACTCACTGAAAAGATAGAGCATATCGCGCAGCAGGCGGAGAGCCTGAGCAAGCAGTTTTCCAATCTCTTTGTCCTTGCAGAAGAAGTTAAACAGCGGGAATCTACCGTCATGCATGCCATGGAGGAGCAGTCTTCAGGGGGTGAGTACATCAGGCGGTCCATGGAGGCTATTACAGGCAACCGCAGACGTATCCGCGGCGGTATCTCGCTCATGCTCAAGGATGGAGAGCTGGTCCTCAAGGATATGAACGAACTTGCACACAACACAGGCGGTATCACCGTGGCTATGCACGACATGGCCGCCAGCACGTCTCGTATCTTGGATGCGGTCACCTCCGTCAAGATTATCGCTTCAGAGAATAAGAATGCAATGGACATGCTTACGAACCAGCTCACCCAGCTGCGCCTGTAGTCCACCTTTCCATGGAGTAACCTATGAACACTGAACATGCGGTCTCCGACTTCGCCGTGCTGCGGCGCGCCGTCGTGATGAGCGTTGCGTGGGTGCCGGCGACTTCTCTCGTAGCCTATATCGCAGGCGTCATAGACGGGAGTATGCTCTCCGCTCTGCTCACCAGCGTCTCCTTCTTCTGTGCGCTGGCGCTCATGCTGGGTGCTTCGCTGACGCTCTACTACGTTCTCCTCATGTCCGTTAAGAAACATCAAAACGATAGCGCAGCTGCAGAGGCTGCGTTTCTGCGGTACACGTGGATTTCTCCCCTGCCTCCTGCAGTAGCTGCGGTGGTGTATCCGGTGTGTGCTGCCCTAGAAGTCGGTTTTTCCTCAAGCCATGTGCTCTTGCTGTCCTACTACCTCAGCAGCGTGGGCGCAGCGCTCTGCCTCATTCCCTTCTTTCACCATCCTTTCTTTTACACACTGCAGGAGTGGGCCCACTTTATCCCCCTGCGCGAGACACGCCTCGGGTACTACTCCCTCTCAAGAGAAATATCCGTCGTGCTCGTTTCAGGTTTGTTTAGTATGTTCTGCGTGGGCTTTTCATCGCTCCTACTCCCTCTGCACGGTGAGCAGGAGCTCGCACATGTGGTTATAACCCATAACCTCCCGTGCGCGTCTTTAATCTGCGTACTCAGCGTAATCGTCATGATCAGGATTGGCCGACACCTCGATTTAGCAAACCAAGGCATCCTCACCTTTATCCAAAACAGGTTGAGCGGAGATGCGTCCGCAGCGAGTATGCGCGTTGTGCGTAGAAATGAGTTTGGGTTCCTCACCCAAAGTTTGAACAAGATGCACAAGAGCACGCGTTTCTTTCTCATTGCATCCCGTGGAAAGATGGCACGCGCTCGGAAAATCGCGAATAGTTTTGTCAGAAATGCGCGCACTTCCTGCGCCGCTATCAACGAGATCATTTCCCAAGCACACAAGGCAGAAGACAAAATTAAACACCAATCCCGTACCATTTTTGAAACACAAAAGCACGTGCAGCACATTGTCGGAAACATCGATCGGTTTAACGGTCACATCGGCGAGCAGGTAGATACGGTAACAGATGCCGCCTCCTCCGTAGAGCAGATGGTGAGAAACATCGAGTCAGTTACTCAGGTACTTTCGGACAATAGTAATGTCATTGAAACCCTGCTGCTTGAGGCAAAATTAGCGCAGGACGCAACTATTCAGTCTGCAGATGTGGGAAGAGAAGTGCTTCACGCTTCAGAAGCGTTGGCTGAAGCCGGTGCGGTAATTCAGCACATCGCAAGTCAAACTAACTTGCTTGCAATGAACGCTTCAATCGAAGCAACGTACTGTAAAGAGTCAGGTCAGGGTTTTGAAGTAGTGGCGAGTGAGATACGTAGGCTCGCAGAGGACGCTTCGAAACAGGGAAAGCATATCTCCGCAGTGCTGCGGGACGTAAAAACGGAAATTGAAAAGGTTTCTGAGAGCGCGCTTGCAGTTCAGGCTCAGTTTGCGCTGATTTTCTCTATCACCACAGACATAAAGGCCCAAGAAGAAGTGATCAGCCAGTCGATGGTAGAACAGACGAAAGACAGTGTGCACGTGTTGCACGCTATACAGCACATCACCGAGATCACGCGCACGTTGCAGGAAAATTCGGGCGCCATCTTGGACAACAGCAAGCACGTAGAGGAGGCGATGCTAGCCCTTTCGCGCATCACGTCTGAAATCGACAGCAGCGTGTCGTCCATGCACAAAAACTCAGAACAGGTTAAAAAGTATGCTTCCTCAATCACTGAAATCGGACAGAAGAACAAGGATTCCATAACGGACCTAGTCACTGAATTGAGTAACATGCGACTCTAGAGTCGCGGGGGCGCCTGTTACCCTTCAGCTGCCATGCGTCTGCGCACTTCGTGCGCAGGTAGGCGTGTGTCCTTTCGCGTAGAAAGGTCGCGCAGTACGAGCAGGCAGTCCTCCACCACGGCGTTGCGCTGTTCAACAAAGATCCCCCACCTAATCCCCTTCTTCTCTGCAAAGGCGTACTGTTGGCTCAACTTCCGCGGATCAGGGAAGACTTCCGTCGCCACCTGCACTGCAAAGTATGAACACAGCTTTTGGTACACATCCATGAGCGCACTATCCTGACAGAAGATAAGCGCCTGCACAAAACAAACGTGCTCTCGGGACATTCCCAACTGCTGAAACGCTGCATACAAGCGATCCAACCCAATGGATGCACCCACCCCACTCACTGCATCCTTCATGTACAAAGCCGTCAGATGGTCATAGCGCCCACCTGAGCACACCGAACCGATATGAGGCAACTGTGTTAAAAACGTTTCACACACCATACCGGTGTAGTAATCAAAACCACGCGTGATAGATGGATCGAACACATAAGAGGACTGAATGTTCACTGCACAGAGTAGCTCATATATTTTTCTAAGCCGTGTACTCTCTTCCGAGACACCCCCTGTCAATGTCTCAATGGCAGACAATGTATGTTCAAACGACGGCGCAACACCGTCCACCTCCCCCGCACTTACATACGTCATAATCTTTTGCACACGAACTGGATCGCAAAGCGACTCAAGTTGAGCTGTCAACACATGCGGCGCCATCTTTGCACGTTTGTCAATTATCCGCAGGATATGCTCAGCCTGGTCAGACAAAGAAAGAGCACGCAAAAAACGATCAAACAGGCCACGATGCGCAACGTGAATACGTATGTGTTCTGCACCAGCCATATACAACATGTGCCGTATCGACTTTAGAATTTCAAAGTCAGCACACACCGAATCCGAACCGACGATATCAAAATCACACTGCGTGAATTCTCTATAACGACCCATCTGAGGCTTCTCGCCCCTCCACACTTTTGCAAAATGATAGCGCTTAAAAGGAAAATACAAACGCGCATAGTGCGTTGCAACGAACCGCGCAAGCGGCACCGTAAGATCAAAGCGGAGGGCCACATCTCTTCCACCCTTATCAACAAAGCGAAACATCTGCTTCTCTGTGTCACCCTCACTTTTGCGCAGCAAAACCTCGGTGTACTCCAACGCGGGGGTATCGATAGGTACAAAACCCATTTGTCTTAAAGCCACCGTCAGTTTTTCTACGAGCAATGCACGCTCAATCTCTTCATCCGGTAAAAGATCGCGAAAGCCTTTTAAAACTTTCGGAGAAACAGCAGAACCCACGCGCACCAGTGTAGTGGCTCTGGTACACTTTTTCAAGACATGCACTTTTTGTGAGCATTGCACAGAGCAGCACCTTCCCATTACAATGCCCCTCTATCCTGTGGTGCCGTAAATAGTCCAGTACTTTTAAAGGTGAGGAAGCGCTCATGCACTCCAGTCAATTGTTCGAACGTGCTCGTCTTTATCTTGAAGAAGAAACAGATCCTTTCTTTGCACAGCAGGTACGGGATCTTGTTGCACAGAATAATATAGCAGAGCTCGAAGAGCGCTTTTTGCAAACTCTTTCGTTTGGCACCGCCGGGCTGCGGGGTGTTGTCGGCGGAGGAACAAACAGAATGAACCCCTTCATGATCAAAAAGATCACGCACGCGATTGCGCTCTATTTACTAAAAACTTTTCCTGAAAAGGCAGCGCGCGGCGCGCTCCGTGCCGTTATAGCCTACGACTCGCGTGTACATTCTCGTCTGTTCGCACACACTGCTGCGCACGTGTTTCTTGCACATGACATTACCGCCTACCTCTTTTCGGATCCACGCCCGACTCCAGAACTTTCCTACGCAGTACAGTATCTTACCTGTGACGTGGGCATCGTGGTCACCGCATCGCACAACCCACCGCAGTATAACGGATACAAAGTGTACTGGAACGACGGGGCACAGATAGCGCATCCTCACGAAAAAAATATCACCGAAGAAATGAACGCTATCACGAGTGTCGTGAACCTTGAGGAAAAGGTACCTGTCAAACGCAGTGCACCCACGATCATTGATGCAGAAATTGATGAACCGTACTGCACCTCTATAAAGGAAAAGCTTTTTCGCCCCGGTCTTACGAAAGAGACCGTCCAGTCGATGCGTATTGCATACACCCCATTACACGGAACGGGTGCACTCCACGTCGAGCGCATACTGGGGGATATGGGGTTCTCCATTATGACCGTGCCTGAGCAACGGTTGCCAGATGGGAACTTCCCTACGGTGTCGTCTCCTAATCCAGAAGATCCGGCCGCGTTGGTGCATGCGTGTGCATATGCTGATCGCGTACATGCTGAGGTTCTTATGGCGACTGATCCTGACGCAGACCGCTTTGCATGTGCAGTAAGAAACACCCGCGGTGTGTTGCAGTTGCTCACGGGCAATCAAATGGGAGCGCTCTTCACTGACTACATTCTGCTAACCCTGCAGGAACAAAACAATATGCCCGCGCGTCCTGCAATTGTACGCTCCGTTGTTACGTCCCCACTTAGCGACCGTATAGCACGCACATATGGCGCAACGTGTGTAGAGTGCCTTACCGGATTCAAATGGATATGTGGTACTGCAGAAAAGATTTCACAGTCAGGAGCGTACTCCTACGTATATGGATTTGAAGAAAGTTACGGACACAATTTTGGTATTCAGGTGAGAGACAAAGACGGTATCAACGCCGCAGCGCTCTGTGCAGAAATGGGTGTGTACTGGAAGTTGCGCGGAATGAGCCTGATCGATCGCCTTCACCAGTTATTCAGGACGCATGGCCTGTTTTGTGAAAAGACGCTGAACAAAACCTATGCGGGCGTCGCGGGTGTAAGCACCATGAATGCAATAATGAATACGCTCAGGAGACAGCCGCTAACCCAAATTGCGCGCAAGCGGGTAATGAAGGTGAGGGATATATATCTTGGTGTTGAGTTTAGTCCAGAAAATCCTGCGCAGACATCTGCCCTTTCTTTTCCTCAGAGTAACGTGCTGCAGTATTTTGTACAGGATGGCAGTATTGTAAGTATACGACCGAGTGGAACAGAACAAAAAATAAAGTGTTATATCATCCACCCTCTGACCGTCAGTACCTCGATAGAAGAAGCAGAACAGGCGGGCAACATGTTTATCACCGCAGTTGAACAAGAGATGGGTACATATCTGCAATGATATATGATTGGGTTTTTGCGGTGCATGAACACGTTGCATTCACCGCCTTCGACACCGAAACAACTGGTTTAAAAGCAGAAGAAGATCGCATTATAGAAATTGGTGCAGTAACGTTTGATCGAAAGGGTATTATTGCGCGCTTTAGCACGCTCATCTTCCCTGATCGGGCTATACCCCCTGACGTGAGCAAAATCAACCATATTACCGACGATATGCTCGTCAATAAGCCGCGCTTTTGTGAGATAGTTTCAGACTTTTCTCGATTCATCAAAGGGACAGTACTCGTCGCACATAACGCAAACTTCGATGTCGAGTTTCTCAATGCAGAACTCAGCCTGTGCAAAAAGCAACCCCTGTCTCACAAAGTAGTTGATACGTACGCGATGGCCCAAGCGGTGTTCCCCGGGTTAGGACGCCATCAGTACCGTCTGCAGAATCTTGCACTTCAGTTTGGACTTACGGTACACGCAGCACACAGAGCAGAGGATGACGCTCGAGTATGCATGGAGCTTTTTACAACTATGATCGCACACCACGCCAAACAAAACGGACACTGTGTAAATCATGCACAAAGCCCCACCATAAAAAAATTAATACAGGAGATACAGGCATCGAGCACTGACTGTTCCCAGGAGCTGTTTTAGTATACGCTAAGCATGCGGTGCAAACGCTGTGTACCGATGACTTTCATGAAACCCGCAAGCCGTGGCCCCTGATTCTTTCCGATCAGTACCTGGTATAGTGCAGTGAACAGTTCCTTCGAGCCAACAGGTATCTGTCTGGCAACCGCATACAACTCAGCAGAAAGTTCCTTTTCGCTGAGTACGTCAGTGCGTGGCACAAGCGTATCACGAATGAGTCTCAGTGCTTCAGTTATCTCTGCAGAGAGCGGCACGCGCACACCATCTTCTTTCAGGGTAAATTTAAAGTCATCGGGTGCACCAGCGTCCCGGATCCAGTTCCACGCACATTGGCAACGGCGCACAAAGCGCTCTATCTGATCTTTGTGTATATCAGAGAAAAACGCGAGCACTGCAGAAATATCTCCCGAATTAATTTGCAATATATTGCATACATGCCGGAATGGTACCTGGTACGAAATGCACGGCGGCATACCACGCACTTGTGACAATTCGTAGATCCTTTTATGCCGCATAAATTCGTGTTCGCTTTTTGCCGCATGTATTCCCCACGCAACACGCTCACTTTTATCGTAATCCTCGTATATCTTAAGAACATCAAGATCAAAACTAATGGAAAACTCGGTATTTGGACGTGTGGAAACAAAAAGGTATCGCAATACTTCAGGCTGATATACTTCAAGCACATCACGCAGCCCAACCACTTTTCCCGCGGACGAAGACATCTTCCCAGGCAAACCTTTTAATCCAATAAAATCATAACGAAAAGAAACAGGCGCAGGCCAGTGATAAATGTGATCAGAAATTAAACGCGCAGTGTCAAAAGAACCTCCCTGAGAATGATGATCCTTCCCTGCAGGCTCAAATACCACATGCTCCTTACTCCACCGCATAGCCCAATCAACGCGCCAGCTAAGTTTTACCGCAGACGTCTGGCGTAAATCCACCTGCTCCCCATGCCCACACTCGCAATGATACTGAAGACACCAGTGGCTATCCCACGCATCAACCGTGGTGCAGTCTTTATGGCACGCTGTACAAAACACCGATACGGGCCAATACGTTCCACTGATTTTATGCTGCTCATCTCGATATTCGTTTAAAATCGCTTGAATACGGTGCCGATTGTCGAGCGCAATCTTTATTTCCTGTGCGTATACCCCCGCCTGGTATTGCTTTGACTGATAAACGTATTCAGGATAAATACCTACCTCCGGGAGCGCCGATTCAATTTCCCGCTCATGGTGCCGCGCGTAGCTATCTTCCTGCTGAAAGGGATCAGGAACTGAAGTGATAGGCATGCGAATATACTGCTTCAATTCATCTTGAGCAGGTACATTGTCGGGAATCCTACGAAAAACGTCATAATCGTCCCACGAATGTACAAAGCGCACTGATTTCCCCTGGTCACGCAGGGCCCGCACTACAAGGTCAACGGAAATAATCTCTCTGAAATTACCAATATGTACCGTTCCTGAGGGGGTAATCCCCGATGCACAGGTGTATTGATCACAGTCAGCACGTTCCTTGATAATCTTGTGCGCAACCTTGTCAGCCCAATGAAGTGACTTTTCACAGATACTCATGATCCTTCCTTACAGGTACGCAAAATATTTTTAAAGCCAAGCCAGTACGCACTTCCCACGCGCACATCCTACACTTCCACATAGGTGGCAGTGCCGAATACACACAACAGCCATACGGTGAGTGCTCGCATCTGCCTGGCAGACCGTATGGTCACTCCCGCGATACAGGGAAAATAAGAACTGCGTGCGTGTCAATACCGCGCGCACAGCATGAAACCTATTGCTAGAGGGTGCATCTCCTTCTCAGATTCCTATTCATGCCGTATCACTTGATGCGGCTCAGTATCCGGTCGAACCGCCACCACATAACGACCGCCTCTGTGTCCGTCGCCAGCACTGAAGAAAGAATCCCTGTGGGAGAAAAATGAAACACATTGTACACCAACGTATCACTGCGCATATGTATGCTCCTTTGACGTATCGTGAATGAACGCAAGTCTAACAATAGCGCGGCATATCCGAAGCGGTCCGGACTCACACACAAAATACCTTGCTGCGCACTCACCCCGAGCAATGAAAAAGCTTTTTTATAAGGTCCCCTTTCTTGGTTTTCTGTACCAGACACCTCGTGCGCGGGAAGATCCACTTTCCACTCGTACACCCCCGTTTCAAGAGAGATAAAATACACACTGCTTTTCGCATAGCGAACACTACTATTTGCTCCCGTAGCTGGATCATGCACTGCGGTATAGTAATCTACCTTTGCAATCAGCCTCCGTTCACTCACATCAGGCAGTACCCGCTCTACGAATGCATACCCTTTCTCTTGCGCAGCAAATGACGTCGGAAGCGGAGAAAACGGCAACGCACGTTGGTGTATGGGTACTCGTTGTGCATTGAACCAATACACTCTCATTGCATCCACACTCCTACACACCACCACGAGCTCATCTGCACTATTTACATACACACCTTCAATAGCAGGAAAGGGTGTGCCCCCTATCCCCTGCTGTCCAATAGCATGCATGAAACGTCCTTCCTCATCGAACAGCAATATGGTATTCACCAGCGCAAGGTTTTCTTCCGGATCATGCTGCACGTGTTCTGGTAACACGGCATCTACTACGTACAGTGTATTCTGCGAATCTACGGCAAGAAACGTTGGCGCATGCAGCGGATAGGGCACGGCACGACGCGTAGTAATTGCTGCCGATTGCAACCCTTCAGAGAACTGAGGAGTCATTGCGTTTTTCTCGGGATTAAAAATAACTGCAAGCACATCCCCAAACGAAGTCATTCGCATGACCTTGCCAGTTGCAGCATGTGCCACGTAGAAAATACCGTCTTTCATACACAGCTGTATATTAGACTGCGATTGCGCATACCCCGCGTCGGGGAAATGCAGTTGATTTTCAGCATCCCCGTACGTTAGGGCGAACAGACGTTGCCCATGCAATTCACGCCCCATCCACCGTGTGCAGGAAGACACCAACACGAGAAAACTACCCAGCAAGAAAAAAGTAAAAAATCCCAACCGCAACGGGTGACGCGTCACAACGCTACAGGACACGAGGATAGAGATACTCAAAACCACAAAACGGCACCAAAGCTTGCGGAATGCGCACGCGACCTTCCGCATCCTGCCCATTTTCTAGCAGCGCAATTAACACGCGAGAAATTGCAAGCGCCGTCCCATTCAACATGTGTACATAATGCTTCTTCCCTTCTGCATCCTTATAGCGGACATTTAAGCGCCGCGCCTGATAGTCTGTGCAATTCGACGCAGAAGTCACCTCTCCCCACGAACCACCCTGGCGTCCAGGCATCCACGCCTCCAAATCCCACTTGCGATACGCAGGCGCACCCAAATCTCCCGCACACACTTCCACCACACGAAAAGGAATTTCCAATGCAGTAAAAATCTCTTCCTCAAGCGACCGCAGGCGTTCGTGCAGGCACTCAGAATCACTCGGTGTACAGTACGCAAACATTTCAAGTTTGGTAAATTGGTGCACGCGATAAAGACCGCGAGAAAACTGGCCTGCAGCACCAGCCTCTTTACGAAAACAATGCGAGAGCCCTGCGTATAAACGCGGTAAACTCCGCTCTTCAAGAACCTCGCCTGCATGGTATGCCCCCAGCGTAATTTCTGCAGTTGCTACTAAACAGCGGTGTTCTCCCTCAATACGATAGATATTCGATCCACTCCCCCGCGGATTAAAACCCAAACCACACACCATACCCTCACGAGCAATGTCAGGAGTGAGAAATGGCACAAAACCGCGCTCTTGTAAAAACTGCAAACCAAACATAATCAATGCCTGTTCAAGCAGCACCCCTTCACGCTTCAGATAATAAAACTTTATCCCCGAGACCTTTTTCCCCGCTTCAAAATCAACTATATCCAGCAAGCGCGCTAATTCCACGTGATCACGTGGCGAAAAACTAAAGCATGGAGGCACCCCACAGCGCTTGATTTCGAGATTATCACTGTCTGATCGACCATGGGGAGTGCACATATGCGTCATGTTTGGCAACGCTTGCGTTGCAGACAAAAGCTGATCGGAAATCTGTACCAATAGACGCTCGCTGTGAGCAATGCGATCTTTTAGTGCTCTGCCCGTTTCAACACACGCCGAACGCGCAAGCGCATCCAAAGAGCTTTTCATCGTCTGTGCGTTCTCATTACGCGCACGTTGTAATTCTTGCAACTCTGCTAAAAGCTTTACGCGCTGATCATATAAGTGCACAATCGCGTCCACATCTGCATGCACGTTCCTGACCTTCACATTTTCTTTTACTGCATCCACGTTCTCTCTAATAAACCGATAATCAAGCACGCGCCTTTCTCCCCTTACTTATTCTGAATGTACAAGAAAAACGACACTCTCATCGAATGCTGCGCAGAAGCGCTAACAACATACCCATCGCCCCATCGTGTACGAATGTGTCAGACGTGGTAGCCGAGCTGTCCGGAAGGCGCGGTTCACATATTACCGCATCTCCCACGCTGATGTGATCGTAGTATCCTACGCGCCTGAGCACGCCTTCACTCATATCCTCTGAAACCTTTGTCACGGTAAAATGCCCCAACACGTCCTCACGTCGATATGCAAGCCCAACACCTTCTTTCAGCACTGAAACTGCGCGTCTTTTTACCACTTCGAGAGACTTACCTTGTAACTCTGCATCTTGTGTTCCAAGATCAATCACCGCCTCCGACTGGTGACGGCGCACGACAGTACCCATAATTGGCAAACGATCGTTGAGCATCTGCATGATCCTACGCAACACACTCTGATACCGATCATTTCCCGAGCGATACGCATCAAAGGTGTGTGCCCGAGATCCCGTCGATGCAACATACAATTCCAAACGCACGCGTAAATCCTGACCGTGCTCCTGCATTGTGATGAGAGCAAAATAATCATCACCAGCCTCACGCGCCGTGCGAAAAGCTTCTCTATACGAGTGAGAACGCGCGCTGTACCCAGTTACTTTTAACCTGCGGTTATAGGCAAACGAATCTTGCACCTGCGTCAGAAAGAAACGCTCAGCCTCAGGATGCAATGCATTCGCAGGATCAGGATGGTAAAAAAGAGATATTGAAAGATGCGCCTTATCCAGATACAAGGCATCAACACGCCACCTATTTTTAATTGAACGTGCATGCGTCTTCTCGTATGCCTCTACTGCATCATTGATGCGTGCACTGCTCTTTCCAATAGACTGTAAAAACTTTAATTGCTCAAGGGAGCGCTCAGGATATCCAAAACGCAGGAGCAAACGTGCGTAAGCTTCACGAGCAGCACCGTCGTACGGGTACACCTTTAGTGCGCGCCGATACTCATCCAGAGCCTGCCGACTCATATTCCGACGCGCGAAACCGTCTGCCTTTTGCGTGTGAAAACGCGCAAGTTGCATGCGATACTCATCTTCGTATTCAAGGTGAACAATCGCGATCTCTTCTAGCAAGATGCGCATTAGATCGTCACGTGGATCTACTGTCAACCCAACTTTTGCAGTTGCAAGCGCCTCAGTATGTTTACCCAACTTCAGAAGGGACAGTGTCTTTACATACCAGGCATCCACTTGCGTTCGATCCGCCCTTATGCGTTGATCACACTGAGCCACCGCGCGCTCATACGCGCCGCGCGCATATAAAACTGCTGAAAGAAGCGCACGGGCACGTGGATAAGCCGACTTAATGTGGAGCGCCCGCTCCAAATAACGCTCTGCATCTTCATAGTGTGCCCGAAGCGTTGCAAGATACGCGGCAAAAAAATGCACCTGTGCATTATCACCGTGATATTGCAACGCACGTTCAACGTACGTGAGCGCACGCGGATAATGACCAGCCTCGTACGAGATAAGCGCAAGCGACAACAACGCCTTGCGATTCTCTGCCTGACGCTCCAGCGCTGCTTGGTATAACAGACGCGCAGAGCTCAGCCGTCCCTTTGACACCTCAATCTCTGCCAAACCAAAGCGAGCATCTACGTCATTCGGATAGCGCGCAAGAATTTCCTCAAAAAGACTACGCGCCTGATCCAACTCACCTTGACCAACTAAACTGAACGCGCACAGCTTTTCAAGGGAAAGATCCTGCGCCATGAGTTTTTGCGCTTTGCGCACATGGTGCAACGCCTGATCATATTCACCAAGTGCGTAGAAACACTCGGCAAGACCACGATATGCAAGGTTGTAAGAAGCATTTTTTTTTAATGCTTCTTGGTAGAATTCGATAGCAGCATGCCAATCCTCCTGCACATGGGCCTTTCTTCCTGCTTCGTAAAGCTGCACGCCCGTCTGAGCAAACACTATGCTGCAAAGCGCACCGTAATACACGCACAGCAGGCCTTTCATGCTTTTTCCCTTTCCTCTATGGCCGCTCAGATACACATGCAGGCTCGGAATCACCCCGCAGGACAGATACAATCTTTATAGTATTTATCTTATGTGCTTCCATGTCTTGGATAATAAAATCGAAGGCACCCCACGAAACCTTCTCGTACTTTACGGGAATTTTTCCAAAAAGATTAAATACAAATCCACCTAACGTTCCAAACTCTTGAGAAGGAAAAACAGTATGCAAACACTCAGACAAATCTTCCAAATCCACACGCGCATCGCACAACCACACGCCCTGTCCGAGCGGTTCGATATCCTCCCGCTCGTGGTCAAACTCATCCTGGATATCCCCAACAATCTCTTCAATAATGTCTTCCATGCACGCAATACCCGAAACGCCGCCGTACTCGTCCACCGCGATCGCAATGTGCACGTGCCTGCGCTTAAACTCTCGCAGAAGACTGTCAATTCGTTTGGACTCGGGGACAAAGAAGGGCTTACGCAGCAGTCTTTCTAACCGCACCTCCTGTGGCCTTCCAAACAGCTTTATTAAATCTTTGACGTACAGCACACCCACCACATTATCAATAGTTTGTTCGTAGACAGGAAAGCGTGAGTGTCCACTCTCGGTTACCTTTTCAACGAGTGTTTCACCGCTCATAGAAAGCTCAAGAAAATCCACGTCAATACGCGGTATCATCACCTCGCGCACCGAAGTGTCAGAAAGATCCACTATACCGCGGATCATATCCTGCTTTTCTTCATTCAGCGGTTGCTGAAAAATATGGGTAACAGCGTGCCTGCGCCTCAACCAGTCTATGACTCCCATGGTATACCCGATGATAGCACCCGACAGTGCTGCGCCAGTATGCGCTCCTGCAAACGCAACATCTCTTGACCGGGAGAATTGTCCTGGTGATCCATACCGCTCAGATGCAAAATGCCGTGGATGAGCACCCGTTTAAATTCCTCGTGCGCGGCAACGTGAAAACGTTCACTGTTTTCACGCACACTTTCAAGACTGATGATAATATCACCAGCAAGAAAAAAACGCGTCCCTGCGTCATCGCAATACTCACCATCGTTCTCAAAAGACAGCACGTCAGTGGGAGAATCAATACCACGGTAATCGTAATTTAGCCGGCGAATAAACGCATCAGTGCAGCAGACAATGGAAAGATCCCAGTGGGAAATAGCCTGGGAATCGAGCACCGCACACACAAACGGCGCAACTTGACCAATCCAAGGAGGCGGACAAAAGCCTTCGCAGGAAACAGAAACTTTATTCACCTCGGACATAAAGATTACTCCTTATACGATCCTTGGGCTACGGACACGAGCTGCTGCTGATCAGAATCTCTTTGGTGAGGATACTCTATGCGGGAATGGTAGTATCCTGCCAGTATTCTCACAAAACACTCCTTGACGACCTGCACATCCCGAAACGTTAAATCAGAATTGTCAAGCTGATGTGTTTCTATCTTCTGTTGCACAACCTTATCGATAAATTTCCCTAGGCGGGGGATCGTCGGTTTATTCAATGTCCTACATGACGCTTCAACCACATCAGCAAGCATCACCACCGCAGACTCCTTTGTGCGAGGAGGAACCCCCGGATAGGTAAAATCTTCCCGATCAACATTCGGATCGAGTTCCCGCGCCTTCTCGTAAAAGTATGTAATAAGACTATTACCGTGATGCTCTGCAATTATATCGATAACCTCCTGAGGTAAGCGGAGTTGATGTGCCTTTTCTACCCCCAGCTTTACATGACTCCGAATTACCGTTGCAGAAAGCCGTGGATTTAAATCTAAGTGTTTGCTATCGCCCGTTTGGTTTTCTACAAAGTACTCACCGTTTTCCATTTTTCCAATGTCATGATAATACGCGCCAACTCGCGCAAGGAGCGAATGAGCCCCAATGCTACGACACGCATTTTCTGCAAGAGTGGCAACCATCATGGTGTGATTGTACGTACCTGAAACTGTAAGCAGCATTTTTTTCATGATAGGAACGTTGAGGTCCGAAAGCTCCATAAGCCGGAACACGGTAGGAGCATTGGTGAGCGCTTCAAGGATGGGCAGAAGGCCTAACACCAAAATGCCGTTGAGAAAGCCACTGATCGCCACGCCTGTAAGGAGGAATATTGCGTCAGTGTACGCATGCGGAAACGCAAACATGAGCGTAGCAGCAAGGAAAGGCTGAGCAACGGCAAGGACACAGGAACTTTTAACAATGTCGAGCCGAGAGCTCATAACACGCATACAAGCAGACGCCGACACCCCAGAGAGGAGCGCAAAAAGCGTAGGCTCAGTATGGAACTGTGAAGCGATGAGCACTGCGAACGCAATGAGAAAGGAACTAGTGACGGCACTACGATGGGAAACGAGCGCGGTAACGAGCATGATACACAACGCAGTTGGCTGAAAAGGAATGCTATCAAGCGGTGCAGGGAGCGCAGCTATCTTTGAAAGAAAAAGTGTGCACAGGTATCCGGCAACGCTGGTATAGAGAATGAGTAACTCTACACGCAGTTTAAGAGGAGGATGGGCCATCCGTTTACTGAACAAAAAGAAGGCAAGCAGATACAAAAAGGCCAGTAACAGGAGACTGCTTACGAGCAGGGAGCGATCGACAGACAGTTTAGAGTGTGCAAGTGCCTGCAATCTTGCGTAGTCAGTGGCGGATACGATAAAGCCGCGACGGACTATAATTTCGTTTGGATGAATACTGAGGGTGACCGGTCGTAACCGCGCCAATGCGTTGCGGACATGTCGTTCACTTTGAATAGGGTCAAAGACAATATTTGGACGCAGAAAGGGTCCGAGGGATGAAAAGAGGAGCGCCGCCTGCGACGTAAGACCGAAATCGGAAGCCAGCGCATGGACGCGCGCGGCGAGTTGATCGGATCTGATGAGCGTTTCAATTGCCTGAGTCCTCGAAAAGACATCCCCTGCGGCATTTTCCGCCTCATCCGCACTCGCATCGGGTGACAGGGGTACAGACGCAGAAGGGAGATCTCCTGCTGAGGCTTGCGACGCCACGGGGGCCGACATATCCGACGGGGCGTGGAAGGGACGTTCCTCACTGATAGTAATTGTGTGGGGGTTAAAATCCTTAAGCGCATGGTCGGACAGCTGCACCACACCTTGCGCGAAGATACGCGCGAGCACTTGAGTTCCCACACGCAGGAGGGACTCAAACGTGTCATCGTCAAGCTGAAGCAAGGATCGCAGCGTCTGGCGCGAAAAGTGAACAAATTTCTGCTGCAGCAGGTGCACGTGTGCAGACGCCCGATCGTGCGCAGCGTGGAGTGACCGCTCCTCCTCGTAGTCCGCTGCTCCTCCGCCTCCGTCCGACGAGGTATCCAGAGCCATACCAACGCGCGCTTTCTGCAACGCATGACAAAACGCCTGGTATGCGCGTACTTCAGCCTGTTCCAGATCGAGCCGACGCTCAAAAACAGCAGGAATTTCCTTCTTCCTGCGAGCATACTGCCGCTGGGTAGCCAGCTCATCAGTAAGGGAAAGAAAGACAGGAGAGACAACGTTCCGCTCAGCTACACGCCCTACCGCAAAGTCAGCAAGGTTCAGTCTTGCAGGGTCGTGCTGTTCGCTGATGCTCACCGCCGTGGCAATGCTGAGGACAACGAAGGAGAGCGCCAGATTGAGCGCGCGCGCACGCCGGCGGCGAAGTACGTGACACAGCGTATGCCACAACTGCGTAAGACGGGGTGGTCCTTTCTTCCTCATGCGCACTTCTCGCGCCAGCGAGCGTAACACGCCAGCGGTAATCTGTCCAGCAAGGACACACGGACGCCTTGCGTACCCCAACCGCGAGCCTTGACAGAACATACCCAAATACCGCACCATCGGCCTCCGCAATGAGAAGGAGTGCGACAGACCGTGAAAGGATGCGCCGTCACCATCGACCAGGTCTCAAAAGCATACGGTCACTGCCTCGCCGTTGACCGTGCCACCGTTCACATTCGGCAGGGAGAGTTTTTCTCCATCCTCGGTCCTTCAGGCTGCGGAAAGACCACGCTTTTGCGTATCATTGCAGGGTTTGAACAGCCGGACTCAGGAGACTTGACCTTCGACCACGTGAGTGTGCTCGGTGTTGGTGCAAATAAGCGGAGGTCTAACACCGTTTTCCAGTCGTATGCCCTCTTTCCTCACCTTTCCGTGTACGAGAACATCGCCTTCCCCCTCAGGCTCAAACGCCTCTCAAAGAACCTCATCCGCGAGCGCGTGCACGAGTACCTTCACCTGGTACAGCTGGACGAGCACCTGCACAAGAAACCCCATCAGCTGTCAGGTGGCCAACAACAGCGCGTCGCCATTGCCCGTGCACTCGTGTGCGAGCCAGGGGTGCTCCTGCTTGACGAGCCGCTTTCTGCCCTGGATGCAAAACTTCGCTCCAATTTGCTCATAGAGCTCGATACACTCCACGATCAGACGGGCATTACCTTCGTTTTTATCACCCATGACCAGAGCGAGGCTCTGTCCGTCTCCGACCGCATCGCCGTCATGAACAAAGGAAAGATCCTGCAGATCGGTACTCCCTACGAGATTTATGAGCAACCTGCGACTGACTTTGTCGCTAAGTTTATTGGGGAAACTAATAGCTTCCTGTCAACTGTCGTCTCCTGCACCGCCATTGAAAACGAAGAGTTTATGCTCAGTCTCCAGGTTCCGGAACTTGACCGTACGCTCACCGTAACCGCCGATAACCCTATCGATCCTGGCAGGCGGGTGTGTTTCACCGTTCGCCCAGAGAAGATCCACATTTCCCTTGAAGAGCCGGGTACCACCAGTGCGCCGCTCAATGTTTTTCGCGGTTTTGTAGAGGAGCCTGTATATGCAGGGTTCCAATCTAAGTTTTTCGTCCAGTTAGAAAGTGGCGCTATTATCCAAGTGTTTCAGCAACACCAGAAGTATCTCGACACTGGCCCTGAGATTGCGTGGAAGGACACTGTTTACGTGTCCTGGTCTGCACACGACGGCTACGTGGTTGAGGACATCGAGTCGTGAGCAGCCGGCTGCGCGTGGCGCGACGCCGTACCGTAGGCAGTTTAGGTTTTTGGTGCACGCTCCCCTTGTCTGCGTGGCTTACAGTCTTCTTTCTGTGCCCCCTTACGGTGGTCGCTGTGTACAGCTTTTTGCAAAAGGGCCTGTACGGAGGCGTTGTGTGGAAGTTTTCCATCCGGGCGTATGCGCAAGTCCTTACCTCCGGCTATGGCGCACTGCTGGCTCGCACCCTGCTTATCAGTACAGGCGTCACCTGTTTGTGCGTGCTCCTGGCACTTCCTGCAGGCTACGCGCTCTCTCGCAGCCGGAGGCAAACGTTCTTCCTGTTCCTAATTATCGTCCCCTTTTGGACCAATTCTCTCATCAGGATAAACGCCTGGATCACTATCCTGGGGAACCAGGGGTTTTTGAACGAAGCACTCAAGTCGCTTGGTTTTATTACTCGAAGTCTTCCGCTCCTGTACCATAACGGGGCAGTCATTGTGGTGCTCACCTATATGTTCCTGCCCTACGCTATCTTTCCTATTTTCGCCGCTATCGATCGCTTCGATTTCTCCCTCCTTGAATCTGCATGCGATCTAGGCTCTACCCCCACGGGTGCCATTATCCGCGTGTTGCTTCCCAACATCAAAACCGGCATTGCCACCGCCGTGTTCTTTACCTTCATTCCTGTCTTCGGTTCCTACACCGTCCCCCTCCTGGTGGGAGGAAAGGATTCCTACCTTATCGGAAACGCAATTGTGGACCAGGTACGTATCGTGGGAAATTGGCCACTCGCTTCGGCCTTCGCGATGCTCGTTACCCTCGCAGGGGGGGTAGGAGTACTCTGGATACTTGCAGAAAGCGGTGCCTGCAATACAACACCTCCCCCTTGCGGAGGACGCCGCTCATATGCCTAATTGCCGTCTGATCCACACGCGCGCACGCACTCCCCTACGGTGTTCCTTCTCTGCTGTGCTGCTGGCGGCAGTTGTCTCGTTCCTATTTCTGCCGCTTGCAGTTATTGCGCTTTTTTCCTTCAACAAGGATAAATCCCTTATCTGGACCGGTTTCTCGCTGCGCTGGTACACAGAGCTATTCTTTTATTCAGAAAAACTGTGGTCTTCCTTTCTTAATAGCGTGCTTATAGCATCTGTTTCTGCACTTGTAGCAACAATTGTGGGGACTGCCGCTGCCATCGCAATTCGTTGGTATCGTTTCTCAGGCCGGCTATATGCGCAGGTAATGAGCCTTCTGCCCATGCTGCTCCCTGAGGTTATCACAGGTATGGCAATGCTCGTTTTTTTCTCCCTAGTACGCCTGCCGCTGGGGCGCGCAAGCATCATCACCGCTCATATCACCTTTTGTCTGCCCTTCGTGCTCCTGCTCATCCTTACTCGCATCGACACCTTTGACCTCTCTCTCATAGAGGCGGCGCAAGACTTAGGTGCAAACGAGTGGCAAGCGCTAGGAAAAATCGTGATCCCTGCCATCATGCCAGGCATACTGTCTGGCTTTTTACTTTCAGTAACCCTTTCTCTGGAAGATTTTGTCATCACCTTTTTCGTTGCAGGACCGGGCTCCACCACACTCCCCCTGTATGTGTTTTCAATGATCCGCTATGGGGTCTCTCCTATCATCAATGCCCTTTCCCTGATCATGATGGCAGGGATTGTAGGGGTCGCCTACCTCCTGCGCAATTCTTTAAAAACAATAGTCCATTCTAAGTAACTACTTTCTGCAAACAATCTCGTAAGGAGCAAAGCATGAAACGTTTTTGTGTGAGCAGTTCGCGCATTCTTTCTCTCCTTTTTCTCTCCCTCTGGATGGGATCATGCCTGCAGACACGACAGGATGTCCTGTACCTGTATAACTGGACGTACTACACCCCGACGTCCCTCATTAAAAAGTTTGAACAACAGTATAACGTGCAGGTAGTCTATGATGATTACGCTTCAAATGAAGATATGTTTGCAAAACTGAGCATTGGTGCAAGTGGTTATGATTTAGTGGTCCCTTCGGGTGACTTTGTCAGCATCATGAAACGCAAGCATCTGTTGGAAAAAATTGACCTATCCAAGATTCCCAACGTACAGTTTATCAAAGAGAGTGTCCGTGCTCGCATAGCCTACGATCCAAAAATGGAATATTCGGTGCCGTATTATCTTGGAGCGGCAGGCATTGCGGTAAACAAAAAAGCAGTTCCGTCATACGCGCGCACGTGGTCTATCTTCTCACGCAAAGACCTGGCGTATCGTATGAGCATGATGGACGATATGCGCGAAGTAATGGGTGCTGCACTTGCTTCACTTGGCTACAACGTAAACACAAAAAACGAACAAGAGCTTGCGCAGGCAGCAATACTTGTCACCGACCACTGGAAACCAAACTTGGTAAAGTTTGATTCGGACGGATACGCAAAGTCATTTGCATCGGGAGACTTTGTTGTAGCTCATGGCTTTGCAGAGGCCTTCTTTGCAGAGACTCCTGAGGCAATGCACGAACATATAGACTTCTTTATACCACAAGATGTCGCCAGCCCAGTGTACGTAGACAGCTTTTGCATTCCCAAGGGGGCACGCAATCGCGACCTTGCCCATGCGTTTATCAACTTCTTCCTAGAGCCTGCACACTACGCGGAGTTTTTGGACACCTTTGGATTCCCTTCAACTATCCACCGGGAAGCGGCAGCATATCAGAAGAAGACTCCATACTACAGCGAGCATGACCTCGAGCGAGGAACGCTAAAAACAGATGTGGGGGCAGCAATCGAACACTACAATGCGCACTGGAACGCGGTGCGATTTAGGTGAACTCAGTCATCCGCGCAAAACACTCCCACCCCGAGGGATGGGTATCCTCTGCAACTACACAGGCAACTGAGGCAATGAGTTAGGAGACCAGGGGGAGTCGGACGCAGCGCGGTTCTCTCTCTGGATCTCTTCGTATACCTCTTGTCGGAATATTTTCACCGAACGCGGCGCTTCCACACCGACTTTTACCTGATCGCCGCGAATCTCAATAATAGTCAGTTCAATCGAGTCCCCAATAAAGATTTTCTGATTTGTCTTGCGCGAAAGGATCAACATTGTTCCTGCGCCCTTCTTTCTGCCATTTCGGCGACGATATCGTGCTTCGTTCTCCACCGATCGCCACCCATCGCCACTTGCATCGCCTTGCGGTTTTTCTTGTTCACAATCAAGGGACCTTGCAAATTTGCAGTCACCGCAGATCCATCGGGAGGAATGGTCACCAACGCGAACACCAAGACGTCGGTAGGAGAAGAAATATCGAGCGGCTGCAACAATACATCGTCAATGTCCAATTCGTAGTCCGGACGAAACAAAAACGGATCAATAGCAATGAAGGACAACGCCGGATCGTCTAAGGACTGCATATGAATAAACGGAACCTGCACTGCATCAAATAACGCAAAGCGATGATATTTCTCAAAACCATAGAGACCACGCTCCAACGTAATAATCTGGTGTGCCTCAACCGTTTGTGTACCGAGCGTCTTCGTCTGAATCTCCATAGCGTGCGGCTCCTTCCCCTACCGCAAATAATCCAAGAGCGTGTGCTTATACAAAGAGCCCACCGTACTCAGCGTTGCTTGGTGCGTATACTCAAACATTTTCAAATCCGTAATCGCCTGCGTCAAATCAATATCAGACTCACGAGACTCCGCTGCAACCACATTCGGAATGTGGCTATTAAAACGTGCAAGTGTTGCCTGTGCACGTGCGTACCGCGCTCCTGTCTCGGCAAGACGCAGTGAAAGGTTGTCAACTGCACCATCTGCACTTCCTAAAATCTTACCCCCGAGCGACTCTTGATCACCTGCAAGCAGGGCATTGCGCACCGCAATGGCCATGTCAAAAATGGACCCGCCTGAAACCCGTGCACCTGCTGACACATTGTACGGCGGACGCTGCCCTTCGGTAATCAAACCCAACGAGGCAAACACGTTTGCCTCGTCCTCATCTTGCAACCACAACTGCCTGGCGTCAGATGTCTCCATATTCAAACCGTTGGTAACCGGGTCAAGGTACGCACGGACTGCCGCGCCTGAATCATTAATTTTAGAAATAATAGCGTACACGTTATCCCCTGCGACCAAGGGGATGCTGACCCCGTCGACCGTAACACGCGCATCCTGCTGCAGGACGTAGGCGCGCGCGTCAACCGAGGAGAGAAGAATTTGCCGCTCTGCCCAGAACACGCGACTGCCCGCTTGGTGGGTACCCACATAGCTGTGCTCGTCAATTTCCACGTTCTTAGGATCTAAAGAACCGTGATAGCGTACCTGAGTGATCACTTCAGACCCTAATCCCTCAACATTCCCCATGACCGTTTCAAAGGGCTCTGTGAAAACTTTGGTACCGCTAAATACCCGCACCCCATCTGCGCTCACTGCATTTGCATTGTGCACCAGCTCCTGTAAAAGCTCATCTGCTTCACTCGCCATTTTTTTTAAATCGTCAGGAGTATAGGTTCCGTTCGCTCCTGCGACAGCCATTTCCCGAAGACGCTGTACTACGTTCAGCGCAGAAGTCATAAACCCCTCGGCGATTTGATACTGGTCACGTAAAGTTTTCGTGTTTCTCTCAAAGCGATCTAAACGCGCCAGGGACGACTTGTACCTCACAGAATGACCTGCAGCGAGCGGATCATCGCGAAGCTGCTGGATCCTACGCTGCGTTGCAAGCTGATTGTTTACCTTCCGTAGTCTACTTTCCTGCTCCCTTAAGAAAAAGGCACTGTCTGTGCCCTGCATGTGTGAGCTGATACGCTTCACGCCCATCCTCCCTTCCTCATACCGTGCACTATCTGAAAATTAAACACCCATACGATTGATGACGGTGTCGAGCATTTCATTCACCGCCGCAATAAAACGCGCAGACGCATTATAGCCGTGCTGAAACTTAATAATGTCCGCCAACTCTTCATCAATATTCACTCCCGACGTCGCATCACGCATATCTGTGAGCTCCTTGAGAATTGCAGCGTGCATTTGCATCGAACGCTCCGCCTGTTCTCCCTTAAGACCGATTGCTGTTGTCACTTCTGCAAAAAACTCGTCAAACGTGTGTCGATTGCCAATCATAACCGGGCTATTTCTCAACGATGCGATTGCAAGCGCCGCCCGGTTATCCCCCGCATGAGGGAGTCCCTCCGCACTCGGATATCCTGCAGCCACACTATACACATCAGACAGCACAGCCGGATTAAGTTCCATCCACCCTGCAGGATGAGCGATAGGAGAAACCGCATGTTGCGCTCCTGCCTGATCTAACGCTGCAATCGCGTCCGCTCTCTGCCAATCAAAGGCACCCTCTGCCCCGCTTGCTGCAAGCAATCCTGCGTAACCTGCAAGGAAACGCCCAGAATCCTCCACATGTCTAATGACAAAATCAGGATTATCAGAGTTATGCGCGGTAGTCGCCTTTAATACCAATTTATGATTCTGATCCAAGTAGGCGGTCACTTCCGCATTCGCCTGATTGATACGCGCCACCACATCTGCCACCATGTCGGTGGCGGCGTACGGCACCTCGACTGTACCGTCTGCGGCAGACAAAGTGATCACCCCCGTCAACCCCACCTGTTCACGGGCATCGAGCGCGTGTGCACCGCTGATTCGAAATATGTACGAAGAATCGTACTGCCCATCCCCATCCCGATCAAAATTCCCGTCAACATTGTTGATAAAGTACTGTTCCTTAAAAAAATCGAGTCCTGTCTTTCCATTCAGCCCCATTGCGTTACGGTGTACGTTATTTACCAGATCTACAAAGTTCATAGCCATAGTATCGAGCTTGCGCAGCTCATCGCGCACGTCTGTGTCACGCAGTTCTATCAACGCTGCAAGCTTACCCCCAGAAAAGTGCGCACGATCCCCTGAGTCCTTCCACACCACGGACACATATCCTTCAGGCGTTGTTCCACTGACAAGCCCAAGTGTCTTATAACTCTTCCCCTGCACAACTTCTAATCCCGCACTGTGAATAACGTAGGACTCATCCTCATCACGCACGTCCACCCTGACCTCAATGCGGTGCGCGAGACTTTCCACCAACGTATCACGTCGATCTAAAAGATCATTAGGATTATCACCCATCGCTTTTGACTTCACAATCTGTTCATTTAATTGAGCAATTTTGGCAAGGAGATCATTCACCTGCTCAACCGTTGCCTCAATATCCGCGTTGAGCATATCGCGAATACCGACAAGACCTCTATACTGATGATGAATGGCATCCGTTAGCGTCTGTGCACGCGTGAGCACAACCTGACGCGCTGCACGGGCTTCAGGATACACAGACAGTTCCTGCCAGCCATCCCAAAACTGGTCCAGCCTGGTACGAACTGCAATATCCTCCGGCTCATTATACACCTGCTCTAAAAGACGCACATACGCATCACGCGTGCTCCAATACCCCTGTTCGTCTGTCTGAGACACAATGCGACTATCGAGGAGCTGGTCACGCAAACGCGCGATAGAACCGATGGTGACCCCTTGTCCTATCTGACCAGGCAGCTGAGCGCGAGAAAGATCAGGACGGTACAGCGGCTCGAACGAATCGAGGTTTACTCGCTGGCGGCTATACCCCGGCGTGGAAGAATTCGACACGTTGTGTCCTGCAGTCTGTACAGATTGCTTATGCGCGTAAAGAGCACGCTTTCCAAGTTCTATAGATGCAAATGTCGACATGTGTTCTCCCTATAAGAATGGAGGGTACGCGCAGCAGCCCCATCAGGAACCTCCCTCTCGCCCTGTGGATACTCGCGCTCTGCTCCTCCCCCGAGGTACCGCACCCTACAGCACACGATCAAAGACAAGACTTCCAGGCGCACAACGGACTGGACATCCGTCCTTCGTATAGGAGCTGCCCTGCTGTTCACACGTAAGGGCGCTGACAAGCGCGTGTGCCAGACCACGCGCGTGAGTCAGATAGTGTTGGATTGCATCGTGCTCATTTTTTGAAGAGGCAACTTTGCTACGCAGCGTCCTATAGAGAGCGACGACCGCATCGTGCACATTGACATCCGCGCGCCTCAAATAGGCAAAGAAGGAATCAAAGTCAACCGGCGCGTCACCGTACGGCCGAACCTCTTGGAGAAGTAAGAAACACCGTTTATCGAGATGCAAGAACTCACGACTCAGCGCCTGTGCACGGCTGACAAAGGATTCTACATGCTCCCACGCACGTGTGCGCAGCGACTCGTACACACTACGCTGGACCTGTATCACCTGGCCAACAAGCTCAATCTGCGCAACAAGAATTGCCTCCACCTGCCCTGCCCGGTGCAAAGCCCGCTCTCGGTCCATCGCCCACTCCTCTAGCCAGGAGTCTCGGCACCTTTCCCGAGCGCTTTACTTTTTAGTGAAATAAAAAACCGTCCAGTGGTCTGCAGCTCCGCAGGCTACTGGACGGCTCGCACCTGCTGGCTCTATGCGCGGCCGGCGCTTCCGAGCACTTCCTTGTTTTTGTGCATGTACAACTTCTTAAGCTCATCGCGCGCAGGACCCAAATACTTTCTCGGATCAAACTCATCTACCTTGGTGGTCAGCACCCTGCGTATAGCTGCAGTCATAGCGAGGCGACCGTCCGAGTCAATGTTCACCTTGCACACCGCGCTTTTGGCAGCTTTCCGCAACTGCTCTTCTGGAATACCCACAGAATCCGGCAGATTTCCACCGTACCTTTCAACCTCCCGTACGTACTCAACGGGCACAGACGAAGCACCGTGCAGCACGATGGGAAAGCCAGGAATACGCTTTTCTATCTCTGCGAGGATGTCAAAACGTAGCGGAGGGGGGATCAACACTCCATCAGCATTGCGCGTACACTGCTCTGGCGTAAACTTTGCTCTCCCGTGACTTGTTCCGATGGAGATGGCAAGGGAATCCACCCCCGTTTTTTTCACAAAGTCCTCAACTTCGTCAGGCATAGTGTAGTGGCTCTTCTCTGCCACTACATCGTCTTCCACACCAGCGAGTACCCCAAGCTCCCCTTCCACGGTGACATAGTCCGCACGCGCATGGGCATACTCGCACACCTTCCTGCTTAGCGCTACATTCTCGTCGTACGGCAACGCCGAACCGTCAATCATCACAGACGAAAAGCCACTCTCTATGCAGTCAATGCACAGCTCTAGGCTGTCACCATGGTCCAGATGCAAAACAATGGGAATATCAACGCCGAGCTCATGGGCATACTCAACTGCGCCGCGTGCCATATTGCGCAGGAGCGTCGCATTTGCGTACTTGCGCGCACCGGAAGAAACCTGCAGAATGACGGGAGAACGCGTTTCAACACACGCCTGTATGATTGCCTGGAGCTGTTCCAGGTTGTTAAAATTATACGCAGGGATCGCGTATCCGCCCTTTACTGCCTTTGCGAACAGGTCCTTGGTATTCACCAAACCGAGTGCCTTGTAACTAGTCATGAGAACCCCCTTTGTTAGGATTGCTTCGAGAAGAGTCACGAAATAGAGAAGCGTGCCACCCTCGGCAAGAGGGGCATGGTAGGGCGATCGGGACGCTCTAGTCAACCGAAGCGCGAAGGCTTGAGTCCACACGCAGGCGTTGGAACGGCAGCAAGACGATTTGGACAGGTACCACGCGGGAGGTTTGACAAGCTATTTCTCCATGCGCTAGAATGCGGCGAGCTGGCGCCTGCGAGGCGTTAGGGGTGGTGAAAAGGAGTTTGCGAATGAAACAGGGCTGTTTTATGGTGGCGGGCTTTGCGCTGACGTGCGCGTTTTTGGTGTCCCCCCTTGCGGCGCAAAGGTCGAAGGTCAATTACCAGGCATACTTCATAGATGACTTTGACGGTGCCTCCGAGGATCAGGGTCTCGCCTGGCGTGCTGCGGGGAGCAAGTTCATCACAAAGGGCTTCCCTATCCTCAAGTATTTCGAGGGCATGCCACAGGCGGTGCGCATGGCGGGCTCGTGGCAAGGGAAGGACAAGGAAGCCCGGTTCATCGGAGTAGAGTGCAAGTTCAATCGACAGGGGAATAACTGGCTGGACCTAATTCCGACTAAGGGTGGTAGCGATTACGAGATCCCCCTGCGTGGGGTGGTCAGTGGGTTCGACGTGTGGGTGTGGGGTGCAGGTTATCAGTACTCGCTCGAGGCTTTGGTTAGGGACTGCACGGGACGAGTCCACACCCTCCTAATAGGCAACCTCGACTTCCAAGGGTGGAAGAACCTTAGTGTTTCGGTTCCCACACACATCCCACAGACGTCGCGCTATTTGGGGAGCGCGCAACACCTGAGTTTTGTCGGTTTCAGGATCCGTACTAGCCCATCAGAGCGGGTGGATGATTTCTACGTGTTCTTTGACCAGTTCAAGGCGCTTGCTAACATGCATATCGACTTTTACGATGGACACGAGTTGAGAAATGCTCAGTTCAAGGAGGAAGGAGAGAGCGGCAAATGAAGAAGATAGCGGTGGTGAGTGTAGGGGTGTTGGTTTTTTCTGCCCATGCGCAGGAGGCGGCTGGGAGCAGGGATGTTGCCGATCCATCTCGCATAGGGATGTATGCTGCTGCGCAACGCCTCAAGGAAGTGTCCGTAGATAAGTTTGAGAATGAAGGGACCTGGGTTGTCTCCATGTCTTCTGACGAAGGGACTATAAAGGGGCGCCTGTTTGAGGGTGGACCTGCCAGAAAGCGCCCTATCCCCGAGGAAGGGGATATGAAGATTCCCGACTCTAAGGTGTTTGGCGCGAAGGTTTCGTTTTACCGGCGAGGGTACAACAGTTTTGAGGTTTCTTCCGTTAAGCCGTTGCCCGTTGAGGGTGTCGCAAAGACAGTGAGCGTGTGGGTGGCTGGGCGCGGATACCCGCACTCGCTCAGTCTCTTGCTGGAGGATTTCTGGGGACAGCGCTTTGAGTTGCACATGGGACAGCTCGATTTTTCCGGCTGGAAGCTCATGAGTGTCGCAATCCCCCCTCAGCATGTTGATGGGAAGACGGGTATCGTACAGAAGAGCCGCCGTTTCCCTAACCAGTCTGGGCTGAATATCGTAGGCTTCCGCGTAGACTGCGATCCTCTCGAGGCGTATGGCAATTATTACGTGTATTTCGATGACCTGAGGGTGGTCACTGACCTTTACGACGTGGAATCGCGCGAGCCTGATGACATGTCTGATGCCTGGTAAAGGATGAGCGAGTGCGTCTACCTGGCCGGGCCCGGGCTTAGCTTTTCTGCTAAGCCTTCCCCATGTGGCTCTTGCCAGGGAGGAGGTGATCGATTGTCCCCCGGCGGTTCCTTCCGGTAGAGTTTTGTCCTGCCGCGCTTCGAGTGCGGGGTGGCCATCCCGTTCCTCCTCAGAAACCGCAGGGCGTAGCGGCAGTGCACGCCTGTGCCCGTTTGCGCCAGGTCATCGCAGCAGAAGATTTCAGGTAGCTTTGACAGGAGAGGTTGCGCGAGGGACCCCTTGTTGCGGAATTCTTCTGAGCTCTGCACTTCGAGGAGTTTTCTGTCGACTATGCGCGGCTTCTTGTACCTACTTCTCCCCTTCCGGTCGTCGACCTTGATGACCTCGCTGTGTATGTACACGATATGGAGAGAAAGGTGCTCGTGGTCGAGCAGGTCGTGCAGTCTGCCGATCTCCCGGTATATTTGGAAGAACGAACCCTCCTTGGGGCTCTTGCGGTAATGCCGCTCGCTGCCATCCTCGTTCAGCATTCTAATATACAGACGTCTGGAGACCGGATACACCACCATCACCTGGTGGTAAGGGAGGAGCTTCTTCAGCTTTGCCTCCAGGCGTCCTAGCCCCGACGTTTGAACTTCGACAATCGTCCCGTCCGGATGGACGACATCGCAGATCGACCCGCGAAGCTCTACTTCCTGCCGAGAACCACGAGGACTAAAGTAGTCCTTCAGCGCTCTATGGAGCCCCGTTTCCCGACACGTGTTAATCGTCATCGCTGGCCAAGAGGCCCCGAGACGTACTCGAGCAGCTCGAGTGCGTCAAGCTGCTCGAGCGTGTACCATATGCCGACTACCCCCCGACCACCTGCAACAGTGCGCTTTCCCGCGACGCGGTACGCGATCACTCTATTCGAAGACAGGGGAACTCTCAACGGATGTCCATTCATGTCAAGAAGACTCCTCTCACAGGGAGGTCCTGATATCTCCCGACATTCTCCATCAGGAAATATCAAATAATATTCATACAGCGTCATAACACTCGAAGCACCACTTCCCTTCTGCACGCGTCACTTTGTGTCGCCATACCCTGCATTATAAAAGCACTCGCTACAGACAATAGCAAAAATCGCTTTGCCCAATAAATTCTCTTAATATCGACTGACCCGGAACATGCACATCAGACAACGAACAAAACTGCTCCAACAAGGCACGCAAATTGCGGACTTCCCTATACGTGGTACAAGCAGAAGAAACCGTGCTTAAAACTTCCTGTGCACGGCGCTTTAACACTGCAAACTCATAAACCAATGCACTGTTAAACATCATGTCTGCACGGTGCTGAAAAGGGAAAATATAGCGCTCTTCACCTGCACGCACCCGTTGCCACATTTCAAGTGTTTTTTCGACAGAAATACCGCGAAACTGCGCGTCGCGCACAACCCTCCGCAACAACCTTCCATCAGACGCCGAAACCCTGTGCTGTTCATCCAAGCACAAATGCATGAACACAGAGACGTACAACCGAAATACAACTCGCCGGTTCATCAACGAGATGAGCCGATCGTTCAAGCCATGTATGCCCTCAATAATAAGCAGCGAACGCTCACCAAACTGTACTTCCCGCCCCCGGTACTCTCGTTTCCCTGTTTTAAAATTATACGAAGGAAGTGCAACACGCTTCCCCTGCAAGAGATCCAAAAACAACTTATTAATCAGGGGAAGATCTAAGGCTTCGACGCACTCAAAATCAGGATTACCTTCCGCGTCACACGGCGTGCGCTCAATCCCCACATAGTAATCATCAAGACTAATCACATGCGGATCGTAACCAAGTACTTGCAGCTGCACTGAAAGTTTTTTTGCAATCGTTGTCTTTCCAGAACCTGACGGTCCTGCTATCGACACCACGCGCACGCTGTCCCTTCGTGCAATTTCTGTGGCACAACACTCAATCTGCCGATTGTGCGCCGCCTCAGCCATGTCAACACAAGTTGCAACATCACCAGACTGAATGCACGCATTCAACTGTCCTACTGAGCATATTTTTGTCTGTTCTTCTTGCTGCCGATGCCTCCGATACATTACCACAAACTGTGGCGACGCGTTGTGCTGAGAAATGATGTGGCGTTGTCCACCTTCAGGGAAACGCAACAGACAACCCTCAGCACACATCCGCACCTCAAAGACGGTGAGCCTCCCTACAGAAGCCATGAGCGGCTGAAAAAACAACGCAGAAAAACCGTCCAGTACCTGCGTTAAAAACACAGTCCGGTACGAACCCAGAATATAATGATGTGAATATGGAAAATTCCACTGCGTAAACAGATTCAAGGCTTCCCGACGCGTCATATACTGCATGTGAATGGGCGCATCCTGCGCCACAAGCGCCTTCATCCTACGCACTACCAACGAAACATCCAGGTCATCTGCGCACGCACCCTCGGTACGGTAGCAATATCCCCCCTGCACTCGATACCCTGCAAACAATCGCACATGCGGATACACCGAGTGAAACGCTGTGGCAAACAGCAAACGCGCAGTCCTACGGTACAGAGCGGCCCCTAACACCGTATCCTCACGAACCGGCTCAACTACCGCGTCGGCGCCTATCACCTGGCATGGCAGTACCGGTGTACCGTTACACATCAAACCATACACAGACGATTCTGTGCCAAAAAATCGCTCAAAGAGGACGCGCGCTGGAACGCACTCGGAAAACTTTTCTCGGCGCCCACCAGGCAGTGACACCACAAACGTGCCCATCCAATCTCCCACACAAGAATCGAGACTTTTTCGCAGGTAACCGTTGACAGCCTATCCATTCTTAACACACAGTGTCAAGCGTACGGGACGTGGCCTAGGGGCTAGGGCACCCGGTTTGGGACCGGAAGATCGAGGGTTCAAATCCCTCCGTCCCGAATAATTTCTTCAGGCAATACATATTTCGACGAATAACACTGCCTACAGTGAATAGGGATATCAGTCCTTTGTCTCAAAGCGACGGATTACATCACTGCCACGTGCAGTGTTCCAGTCAAAAAGTACCGCACCACTACATTCACAAAAAAACCTCCAAGAACCCGCGCGCACAATATCACAAGAACACACAAGAGCAAGGACGCACGGTAACTCAAATCAAGGAACTTAAACGGAGCGGTCAACGCAACACGTACCGGATTTAATATCCTATCCATCATCACAAAAAATAACGTATGAACATTTACATTCATACGATCGGAAACAAATCGAACAGCAAAAAGAATCAATAAAAACTCCAACACAAACTTGCACAACGACCACAGCAACAGCAACAGCATCAGCATTTGCAGCAGTAACTTTAACACAGAAACCGAACCGACAAGGAAAATAGTTCCGACAGTGTTTGAGAGTATGGTGAGCACCCCAATCGCAATCATGGGAGAAAAGTCCACCGTACCAACACGCATAAACGAAAATCTCCTAAACCAGGACAGGTACGGCTCACATATCGCAGATAAGAATTCCCCCAGGGGTGAATGTGAAAGATGGGGCACCCACGAGAGAAATACGCGTGCCGTACACAGGAGCGCATACACTGACAATAATGCCGAGAGTGTAGATAGAACAGAACTCATTGCACGCACTCCTTTAGAATTTGGACAAAACTCTCATTACCTTTTAATTGCTGCGCAAATACCTCAGTGGCAGATACCTTACACGAAGGAACGTACACCACGTACGTACGGTCATCCACATGCATGTGAAGAAACACTTCACCCGAGCCTCCTGTATGTGCACTCAAAATCTCATACAACGATTTAAACTGTGCATGCGCACGAACGTGAGAACTCACCTCGATGTGCACTTCCTGCGAAACGCCACGTTTCTGCAGTGGAGTTTTCTCTCCTGACGATACACGCCTATGCTCCGATCCAGCCAGAATAGTTTTAACCTGAGCAAACCGTAATTGTTCCAAGTCAATGACAGAATCTACCAAGAACGCCGGGGTTTCTTTAGAAAAGTCTACAGTTCCCACCAACCCCATAATAGTTTCTGGCAAGAACTGCGCGCGATGCTCCTCCCACAGCACAGGAAACACAACTATGTCTACAGAGCCATGGAGATCCTCAAAAGAGCCAAAAGCCATATTCTTTCCTGACTTAGTTGTATACGGGTGAATAGCATTCAGCACTCCCACAATCAGGTATTTATTTTCAGAACGAGCATTTTCAATATGTCCTAAATCCAATGTCGCCTTTTCTCCTATCACACTTCGATATTCATCAAGAGGATGACCAGAAATATAATACCCCATCAGTTCCTTCTCTATACGGAGTCTCTCCCTCTGGGACCATTCTTCCATAACCGGAAAGGTGTATTCAGAACATTCTCCTAAATCCGTTTCGTCAAAAAGGCTTGCTTGTCTAGAACTTGTAACCGCCTTTTTTCGCGCAACATATTTCATTGCATCGTCGAGGTGCGCTGTAAGACTTGCGCGAGTTACCCCGAACCGGTCAAAACATCCAGCCTTAATCATTATTTCGGCATTTTTTTTATTTAACGAGGTTGCAGGAACTCGATCCAGCACCTCTACAAAGGAGGTGTAAGGACCGTTGCGAATACGCTCATCAAAAACGTCAAACGCAACCTGCTCACCCAAACCTTTAATACCCAACAACCCATACACAATGCACCCTTCACAAACACTAAAATAAGGTTCAGAAGCATTGACATCCGGTTTCTGAATGGACAGACCCATCTTTTCTGCTTCAGCCATGTAGAGTGGTAATTTTTCTGCAGAATTAATTTCGTTTGAAAGGTTCGCAGCCATAAACTCGGCGGGAAAATTTGCTTTTAGAAATGCAGTTTGATAGGCAACCACTGAATATGCAGTGGCGTGACTTTTATTAAACCCATACCCTGCAAAAGGAATAAGAATTTCAAAAATATTCTCAGCATGCTTTTTATCAAAACCCTGTTTCTCTGCACGCTCAGCAAACTCCTTTTTCTTTTCCTGCATCACTGCAAGCTTTTTCTTTCCCATCGCACGGCGCAGAATATCTGCTTCTCCCAGCGAGAAACCTGCAATGCGCTGTGCCACCTGCATAACCTGCTCTTGGTATACTATTACCCCATATGTTTCTGAAAGGATGTCTTCCAAACACGGATCAGGGTATTTTATTTTCCCAGGATCACGTTTCGATTCAATATATTGATCAATGAATGCCATCGGCCCAGGTCGGTACAATGCATTCAACGCTATTAGATCCTCCATCTTACTGGGCTTTGCACGCTTGAGGATGCCTTGCATACCGCGACTTTCAAACTGAAACACTGCAGCAGATTTTCCTTCCGCCAACATAGAAAAAGTCGTAGGATCCTGATCACTGATATCCGATATCGAAAACGTTGTGTACTTACCCCCTTTACGTCGTACGAGATTCTGCGTCCGTTGGATGAGCGTAAGTGTTTTTAGCCCAAGAAAGTCCATCTTCACTAATCCACAGTCTTCAATTAAATCCATACCAAACTGGGTACTAATTTTTCCCGTCTTAGAATCCTTGTAGAGCGGTACATAATCAGTGAGCGCCGTTTTACCAATAACGATACCTGCTGCATGCAAACTAGTGTTTCGATTGGTGTCTTCAAGCTTTTCTGCTATTTGAAACAATTCAGCATAGCGCGGCTCCTGCTTCATTTGCGCTAATTGTTCAGATTCATACGCTTTTTTAAAAGTCAGTTTTGGATCATCAGGCATCAGTTTTGTAATCATCAAAACTTCCGAAAGCGGAATATCCAACACGCGCCCTACATCACGAATCGCCGCCTTTGGCTTAAGTGTTCCGAACGTAATAATTTGCCCAACATTGTCATTTCCATATCTCGCACGCACATACTCAATCACTTCTTGTCTGCGCTCAAAACAAAAGTCGATGTCAAAATCGGGCATAGAAATACGCTCAGGATTCATAAATCTTTCAAAAAGCAACTTATATCTAAGGGGATCGATGTCGGTAATTTTTAACGCATATGCAACAATAGAACTTGCTCCAGACCCCCGCCCCGGACCAACAGGAATATCATGCTCCTTTGCCCACGTAATAAAATCCCACACGATCAAAAAGTAGCCAACAAAATCCATCCTCACGATAACATCTAGTTCATAATCAGCACGCGCCTTAATTTCTTCGCTCACTACTGCATAGCGATCATACAAACCTCGATGGACCAGATGGCGAATATAGTGTTCCTTGCTGGAAAACTCATGAGGAATCTGGTAGAGCGGAAGCAGCGGGCCAGGCTGAGGAATCCGCACATTACATCTCTGTGCAATGCGCACCGTATTCAGCACCATTTCAGGATAGTGGGGAAACAGCTGAGCCATTTTTTCAGAAGACTTTAAATAGAACTCGTCTGTTTTAAATTTAAGCCGATTGGGATCGGAGCGATTCTTCTTCGTTCCAATGCACAGCAGAATGTCTTGTGCAACAGAGTCTTCCTGCTCCGCATAATGCACGTCGTTTGTAACCACCAACGGAATGCCGAGCCTACATGCAAGCTCAATCAAAAGCGGTGCTACTTTCTTCTCTTCATCAAGTCCATGATCTTGCACCTCAATAAAGTAATTATCTACACCGAAGAGCGCTCGGTATTTGCGCGCGTGTTCTTCTGCCTCCCTTTTTCTGCCCTGCAATAACAGATAAGGAAGCTGTCCGGCAAGACAAGAAGAAAGACAAATGAGCCCTTCTGCATGCTGGGCCAGAAGCTCGTCATCCACACGTGGTTTGTAGTACATACCCTCGATATAGGCTTTGGAGGATAGAACCATTAGATTTCGATATCCCGTCTCATTCTTAGCAAGCACGATGAGGTGATAGTATCTGCGACCGATAGTATGCTCACTGCGATCAAAGCGACTTTCGGGTGCCACGTAGAGCTCACATCCGATAATCGCTTTGATACCCTCAGCAGAACAAACTTTTTGAAAATGCAACGCACCAAACATATTCCCATGGTCGGTAAGCGCAAGCGCTTCTTGTCCCAGCGACTTTGCAGTACGCACTAGCCGCTGCAATGAAGAAGCTCCATCCAACAGTGAATAATTTGAGTGAACATGCAAATGAACAAAAGACATGCGCGCCATTATAACAAAAAACGGTGCACCCGATAAGCAGTCGGAGCTACAGCACAGCATTCTAGGATTGTTGACACGTTATATATTTTTATCCACCCTTGCAGGGTTTTTGCTCGCAGCGTACCACGGGATCATAGCTCACCCGGATAGAGCGACTGCCTTCTAAGCAGTAGGGAGGGGGTTCGAGTCCCTCTGGTCCCAGTCGTCCCCTTGCGCATCGGGGTCATGTGCAGCAGTCACCGAGGGCGCACACACGTGGGCGTGCAAGTCGGTGCTCAGTGCGGCGCGCGCTGCAAAGCGCTCTCGTGCGCAAGAAAGGAGTTGTGCCATTAAGTCCTGCGGTGCAACACCTGCAGCCTGACATATTTGGGGAAAGAGTGATATCGACGTAAAACCCGGCATCGTGTTTACTTCGTTCACATATACTTCTCCCGTTTCTAACAGAAAAAAATCAACCCGCGCCAGACCCGTGAGTCCTAATGCTTCGTATGCGCGCAGGGCAAGTGTGGTAATCTGTTCGTACTGGGCAGTCTCAAGAGGAGCCGTAACGAGTACACGCGCGACACTTGCATCAGCATATTTTTCCTCGTAGTCATAAAAGGCTCCCTGCGCAATCACCTCTCCTGCCCCATGTACAGTATAGGGTCCGTTCCCACTGAGCGCACATTCAATTTCTCGCGCGCGCACATATCGCTCCACCAACACCACTTCATCCCACTGAAAAGCCGCTTCAATCGCAGGGATAAGCGGTGCACGCGTCTGCACTGCACTGGCTCCTACGGAACTGCCTGCTTGAGCTGGCTTTACAAAAAGAGGATAGCCAAGGCGTGTTTCAAGCTGCGCAACAAATTCTTGCATATGCATACGCCATGCATCTTTACGGAAAAAGACAAACGGTAAAACGGGAAGTCCCGCCGCCTGCCATAGCATCTTTGCCTTTACCTTATCCATCGCAAGAGCACTTGCACACACTCCACACCCCACGTACGGCACCTGCAGCATCTCAAGCAAACCCTGCACCGTACCATCTTCCCCATAACTGCCATGCAATACGGGGAATACCACATCCGTGACACACGGCATCCCCGCTATGACAAAAGCGCCTGCAGTACCACCTCCCGGGACAAGACACACGCGCCTCTTTTCATCTTCCTGAATACTGAGCGCGACAGTGCCGGTACACAACTGCTCTAATGCACACGCAGGCTGCGCATACCACACGCCACGACGGGTAATACCGATGAGCATTACGGTGTGTTGTAAGCACAACGTGCGCGCCACAAAACGTGCAGAACGTACAGAAACATCGTGCTCTGCAGAACGGCCTCCGTACAAAAGCGTCACATGCACCACGCTACTCCTGTGTTGGAAGAGGATTCAGCCAATGCCAATAACAGCGATGAGCATACACAAATCGTACAAAGTGCACCCCCACCTCAAGTGCCAAAATACTACACTGCGCCCGCTGCACCCAAAAGCTTGTCTGAGGAAAAAGAAACAACACACCGCACAAAAGTGGCACCAACACCTCAACACGGGCAGTTCCCTCCCCCTGTACAATGACGCGCAGAAGGCGCTCTGCATATCGCATGTGATATAACGTGCACAGTGCCGTTATATATCCAATCTGCGTGGGGAAATACGTACTTGAAAATACACAGAGAAAGAAGAAAAGGGATAAATGCAAAAAAAGTGCGCATGAAAACACTCGCATACGCCAAAACACCGCACACGAAAAAATACACACTCCCGTTGAGAGCACTGATACACATACCTGTGCAGGAGTACAGGAAAAAAACAACGGCGTGAGGAACAGCGCACGCAGTGTTTCGAACGACCCAGCGTATGCGCCGAGTGTGGTCAGCACTACCATCTCGTTTGACCCAATGCGCGCAAACACCATCACCCCGCGGTGCAGCTTTTCCCACAGGGTTGAAATCTGCACAAACGCGGGAACAAAAAAGATACACGTCAAAAGAAATGGCTCGCGTATACGAAACGCGAGCACGAAAATTCCTGCCAGCAGTCCTACAACAGAGGTGTCCAAACAATGGTCAAAATATTCTCCCAAGGGGCTACCAGTTCCCGTTCTCCGAGCTTGGCGCCCATCAAGACAATCTCCGACCAGGTACACAATACACAGCACAGGAACTAGAAACCAATACGCGTAGGTACCCCCCACCGAGCCGCAGTACGCATGGGTAAATGCAAGCAGCATACAGGCGTTTGCGCACAGCGTAATGAGATTCGCCGGAACTCGATACGGCACCACGCGTAACAGCGGATCTACACAGAAGCGATACAGAAAAGGAGTGAGAAGCGAGCGATCCTCTACTGCATAAGAATACGCTTTCATACGAGAGCTCCTTCGCGATGTAATATGTGACATTTTCCCCGCGCGCAGAGAGCGGACAACAACCTAGGGACGCCGGTAGTGTTTTATCTCTGTGCGCAAA
This sequence comes from Treponema pallidum subsp. pallidum str. Nichols, assembly GCF_000410535.2. Lineage (NCBI taxonomy): Bacteria > Pseudomonadati > Spirochaetota > Spirochaetia > Treponematales > Treponemataceae > Treponema > Treponema pallidum. Next base: position 738,167 of record NC_021490.2, read on the forward strand.
AACTCTGCAAGAAAGGCACGAGAGACCCGGCGCTGTGCCATGCTGTCGCGCAGACGTACCGTAACCGTATCATCTTCCTTTGACTGATAATCAACTGTGACACAAAAGGGAGTACCCACCTCGTCTTGACGGCGGTAGCGCTTTCCAATCGCGCCAGCTGCATCAAAATCACAGGCAAAATCCTCACGCAGCTCGTCGCGCACCGCACGCGCAAGGTCAACCAATCCGTCTTTTTTTACCAAAGGCAAAAAAGCAACAGTGGTGGGAGAAAGCGCAGGGTGCAACCTCAGCACTATTCGCATCTCGCCCGTACGTGCAGCACCTTCTTGATCAGCTGTCTGTGTCGTTTCCGAAAACGCGACATTCGGCGCCTGCACATATTCTTCTGTGTATGCATCGCACAGAAACATGAGTACGCAGCGCGTCAATCCTGCAGACGTTTCAACGACACAAGGCACATACCGACGCGCTGCCGCATCCAGGTTTGGATCAGGATCCACATAGCACAAGTCTTTACCCGAGTGCTGCGCGTGGCGCGTCAGGTCAAAGTCACCACGGTTATGCACCCCTTCTAATTCCCTAAAGCCCATAGGGAATGCATACTCAATGTCACAGGCAGCCCGTGCATAATGAGCCAACTCATGTGCAGCATGGGTACGCCAACGCATGTGGTTCATACGCACCCCGTACTTTTGGTAAAAAGCCCAGCGCTGTGCACACCAGTACTCAAACCAGTGAGTATCCTCTGCGGGGCGCACAAAAAACTGCATTTCCATTTGTTCAAATTCACACGTACGGAAAATAAAGTTTTTTGTGACAATCTCATTGCGAAACGCCTTACCGATCTGGGCAATACCAAAAGGCACCTTCAGGCGTGTAGTTTGCAGGACGTTTTTATAATTTACATAAATCCCCTGCGCAGTTTCAGGACGCAGGTAGAGCAAACTGGCACGCTCATCCGTAGGACCCATGTGGGTACTGAACATGAGGTTAAAATTACGCACGCCCGTGAGGGCCCCACCACACTGAGGACAGGGTCCCCCGGCAGACGGCACGGCAACCTGATCCGCGCGAAAGCGACTTTTACACACCGTGCAATCAACCAAAGGATCACTGAAGTGATCGACGTGGCCAGACGTCCGCCATACGTTTGGATGCATCAAGATTGCTGCATCCAGCCCGACGATATGATCATGTAGGCGTGTCATATCTTGCCACCAGGCATGGGCAATATTGTTTTTTAGCGCAATGCCCATAGGGCCGTAGTCCCAAACACCTCCTTGGCCACCATAAATTTCTGAAGATGGAAACACAAAGCCACGCCGTTTGCAGAGACCGACAATCTTCTCCATGGTGACGCGCCGCTCACCTTCCCCCCTGTCTAGCATACTGTCAGCACCCGCGGCGACCTCACAGAGATCGCGCCCGCCTTTGAACACATCCCCTGCATACCTCTTTTCCCTATAGCCCGCGTTAACTGAGAATATCAGCCTCCTCCCACTCCTTGACTGTCATCCGAAAAGCGTTCACGAATGACGTGTTCAATACGCGCACAGGATCGTGACGCCCCCAGGATGCGGATAGTTCCTACCAGAGGGGCACTCACGGTAGCACCGGTGAGCGCAACGCGAATGGGCATGAGAAAATCACCAAGTTTTATTCCAAACTTTTCTGCCTCAGCACGCAAGAGCACCTCAACATCCGGTTCACTGGCACTCACTATTTCGTGCACCAGGCCCCTGGCGCGCACCAGTACCGCGCGCACCTGCGCAACATCCAAGCGCTTCGGCACAAACACCCCTTGTTCAGGGAGAGACGGTTCTTGAAAAAAACAACGCACCAACTCCGGCGCATCGGTTAGAAACCGCAACCGCTCCTTAATCAGCGGGATAACTCGCATGAGCATGGAACGCTGCGCTTCTGTAGGCGCACACGGCGCCTCGTCTGCAAAACGTCGTGTGCGCACAGCTCCTGCTTCCACATCTGCCGGAATGTGGCCACACACACCGGCGTTTGCAATGAAAGGCCACACGAGCGCACACAGCTGCTCGTCACTTTTTGCACGGATATATTGACCGTTAAACCACGCAAGCTTTTTATAGTCAAAAACAGCCGGTGACTTATTTAAACGCGACAGAGAAAAGTGCGCACACAGCTGCTCTCGCGTGAACAGATCCTGACCTTCTCCGTACGAGCAACCGAGCATTGCAACATAGTTGAGCAACGCTTCAGGCAAATACCCCGCGTTGCGGAACTCATCACAGCTAGTAGCTCCATGCCGCTTTGACAACTTGTGCCCATCTGCCCCCATAACCATCGGAAGATGACAGAAGAGCGGGGGCTGCCAGCCAAAAGCACGGTACAACAGAAGGTGTAACGGGGTGGAGGGAACCCACTCCTGAGCGCGCAAAACATGCGTAATACGCATAGCATGGTCATCTACCACATTAGCCAAATGGTAAGTGGGGAACCCGTCGCTTTTCAGTAAAATCGGGTCTGGATTGATCTCCTCATTTTGCCACTCGATATCACCGAGCAGCGCATCGCGGAAATGAGTACTCCCTTCCAAGGGGACCTTAAAGCGGATCACATGTGGAACCCCGGATGCGAGACATTCCCGAACTTCTTCAGGCAGGAGCTCGCGGCAATGCCGGTCATAACCGGGGGGCATCCTGTTGAGCGTACGGATCTTACGAACGCGCTCGAGCCGCGACGCATCGCAAAAACAATAATACGCCTGCCCTGTCTCAACGAGCCGCGCCACCTGCGCGCGGTAGAGATCTGTCCGTGCAGACTGCGTGTAAGGGCCATAGGCCCCACCAGCGTGAGCAACAGAGCGGCCATCCCCCCGCGCGCCCTGCTTCACCGCTGTTTCTGGGCACCCTCCCCCCTCATCCCAGGAGACCCCAAGCCAACGGAGCGTATCGTAAAGGTTCTGCTCAAACGCTGCAGTGCAGCGACTGCGGTCAGTATCCTCGACACGGAGGACAAATACGCCTGCATGCGCTCGCGCGAACAAGAAGTTGAAGAGAGCAGTTCTAATACCCCCGATGTGCTGGAGCCCCGTCGGAGACGGTGCGTACCGAACTCTCACCTCCACCGCTCGCCCTCCCCGGGGGCCGATTATCGCACATCCCCCTCCGGGGCGCAAGCATCCCTGTGAGGCCCTGAAAATTACACTCCTCATGCACCGTGACCGCCTCCCTGTCTTCCCCTTCCTACCACGCAGGATGCCGCTTCACGCGGTTGATTGCACAGACAGGTTTTTTATGAAAGAATGCGCCCGCTCATGGCGGGGAAAAGACGTAAGGATATTCTGCCTCTTGAGGAGGCTCTGAGGGCGCAGAGCGCGTTTGCCCGGACGTTGCGTACGTGGGAAGGAGCCCGAAGGGCGGCCGTGCGAAGTGCGACTGTGCGCGCACGGCGCCGTGGCGCGCTTCCGTCCTCGCAGGCTGCCGCTGCGCCGCGTGTTTCCCTGATGGAAGTGGCGCTTGCGCGCTACGGACTTTTCGACAAGGACGCTGCAGGCGCTTGTGCGGAGTATGCGCGGCAGAGGCGTACCTTCTCCATCCATTCCCGACGGGGAAGGAGGAAGCTGCGCACCGCAGTCCCTGAGGCGCGTTTAGACCTCCATGGCATGACGTGCAGTGAGGCGCGCAGTGCACTTGATTCGTTTTTTGCGCAGGCGCGTGAGCGGCTCCTCCAGAAGGTTGAAATCGTCCACGGAAAGGGCCACCATTCCAAGGGTGGGAGTGTCCTTGCTCCCTCGGTCAAGCGCTACGTGCAGGCCCATCCTCACGCGGGTGAACTCTTTCACCCTGCAGAACGGCGCGGGGGTAAGGGCACCACGTGGGTCCTTCTGAAAAGGAGCGTTCCTCTGCATTAGGCCCGATGAATACCACCGGGCGTCCTGTATTTCCACTGCTCAGGAGGACCGTTTTGAAGCGCTGCTCCCTGTGTGCCACACGCTGTGCGATCGTGTTCTTGTGTGTGCTCCTTATTCTCCCTTTCCTTTCGTGCTGCACGAGCCTTTCTCGCGGTGCCTTGCCGTCGCTTATCTCCCACAAGGAACGTATGTTCTGGGAAATACGTGGTCCTCAAGGGTCTGTATATATTTTGGGCACTATTTCGGTTGGCAGCGAAAAGCTGCTGCACTTTCAGGACAAAATCCTTGATGTATTTGACTCTGCAAGTCGTCTCTACGCTGAGCTCGGTTCAGAGGACATTAAAAATTTTGCCAGCGTTCTCCAGAGGCGTATGCTTCACGGGATGCTTGAGCAGGAAAACGCTGCTCCAACGCTCTCTTCCCTTTCTCGGGAGGAGTTAGAAATGCTCCGGAGCACCCTGGGAGATGACATGCACACGCTTTCAAGATTTGAACCGTGGGTCATGCGCGTAGCACTCTACCAGGCACTCATCGCGCATACAAAGCTGGACTCCGGGAAGAACATCGAAGCGTTCCTGTACCAGCGCGCGGGGAACCGCAAAATTCTTGGACTAGACAGCATCCAAAAACACCTGAACATGCTTTCCTTTGGCAATCGTGAGGAGCAGATAACGCTGCTTCGTGCACTGATCGCTCTCGGGAAAAGTCCCGCGGACTTTAAGGGCAGGCTCGGTGCCCTCGTGCGCAGTTACCTCTCGAACGACAAAACCGCTTTGGGAAGAGTAAGCACGGAACTGGACGCACTGGTAACGAAGGACGCTGCAGGTGGACTCCACCGCCGGTACGTGGCAGAGATTGCTGCATCGCGGCGCGCTGCGTGGGCAGAGGAATTCTACCGGCTGAGTTTACAGCACGGCATAACGTTTGTGTTTGCGAGCGCCGGGCACTTTTGCGGTCCAGAGAGCGTCTTTGATATCATGAGAAAGAGACGCCTCCTCCAGTAGGAGGTGGGGCGTTAGTTTTCTGAGAAGGGATCAGGCAATTCGGCCATCTCTAGGTAATGGGCAAGGTCCCGCTCCAGCTGCAGGAGCTGCGTGTCCAAGTGATCAATCCGCTGCAGCGCAGCGCGCGTTTCTCCATCTTCAGGCTGTGAAGTGGCCAGTCCCTCTGCAGTCCCTCTGCAGGGAGTGTCGCGAGCCTCTCGCCGCACACCCCTCCCGGCCCCTTCCTGCATCCCGTAAGACACCGCGCCAAAAAGCGGCGGTGGGTCGTCCCAATTGTGCGAACACCTCATCTCGACCTCCCCTTCGTGCCTCTACTTTTCGTGAGGGTGAATCGACGCGTCCGCCGCAGTGTCCATGCCCGCTATCCCCAGCAGCGTTCTCACTGCAGCACAGAACGCTTCCACATCTAACAGCCCGGTCAAACAAGCCTTAATCAGACGCTTAAGCTGTGGTGAAAAGCAACTCCAATACACCTGGGGCCAATGAGGCACCGCCTGTTCAAGCTGCACCCTCTCCTGTTCAGAAAGCACACCAAGACCGTACCACACAAAGTGAAGTACCATGCTGTACTGCACGTCTGCAGGAAGGGGCGCGCCACCACACGCTTGCGCAGGCTGAGAACCCACAGCGACGTGCTCAGAGGAAGGCGAGGGAACCCACGCATCCAACAGCGCCTCTCGTTTGGCGGCAGTAAGCTCAGGAGCTTCGCGCGCAATAACATCAGCGGCAAACCTGCGTACCGCCCGGCGTATCCCACGCATCCCACAGTCAACGCAGGCGTGCACCTGGCGCGCAAGCTGCCGCGCGACGTACGCCTGCACCACCCCGCTTCCTGCACCAGCGACAGAGGACAAAGACGGATCACTCACCAGACAGGTACGCTCACTAACCTCTTCTTGCATAGGGCCACTATACTGCATCGAGCACGCTTCTTACAGGATCCTACGACAACAGTGCAGAGTGAGATAAGCAATTGCACAAAAACACCCTCGCTGTTATGCTGCGCGCAGGACGATTAACTCAGTGGTAGAGTGTTACCTTCACACGGTAGAAGTCATCGGTTCAAGTCCGGTATCGTCCATTTCGGGGATAGAAAGGTTTGACGAGGCGTTGCCCGCAGGGCGGGGTATGCGCAGGGTGCACAGCGGGGGAGTGTTCCCCTAAGAGAACAGCATGGAAGCTTATCAGGCGGAGATTATTCGCAGGTTTGGACGCGTGCGGCGTGCGCGCGGCTTTTACCTATACACTGAGCGTGGGGTTCGCATCACGGATTTATTCCTTGACGGCGGCGCTTCTATTCTTGGACGGAACGCCAGCCGCGCGCGCCTGGACTTTAAGCGTTATCTTAGCCGCGGGCTGTGGGGTCCCCTACCCACCTGTGCTTCTGCGCAGCTGCAGCAGGCACTACGCACGTGTTTTCCTGCGCACGAGGTGCGCTACTACGCACATGCCGAACGCGCGCAGGAAGTGTGTGCGCGTTTTCTCAACCTTGCTTGCGGCGCCGCACCCTGCGAGGTGCCAGTGTGGCGCCCCTGCGCACCGTGCGTCCCGCAAACCGATGTCTTTTTGGTTGTGCCGCCGTTTCCTTCTCCTGCACCGTTTGTTGCGCTCCGTGCCCACTGTGCCGCGCGCGCCCCTGCGGGGGACGTGCTCTTTGCTCCGATTGCGCAGGCGATTGCTCGTGCCTTTTGGGACTTAGCGCGCGTGGGTTCCCTTTCTCAGCCCGCACGCGCCATGCCTCACGCTCTGTTAGACTCCTCACACACCACGCAGGAAGACGCGGTCCCTGCGCTGCCACACACGAAAAAACGGCGCAGAGGTCTGAACCGCGTGCGCCGCGCACAAAAATGCGCGCGGCAAGAGCGCGACCGCGCACAGCTTATAACGCTTATGAGTACATGGTGGCGCACGGAAGGGCCTTATCTTTTTCCCACTGTTTCTGAAGAACGGTATGAGGCATTGTTCGCACGTGCGCTTGACGCGCATATCCTGCTCTCCCCCCTGTACACTGAACCCTCAGTACTCCCTACGCTCGAGCACTATACCCAGCTATGCACTTTTTTTCTTCAAGAACAGGAAAAGGAACACCACGAATGAATGAATTTCTCTCTCTGCTCTCTCGAGCACAGACTATTTTGCTGATGTTACGCCTAGCGGTAACGGCGGTTGCTGTGTTCCTCGCCATTGTCGCGTGGACAAAGACCCGTACCCAGGAGACGGTGTGCTTTATCGCGGGCGTACTGTGTATGTACCTTGCACAACTGTTTGCATTTCTGCGTGCGGCAGGCTTTTCTATCACGCGGTACACGCCTGTACCAGGCGTGTCACTAGTGGGCTTCACGTTGGAACTGCTGCCATTGGCGTGCTTCATCGCGTCGCTCATTTTTACCATCAAACGGCACAGCATCTAGGTAACGGGACACTGCCTAGCAAGGACTGAGCCGCACATGCTCAAAAAAGAGGCTGAGAAGCAGCGCTTCTCTGTGCAGCGAGACGATCTCCCCCGCGCTTACTGAAGTGCGCAATGCGCGAACGCTCTGTTACCCCATAGAAACTCCTATCACCACGGATCAAATAGCGGTACCCGAGCGCAGCAACCATCACCGCGTTGTCTGTACAGTACTCACGCGAAGGGAACACACACCGCGCATGCTTCCAGTCCGCTACAGATTTTCTGAGCAAACTGTTTGCTGCAACACCTCCGCACACTACTGCCGTTGGCAGCCCTGTATCCTGTAATGCGCGCGCAAGCGGACGGAGCAAGATGTTGATTGCACACGCTTGAAACGCCGCAGCAATGTTCTGCGCAGTGCGCTCGTATTCCTTGTTCCAAAAGTGATCGAGCTGATGAATAACTGCTGTCTTCAATCCTGAATATGATACATCATACCGATGCCCTTTTCCGTGAAAATGAGGAAGCGGAAAACGCGCGGCACGCGCGTCACCCTGTTCTGCTAACGTTTCAATTACCTTGCCTCCCGGATATCCAAAGCCATAAAAGGCTGCAACCTTATCAAAGGCTTCCCCGGGAGCGTCGTCGATCGTTGCGCCAAGCGCTTCTACCTGATCAAAATCGTGCACAACACATACGAGCGCATGTCCTCCAGACGCCAGCAAGCCCACGTAGGGATATGCCAGATCGTGCTCCACGTGCGCGGCACAAAAGTGTGCATGAAGGTGATTAACCGCAATGAAAGGAAGGTGCATTGACCATGCGAGTGTTTTCGCAAACGTCAGGCCTACCAGGAGAGATCCGGTCAGCCCAGGTGCATGTGTTACGGCGATGCCATCGATATCAGCAAGCGTCAGCTGAGCGCGTGCAAGCGCCTCTTTCACCGTTGGCAAAATCCACTCAATGTGCTTGCGACTTGCAAGTTCTGGGACAATGCCACGATACGGCGCATGAAAAGGAATTTGCGTAGCCACAACATTGCTGCACACGTGCGTGCCATCTTTTACAATTGCAACTGCAGTCTCATCACAAGAGGTCTCAATTCCGAGGACATTCACTGCGCGCCTTCCTCCCTTTGTCTCTTTTTATAAACGTTGCAAAAACATATTCACCGGATGTACACCCGTTCGACACGCTTACCAATCGCGCACAAAAGCTCATAGGGAATGGTGCCTGCATGCGAGGCGAGCACATCTGCCCCCTGTCCTGGGCCACCTGCGTCCTGAGGACCGAAAAGTGTCACCCTATCTCCAACTGTCACACGCAGCGGGGTACCTAGGTCCACTACACACTGGTCCATGCAAATTGCCCCCACCACCGGATACCACTTCCCCCCAATGCACACCTGCAAACCCGGCGACAGCGCGCGCATAACTCCGTCTGCATATCCGATAGGCAGAATACCTACATGTGTTTCTGTATGCGCACGCCACAAGCGCTGGTAAGAAACGTACGCGCCTGCAGGTATTTTTTTGATTGCACGGACTTGGGTAACAAGCTCCATGACGGGAAGGAACACACTGCGCACAGCAGGATGCACAGACTCAGGGGCATAGCCGTATGCCAACAATCCCGGACGCACCATGTCGAAGTGTGCCCGCGGATGGCACAACAGCGCTGCAGAGTTTGCCGCATGCACCAATGGAATCGATATGCCACTTTTCCGTATGTACTGTACGCAATGCATAAAATGTGCACGTTGCATCTCAGTGTACTGCAGGTCCTCAGCACGCACAGAATCCGCGACAGAAAAATGCGTACATACCCCCTCAAGATGGAGACCCGGTGTTGCGCACACCATCTGCACGAGCGCACAGGCCTCATCCGGCGCACAGCCGATTCTCCCCATTCCGGTATCAATCTTTACGTGTACCCCACACGTGGCACCCGTATCAGCAGACTGACGGAGCGCGCGTGCGATAAGGGCAATATGCGCGCGCTCAGAAATCACGGTGTGCACACGATGCTCAATAAGACTAGAAATCTCTTCAGCAGTTGGAGTACTTAAACACAAAATCGGCGCGCGAACACCTGCCGCACGCAGTTGCGACGCTTCTTGCACACATGCAACGGCGAACGAGTGCACCCCGCACGAAAGCGCCGCCTGTGCGACGTCACACGCACCGTGTCCATACGCGTCCGCCTTAACAGGTAGACACACACGCGCGCGTGTACGGCTCATAATTTCACCGAGGTTATGACGCAAGTTTGCTAAATGGATCAATGCCTGATTGCATGCCACAGGCGCCTACGCTCCCTATTCTTACCCATTACTTGCCGCACGTACCGCGAAAGAAACGCGCCACCACATATAACTCACAACTACGGGGACGAGAAGCAGGCGGTTTAAAACTACACACCGCACCGAAATGCGCACGCAGGTGTGTAAGGATAGCAAGGTGCTCTGACCCTTGGAACACCTTGAACACCAATCCTCCATCAGAGGACAAGAAGTTGACGTACGCACACACCCCTGCTGCAAGACACGCAGAAGCGCTCGTATCTACTGTGCGGTTTCCGGTCGTACGAGGTGCGGCATCAGAAAGAATAAGATCGAAAGGAGCGTTGCACGCAACACGCGCACGTGTATCTGCTGCGCACAAATCCCCCTGCACTCGTTGCAAACGCGCGTCCTGAATGTCCGACGCAATCGGCTGCACATCCACCGCACACACGGCGGTGCACGCAGCAGCGGTGCCCAGCACGTACTGGGTCCAGCTTCCTGGCGCGGCGCCCAAATCGAGCACCCGCGAGGCGCGCGACAGGAGGGAGTATTTTTTATCAAGCGCCGCTAATTTATACACCGAACGCGCGCGGTACCCCGCGGCGGCTGCCTTTTTTGCCCAAAAATCAGCACGTTTATAGACGTTCACACCTTCCTACACGCCCCCCATGCTATGTGTTACACTGACAGCTCCCACACATCGTGCTCGCACAAAAGGCAAACACGCCGTATAACGGTACTATGAAACGTGCACTTGCTCAACGACTCAGAAATATTGAACGAGCACTCGCCGATGCACTTCCTGCGCAACCTACGCGCTCGTGGATGGGAACGCGGCTCCGTGTCCTTGCGTCCGAAGATACGCGCGTCCTGCGCACCGTGTGCAACGCGTGTGTCAGCTGCGGCGGAAAGCGCTGGAGACCGTTGTTACTGATACTTTCTGCAGAACTTGCACACGCGTGTGTGCAGTGCACGCATCGGAAACTCCAAGGACACAAGAGGAAGAAAATTTCCGAACGCGAATGGTACACACTGAGCGCGGTAGTAGAGCTCATTCACACAGCCAGCCTTTTGCACGATGATATTGAGGACCATTCGTCTACGCGGCGTGGTAAGCCATGTGCGTATCTGCGCTACGGTACTGACTGCGTTCTTAATGCAGCAAGCTGGTTGTATTTTCATGCACACGCACTCATTGACACGCTCAGCATAGAACCTGCCCTTAAGGCGGCTCTTTTTTCTGCCACGATAAGTGCAACGCGTGCTCTTCATATGGGTCAGGCGCTTGATATTGCATGGCATCGCAGCCCAGAACTTATTCCCTCGCGTGCGCAGTATCTGCGTATGGTTGCACTGAAAACTGGCGCACTCATCGCTCTATCAGGCGAATTGGGGTTTTTGTGTGCAGGTTATTCTGCGCGTGAGGCGCGCTCCTTTGGAGCGCAAGTCATGCCTATTGGGATAGGATTTCAGATTCTCGATGATGTACAAGGCATTGACGGAGGTGTTTCAGGCAAAGCGCACGCTGATGACATCGTCGAAGGAAAGAAGAGCTTTCCTGTTATCCTTCACGTGCACACGCATCCTCAAGACGCACCTACATTTGCACGTCTTTTTGCTGCCGCACGCGCAGAAGGACTGCACTCTCCTGCAGTCAAACAGGCACAACGGATACTGTATTCTTCAGAGGCACTTACTCACGCGCGCGCGTACGGCCTGCGCATGATAGAGCGCACACTCACACGGGTGCACGCACATTTTCCTTGCAATCCTGCATGCCAGCTGTGGTGTACTGCAGTGCAGTATGGGGTACGCGCGCACCTGCACGCGCACTAACTTTACCGCGTCGCATGTACTGAAGGTGATCACAAAAGGTGACCCCGTGCGACAGAAACGGACTGGAGGCACGGCACGACAAGTCGCCCGGAAGAAGACTTGAGAAAGACGCGACACGCGCAAAGAAGTTTGACAGAAATCTTGCCATTAGTTACAATGGGGCACGCTGTTTCGTGCGACGGCGTCAAAAGTTTCGCGCGGGCTAAAGTGGGTTGGTCGCGTGTGGGTGCAGCGCGCTGTACTTGTCGCGCGTTATTTCGTGCATTGAGCGTTCTAAGGAGGTTTAGCGCTTATGAAGGAGAATTCTTGCACGGCGTGCAGCAGACGGCTCGCCTTGTTCGTGGGCGCTGCGGTGCTTGTGGTAGGCTGTTCATCCAAGACGGATGTCACGCTCAACCGTGACAAGCCCCTAGTGTTTTTTAACCGACAGCCCTCTGATCCCCTCACGGGGAAGGTTGACATGGCTGCCATGAACTGGAACGACAAAACCTATTACGTGGGTTTTGACGCTAAGTTTGGTGGTTCTATACAGGGAAAGATGATTCTAGACTTCCTCGCCTCTTCTGAGTCCTCGGTTGACCGCAACGGTGACGGCATCATCGGTTATGTGCTTTGCATCGGTGACGTCGGGCACAATGATTCGAAAGTCCGCACCGAGGGTATTCGCCGCGCGTTGGGCACGTGGACCGGCTCCTCGGATCCGGGACAGGCGAAAGAAGGCCAGGCAGTGGTAGGAGGGAAATCCTACAAGGTGGTGGAGCTCGAGGGAAAGGCGATGACGGGAACTGACGGTTCCACTTGGAATACGAATTCTGCAACCGAGTCAATGGGAAGCTGGGTGGCAAAGTTCGCGGATAAGATAGACCTGGTCATCTCAAACAACGACGGGATGGCAATGGGCTGTCTGCAGGCGTCCAATTATCCGCGGGGGCTGCCTATTTTCGGATACGACGCAAATGCGGACGCGGTCGAGTCGGTTGGTAAGGGTGAGCTCACGGGGACTGTCTCTCAGAACGTCGACGCGCAGGCTGTTGCAGTGTTGCAGATTATCAGGAATTTGCTCGATGGCTCCAGCGGGGAAGATGTGGTCGCCAACGGTATTTCAAGACCTGACGCCCATGGCAACAAGATAAGCGCGCCCGTGCAGTACTGGGAAGATGTTAAAGCGATTATGGCCGATAACTCGGAGGTCACGAGCGCAAACTGGAAAGAGTACACCAGGGGAGCACGGGATGCAGGGGTGCGACAGGTAAGTGCGCCGACGAAAAAGGTGCTGCTCACTGTCCACAACGCGAGCAATGATTTCCTTGCTTCTGCCTATCTTCCCGCACTGAAGCATTACGCTCCGCTCCTGAATGTCGATCTCACTGTCGTGCAGGGCGATGGCCAAAACGAGCTAAGTTGCCTTGATAAGTTCACTAATCTCGACATGTTCGACGCGTTCGCGGTAAACATGGTAAAAACGAACTCGGGCGCTGACTATACAGACAAGCTCAAATACTGAGCAGCCGGGTTTGGACGTGCGTTGGGTAGCTGCTGTTCCTGGTGCACGTCCTGTTCGTTGAATAGGTAGGGTCTACCGACCTCGCACCGCTTTCGCGCGCGAGAGGAGTGATAGTTGCGATGTGCGATGTACTCACCATAAGGGATCTTTCTAAGTCTTTTGCGAGGAACAGGGTTCTCAACGGGGTGAACTTCCGTATGGGAAAGGGTGCCGTGGTGGGGCTTATGGGAGAAAATGGTGCGGGAAAATCCACGCTTATGAAGTGCCTCTTTGGAATGTACGCTAAGGACACTGGTCAGATTCTCGTGGATGGAAGCCCGGTGGACTTTCAGTCTCCCAAAGAAGCGCTAGAAAACGGTGTCGCCATGGTCCATCAGGAGCTCAATCAATGCCTTGATCGCACTGTCATGGACAATTTGTTTCTCGGCAGGTACCCTGCCCGTTTCGGGATAGTTGACGAGAAACGCATGTTCGACGACTCCCTCACTCTGTTCGCTTCCTTGAAAATGGACGTAAACCCGCGGGCCGTCATGCGCAGCATGTCTGTCTCTCAGCGGCAGATGGTAGAGATTGCCAAGGCGATGTCCTATAACGCGAAGATTATAGTCCTCGACGAGCCTACTTCCTCTCTCACGGAGAGGGAGATTGTCAGGCTCTTTGCCATTATACGAGACCTGAGCAAAAAAGGAGTGGCATTCATCTATATCTCCCACAAAATGGATGAGATCTTTCAGATCTGCAGCGAGGTGATTGTGCTGCGGGATGGTGTCCTCACGCTCTCACAATCCATAGGGGAAGTGGAAATGAGCGACCTCATCACCGCTATGGTCGGGCGCACTTTGGACAAGCGCTTTCCCGACGCTGACAATACCGTCGGTGACGATTATCTTGAAATACGAGGTCTTTCTACAAGGTATGCTCCGCAGCTGCGGGATATTTCCCTTTCTGTGAAAAGGGGCGAGATTTTTGGCTTGTACGGGCTGGTCGGTGCGGGGAGGAGTGAACTGCTTGAAGCGATTTTCGGCCTGCGTACCATCGCAGACGGTGAGATCTCTTTAGCAGGAAAAAAAATTCGCTTGAAGAGCAGCAGGGACGCAATGAAACTCAATTTCGCCTTTGTGCCCGAGGAACGTAAGCTCAACGGAATGTTCGCAAAGGGGAGCATAGAGTATAACACCACGATTGCAAATCTCCCTGCGTATAAGCGTTACGGTCTACTCTCAAAGAAAAAGCTGCAGGAGGCAGCGGAGCGGGAAATAAAGGCCATGCGCGTGAAGTGCGTTTCTCCAAGCGAGCTTATCAGTGCGCTCAGCGGGGGTAATCAGCAGAAAGTCATTATTGGAAAGTGGCTCGAACGCGATCCCGACGTCCTCTTGCTTGATGAGCCGACCAGGGGGATCGACGTGGGTGCGAAATATGAAATTTATCAGCTCATCATTCGTATGGCGCGTGAGGGAAAGACAATCATTGTGGTTTCTAGTGAAATGCCTGAAATTCTTGGAATCACCAACAGGATCGCAGTCATGTCCAATTATCGATTGGCTGGGATTGTGGATACAAAGAGTACCGATCAGGAAGCCTTGCTCAGACTTTCTGCGCGATACCTGTAGGGAGGAGCAGATACATGCGCGATCGTACACAGTGTGTGGCGGTGCCAACTCAAGCGTTCAATGAGATTTTAGATCAGGACGGTCAGCTCACCGCGTACGCCCAAAGGCTCGAGCAGTTACGAGAGCGCGGTTCCCATAGGGTTGCCTTGCTCCGCGGGGAGCTTGCGCGCATACGGCAGGATCAGGTCTTGGGCATGCCGGAGAAAAGGGTGCAGGTTGCGGCGCACAGGCTCAAGATTTCCGAAGCGCAGGCCGTTGCACGACAGTGCAAAACTGAGGAAACGCAGTTGGTTAGGAAGGCTGTCGCGCGTGTAAGGGGGCTCTTTCGAGACTTTGACTGCTCTGTGCGCGACGCGATGCGCGAACAGCGGCTCTTGCTAAAGCAAGTTGCGACGGTGCAGCACACCTCTGCCTCATCTGACCAAAGAGAGCACTGTCTGGCTCAGCTCCGGCAATGCAAGGAGGCGCGACACCACGCCTACCGTTCCTTGGTCGAAAAGAGCGCTGCGCTGCGGAACGGGAAAATGACGTTTATCGAGCGCGTGGTGCGTGCTCTTAGAGAATATTCGTTCAATTTTGACGCAACCCAGTTCTTCCTCGCAAATGGTTTGTACATTGCTATTGCGGTATTCTTTATTGCGTGCATCGTAGTTGCACCTTTCTCTGGTAATGGCAATCTTCTTACCATTCCCAACATTCTCACCATACTGGAGCAGTCTTCAGTGCGCATGTTCTATGCGGTGGGAGTAGCAGGTATTATCCTGCTGGCAGGAACTGACCTCAGCATTGGGCGTATGGTGGCAATGGGGTCTGTAGTCACGGGTATTATTCTTCATCCGGGACAGAATATCGTTACATTTTTTGGACTGGGGCCGTGGGATTTTACCCCTGTCCCCATGGCTGTCCGTGTAGTCATGTCACTTGCAGTTTCTGTCGCACTTTGCGTTTCGTTCAGCCTATTTGCAGGATTCTTTTCTGCTCGCCTCAAAATACACCCTTTCATTTCAACTCTTGCAACGCAGCTTATCATCTACGGGGTTTTGTTTTTTGGGACAAGTGGTACGCCAGTTGGCTCTATTGACCCATACATCAAAGACCTATTCGGTGGGCGGTGGATTCTAGGCACCATGCAGGGCACACTCGTGACCTTCCCAAAGCTGATAATTCCTGCCACCATTGCGGTGGCCATCGCGTGGTTCATTTGGAACAAGACGATTCTAGGAAAAAATATGTACGCCGTTGGAGGGAATGCTGAGGCAGCGAATGTTAGCGGCATCAGTGTTTTCGGGGTGACTATGAGCGTTTTTGCAATGGCAGCTGTGTTTTATGGCTTTGGCGCGTTTTTTGAGACGTTCAAGGCAAATGCAAGTGCGGGCACTGGTCAGGGTTATGAGCTCGACGCAATTGCCTCCTGTGTGGTAGGGGGTATCTCCTTCAACGGGGGAATCGGAAAACTCGAGGGTGCCGTGGTAGGCGTAATCATTTTCACCGGTCTTACCTATTGTCTGACTTTTTTAGGCATCGATACAAATCTTCAGTTCGTGTTCAAGGGTTTGATCATCATCGCTGCAGTTGCACTCGACAGTGTGAAGTATCTGAAACGCCGCTAGTTCTTGCCCCGCTGGGCGGGACGTCAACGTTCACAATACGAATAAGCCGGGCGCCTTTCTGGGCCATTGTTCCCTCTTTGGCTAACTCAGGGTGTGGGCTGACAAGAAGGCCTCCGCTGTCCGAGCTCTACCGTGCTTCAGATGAGCCCTTTTCTTTTCTCAGTAGTTCGAACGCCGCTTCGCGCGCAACTTGGAGGATAGGGTAATCTCTTACTGGATCCGCAACCCGAAATCCACTGTACCCAGATTGCTCAAAGTTCTTGGTATCTCCCACATCCCCTGGTCCTCGTAACTTCAGATCCTCTTCGGCGATAACAAATCCATCCGCAGTACTTCCCATAATTTTCAGCCTGCGTTTCGCACACTCAGTCATTTCGTCCCCATGCATTAAGAAACAATACGACTGCACATCACCCCGACCAACCCGACCACGCAGTTGATGTAGTGCAGAGAGGCCAAAACGCTCCGCGTGCTCTATAACGATACAATTCGCATTTGGTACATCCACTCCCACTTCAACAACGCTTGTAGCAACCAAGATATGGACGGTACCTTCGCTGAAATACTTCATGATACGCTGCTGCTCTTCCTCAGTCATTTTTGAGTGAATCATCGCAACAGCATATCGTGCAAAATAATTTTTTAGATACATATACATACATTGCACCGATTTTAAATCGGTTAATCCTATGTCATGAATACGTGGATAAATAAAATATGCCTGCCTACCTTTTTCTATTTCATTTCCCACAAACTCATACACCTTTTCTGCTTTCGTCTTTCTTGCAATATACGTAATCACTGGTTTTCTTCCACCAGGCATAGATTTAATTATTGAAATATCTAAATCACCAAATACAGAAAGTGCAAGCGTACGTGGAATTGGAGTTGCGCTCATCATAATAATGTGTGGAGTCTTTCCCTGAGGGTTCCCTTCCCTTCCTTTCTGAATCAAGGCCGAACGCTGTAACACTCCAAAACGATGCTGTTCGTCAATGATAACCAACCTCAGATCATGGTATCTTACGCTCTTTGAAAACAGCGCATGTGTTCCTACAACTAAATTGATTTCTCCTGCAACAAGAGCTTCGAGCAAGTACGCCCTTCCTTCACTTTTCACATTACCTGTCAGGAATGCAAGTCGAATCCCAATAGGAGCAAGTAATCGAGCTGCAGTGTCAGCATGCTGGCGTGCAAGTAATTCAGTTGGAGCAAGCAGTGCGACCTGTCCACCTTGTTCAATAATTTTTAAACAAGAAAAAAACGCCACTAACGTTTTTCCTGATCCAACGTCTCCCTGAATTAGCCGTGCCATCGGTTCTTCTCTTTCAAGATCCTGCGTAATTTCTGTAATTACTCTTTTCTGATCCACTGTCAACTCAAATGGCAAACACCGGTGAAGTTTCTTCTGTAACAAAGATAATTCAGAAACAACTGACGGAATAGCCGACTGCTGATCAGATTCTCCCTGTGTAAGAGGCAATCTCCCCCGCTTCTGTAAAGAGCGCATACCGATAGTCATTTGAAGAGAAAAAAATTCTTCAAATATCAAAGAATGTTTTCCCTTCGCAACATCATCCAGCGTTCTTGGGGTATGCATACTAAGCAATACGTCTCGTTTTGTGAGTAGATGATATTTCTCAAGAATAGGTTTGGGCAATTCAGAATCAACCGTGCCAATCCATTGATCCATTGCTGCACAAATGAGCATTCTTAATTTCATTTGTTTTAACCCTTTGGTTAAGGGATAGACAGGCAAAATCTTTTTTTCAATACAATCGATTTTTTCGATATCAAATGAACTACTTTCCAGCAACCCATCCTTTTCATAAAAACTTCCATACACGACTGCTTCACTTCCAACAGGAAACATAAAATGCAAAAAATTACGGCGAAAACATAACAATTCAGCGACGCATCCTTGGCCATCCTGTACCACAAGCTTGAGAGTCTTGCTCTTGCCAAATCCAAACCAGCAATGTGCAGTGACACTAACTCGTACTTGCAATCTATGCGCCAGCGTCCATTGGGAAAACATCTGTTCTTGCGTTCTATCTTCCCACAAACGAGGCCAGTACGAAAGGATATCTCCAATAGTGCTAATGTTTAGCCTTTCCAACTGCGCAAGAACAACTTTCCCTGTTCCCTTCAGTACAGAAACTGGCTCTTTTATTTCTCCAATGAGCATTTCAGGCAGTGTGCGAGCATACGTAATGGTAACGCAAGAACATCATTCACCGAAATTACTCTGGGAGTTGCTCAACTGAGGAATGCAACTGAACAGTAATACATTTTCTATCAACATTAACTCGAATCATTCCCCCAATAGGTAATATGCAATGGGGGGTCGTATGCCCGAAATCTACATTTGCAAATAGAGGAATAGCATCAAGAGCCTTTTTTCTCGAAATGATTTTTCGCAACATGTCCATATCAATACCTGAATCCTTTTGAAATCTGCCAATGAGAATGCCACGCACCGTACAAAAATCATCCCGTTGTGTAAGTGCTTCTAAGTGGCGATCAAAATCTGTAATTGACATACGAGACGTATCCTCTATAAACAAAATACTCTTTTTCAGAGACGGTTCATATTCCGTACCTGCTAAAAGATTAAATGTACTAATATTTCCTCCGACCCCCATCCCGACCATATCTCCTCTATGGATAATTTCATACCCAGGATTAGTAATAAACTGGCGATGTTCCTGATCCTTAAACCACATATCATCACTCCATGTTTCGGATGCTAAGATATCGCACCGACCATAAAAAAAAGTGTTCTTAAAGCATTCAATAGTAAACTCAATACCTTTTTCCATACCGAATGTCGAAAAATGTGGACCATAAAAAACTGGCATTCCTGTCTTCGCATGAATTGCATTTAATAGCGCAGTGACATCAGAAAAACCACACAACAACTTAGGATTCTTTTTCAAAAGAGCATAGTCTATGTGCTGCAATAGTTGATTAGAATTAAATCCTCCAATTGCAGTGAGAATTAACTTTACTTTTTTATCTGCAAAGGCAGCATGGAGATCCGCAACTCTTTTATCAACAGATGCAGAACCTAAAAAATCCTCGTCGTACACGTGATCTCCAAAAGCAACATTGAGACCCAAACATCGAAAGCGCTCCTGTGCACGCTCAATTACCGATGAATCAATCTTACGCATTGAGCACGAGGGCGCGATTACTCGAACTTCATCAGAAGAACGTAAAAGAAGTTTTTTCATATCCACTCCTTCATCTTGCATCTATCGCTTCCGACAGTTTTTCCGTATGGTTAGCTTCACAGGGATAGAGTCTAATCCTAGGTCTTCACGAATACGATTCTGTAAAAATCGAACGTAGTTTTCCGGTATACGATCTGGCCTATTTGCAAAAAGCAAAAATTCAATAGGTCTAACCGATACCTGCACCAGGTACTTTAACGAAACGTGTCCATACTTTCTTGGAGGAGGATACGACGTTACCCAATCTTTCAATGCAGTATTGAGAGCGGAAGTCTCCACTTTTGTATTTAGTTGTGCAAAGATCTTACATACACAATGTAATGCATCAGAAATACCGTGCCCCGTTTTAGCTGATACAGGTACCACGGGAACAAAATTCATTTTCCCAAAAGCAGTCCGTACATCACGCTTTTTCTTAGCTATTAGAGAGGTACTTCCTTCCAACAAATCCCACTTGTTCAAAAGGAAGATCACACCTAAATTTCTCTTTGAGATTTGCGAAACAATCTTCTTGTCTTGTTCAGAAAATCCATCTCGGGCATCGACGATGTACAATACAATGTCAACGGCATTCAGGATGCTAATTGCTCGTATTACCGAGTAGTACTCTATACTCTCATATACCTTCTGTCTTTTTCTGATACCCGCCGTATCTGCGATAATGAATTTGTACTGTTTGAACTCAACATGACCGGTTACCACGTCTCTGGTAGTACCTGCTCTATCACACACCAGAGAAACGGTACGGCGCATGAGATAATTCATCAAAGTGGATTTTCCTGTGTTCGGCTTACCCACTATTGCAAGACGAACAACATCATCTTTCGGCAGTTCCCGGCGCTCATCGACAGAAAACAGATTTTGGATAATCGCCCTTTCCAACGCGTCTATGTTCCTACCGTGCTCGGCGCTGACACAGATAAGGGTAGAAAAACCGTACCGTGCATAATTATAATGCACCTCCTCTCCTCCCTCCGTCTTATTAACCGCAGCGATGAGTTTGCCCCAGTAGGGCCTCAGATACTGGATAACCTCCTCGTCTTCTGCACTTTCACACGTTCCATCAAGCACAAGAAGGATTTTGTCCGCACACTGTATTGATTTATACGTTTGTTCTAACACGAGAGTATCGATATGTTGTCTCGATGCCTTTTTTTCAGAAAAAACGGTAAAACCGCTCGTGTCAACAAGTCTAAGAGGAAACCCTCGCAGAATCACGGTTTCTTCAATCGAATCTCTTGTAACCCCTGACGTATTGCTGGTGATAGAGCGCCGTCTACCGAGCAGGCGGTTGAATAATGTCGACTTACCTACATTCGGTCTTCCCACAATGACCACACGAGGAAGTACCTTATATGAAAAATGACGTCCCCCGTCGCACAGGATGACATCTTGACCTTTCATCCTCCGGCCATCTCCTTTACAGACTCAGACATCACTTACAAGACAGCAAGATGCGCGCGATCCTCTTTAAATAAAAATTGGAATAGTTTCCAATTCTCCTGCTCTTTCGCCACCGTGACTTCTATGATACGAGAATCCTCGTTTTCTACATTTAATTTAAAATGAACGGTAAGAAAGTTACCCTGCATAACATTCGGTTGAGCAAACACAACTGCGCAAATACGCGGCAGCTTACCCATTCGAAATGAAAAGTAATGGGGTAAAAACTTTCTCTCTCTCTGGCACAGGTGTGGATCTATTTTTTTTTTCATAAAAGAATCAGTCATCTTTTCACAAAAAATACGCAGAGCATGTGGGATGTTTGTATGATCGATAACCCCCATACCGGACACACGGGGAAACACCCGCCCTCCACGGTAAGCATAGACATCACAGTCTACTTCCATATGATCCTGCTTGAGAGCCTTATAACGCCACGATATATGTTCCTGTACTACTCTCTCGGGCATAACCCACGAGAAATGCGAGAAATACGCGGCGGCGGCACTCCGCACGGAATCGGAAAAGACAAAAGACATGCCGCACATGCACAGCGCCCCTACGAACACATTACGCATGACATACGTCCTGAACCTTGGGAGAAACCTCCCGCGCATATAGAGTAATCGGGCCAAAAAATTCAGGCTGTGAAATATGCACAAGATGCGTTTTTGCCGCCTCTAAAATTGCGACAAAGGCA
Source organism: Treponema pallidum subsp. pallidum str. Nichols (assembly GCF_000410535.2). NCBI lineage: Bacteria > Pseudomonadati > Spirochaetota > Spirochaetia > Treponematales > Treponemataceae > Treponema > Treponema pallidum. Next base: position 759,672 of record NC_021490.2, read on the forward strand.
CACACAACATCTGCACGAGACGGCTGCTTAATAAGCTCAGTAAATACACACCGCCCCCGAACCCCAAGCAATTCCGAAAGCAATGTCAGCTTCTCATTTACCGAAACTTCTTCGTACAAATCCATAATCCACTGAGGCGTCTTTCTCACTAACCGAATAAAGAGCATCAGCAAATCACGAACGTCACCGTGTAGGAGAGGCACTTCTGCTGGAGACAAAAACAGATGCTGCGTCTTTTTTCGCTCAACGCACCACATGTCTTCACACTCATACAGCTCCATCAGCTTGCAAAGTTGCTTGTATTTTTGATATTCGATAAGGTGCTCCACCAGCGACTGCCGAGGATCCTCGATATCCTCACCATCTAGATCTAGTTCCATTGGGAGGAGCATGCAGCTTTTAATGTACAGAAGAACCGCAGCCATTGCGTAAAACTCCGTCAGACCACGGAGATCGGGCGAGACGGTTTGATCCACGTACTGCAGATACTGAGCAGTAATTTCGCAAATAGGAATATCGTAAATGCTCAGCTCGTTCTTTTTGATGAGAAACAGCAGGAGGTCCAAAGGACCCTCAAACTGAGAAAGTTTAAACTCTTGCACAGGGACGGGAGACTCATCCATCCACATCTATTTCCACGCGCTGGCGGCCACTGACTAAAGGAGTTTCGCCGTGGTCGATTCGTCCTGAAAATGGTCATTCGCTGCAGATCCCTCCTGCACCCGACTACTCGACGCGCCCGCACCCCTGCTTGCAGAACGCCGCAACGTTTTTGCGTCCGACTCCTCCGGAGACGCCTCAAGAGAGAGAGCAGGACGATGTTCCTGAAAGCTGGATATAAACGCCTGCTTAGGAAAAAGCTTCGTACGCACTGCCCGTTCGATCTCCAAGGTGATGTCCATATTCTGCTGCAGAAAGCCCACGGCATTGTCACGCCCCTGTCCGATCTTTTCTTCTCGGTACGCGTACCACGCCCCTTTTTTTTCGATAATTTCCTGCTTAACCGCTGCATCCAGCAAACACGAAAAGGCAGAAAAACCCTTCCCAAAGAGAATCTCCGTTTCTACCTTGCGGAAGGGGGGTGCCATCTTATTCTTTACTATCCGGATCCTTACCTTATTGCCCCACGCTTCCTCATCACCTCTTGAAAGCGTTTCCACCTTCCTAACCTCTATCCTCACGGAGGAATAAAACTTAAGTGCAATGCCGCCGGTAGTAGTCTCAGGATTCCCAAACATAATCCCTATTTTCATGCGGAGCTGATTAATAAAAATGAGCGTACACTTCGACTTATTGATGATAGAAGTAAGCTTACGCAACGCCTGACTCATAAGACGCGCGATCAGACCTACGTGGGCATCCCCCATATCCCCCTGTATTTCTGCCTGAGGCGTGAGCGCGGCAACAGAATCCACCACGATAATATCCACCGCACCTGAACGCACAAGACTTTCGGCAATCTCTAACGCTTGCTCCCCTGTATCTGGCTGCGATATCCACAGATCACCGACGGACACGCCAAGATCCTTCGCATACTGTGGGTCAAGCGCGTGCTCAGCATCGATAAAGGCTGCGATACCTCCACGCTTTTGCGCTTCTGCAACCGCGTGCAGCGCAAGGGTTGTTTTGCCAGACGACTCAGGACCAAATATTTCAATAATCCTACCGCGCGGATAACCGCCGATACCTAATGCCTCGTCAAGCAAAATATTTCCCGTGGGAATAACTTCAACACCTTGGACTGCGTCATCCTTCCCTAACTTCATGAGGGAACCTTGGCCAAACTGCTTTTCGATCTGGAGGCGCGCCGCCTCCAACGCCTTCATCTTTTCTTCAAAAGAAGAACTAACGGGAACATCCCCTTTAAGGGCTTTTGACACCACAAGCCTCCCATGAAAAACCCCGCGCAAGGCGCAAGAGACGCGCTACCACCTGCACACAAATAGTATGGGCCCAGCTGGACTTGAACCGGCGACCCGCGGATTATGAGTCCGCTGCTCTAACCAACTGAGCTATAGGCCCTTCCGGCGGGACTTGTAGCACGAAACAACACACGCGTCAATTCTTCAAAACGCTGTACAAACCCCGGGGAACACCCTCTCATCCTATCCCCATACCCCGATCTACGAAATAAACACAATTACAGGAAGCACTGGAGCACGTCCGAAAGCACCGTCTCGCCCATGCGCGTACGCGCACGAACATAACTTTGAGATTCAGTATCCCCGGTCTCCGTGCACTGTGCAGTAAAGTGATGCGTATACGCTCCCTTTGGGAAATCCCACACATGCAGCTGCGCGAACAGCACACACTTCCAGCGTGCATCAGAGTCGCGTTCAAGACGCCTTACCTGAGTCAAGCCAAACACAAGTCTACGGACATTCCCCCCAAACTTTTTACGCGCGCGCGCGATTACCGCGTGGTCCGGCACCTTACCTACCCCGTACAAACTATCAAGCCCGATGTTCACAAACCGACGCTTCAAAAGCCCCCCGAGCAAACGGGTGGCCGTCAGATTCTCGTGCGTCAGCGGCCGTCCTGTCTTCCCATAATCTAGAATACATATCGTTGTAGATACCTGCCTGCGCACGGGATGCTGTTTTGGATCAGACGAAGGCGCCGCAACGCGACACACCAAATTAGCAAGCGCAGGCTCCCCCGCTGCGCTGTTTTCTTCCCCCTCGGGGGACGGTATGGTAGACACGACAGGTTCGGGAGATGAGGGTCGTTCCTGCAACGCAGAATCCTGTGCACAAAGGGAAGGAGCATGTACCAAAGCGGCAGTGTCAAACGAAAGCGTCACCTCCTGCGAAAGCGCCGCTGACGGAAAGGGGAAAAAGAGCACTCCCTGCGTATCTGCGCACAGCGTCACCTGCATCACATCGCCATGTTCAGGACCAATTTGGTAGCATAGCGTAAAACGCCCACGCTGTAGTGGCCACACGCTGTCGCGATACTGCAACGTGGCACTAACCCCTACATGGGTCGGCGGTGCAACGCGCGGAGCAAGGCGTATACCTTGCAGCAGCGCACGGACATACGCGTGCAGCGCACGGCTACGCGCCGTGTCAGTCTCAGAAGAAGGGTCATATAACGCTTCAAGCTCATTGAAAGCAGCGTATGTGTCCCCCGTACAGAGCGCATCCGTGATGCGCATACCCTCTTCTGTGTCAAAAAACGCCTGCAATGCCGCGTGGTGCTCGGCAGGGATATGTCCAACAGTACCCTGCACCCACGCAGACCCCCGCCCAGGAGAAAAAGACGCCGGGGATTCAGACACACTCGCATCTGCCGCGCCCGCCTCATTCCCCATTGCCGCAGCATGAGAAACATGCTCAGAAGCATGGGCCACACCCGAAGAATTCAGGCCATCCGCATTCAGGGAAAAACTTGAGCGTGTCTGTGACGTACAGGCGCCAAAAAGCACACTCCACACCCACACCGTACAAAAAAAACGGTCCATGTATAATCTACACCTCTTTATTCTGCAGCGCACACCACAGCCGCGTGCTAAAGTACCGTCACGGGCCCTTCGTTACAGCCACCCTACGATATCCACCAAAGACACATCACGTCTTCTTTTCGTTAGGGACGTGCAGGACGACGCCGACACCACCCATACATGAACGCAAAGCAAAATGCCCGTCGCATCGCTTCCGCACGGCTGCGCGCCTTCCGCGCCTCCCCTACCGCTCCTGCCTATCCAGCACACTCCCTTTTCACTGCACAGACAGCGTACCAGCGTGCACGCACTGTGTTCTTCTATGCGCCCCTGCCCCTAGAAATAGACCCCTACGCCCTTGCATACACTGCAGAAAACGCAGGAAAGCACGTAGCTCTTCCTCGCGTATCGGGAAACGACTTGCACTTTCACGCAGTCACGTACGCGTGCACTACCCGCCCCTCTGTTTCCTGCTTCACCACCTTGTGCCCTAGGACCAGGGGAATTAGAGAACCCGATGCACACAGTCCACGCCTCTACCCCCCGCACCCTTCGCCCAATACTCCTGCACAAAGAACACTTGCCCTACCGCTTTTGATCGTAGTTCCCGCACTGGCATTCAGCACAAATGGCGCACGCCTCGGCCGCGGCGGAGGACACTACGATCGCTTCCTCGCCCGGATCGCCGCTACCATACCAGCAGGGAGCTACTACACGCTCGGCCTCTGCTTTGATTGCCAAATCATGGCTGTCATTCCTCAAGAAGCACACGACCAATCCGTACACGCGGTGCTCACCGAAACTCGTCTCATTTCCTGTGCCACGGCGCGTGCACCAGCGCCACCGTTCTCTTTATAGTGCCTTATTCCTCCATTCTAATCACACACGTGCATGCACCAAGAGGACAGCGCCGTGCTATCTTCCCAGAAAGGAGGATGAAAACACGTGAAAACCATTCTCATACTGGGTGCAGGAACCATGCAAGCCCCTGCACTTCGCGCAGCACGGGAGCTTGGGCTGTGGGTGTGCGCGGTAGATGGGAATCCGCATGCACCGTGCGCGGCACTTGCAGACGAGTTTACCCCAATCGATTTGGCCGATAGCGCCGCGCTCGTCGCTCACGCGCGCGCAATTCGCGCGCGCCGCGGCTTGGATGCTGTGTTCACCGCGGCAACAGACTTTTCCGTTTCCGTCGCTGCCGTCGCCGAGGCCTGTGCACTCCCCGGCCACCGATTGGAGGCAACCAAAAACGCTACGGATAAAACGCGCATGCGTGCCTGCTTCACACGCGCCCGACTGCGCTGCCCCCGCTTCACGTTCCTTGAGCCTGACTCGTTCGCCTGGGACACACCGCCTGGGCATGCCCGACTGTGTTCCCACCTGCATAGCGCTGGACTCTCGTTTCCTCTCGTCGTAAAACCGACAGACAACATGGGAGCCCGCGGCTGCACGCTCGCGCAATGCAAGGATACCCTCATAAATGCCTGCGCCGTGGCGCGCCAGTTCTCTCGCAGCGGCCGGGTGATTATCGAGGAATTTATTGTCGGAAGAGAGTTTTCCCTGGAAGGGCTCATATTCGACGGGACGTTGTACGTCACCGCACTTGCCGATCGCCACATCTGCTTTCCTCCCTCATTCGTAGAAATGGGACACACGCTCCCGGCAGCGCTCTGTACACAAGACGCACAAGCGCTCATCGACACCTTCCACAACGGTGTGCGGGCACTCGGGCTCACCCATGGCGCCGTGAAAGGAGATCTCTTCCTGAGTACCCCCTCCCCGACGAAAACTCCATCCACTGCCGCCACACCCAACCCTTCTGCCCCGTACACACCCGAAGCAGTATTGGGAGAAATTGCCGCACGCCTTTCAGGGGGCTTCATGTCTGGCTGGACGGTGCCGTACGCTCTGGGTTTCGACGTCACACGCGCTGCATTGCACGTGGCGCTTCACGGTCCTTCAGCTGCCGCCTCGGCTGCCACCGCGTCTGTCGCCCCCCCTCCTACTGCGCTCACCGTGCTGCGCACACAGCTCACCACTCTGTCTCCTCTTCCAGAAAAAAGCCCATACGCCAGCGCAGAACGCGCGTGGATTTCCATTCCTGGGGTAATACACCGAATCTGGGGCCTTGCAGACGCTCAACAGATCGCCTACGTCAAAAACGTGTTCGTACGTATGCAGGAAGGAGCCGCGGTGCGCTTTCCTCGTAATAATGTGGAAAAATGTGGCAACGTGCTGAGTCAGGCCCCCACCCGTGCACAGGCTATCGCCGCAGCAGAAACCGCGTGTCGCTGCATTGTACTCCGCCTTGTTCCTGCACACCCTGCAACAGACGCCTTTCTAGCAAGAAAACGCAGCGCAGAATCAGCGGCCAGCCCAGCGCTCCAGGACGCTGATTCTGAGTACGCAGCGTCTGCATCACACCCCTTTGGGCAAGAGAGTATACCGGACATCGTCTGCGATGCCTCAGGACGCTTCTTTACCTCTGAGGTTGCCTGTGCACCGCTCGTGCGCACAGGACTCTTCCTTATCCCCGAGCCACTGGTGCGCGCTGACGCACGAGACGTGCAGGGTCGCAGCATCCATGCGCTGTGTACCCTTGCACTTAAGGTAGAGCCTGCGCTCGAACCTGCGCTGTGCTTTGCGCGTTCCCAAAACCTCGCAGAGTTATGGCGCGCACTTATTCGCGGTGGCATTCAAGGATTACTATACGCGTTTGACTCCTTTCAACTGTCCTGATGTTCAGTGCCAGAAAAAATAAAACGCGTGCGCAAAAGCTCTGCGGCCTCAGTCATACGCAGCCACGTCAGTCCCTGTGCACAGAGAGTCTGCACGGACGCGGCCGTTTTTTGCTCAAAACCAGGCACCACGCTACTACCGTCCTTCAACAAACTCACGCGTGAGAGGACCCCTGCGCGCTGCATATCCTGCAGCGTACACACAACACAATGCGAGAGTGCTTCACCTGCTACGAAAATACGCTCATGTGCGCGGAGCATTTGGCAGCGCTTAACAAAAAGAGAATCCGCAGTCCCTTGAGACGCTGGATACTCCGAGGACAGCACACTAAATTGTTCCACACAGGGGTTTTCTCCTTTAAAGAAAAACTGAGGATGTCTTGTACGATGCGCGCGTTGCCAAAAGCGCACCGCCTCCACGATAAGCGGGTGCACCGCCTGTCCCCAACTGCCACGCACACAATGCTCGGGCCAAAGGTATAGAGGCCCCTTTCCGGTATATGCACGGAATGCCAAGTACCCCGCTACGGTCTGTACATAGCCGACACGCACAGGCACACACGCCCCAGAACGCAAACGTTCGAACGAAACTGTATCAAAAGGACCGAGAGCATCTCCTGTCAGGGAGCGCCAAAAACAGGGGTGCGCAACGTGCATCCGCGGGTGCCGATCGCAACTTACGTACAATGCATCCACATGCGCAGCGTGCACGCGCAAGAACTCAGCAACGCGCACACAGTCCTGATCCGCGCCGGGAACGAACAACGCACCGCGTGGATCGCAAAAATCATTTTGAAAATCAACCAAAAAAAAGGCTCTGCTCATAGGGAAGCGCGCGCAGGAACGCGCACGCGCGTGCGCGCATACCCCACCCCAGCAGCACAAGCTAGACCCGGAACACAGGCCCTATCTGCACCGTCAGCGGACACTCCAAACAATACTTTTGCAAAAACTGTTCCCATTTCAAATCAGTGGAGCCTGCGCCGTTCTTACACTGCTCGAGGTTCGCAGTAATCGGGATACCCACACCGCTTGCCACACCGACAGACAGTCCCACAACCCCCGTAAAAAAGAAATGAAAGTCAAGGTTCACAGGAACACCGACTATTTTGTCCTTGGTAGACATGATATCCACACCCGTAGAAGGCAGAAAGAACGCCCGCTCTCCCATACGGAGTACCCACCCCAATAGGAACTGCGCGCGGAACAGGAGCGTAGAAAGCCCCGCATCTAGCTGCGTGACGAAAGTAAACCCGTTCTCCGCAGAAACCCCCACCGAAAGCCCCAGCGTGGGGGTGAAGGCCAGTATATCGGTGCGTTTCGTACCTTGCGTTCCGCCCTCACCGTTCGCGCCCTTTCCCCACACAAAGACTCCCACCTGTCCAACTCGGGGAGAAACAAAAACCTGCGCGGCGTTCGCGTCAGTGCAAAGACCCCACAACACCGCCAAAAAGAGCGCACCCCCCCCCGCCACCGAACGGCGCAAGCGGCACATCACCTCACCCTCACACCAACCACTCATACACTACACTCGGAACGTCGGCCCTATCGTGAGCGAGAGCGGCAAGGTAAACTCCTTGAAATTAAAGTCACGAACACCAACGGCCGTGCTCGCAGCAACCGCAACTCCGGCAAAGGAAGTGAGATAGTACTGCACCTCTAAGTTCAACGGTACGCTGTACAGCAGCTTGCTATACCACGCAGACGATTTCCCCTCAGATGTCGCACACGAATCACCGCAGATATTCACCCCACTGGAAACGATGGCCCGCAGCCCTCCCACACGCACCGCGTAGCCAATTAACGCCTGTGCACGCACAAAGACATTGGTCAACGAACTTTCCGCCGAAGCTGAAATCGTTAGGCCGTTCACCAAAATTAGCCCCAGGTCAACCCTTCCAATCAGTCTATCAAAAGACACACCCTTACCCGACGACGTACCGTCCGAACCACCGTTACTCCCAAACTGATACACACTCGTGATCCCAATCTTAGGAGAAAGAAACAACTCAAGCGCGCCAAGCTGGGAAAAACACAGCACCCCCGCCGAACATGCCAGCAATCTTCTCATACCCACACAACCCCCACTCTCCAAAAGAGTCCATACCCAGCCTCAGAACTCCGGCCAGGCGGGGTCTCCCCCCTATCCTCAAAAAAGTCAAGTACTTCTGCCTGCACGTGCCCTACGCGCGCAAGTCAAAAAGCTCAGGCCCCTGTACTTCTACTGAGGTGTAAGGAAGAGACTCTCCCCGCCGTTTGGTCTCGTCCACTTGCTTCTGAGAAAAAAGCTCTGCGGCGCGGAGCAGTGTCTCCTGCCGCTTCTGCACCGCCATGTCTGCCGCTTCTGCCGCTACCCGACGCTGCACTATCAGCCGCTCGACCAACGCGTCCAAAATCTGCAGCTCAGACACCGACACCCCTGCCTGCCCCTGCTCCGCAGGAGTCGCATCAACATGTTCGAAATGAGCGTATATCACCTGATTCGAGGGTACAGGGAGCGAGATATTGCCCCCTGAGGTTACCTGTAAAAGTCCGTCGTAACACAAATTCTGTAAAGGCGCCGCGGCCATCACCATAGCATCCCCACCTCCGCCCCCTCTATCGGCAGAAGGGAGAGCGTGACTTAGAACCGGCCCTTTATTGAAAAACAACTTCTAGAAAACAAACTCCTAATCTGCCCCCGCAGGAGCGGACTGTTAATGTCCAAACCGCGCTACCCTAACTCCTGCGGCTCTATCCGGTAGTCCACCGTTCCTGAAAACACCTGCTGCGCTGCAGCGGACACCACCTTTCCCCCAAGTTCATCCAAAACAGGGTCGCAAACCGCTGCGAGTTGAAAAGCTCGACGCGTTGCTGCACACGTAATCTCATAAATATTGCCCTGAAACTCAATCAACTGCTGCATTGGGAAAATCATGGGTCATCGTAACACCTATCGCGCCGCGCAACAAGCACTGCTTGACGTACACGATCCCCCCTGTGTAGAATGCGCACCGCGGGCAATGGCGCAGTAGGTTAGCGTACAAGTCTGGGGGACTTGGGGTCCCCGGTTCGAGTCCGGGTTGCCCGAGGAACAGCTGGCCAGCTCACCCCGGTAGGCCGTTTGTGTCTTTGGGAAGCGGCGTGCCCGGCTGCGTCTCGCCTGTAGGTTGTAGCTTCCGTAGTGCGTTCTTAGGCAGGTGTGTAAGGAATGGCGGGGCTAGTAGGCACTCAGGGTCTATCGGCGTGCTATTTATCCGTGCTTCCCAGTGTACGTGAGGCCCGGTGGAGAACCCGGTGGTTCCGCTGCGTGCAATGAGCGTGCCCGTTGACACGTACGTATCTTTTTTCACCAGCAGCTCGTTCAGATGGTAGTACGCTGTGTACAGCCCCGGGGCGTGCTCCAGTACCACGCTCCAACCCGTGGTTGTCCGTTGCTCTGCGAGTACCACCCTCCCTGTACCTGCTGCATACACCGCCGTTCCCACCGGAACTCCAAAGTCCTTCCCCCAGTGGTACTGCGCAGAGCGCGTCCCGTCGGTGTACACAAAGACGCGCGCCTGCCCAAACACCGACGTACACCGTCGAGATTCCACCGGTTGTCGAAACGGCCCTAAAAAGGCCCGAGTCTGAGGGGAGGTCACGGTCCAGAGCGCCTTCAGGCGCTCACGCTGCACCTTTTTGCGCTCACTCTTGTCCTGCGCAATGGCGGTATTCTTGCGATCTAAGCGTAATTCCTCACGGGGAAATTCCTTTTTCTCAATGCGCAGCGGCGCACGCCGCACATATGGCTTCCCTCCCGGCACACGCACCTGCGCTTCAAGCATCCAATCCCCCGGTTCCCAGAAAATCGATATCCCCAGCAAGGCAACGTGCGTCACATCCTGAGAACCTGCACGCGAGACGCCAGCGGTTGCCGCGTCCGTCCCTAACTGAGCAATACCCTTTGGGGGAAGCGCAAAAGCGCGCACCGTCTTTGCTTCTTTACCCGCAGGGGTACGCAGCACCAGATGTACCTCAGTATGCGCCTTGTCCTTTTCTTGCAATGCCACTAAAGAAAAAGTGGCCATCGCACACGCACCTTGGGATACCTGACGCGGGAACTGCATAGCGATACGCTCGAAATGTGCAGGAACCACCTGACGCTCCGGCGGCGGCACCGCAGCCGAATGAAGCAGGAAGGACACCGCGCTGACAAAGACACCAGAGAACAAGAGTACTTCGCACAGACCACGCACCCAACGAACACTTCTTTTCACCGACGGTGACTGCACGCCCTGCGTCTGCACTGCCCTTTTAGCGTTCACCCCCGGTGCGCGTCCTACTCTCTCTGCACCCATCACTCACTCCTCCACAAATCTTGAATGACCAGCTGCGGTGTGCACGTTCCCTGAAACGTGTTACGCGTCACTTGAAAAACCGCGTCAACTACATCCCCCACTGCAAACTCCTGTGCCAACTTTTCCCCTGCTCCCCAGTAAATTGCGGGCCATTTATGCACCTGTGCATCCAAGGTCAATTTTACGTGCACACGTTCTGTACGCCCAAAAAGCGATGCAGAAAAAATTTTCAATCTCTTCGCCAAAAAGCACAACGGGGGATTGCCTTCTCCGTACGGCTCAAAGCGATCGACAAGGGTCAAAAGCCCCCGCGTCATCTGCGTAGCATCCAGTTCTGCATCAAATTCTCCACACTCTTGCGCGCTTTCATCAGCAAACTCAATGGTTGCCGCATACAGTTCCATACGGTGCAATAGCTGGGGAATTCGCTCAGAGGGAATTGAAAAACCCGCCGCAAATGCATGCCCCCCATAGTCAGAGAACAAGTCTGCAAGGGGATCTAAGAGCGAAAATAGGTGATATCCCCGCGCCGAACGCAACGATCCTACCGCGTGCCCGTCTGCCATTATACAAATGATCACACAAGGCACGCGCAGCGCCTCGCTCAAACAGTTTGCAAGAATCCCCGTAACGCCCCGATGAATCTTATCGCTACAAACCACTGCCAGGCGGTTGCTGTACGTCTCAAGACTTGCACGCGCAAGAGGCTCAACAAGTGCACGAGCACTCCTTCCTAACTTTTTTCGCTGTTCGTTCAATTGCACCATTTTTCGTGCCTGCAGCGCGCGCTGCGAAGCTTCGCGCATTAAAAACAGTTCCACTGCACGGTGCGGACACCCTAACCGCCCCGTTGCATTGATAAGCGGCACAATACTCCACCCTACCTCTACGGTTCCTAACTTCTTCCCCATGAGACGCTGTATCGCAAACAACTCACGCAAACCCACACGTGGCGCCTCATTCATCGCCTGCAGACCGTAGCGGACCATAATACGGTTCTCCCCCGCCAACACCATAAGATCAGAAAGCGTAGAAATTGCCACAAGCTGCAATTCATCCGCCGCGCCCCGGTAGAGCTGGGTATCTTTCTGCACAAAAGTTATAAAAAGATTGATAAAGCTTTCGATTTCCTCCATCGGTTTTGAGCGCGCACGCCCAATGCGAGAAAAGTCCTTCATCCTTAAAAGGCTTGCGCGTTCACATTGGGGAAAAAACGCGGCCATACGCGGCCGCACATCGGTAAAACGCCAGGGAAACTCTCCACCAAACACTTTGGCCAACTGCGTGCGCACCACCTGCTCATCCCATACGAAAACTTCCTGACCCTCCAGGAAGGCACCAAGACGCGTATGAGATGGCAGGAGCATACGTGGGACCACCGTTTCCGAAAGACGGTCCACCACCTCCATATTACACATTTTTACAGCCTCAATCGTATACGCCCCAGTCACCGGACGAACGTGTAGAAGCACCACAGGCCGCTGATACCAGCCGCTGGTACTGAAACGGAGCGCCGTTACCACCTTCCACGCAGTTGCACAGCCTGAGAGAAACTCGTGCGGATACCCTGCACCTGGCACTTTTGCATTAATGATAATTGCATCAGGGAGTGTCTCAGGGGCCGCATGGTGATCAATAACCAGTACGTCAATACCTCTGTGACGCGCATACGCAATTTCTGCGCGATTAGAAATACCGCAGTCAACGGTCACAATGAGAGTACCCCCTGCGGCCGCATGCTCATCTACTGCATTGCACGAGAGCCCATAGGGCTCATCGGCAACCGGCACGCGCCAGCACACCGTCAAGCCAAATGCACAGAGAGCCTCAAAAAGAAGGGTGGTGGCGCTAATACCGTCTGCATCACGATCACCAAAGATGAGCACCTTTTCTTTCCGCTCATGCGCAAGACGCAAACGGTCAACTGCAGCGCTCATCGCATGGAAACGGAACGGTCCTGGCAGATAGCGTAGATCACGCTCAAAATGAAAAAGGAGTGCGTCAGCATCCACTACCTTGCGACGCACAAGGATGGCCGCCTCAAGCGCCGAGCAGCTATACCGCGCGGTAAGCTCGCGGACACGCCCTTCGTCAAGTGCCTTTGCACGCCACCGTTTCATGCGTAGCCCTTCCTCCGAGAGAGTACCACCCGACGCAAGAGGACCCGCCAGAACGGCCACACGCACCACACACGCGCCCCGCGTGCCGCGACGCTTTCCGTCGGCGAAGCCATCTTCCTCTAAAGAGACTGCCCAATCTTTCTTACGGACCGGTATCCAGACTCTGCACACCACGAGCAGGATCGTCCTGCACGTCTTCTGACTCCTCCTCTGGAGCGTCACGCGACGGGTCGGATGCAGACGGCACAGGCACATGCGGCGCATCAAAAAGCGGCGCTTCCTGCGGATGCACCGGCGCAAAAGGATTGCTCGGGACAAGCACCTCCCCCTGCACGCCCGGTGAACCCAGTGGCGGATCTTCAAAGACGCGCGGGTCTATATGCAGCCCTTCTTCGCTCACTGCCGGCCAGAACCCAGTGCTGTATCCACTTTCCTTCAACCGTTCTTTAGCCAGTTCCTCAAGCATCTTCCCACTTTCATGGTACGAACAAAAGCGCTCAGGCACCGTGCCAGGCAAAAATGACAGAGAAACAAGCTCATCCCCACAGTACGGGGTAGGCAGCAATCCTGATTTTGCACACACCGCCTGGTACATCAACCCTGTTTCAGGACGAACAAATGCCCGGTGCGGCTTATCCTGATGAATAGCCCGCATAAAACGCGCCCACGGAGGACCTGCAAGCGTCGCGCCCGTGCTATGCAATCCGAGCGATCGGTCTCCTTTGTCAAAGCCAAACCACAACACTGCAGTGTAATAAGGAGAGTATCCAACCGCCCACGCATCAGACCAGTTTTGCGTAGTCCCCGTCTTCCCCGCAACCGGCATAACAAACGATCGCCCCGTTGCAGGGTCTTGGTATGTAAATGCGCGCCCCCGCTCAGAGGCCACCGCCAACGTCCCCATCGTTACCGTTTTCTCTAGCATATTCGTCATGAGCGCCGCGTTCTCCGCAGAGATCAGTTGCGTTGCCGCACCCTGCGCGCGCAGGCGGGCCCGCACTTCCCGTTCTGGATCCAAAATCACCCGCCCTAAACGATCCTCCACTGAACGCACTGCAATCGGTTCTACCGCTTTGCCCCCATTTCCAAACGCTGCAAATGCACGCGCAAGCTGAATCGGCCGGAGGGCAACTACGCCCAACGCAAGCGGATAGACGCGTGGGAAGGTGCGCTCAATCTCCTGCCGATCGGTTATATGCAGGAGCGTCGCCGCACGCTGGATTACCGCGTCGAAACCGACCATATCCAGTACACGAATAGCAGGAATATTGAGCGACTGCGCAAGCGCCTTCCATGCAAGCACTACCCCCTGCCATTTTCCCCCATAGTTGTTGGGAATATACGAAACACCATTGCGGCTGAACACCTGCGGTGCATCGTGCAACTGCGTTGCCATCGTGAGCTTTTTGCTATCCAACGCCGCAGAATACACCAGAGGCTTAAATACACTGCCTGGCTGCAACAATCCTTGCGTTGCACGAATCACTTGGTTAGAAGCACCGAATCTGCTGCCCCCTACGAGAGCTGTAATGTATCCGGTATCGTTCTCAAGCGCGATGAGCGCACCTTCCACCCGCTTACGTGCAATTTCGTCGCGCACCAGAGAGGCGCCTTTGTCAGACAACGTTTTAAGATTGTCGAGGCCGAACATCAGCGCCATAACATTCACCAGGGGACTGAGCGTACTGCGGTAATACGCGCCGCTTTTTGCCTTCATGCGCCGGTCACCGACGTGCAACTGCGGAACGTTGAACACCAACCCCAATAGCTCGCTGATATTGCTGTACAGTTCTCTGCGCGCAACGTGTGTGAGAGAAGATTTTTGCACGTGTGCATTGGCCTGCTCCAGCGTTTGCTCAACTTGCTGCTCTGCAACCAACTGATGACGCAAATCGCACGTGGTATGCACGGTATACCCGTCCTGGTACAAATTCATCGTGCCGTACATCATGCGGTCCAGCTGCCTCCGCACATACTCGGAAAACCAACGCGCCTTATCCGCACGGGCATAGAACGCAGAACTTGTGGTGCGAGTGTAATCGAAATGCGCCCAGTAGTGCTCGTAGGACTCATCCCGTTCTTGTTCACTGAGATAGCCAAGGCGCGTCATTTCATGGAGTACGTAACGCTGACGGTCTTGAGCGCGGTTAGGATATTCAAAGGGATTGTAGTGTGCCGGGTTAGAAAGCAAAATAACCAAGAGCGCCGCCTCTGCTGCGCTCATCTGACGTACCGAATGGCCAAAGTAGAAGCGGGCAGCCGCTCCTACGCCGTAGGTGCCGCCACCGAAGTAGACGCGGTTCAAATACAACTCCATAATTTCGTTCTTGGAATAACGCCGCTCCATATGGAGTGCCCACCACAACTCTTTGATCTTACGCCTGAGACTGCGGTCGCTGCGGTCTGAATAGAGAAGACCTGCTATCTGCTGGGTCAGCGTACTCCCGCCCCCTAAGGCGCGACCGGTGAGGGTGCCGACAAGGGCACGGAAAATAGCCTTGATGCTGTAGCCGTGGTGGGTATAGAAGGAGCGGTCTTCGCGGGTGAGTAGAGCGTGCACAAGGTGTGAAGACAAGTCAGCAAAGGAAACGATTTCGCGCTTTTCGTCTGAGGAAAACTCAGTGATCAAATCACCCCGAATGTCCAGGATTCTGGTGGGAAGCGCCGGATTAAAGCGGGTGAACCGTTCGCTCTGCTTAATGTTTTCAATGGAGGCAAGCAAGAACCCAAAGAGCGCAGCTCCCCCCACCAACAGACCGCACAGCAACACCAGATACAGGTAACAAACGCGACGCATGGGCCAAGAGCGGAACACAAAAAGGCGAAAACTTCAAGGCAAGAGGCAGAAGACCGTCAACGGCGCACACCGCACGATGCACTCAGGCAGACACACAAAAAGGCCGGCTTTCTCAAACCGGCCCCACTACGTACCGACCGCGCGATAGGTGGGAGGGGAACCACGCAGCCGGCGCCCCCAGTATCGGTTCTACCTGCAAAACCTTGAGCCTGGTGCGAACCCCACGCCCAACGGTAGTGCCACAGAGAGGAGGAGCGCGTCGACACCTCACCTGTCGGCGCCCCGACCGTCACGTATCAGCGGAACTTTTCCATGAATCGCTCAGGATTTTGGGGTACCCCCGCTTCCCGTACCTCAAAATGCAAGTGTGGCCCGGTCGATGCGCCTGTCGATCCCACATTGCCGATCACCGCTCCCACACTCAGTTTTTGCTGTACACGGACGCGCACTGCACTCAAATGTCCGTATAAGCTGTGCCTTCCGTCTGTGTGCTGCAAAATCACGTACTTGCCATACAGACGATTGTACGCAATCGTCGCCACCTGTCCGCTCGCACACGCATACACCAGCGCGCCCATGGGAGCGGCAAGATCTATACCTGGATGATAACTCAGCCGCCCGGTGAACGGGCTTTTGCGTGCGCCAAACCCTGAGGTGAGTCTTCCGGATGCCAACGGAAAACGATAAAACGGCTTAAGAAAGAAGGCACGCACCGTTCCGTCAAACAAGGCCTGAGGCGCGCACACTACCTCCCGCTTTTCTCGCGTATGCGTTGTCTGCGCAGTCCCCGGAAGGGAAAGAAAAAAAGACGGCCCTTGACCCTTTTTTATCAGTGCGTAAATGAGCCGCTCCAAGGGAAGGTGCGGATCCGCAGAAACGTACAGTCCCGGAACGGTTGGCAAAAGCAACGTACGCCCCTCAAGGGGGGTATGCAGCGTCTCAATACGGTTCAAACTAGCCACCGCGTCATAGGGAATACCGCAGCGCGCGGCGATACGGATGATGGTGTCTGCCTTTTTTACGCGATATGCATAAAAACGCAAGGGTAAATCGTTTCCCCGCTTGCCTTGCGCCAATGCCACGCGCGCAGCGCGCACGTCATCGCTATACTGACGAAAGAGCGCATCCTGCCCTTGCAGCTGCGCTATCAACGGATAGGGACCGCACACCGCAGGATGTGCCACACACACACATAGGCAGGAGCACACCGCTGCGCGCACCATCCGCACGCGCAGGAGAAAGGAGAACGGAGAAAATGGGCACAGACGCATCACACGCAGCCGCTTAGCACTCCTGCGCGGGGCGAACTTCCGCGGAGGAAGAGAGCCCCATAGCACCGACTTCCCCTGCTTGCACTAAAACGCATGGCTCCTGCGCGGCGGCCCTACGCCCTGCACGTCGCACCCGTGCATAAGAAAGAGCGTTGCACACGCGTCTCAGTCCCCACAGGACCGCACCGCCGCCATAGAGCAAACCGCTCAACACCGAGAAAACACGCGGACGATGCACCGCCAACGCCCAGAGAGGGTAGACGAGCGCGCAGCCGAGCGCAAACGAAAGTACAGCAAGCATCGCAGCGAGTGCTCCAATGCGCGCGACGCGTACGATCGCCCAAAGCGCGCACGGGCGGCGACGAACCTCACACCGCTTCAAACGACCCATACTCCCCCTCCAAGAGAGGGCCAATTGTACTGCCACCTGTGTACACGTGCAAGCGCTGCACGGCACACCACTCACCGCGTGGTATGCGGGTGTGCCGCGCATAGCTCACACTACACGCTTGGAAACAGGTCCTTGACGAAACAAAAAACCAGCTGCAGACTAGCTCCGTGGACGTGCAGGAGCGGCGTTTTTCCTGTGCTGCAGTTGGTGCCTCCTTGAAGGTACCTGCGATTGCAGCTGGCGCTGCGTTCTTTTTATCCATTGCAACAGCGGCGGTAGCGCGCAACGCGCGCGTGTATGTGTCGGTCGCCCGTGCGACTGTCCTTGCTTTAGGCGCAGGAGTTACCGCGTACGCGCTGCGGGCCCTTCTTGCATATGTGGTTCCCGACCTCCTTGTTCAAGAAGATGGGAAGATGCCCATCCCTCATGTGGATCTGACGCTAGATGACGTGGTCGAGCCTTCGTTTGCGTCGCCGGGTGGCGATGTCGTACAGGAAACTGATGACAGCTTTGACTCGCTCATCCCTACAGGAGAGCTCGGCGAGCTGGGGTACTCTTTCTCCCCGTCTACTCCTTCCTTCGAGGACAAGACCTCTGATCTCGTCGGTGACGTTCTCACTGACCTACCCGAGACTAAACGCATGGCACGCGCCATCCGAACCGTGCTCTCCCAAGACACCTAGCGAGCCGGCTTGTATTTTCATTCTGAAATCAGCTATAACAGTAGAGGGCACGGGAATGGGGAACACAGCCTTCGAACAGCAGTCGGAAGAGGAGCTTTGGCTCGAGTATCGGAGGACGCGTAGCGCGAAAATACGCGAGTACTTTGTTGTGCAGTACGCTCCTCTGGTCAAATACGTTGCAAGCAAAATTGCCGTTGGGAAACCGGGGAACGTTGAGTTCGATGACCTCGTAAGCTACGGTATCTTTGGTCTTTTTGACGCTATCGATAAATATGACCCAGAAAAAAACATTCGATTTAATACGTACGCGGTTACGCGCATCCGCGGTGCTATCTTTGATGAACTGCGCTCCATCGACTGGGTTCCCCGGTCGGTGCGTCAGCAAACACGCCAGATAGAAGAAGCGATTGCAGATCTAGAGGCACGCCTTGGGCGTGCTGCCACAGATACTGAGATCGCGTGCGCGCTGAATATTGAGCTTGAAGAGTACCACCAGCTCCTCTTGAAGGTGTCCGGCACGAGCGTGATTTCCCTTGCCGATTCGAAGTTTGGTGGAGATGAGCGAGACCACGTCTCTGTGGGAGACAGCATCGAAGCGCCCGCTTCTCTCAATCCCGACGTCATTGTCGAACGCGAGGAAATCAAGCGTATCATCGCAGAGGCAATTAGGGAACTTTCTCAACGCGAGCAGCAGGTGCTCATACTATACTACTACGAAGAAATGACCTTAAAGGAGATTGGCAAGGTGCTCAAAGTGACCGAGTCGCGTATCTCTCAGATCCACACCAGCGCGAATTTAAAGTTAAAGGCAAAGCTCACCAACATCAAAAAGGGTATCCGGTAATACTCCCTATGAATACTCGCTTTGATCAAATTCGCCGCGATATGCAGAAACGCTACGAGGAGGATTCTAAGCGTGTCTGCGTCAGTGCGTGCGCAAAAACACTTGATAAGGCACTTGAGGCTGCTGCTGTTCAATTAGGAATACCGAAATACCGCGTTGAATACGAGGTGCTCGAAAGAGGCGCTGGCAGTTTCTTTTCCTTCCGCCAAAAAAAGTGGAAAATCCGCGCCTACGAGAGCTCTTCACTGGAGTTCGCTGCCGGGAACGTGTCTGCACCGCACGATTCACACCGGGACGTGTCTTCTTCCCCCAACACCGGACACGACGGCGCAGCCTTTGTACTTTGCAAAAAAGAGGGCGTTTTTTTAAAAATCACCGCTCCCCTCGGTAAAGGGCGCAAGGTTTCACTCGCCAGCGTCCAGGAAAAGTTCCGCGCGCGCGGCCTTGCCCTGCCTCCCGCTGACACTCTCAAGGTGCTGATAAAAAACGCTACGAACAGCTACGTGCACGTTTCTTCATTCGAACGTATCCCTGCACATGATGCAATGCTTTCTGTGGAGATCCGAGAAAACGACATGAAGGCCTTTGTAACTGCCACCCCCCCTGGACGGAACGGCGCTGACATATGCGCGGACACCATCTTGTCTTTCTTGCGCTCCAATCGGGTTGTGTACGGCATCGACATGGAACGCGTCAATTCGTTCCAAGACTGTCCGGTTTACCATGAACCCTACCTCGTTGCACGGGGCACCCCTCCAAAGGACGGTGAAAATGCGAGGATTTCTTATCACTTCGAAACTGACCGCACCCGTGTGCACTTGCAAGAGCTCAAGACGGGGAAGATTAACTTTAAGGAGTTAAACCTCATTCATAACGTGGTCAAAGGACAGCCGCTTGCGCAGAAGCTGCCTGCACAGCGGGGTACTCCTGGCAAAACCGTCACGGGCACGTATCTTCCGGCACAGTCGGGAAAGGATGTGTCCATTCCTCTGGGAAGAAACACAGCGCTTGCGCGTGACGGCCTTACGGTCATTGCAGAAACTGACGGACAAGCCCTGCTTTCCCGAAGGGGCATCAACGTAGAACCCATCTATGTGGTAGAAGGAAACGTCTCTGTAAAAACAGGGAACATTATGTTCCTTGGTACCGTGTTGGTACACGGAAACGTTGAGGATAACTACGAGATTAAGGCCTCAGGCAACATCGAAGTGCGCGGAACGGTGGGAAAGGCCTTGCTTGATGCAGAAGGGGACATTCTAGTCGGACAAGGTATTGTGGGAAAGGAGGAAGGATGCGTTCGTGCAGGCAAATCTCTGTGGGCTAAATTCATCCAGAATTGCGCCTCAGTTGAAGCAGGAGATCTTGTCATTGTTTCTGACGGAATTATGAACTCGCACGTCATTGCTAACCGGAAAATCATTTGTCGTGGGCGGCGTGCCGACATCATCGGAAGTAACGTTGCAGCGGCAGAGGCTGTCTACGCGCGCAACCTAGGCAGCCAATCAGGCGGCAACGACACGCAAATCAGCGTCGGCTTTGATCCGCACCGTGTACGTCGCCTCAGCATGTTGCAGGAAGAGTTGCACGCACATGAACGAAAACTCTCCGATCTGTCTTTGAACCTCCAATCCCTCGAGAATTTAAAGAGAGCGCGTAAGGAACTTCCCCCAGATAAGGAGGCGCTTGAGACTAGTCTGCATGAGGAAAAGATCTCACTCGAGCAGCTAGTGCAGCAGTCGCGCGCGGAGCTCGAAGAGATTCAGGCATCCTTGGATGCTTCTCCAATCGAGGGGAAAATCTCTGCCTCAGGACAGGTGTATTCTGGTGTAAAAGTCACCATTCGAGACGTGAGCGAAGAGGTGCGCGCGGACAGCACGGCCATAAGTTTTTATTTACGCAATGGCCTCATTCGCTATGGCCAATACACGGGCGAACAGGATGAAGATTATAAAAGAGCCCCTTCAGGT
The DNA here is from genome assembly GCF_000410535.2 of Treponema pallidum subsp. pallidum str. Nichols. Lineage (NCBI taxonomy): Bacteria > Pseudomonadati > Spirochaetota > Spirochaetia > Treponematales > Treponemataceae > Treponema > Treponema pallidum. Next base: position 780,244 of record NC_021490.2, read on the forward strand.
TATGCGTACTAAGTTTTCCTTATACGCAGCGAAAATGAGGAATACGCTATGCTGGTGATGTCGATTACGTTCTCTTTCGTGGCCGTTGCTCTGCTTGTGTACTTCTACGTGAAGGTGCGTACGAGTTTTTCTCCTGACGCCTATGCGAAAACGATGCAACAGGAAGTGATAAAGATGATTCGAGATATACGGTATGAAGCGGACATTGCCGTGCAAATGCTCGAGAAGAAGATAGGAGAGTGTAACCAGGTCGTCCGCACGATCGACAGAAAACTCACTCTTCTTAACGAGGAAATACTTAAGGAGCACACGGCTCGCACCCTGTTCAGGGCATCGGGTGCGGGGCAGGAGACTCGGGAGGAGGTTTGCGCGCGACCTGAGCACCGGAGCGCTCCTTCACGCGCAGGATCGAGTGCAGCGAAACCCACCCCTACCAAGCGTGGCACCATTGAGGTTTATAACGAGAAAATCATTCGGGACAACGGGCTGAGAGCTGAGTCCCCTTTGCTTAAAGACGCCATCATCGCCCTATCTGAGAAGGGACTTGCCCCTGAGTTCATTGCGGAAAAGACCGGCAAGCCACTGGGGGAGGTCCAACTTCTCATCAATCTTAGTCGGTAGGGAAAGGGGGAGCCTTATTCCCATTCCCTTCCAAATATCCTGCGAATAAAACCTGAAAGCCCGCCTGTCTCGGCGATCTCTGTTTTTTCCAGCTTTGCCACGATATGGCGCAAGCACACGGAGGCCTTCCCCCGAGGCTCGTGGATTAAAAAAGGGACCTGTCTGAGAACGCTCGCACCTACCGAGGTGTCGTCATAAATGAAGCCCAGATAATCTAACTTCAGATTTAAAAACTGAGCTGCAATTTGTATCATGCGTTCAGAGATCCTTCTTCCTTCTGCGGCAGAATTCACTCTATTTACTATCATCTTCAAGTTCATATCCCGATTATCAACCTCAGTTGCAATGATCTTTATCATTCCATACGCATCGGTGATTGCCGTAGGTTCGGCAGTGGTCACAACAATGACATCATCGGCAGATGCAACAAAGCTTACGACATTCTTCGAAACACCAGCGCTTGTATCGATAATAATGATATCCGTCTCCGATAAAGAATATAACTCTTGGATAAAAGCTGCACGCTCTTCTTCGTTTAAATTTGCAATCTTGGAAAACCCTGATGCACCAGCGATGAGCTTGATACCAAAATTAGTATCGATGATGATATCAGACATTTTCTTCTGCTTTTTGATCACATGGTACAAATTATACTGGGGAACAACGTTCATTATCACGTTCACATTTGCAAGTCCAAGATCTGCATCTATGAGTACCACCTTTTTCCCCATGTACCCGTAAGCAATTGCCATATTCGTTGCAATATTCGTCTTTCCCACCCCGCCTTTTCCACTGGTTACCACGACAACACGCGTTCTATGCTGATGACGTTCAACACGCTCCCGCGCATTTTTTTCCTGCATCAAATCCCTCAGCTCTTCTGCCTGGTCTGCTATGCGCTTATCTCTCTTTGCTACCGTAATCACCATAGTCGTTGCCCATCTCCTCAGCAAGAAGTTTAAAACCTTTTAATTTAGAAAGTAGTAAATTTACTGACGCCTTTTCTAAATTGCTTGGAACCGTTTGTCCTGTCGTAATATAGGTGATAGGAGTCCTTGCCTCACTCAACGCACTAATGAGGTTTCCAATACTTGTTGTTTCATCAAGTTTGGTTACTATCAGCGCACGATACTCAAAAAGCGCATATTGCTTAAACACCTCGCGCAAGTCGTTCGCCTTCGATCCAGCGTCAATGGTAAGGTACACTTCCAGTTCAAAATTTTTTACCGCACGAAAGTATTCCACCATCCGCTCTATATTCTGTCCATCAACCGGACTCCTCCCTTCCGTGTCCACAAAGACCACATCGGTCTCCTGCTGATACAGTGTCATGTACGTCAAAAACTCAACCGGTGCTTGCACTACACACAGATCGAGTCCCATAAGCTCGCAATAACGTTCCATTTGAAACGCTGCACCAATACGAAAATTGTCCGTTGTAATGATTTTTACTCGTGGCTGAATACCAGTTCGCTTCGGTTCTGTAACAAAATAGAACGCGGCAAGCTTTGCGAGGGTAGTGGTTTTTCCCACACCAGTCGGTCCTACTAATACAATGTTTCTTGTTCCGGTACAAATAGGGGGAACTTGAATGTGGACTGATTCTATAATCCATCGCAGGACTGTTGATTCAACTTTTTCGAAAGACTCTAAATCATGATAACTGAGTTCGTCCTTTAGACGAGCAATACTTTTTCTTATAAATGAAAAACTAAAATCATTTTCCTCTAAAAGAAGTTCGATTCTTTGAATCGACTGCAACTCCTGTGCTATCACCACCGGCGCACTATTCGTGATCTTCTGGATCATACCCTCTAGCGTTTGAGTGAGCGCATGCACCGCTTCAGGGGAAGTTGGCACTTTTTCAGTTTTCTTCTCTTTTGCCGCTGAAATTAAGGGCTCTACCTGCTGTGCTATCTTCGCATTAATACGCTGCGCAGATTCAAGTATCTTTATTTTTTCTGCTTCAGTATCCTCTACCCGAGCAGCGGACACACGCGTACGCGATTGCACTGAGGGTATCTCGTGTACTGATGATTGCGATCCACTATTGACAGAAAAAAAAATCTCTACCGAGACTCGTTCTATGAGACCAAAAAAGAAACTCCTATTATTCCTCTGCGTGCGCAGGATATTAACTCGATCTCCATACTTTTTCCGAATTTTCTCTATCGCTTTTTCCTTCGTTGGGGCAACTTCTACTAATAACTCCACCTATCAAACCCTCCACCCATCTTGTGCCCGAAGACTACTGCTTTCTCACAAAAGCATCCACATCACTCTCTTCTATCCTTACTACTCCCACTGTTTCAATACGCATATCGGTAGAAACTTCTTTATAGGACATAACTGCGATTTCAATACGATCTGAAAAAAACAAATTCCACATTGCGCTACGAATCGTATCCGTCGTTAGCAACACGGGAATATACCCCTCCTGTCGTGTGGGAACAAAAACGGTGCGGACCGCTTGCAGAACTTGTCTTTGTTCATCGAGAGAGAGCGTCAATATTGATAACGAATCCACGGTTAACGCTATCTTTTCTGAAAGGAACGTTTCCAACGAGGAGTCCAATCTCATAACATGGAGAACGTTCTGTTCATCTGCATATTGCAGACAAATCTGCCTTCCCAATCGCTGACGAACTTTTTCAATAAGAATAGGAACGGGCACAGTGTCGCTCGTAGAAGCAAAATCTGCAAGTGTCTCAAATATCGCAACTGTATTTCTAATAGACACTTGTTCACGTAACAACCCTTGTAACACCTTTTGGATCTTTCCGAGTGGACACTTTTGCGTTACATCATCTACCACCGCCGGGTATTCCTTGCGTAGTGCATCGATGATCATTTGCACGTTTTGCCGACCTAAAATATCCGCTGCATTGGTACGGATTACCTGAGTCAGGTGCGTGGCGATGATTGCAGATGGAGCAACTACAGTGTAACCGACACGCTCAGCACGATCGCGATTTTCTTCAGAAATCCACACAGCAGGGAGTCCAAATGTAGGATCAATTGTTCGCTCCCCTGGAACCTCCTCTGTAACTTGACCAGACTTTATGGCGAGAAACCATCCCAAGCGCAGCTTTCCCCGCGCAACTTCTAATCCTTGGATTTTGAAACAATAACTGCTCGGATCTAAACGCATATTGTCAATAATTCGAATTTTAGGAGCAACCAATCCGAGATCCAACGCGGCATCTTTTCTAATAACTGTAATTCTACTTAGGAGCTCTGCACCCTTTTCTTTATCAACAAGAGGAATTAATCCATACCCAAGTTCTAGCGAAAGTGGATCAAGCGGCACAATAGGACCCATTTCAGAAGTACTATCTTGAGTCTGTTGCATACCCTTTTTATCTGAACTTTTTTGCATCTCATGTTCTTGAACGTGTACCCGTTCCCTTTTCCTTAGCTGCAGTCCCACAAAGGCAAAACACACGGCCATAAAAAATAAAATACTGTGGGGAAAACCCGGCAATACCGCCATAACGATCAATGCACCTGAGCCAATAAAATAAACAAGTGCACTTTTTGAAAATTGTTCCTGTACGTTTTGACCAAATGACCCTTGATCGCTTGATCGAGTGACAATAAAACCTGTTGCAACAGACAACAACAAAGAAGGAAGCTGTGCAAGCAACCCATCTCCTATCGTTAAATTTGTATAGGTCTGCAATGCTGCCTGAAAACCCTCCCTACGAAATATGACACCCACTATCAGGCCTGCAATCACATTTACAATGGTAATAAAAATACCAATTTTGACATTGCCCGATACGAACTTACTCGCTCCATCCATTGCTCCAAAAAAATCTGCTTCACGCTGAATTTGCCTCTTACGCTCTCGCGCTTCTTCTTCGGTGATAACACCTGCATTATATTCAGCATCAATAGACATGCTTTTGGTTGCATTGAAGTCTAAGGTAAAACGCGCAGCAACTTCTGCAATACGCGTCGCACCCTTAGTAATAACAAAAGCTTGCACTGCAATTAAAATGATGAATACCGTAAAACCAATTACTAGACCTTGCGTCCCGGATCCTCCCACCACAAAAGAACTAAACGCACGGATCATATACCCGCTAAACCGATCTCCTAACGTTAAAATCAACCGGGTGGAAGACACGTTCAGTCCAAGTCCAAAAACGGTTGAGGTCAACAAGAGCGAGGGAAATACAGAAAAATCTGTTGGTTTTTCAACAAATAACACCATAAGTAATATCAAAAGGTTAAAGATAAGATTAAAGGCCATCAACGCATCGAGAATTTGCGTGGGCAGAGGAACAACAATAGAAAAGACAACCACCAACACTGAAATCGCAACAAAAGCGTCAGTAGTGAAAAAGGCACTCTTACCGTGCGCCATAGTATGGGTTACCTCTTACGCTGTGCATGTGTTTTAAATTTATCCAGCTTGGTAAAAATCAGCACTAAAGCATTAAAATATTCGTAGGGAACTTCTCTCCCGATAGCAACCTGCGTGTACAACGCACGTGCAAGCGGTTTGTTTTCTTCTATCAAGATACCTGCCTCTTTTGCCAACCGTTTGATTCGGTATGCAGTCCCATCAGATCCTTTCGCAACCACAGTCGGCGCAGTCATGTATGCAGGCTCATATTGCACCGCAACTGCAAAATGAGTCGGATTAGTGATCACAACATCAGCGTCAGTGGTATTCCGAGCAGACTCTCTAACAAGAGATTGCATCTGCTTTCTAACATAACTTCTCACGAGCGGGTCCCCTTCCTGCTCTTTTAACTCCTCTTTCACTTCCTGCCGAGACATTTTTAACGAATCGATGAATTGCCTTCTTTGGAAGAAATAATCGGGAAGCGAGAACACCACTAACAGCAAACTTACTTCGAGGAGAACTTTACCCGCAAGGGATGTAATGTAGAAAATACTCTGGGTAAGACTCACACCCAATAAAGAAACAAACATAAAAAGATCATTACGTATAGTAAAATACGATACAAAAAATATCGCTGTAATCTTTATGAGAGATTTAAGTAAATTGAAAAGCCCTTCTGTTGAAAAAAATGAGCGTTTGAAAAAACGAATTACATCTGGAGATATTTTCTTAAACTGCGGTCGAATCGACTTTACCGAAAATAAAACGGTCTTGTTTTGTACAATGTTTGCCGCAACGCCAGAGACCAGCGCAACAAAGGATATCGGAAGTGCAAGTTTCATAAAATACCGCACAAATACAAAAAACCATCCAGTATTCTGGATGGACGCGGTAGTAGCACGCGTAAAGAAAAACCTGAGTACACCGATGCACTCTCTCAATATAAATGGTGCAAGCAAGAACAAGGAAGTTGATGTGAAGAGCATCACAAACGCTCCATTTAGATCCTGGCTTTTCGGAACACGTCCTTCTTCTCGTGCTTTACGGAGTTTTGTTTCGGTAGGATCCTCTGACCTCCCTTCATCCTCAGCGGCAAACCACTGCAAATCAATAATAAAAAGAGGAAGCGGAAATGTTCCTTCTTGTTCTATCATAGGGCTTTTCCAAGCTTTACCAAGAGCTGCTCAAACATTTCAAAACCGCCAAACAGTATAGAAACAAACAGGTTTATCATGTAAGGAAGAATTACGCTCAGTAAAACAAACGTAACTACGATTGTAAGCGGAAGCCCTTCAGAGAGTAGATTCATTTGTGGGGCCGCTTTTGTTAATAAACCCATTGAAACGTGGATTAACAGCAATGCTCCCATGATAGGCAGTGCGATAGTCATCGCGTGTAAAAAAAGAGCACTCAACGCTTTGGTAAAAAACAGCAGGAGCGCTTCCTGTTTCCGCAGAAAAACAAAGCAATTAACAGCCTGAAAGCTCCGCAGCACGCCTCCTAAAAACAGGATTTGAAATCCTTTTATTTGCAAAAAAACAAGCATCGCCACAAAGTTCAAAAACTGTCCCATCAAAGGATTTTCTATTTGTGCAAAGGTATCGTACATCTCAGATGTTCCAAAACCCATCTGATACGAAAAAAACTGTCCTGCCGCACTAAAAGTCGTAAAAATTACGCTAATAAAAAAACCTGTTAAAATCCCCAGCAAACCTTCTCCGAGCAACAAAAGCACATAGTACGCACTAAACTCACGAACCTGCATGGGTGCAGGGTACGCAAGCGGTAATACGAGGAATGCAATCAGGCCTGCGAGTGCCACCCTCACTACCCGAGAAACCGAGCGCACCGACAAGAGAGGTACCGTAAACATAAGCGCAAACACGCGGACCGCCGCAAGAAAAAAAAGAGAAGCCTGAGAAAAGAGTGCATCAAAGGACCGTTCCATCGCACATATCCACTAGACAGGTCCACTCCTCACTAACTGAGGGATAATGTCAAACAGCCTTACGGTATAATTCTGCAGCATTGTCAGCATCCACCCACCGAGGAGGGCAATCATTCCCAATATGGTCAACATCTTAGGAACAAAGGTAAGTGTTTGTTCCTGAATAGACGTCACTGCCTGAAAGATAGCCACTATTAAGCCAACGACAAGCGCTGTGCACAGAACAGGCGCGACAAGTAACACCACCTGAAAAACACCCTCTCGTATCAAGCCTAATACCGCACCTTGCGTCATCACACACTCCCGTCCTGTATGTTATAAAAACGAATGAAAAAGCCTATCTATCAGCAGATTCCAACCGTCCACCAGCACGAACAAAACCAATTTAAACGGCAATGAAATCTGAACCGGCGGCAGCATAATCATACCCATAGACATCAAAATACTCGCTACAACCATATCAACAATTATGAAAGGTAAGTACAGGAAGATACCAATCTGAAAGGCTACGGTCAGCTCATGCAGGATAAAAGCAGGGATAAGGACATACGTGGGCACGTCCGCAAGTGTATCTGGCTTAGGCAGCTTTGCCATGGACATACAAAGACGCACAGAAGACGGGTCATGCGCCATCTGACGATACATGAAGACACGCAGCGGTCTTTCTGCCTCCGTATATGCAGTCTGGATATCTACCTGGCCATCGGTAAGAGGTTTAAACGATTTGGCATAAATCTCAGTAAAGACCGGCCACATGATAAACAGGGCGAGAAACAATGCTATGCCGTGTAAAACCTGTGTGGGCGGCACTTGCTGCAGCGACAATGCACGTTTGATAAAATCAAGGACGATAGACAAGCGCAGAAAGGCAGTCATCAAAAGCAAGATACTCGGCGCAAGGGAAATGAGCGTGAGCAACAGGAGAAGTTGCACAGAAAAAGCCACTTCCCGATTGGTCTGGGGCTCCCGGATATCAAAATTGATGAAAGGAATGCGTGAAGCCGGCCGCTCAGCATTGATACCAGTAACGCCGCGCTCGACACCTCCGCGCGCATCCTGTGCAAAAAGCGGGAAGAAAAACAATGACACGAAAAAGAGCGCGCGGCGTACGCACGCACGAGCACGGATCACAAAGCATCCTGTGCAGCAGATTCTTCAGAATCATTACGAGGGATGCGACGCAACTTCTTTCTCGTATCTGCAAGAAAATCTGCCTCAACTAACGGCTTCCCCTTACCGGTAACGCGCGCGGGCAAGAGGCGCGCGAGCATCTGAGAAAAATCCGCACGGGCGTCAGTGCCCTGCTCATCAGCGACGATGTTCATGGTATCGATGAGCTCTTTGTCCTTGACCTCTGCAATGAGTGAAATGCACGTATCAGACGCTGCCAATACAAAGGCGCGCTCTGCAAGTCCTACCACGTACACTGCGCGCCCTGGCGCAATGGGCAAACAGGCAAGCCGCTTCAAAAATGGATCGTGCGCGCTAGAAAGAAACGCACTGCGTCTGATAAGACGCAGAAACCCGTATACAGCCGCACACACCACGCAGAGCACGAGACTAAAACGCAACAGAAGAGAAAACACCGAAGGGGACGGGTCACGCGCAACCGGGGCAGCGTCGAAACGGAACGCCTGTTCAGCAGGGGTGAGCGGGAACGCGTCCTCCCTCGTGTCACGCGCGGACTCAGGCGCCGGCTGCTCCTTCTGTGCAGAAGTCGCTGACACCGCTTCTGAAACGGCAGAAACATCTACCCCCTGCTGCTGTGCCCAGAGCTCAAAGGACACATGCAAAAAAACATGCACCGAAAGGAACAGCGTCGCGCACCGCGGTACGATCCGAAGGGAGCAATTAAACGTCCGCAATACGTTCTCCCGGCGAGAGAATTTCCGTAACACGCACCCCAAAGTTTTCATCAATAACCACCACCTCTCCTTTTGCGATCAACTTGTGATTGACCAAAATATCAACAGGTTCACCGGCAAGCTTATCCAACTCGATAATGTGGCCTTCCCCCATACCCAGGATATCTTTAATCATCATGCGTGTACGCCCGAGCTCAACGGTAACTTCCATGAACACGTCCATGATAAGCCCGATATTTCCCTGTTCTGCGCCACCTGCTGCATTCTGCAGCGGATGAAACTGGACTGACTGCACACTCGGACTCGCGGCGCCTATCCCCATCTGCATGTTCACGCCCCCCATTTGAGAATTGCCCACCTGCGCCTGCGGGCGCTGCATTGCCCCCCCCATCCTCTCGATAATTCGAACCATCAGCTGCTCAGACACCAACTCCCACAGCGTATACGAAGTGCCATCTAGCTCCACCGTATAGGTAAAAACGCACAGACGCTGCGGGGGAAAGCGAACCATCGCCTTAGGCACCTGCACCGACTCTGCAGGAGCCACACTTACATTCTGTACGTTCCGCGCCTCAAGCGTAGAAAGCTGTGCGCTGACATATTGGGTGATCGTTTCACTAACAACCGAAAGTCCCATATCATCAATTTGATCGTTGTCCTCATGACTGACCAAATTGACGAGTTTCTGCGCAAACTCAGGAGCCATGAGGAACAAATGGTCCCCTGCAAACTCTCCTTCAAAATCGATGACAGTTGCCACTAACATGTCCGGAATGACGCGGGAAAACTCTTCCTTAGAGGAAATTTCCACACGCGGCGGGGAAATAGAAACAGTCTTACCGGTCAAAGACTCCAAGCTCGGGCAAAAGGAACCCACATTCGCCTGACAGAAAGACTGCAACAACTCGCTTTGTGCGCTGGAGAGCCCCCCACCGGAGAAAGACGCGCCCGCAGCGGGGGAGTCGCCGGCTCCCATCTCAACACCTGAAAGCAGGGCATCGATTTCAGCCTGAGAAATAGAGCCGTCACTCATACAATTCCTCCTCGTCCGCGGATAATTCCTCAAAATCCTCTTGGGAGGTACTTTCTATTCGTTCCAAAATCTGCGCGGCAATCTTTTTTCCCACCACCCCAGGCTGACACAAAAACTTCTTGCGGTTCCCAATACTGAGCACAAAAGGATCGCCCACATGGGTGTCGTGCAACCGGATGATATCCCCCACCCGGAGCCCAAGGATATCGCGCACTGAAAGGCGGAGCGACCCAACTTCTGCCACCACATCCATATCCACCGTGGATAGCTTGTCGCGCAGAACCCCCATGTACTGCGTGGTAGAACTCCTGCGCACCGAAGAAAACCAAAACTGACTCGACAACTTAGAAATGATAGGTTCTATGGTGATGTACGGAATGCAAAAGTTCATCATCCCCTCTTCCTCACCTACCTTTGTCTCGAGCGTCACCAACACCACCATCTCTGAGGGAGGGACGATCTGCGCGAATTGCGGGTTCGTTTCAATTTGACCCAGGCGCGGACGCAGATCGATAACCTGCGTCCAGGATTCACGCACATTCGCCAGAATACGGACGATGACCCCTTCCATTACTGAATTTTCAATATCAGTCAAATCCCGCTGCACCTTGGCTGCCTGTCCTGTTCCTCCAAAGAGGCGGTCAATGATAGAAAAAGTAATGGAGGGATCCACCTCAAGCACTGCGTTCCCTTTGAGCGGATCCATAGTGATCACCGCAAGCGTAGAAGGCGTGGGAATAGAACGGATAAACTCCTCGTACGTGAGCTGATCTACCGACGCAACGTGCACGTGCACCATACTGCGCAGCTGCGCCGACAGCGAGGTAGTAGTCAACCGCGCAAAAGTCTCATGCATCAACGACAGTGTACGCATCTGCTCCTTTGAAAACTTATCTGGGCGCCTAAAATCATAGAGCGTAATCTTACGGGTGTCGCTGATAGGGCGCGCATCTTCAATACTTGCATCCCCAGAACTGATAGCCGTTAGCAGCTGATCTATTTCGTCCTGCGATAATACCTCTGTCATAGCATCCCCGTGATCTTTCCGTTAGGGCTTAAGTACGTCAAACTGCGTGAAACGAATGTCCTTGACTTTTGACCGAGAAAGTACATTGTCGTTAATCTCATTACGAATTTCAATCTTCACCTTTTGTTCATGCTCAGGACGCAACTCAGAGAGTGTTTTTCTCTGAAAGTACGAGCGCAAAAAATCCTTTAACTCCACCAAACGCGCGCTCAATTCCTGCTGTGCCGTTTTATCATTGAGCGGATACCCCAACGCAACGCTCACTACAACCGTCCCCGGTAGCGCATCTGCAGTATTGGTACGGATAAGGCCCACTGACTCGTAGTATTGCAAAAGCTCGCGAGACTCCCGAAACTCCTGTGAAACCGGATACGCCGTGTGGCTACTCCCCTGCTTTGCGAGCACCAGCGCGGTGGCTGTCACCACCGTCACAATGAAGATGACCGCCCCTACTGCAATGGCAACCCATCTGAGCAATCCTGGCAGAAAGCCCACCCTGTCCGCAGCAGGAGCGACAAGCTGTTCCTCAAAATCATCAGCGATATCTCCTATGGAGTCCTTTTCTGCCATACATCCTCCTCACGTACTACAGCGGCGTGCAGACGCGCCACCAGCTCAAACTCAGGCTGTGCAGATACCGGAAACTCACCTCCGGGAAAGGGGAAGCGGAAGTGTACCATCAAAAGTGACCCTCGTCCAGGATGACAATATCAACCCGCCGGTTGTACGCCCTCCCTTCAGGGCTTTCGTTTGAAAATTTTGCGCGTGTGTCTGCGTACCCTGCAAGGGAAAAGCGATTTTCCTGTGCACCAAAATCAGTAAGATAATGCAACACGCGCACCGCCCGACGGGTAGAAAGTTCCCAATTGTCTGTACTCCCATCTTCGGGCACCTCAACTGAGTCGGTGTGTCCCTCAATGCGAAACCGTCGACCGGCGAGCGCATGATCAGACAAAAACTGCGCAACACGCAACAACGCCTCCCGAGATTCCTCCACATTCAGATCGGAAGACCCCGGATAAAAAAACGAATCCGAAGTGAGCGAAATAACTAAACCGCGCTCATCACTGGTCACCGCAATCTTATTGCTTTTAATCTCAGGAGCGAAAAGCGAAACCGCCTTCTTCAGCGCAGTCGCCAGCTTCTGTCCCTTTTCCAGTGAAGGCAGCGTGTTAACGGTGTTTCCCAAGTCAGCGAGCCTCCCTGAGGAGGCAGAAACCCCTCCACCGGTAGGATCACCTACAATCGATGCAGCAATACTCTGCAACACCGTGATATCAACTTCAGTTGGATTAAACAGCATGACAAAAAAACAGAGCATAAGCGTGACCATATCTGAGTATGTCGTTAGCCACCCTTGTGCCGCCCCGCGCGGAGCACGCCTCTTCCTTGCCATGAGCATTAATCCTTAATCAGTTCCATTTCCAGTTCCTTGCGCATCTTTGGACTCAAGTACGTCAGCAATCGCTGCGCAAGAACACGTGGATGATCCCCTGCCTGGATAGAAAGCACCCCTTCTATTACCATTTCCTTGGACTTTACCTCCAAATCGTGCTGATACTGCAACTTAGTAGCGACAGGAGTAATGAACCAATTTTGCACCAGCGAACCATAGAAAGTAGTGATAAGCGCAGTTGCCATGTTAGATCCCAGCGAGGACTTGTCTTCAAGCGTTGCAAGCATACCGATAAGCCCCATAACGGTGCCCAGCATACCATATCCGGGCGCGAGCGCAGCCCAGGAGTTCAAAAGGGAAATCCACGTATTGTGCCGATCCTCCATGTGCGTCAACTCGCTTTCCATCAGTGCCTTGATCGCATCTCCGTCCACACCGTCTACCACGTTCCGCAAACCAGTGCGCACGAAGTCATCGTCAAAGTCCTGAATTTCTTCTTCGAGCGCAAGTAAACCGGTGCGCCGACTTTTCTCAGCAAGCGCGTAGAGCCGCTGGACAATCTCCCGTTCGTGAAAATCCGCCGCATGAAAAACGCGCGCAATTACCCGAAAAACACCCACGGCATACGAAAGCGGATAGGTGAGAAAAAGCGTTAAGTACGAGCCCCCCACGGTGATCAACAATGACGGTACGTGAAAGAGCCCCCTCGCAGAACCACCGAGCACCGCACCAAAGATAATGATGGCAAAACCGCCGAAAAGCCCGATAAACGATGCGATGTCCATCGCTTCCCCCGTGTCTTAGGTCTCGTCGTTGAGGCAGCCGATGCTGCGCCGATAGGAGACAATTTTATCGATAACTTCTTGCACACTTTCCCTCACCACATAGCACTTACCCGACAGCATTTGAAGCGTTACATCAGGTGTACAACGCATCGTTTCAATGTGGTGGGGATTTACCCAATTTTCATTTCCATTCAGTCGCGTCACTTTAATCATCCCTCATCCCCATCACGCCACCTGCCGCTTAAGATACATTTTCACACAGTCGACACATCAGCGCTTCAAACTCAACACCGTATCCAACATGGTGTCTGATGTCTGAATCGTCTTTGCGCCCGCCTGAAACCCTTTTTGGGTAATGATCATATCCGTAAATTGATCGGTTAAATCTACGTTGCTCATCTCAAGTGTCCCTGCAATCAACTTTCCCTTCCCCATCACCCCCGACGTGCTAATGTTCGCTATCCCTGAGTTGTTCGATTGTACGTAGGTGTTCTCTCCTGCCTTCTCAAGACCACCTTGATTTGCAAATCCTGCAAGTGCGAGCTGGCCAATGTCTTGGCTCACCCCATTTGAATACACACCAGTGATGACACCGCTTTGATCTATTTTAAAATTTTCCAAATATCCCATCGCGTAACCGTCCTGCCGGTAGGCTTTGGTAGTACTGCGTTCAGCAAACTGCGTAATCGTATTGCGCGCGGTGCCAATTTCACCCAAGTTGAGCGTGAAAGCGTGGCGCGTAACCTGCCCTGCATCGTCCGGATTCGCACCGACAACATCGTACGACGCTTCAAGGAGCACCTGTCCGGTAGGACCGGTCACGTTCCCTGCAGTGTCAGTCACTGAAGCGAGGTGTCCAAAATTATCAAAATTTACAATAAAGGTGTTTGCCGCACCGTCAGATGTCCCCACCCCTACACGCGTTTGCGTATCTACCTCTGTCCCCGGATCCACTGCGACAGTGGCCTGCCACTGATTGTTCGTCCCCGGCACACGCGAAAAGTTAATCTGCAACGTATGCTGCTGCCCGAAGCTATCATACACTTGAAAGTCAGTTGTCCACGTGGACTTACGCACGTCCGCTTCGTTCGCATCTGCAGCAAGCTCAGGCAGACGCTTGTCTAAATTACAGGCATAGTGAACAGTGCTGGTCTGCTGCGCATCTATCTTTTGCCCAATGGGGATAACGAGATCCTGCGTCTGTGCAGAGGAATTAATTAAACGCTCCCCCGCCACGTCCTGCGCCATCCAACCTTGAACGCGCATACCATTCGCAGGGTTCACGAGAGTGCCCGCATTATCAACCCCAAAGGCACCTGCGCGGGTGAAAAACGTCTTTTCCCCACTTTTCAGCACAAAAAAACCACTCCCCTGAATAGACACATCCGTATTGATACCCGTCGTTTGCAGTGCACCTTGCGTGTGAACAGTATCGATGCTTGCAATCAGCACGCCCAATCCCACTTCCTTGGGATTCACTCCTCCAACTTCTTCATTCGGACGCGCAGCCGCACTCAGTTGCTGAGAAATAAGATCTTGAAAATTAACACGCCCACGCTTAAAACCGGTAGTGTTAACGTTCGCGACGTTGTTCCCAATGACATCCATGCGCGTTTGATGATTCTGCATACCAGACACACCTGAAAAAAGTGACCGCATCATATGCTCTGTGTCCTCCTCATGTGACTCATTTTCCTAATCTCTCTTTCTCTGTTCACAAACCATACAACTGCTACGACGCACTCGGATCTGCAATCACCTTGACGTGCTCCCATTCGTACCAGTGCGACCCCACCCGCACCTGGGGCTTGTCAGCACGGGTGACTGCACTGATAAGCCCACGAACAGTGTTATCCGCCTCAGTGACTTCAACCATTTTTCCCACCGCCTGCAGCGCTTCAGTATTGCCAAACAGCGTTCCGAGCTTCTCTACCTGCGCACTCATGTTGGCCATCTGCTCGAGCGAGGAAAATTGCGCCATTTGCGCAATAAACTGCGTGTCCTGCATAGGCGCAGTAGGATCCTGATGGGTAAGCTGCGCAATAAGGAGATGCAAAAAATCGTCCTTTCCTAACTCCCGCTTCGCACTGCGCGCGCCTGCCTCAAGCTGCTTGTTTATAACGCGCACATCCATTTCTAAACGCGTACGCTCAGCGGCGGTCATTTCAAACCGCATATTAGTGTTCTGTACCATGCCCCGGCCCTCCTCTTTTTTCACCGGTTGTGTACGCTGACCCCCCTACAGGGTAGGCAAAACCGGCGCGCCTATTTAGGCAAACACGTCAATCGTGAGCGCAGCTCCCTGCGCATGCCAATGGACTTCTTGCACAACAGGCTCAACGCCCGCTCCCCCAAGACGCTGTGCAGCAGCGTAGGCTGCCGTCTGCGATGCCAAATGCCCGTCCTCTGCGTGCGCACCAGCGCCAAACCACTGCACATCAAACTGCGCAGCGTCAAAACCATTTGCCTCGAATGCACGCGCCAAATCCCCCAGATTTTCCTGAAAAGCTTCAAACGCCTCCTGAGAAGCAACGTGAATAGTACCCACCACCCGCTTATTCTCCGACAGGGCAAGACGTATGCTCACCGCACCAAGGTGCTCTGGCTTCAGCGCAATGTCGATGTATCCGCGTCCGTGATCGCGCAGCACAACCCGTCCAGATTGCGCAAGCTCTGCACTATGCGCACGAATGTGCGCCGAAAGAGCCGCCTGAGTGGTAGCAAATCCTCGGATCCCCTGCGACTGCGCTGTCTCCTCACGCGCGTGCGCAACTCCTTCAAACGCACGCTCCACGCCTGCACGCTCCCCCTCACGCAGCGACTCCGTACCGTGCTCTTCCGCCCCCGCATCCACGTCCGCAGCCGACAGCTGCGCCTGCGCCGCAGGAAGTACGGCGCCCGCGTGCGAAGACACACCCGACCCTGCACCGCGCGAATGCCTACGCGCGTCCAGCACAGTAAAGCGCGCGTCCGAAAAAGATCCCAACTCCTGAGGAGAATCCCCATGCCGAATCTGCCCGTACGCAGTCGCCCCCTGGAACGCCGCACCGGCGCTCACCCCTGCAGCAGCAGAGGCGTGAGACGCACCTGCCTTTCCTCCAAAGGAGCTGCCTGCTCCCCCAGACTGCAAAACAGGCTCACCACGGATAGCAGCCGCCACCAACCGCTGCCGCACCTCTGCATCGAAAATAACGTCAAAGACTTCAGACTCCGACGATGCCGCGTACGTGGCTTCGCTCCCCTGCTCACGCAGCAGGGCAGGGGCAGCGCCAGAAGGAAGAGACCCTCCGCGCAACCCCCGCGCACCAGCGCTTTCCCGCAGATGCTCCCCAGACTCCTGCCCACACAGGTCCTGCACGTGCGGTGCAGTCTCCGGCACACGCTGCGCGTACGCGCGAGACAGTCCTGCAGGACGCGCCGCACGCCCCCGTTCCCCGGATGAGGGCTGCTCTGGCACAACAGACCGCGGCGTTACGGAAGTTGCCTGCCGCTCTACTACAAGAAACTCCGGCGCGGACGGCCACGACGCACCACCCGAAGCTTCCTGCGCCGCGCGCACGTAATCAAAGGGCCGCACTCCTGACGCCGCCTCCTGCGCAGCACGCAAACCAGTCTCGTACGCCACGAGAAATACATCCGAAAGAGACTCTTCTGTGAAAACGTCCTGTTGGGTACCCGAACCGGTTTGCTGCTCATCAGCTTCCTCGCGCACCCTTTCGTGCACTGCAGCCGACGCAGGGGAAAGAGAGACTCTCTGTGGCGCAGCGCCACGCATGTGGTCATGCAACGACTGAGCAAAAGAACACGGTGCTGCCGCACACGACGTACCGACTGAAATAGTCTCCTGCGCAGCAGGCGCAGACTCCGCCACACCGATACCAATGGCCCGTGCCAGCAGTCCTCTCAGTTCCATGCACTCCCCCCACTCCCTGCCATTCTCGGCGCACTGCGCAGCACGTCTTAGAAAAAAGACCTGCCAGTCCGGTTCGGACGCATCTTTTCAATACAAAGCGCACGAGAAATTCAGCACCCTCCCAAAGGCTCCAGCACGCCGCTTCTTTCCCGTTCAGTATTTCCCCGTTTCCCCTGACAAAAGATGGATTCTCGGATACTTTTCCCCTCCGTCTATGGAAAAGGAAACAGCTGGCATTCTCTGCTCCTATACGCTTTTTCACAGTGCGCTCGTGCTGGCGCTGTCCCTCGCGCACGGGCGTACCCAGGTGCCCCCCAGCTCCACGCTCAGCTTTTTAACGGTCATTGTACTCTGGCACTGTCTGCTCTTCTTTTTTCTTGTCGCGTATAGCAGAGAACCTGCAGATACCACCGTGCCGTTTAAACCGCTGCCTGAACAGACAGCGCCTATTTGTGCCGCCGCATCTTCTGACTGTAAGGAGAACCGCACCGCGCTGAAAACGCTGAACACTGCAACGCACATCACGCTTATCCGTGCCAGTGCTATTCCTATCGTTGGCTTTCTGCTTAAATTCCACGCACTGGCGGGGCTTTCTTACTTCCTCGTTGCAGGACTGAGCGTTTTGTTCCTCACCGATTTTATCGATGGCAAAATTGCCCGCGCAAGACGAGAAACGTCCCGCGTGGGAGAAACGCTCGACGCAGCAAGCGACTACGCGCTTATCGGGCTCATCTCAGCGCTTTACTACCAAAGCGGTGTGGTGCCCCTGTGGTTCTTTGTGCTTATCATCACCCGGCTTTCGTTACAAACGGTTATTGCCTGTGTGTACGCGCTTTTTGGCCACCCGATGACCGGTTCCACCGCGGGGGGCAAAGCGACGGTGGCCGTGACTATGCTCCTGTACACGCTCGAACTTGCCCGTCTCCTGCTGCCGAACCTTGCGCGATCAAACAGCGGCGCGCGCTTTTTTACCGGGGCAGAAATCCTTGCAGGATTCGTCATTTTCACCGGGATAGTGGAAAAACTGTATCTTGGCGTTCAGCATCGCCCAGGACGCTCCCCGTAGGAGAGACGATACTTGCGCCGTGCCTTGCAACACACAAAACCTGTACCAACCGGGGCAAAAGGAGTGCACGCCCATGGATGAAGGAAGAGAAACTGTCCAGCCTGCGCATCGCGCAAAGGAGGAAAAAAAACAGGACGCCCATCTTGCATGGGAGGTACGGAAACGGCACGAGGCGTGCCGCCTGCGCGTTTTTCACGTGCAAGAACTCGAAAGCGTTTCACCGCGCAAAACGGTACGTCGCTTTGTAACGCTCACTGCACCTGAGTGGGTAATCGTCGTGCCGCACGTGATGGAACGCGCACAACGCTTCTTCGTTATGGTGCGCCAGTGGCGCTGCGGTTCACAGACGGTGTGTACTGAATTTCCCGGCGGGGTTATCGACGCAGGGGAGCACCCTGAGGCTGCAGCGCGCAGGGAGCTGTTTGAAGAAACAGGCAGACGCGCTTCCTCTCTTGCACACCTTGGCACCATACACCCGAATCCCGCCGTGTTGGAGAACCGCGTGCACATCTTCAGCGCCGAGTGTACGCCTGAGGTACGTGAACCGCAGTTGGATACCGACGAGTTTTTAGAGCGGTGCGTGCTCCCCGTGCACGACGTGTACGAACGCATGGGCCGCGCACCCTTTGACCACGCGCTCATGGGCGCAGCCCTCTTTCTTTTTTTGCGGGCGCATCCGCTTTCCTCCCTGTAACTCAGTGCGGTACGTCGCCTGCAGCGCGTCCATCTAGGTCGGCATAGAGCGCCGCTCTAAAGGGGGGTATCATCCCGGCTGCATACTCTGCAGCGCAGAGCGTGTTGTGCAGCAGCATCGCGATAGTCATCGGTCCTACTCCCCCCGGAACAGGCGTGATCGCCTGCACCTTGTGCGCCACTGCGTCAAAATCCACATCACCACACAGTCTTCTCCCGCGCGGTGCAGTTGCATCTGGCACGTGATGAATACCCACATCGATAACCACGGCGCCGGTGCGCACAAACGGCGCGCCAATGAAGCGCGCCTTTCCCAGTGCTGCAACGAGGATATCTGCCTGCACACAGATATCCGCCAAACCGCGCGTGTGACTGTGACAGAGCGTCACGGTTGCATCACAGCCGGGAGAGGCAAGGAGCACTGCAAGCGGACGGCCAACGATGGCAGAACGGCCGACAATTACCACGCGTGCCCCCGCAAGCGGCACCTGCGCACGCCGGAGCAAGTGCACAATCCCCGCAGGGGTGCAGGGAACAAACCCAGGCTGCGCAAGGAAGAGCGCACCACAGTTAAGCGGATGAAAGCCGTCGACATCTTTTTCTGGCGCCACTGCGCGGCACACCCTCGCTGCGTCAAGATGCGCAGGTAACGGCAATTGGATCAAAATGCCGTGCACCCGCGCGTCCTCATTGAGACGAGCAATAAGTTCTAACACCTGTGCGTGAGAGGCATGAGCAGGCAGCCGGTGCGTTTCCCCCCGCAGGTGGGCGCGAGCCAGGGCACGCTGCTTTGCTGCAACGTAGGTACAAGAAGCCGGGTCATCCCCCACCAGCACTGCGGCAAGAAAGGGCGCCGTGCCTACCGCCGCACGCAGCGCCTGCACACGCGTTGCAAGACGCGCCGTACACTCGTGTGCGGCTTGTTTTCCATCGATGAGGCGTGCGTCCACGCGCCCAGTATAGACACGCGCACGCAACAGCGCAAAGACCGAACACGCACGGACACTAGACGGAAGCCCAAGAAACACCGTATGCTCGGCGTCGTATGAGCAGAACGTTCCGCGCGTGGCAGTGCGTTGGTGCGCTGTGTGCGCTCTCTCCCCTGCTGCCTGCCTACAGCTCCGAGGGCGTGCGAGAGGTACCCCCCTCCCAGTCTCCGCAGGTGGTGGTGGCGTACGAGCCCATTCGCCCCGGGGATCAGCTGCTCAAAATTGGCATTGTTGCAGGCTGCCAGTTGTACATAGCAGGGGGAAATGGAACCAACGGCTCTTCGAGTTCCGGCACCAACGGTAACGGCAACGGCAAACTGCTCGGGGGCGGGGGGTTTCACCTCGGGTACGAGTATTTTTTTACCAAAAACTTTTCCCTCGGCGGGCAAGTTTCCTTTGAGTGTTACCGCACGACCGGGTCAAACTATTACTTTTCTGTTCCCATCACGGTAAACCCCACGTACACGTTTGCCGTAGGGCGCTGGCGCATACCGCTCTCCCTGGGCGTTGGGCTCAACATTCAGTCCTATCTCAGCAAGAAGGCGCCGGGGCTTATTGCGGAAGCCAGCGCGGGGCTCTACTACCAGTACACCCCGGACTGGTCCATCGGCGGCATTGTTGCCTACACGCAGCTTGGGGACATTGCAAGCTCCCCCGACAAGTGCAGAGCCGTGGGCCTTGCCACCATTGACTTTGGGGTGCGCTATCACTTTTAGCCCCGCCGCCGGGGCAGGTGGCGCGCGCGTCCCTACTGGATAATGGCTTCAAGCGCAATTTCTATCATTTGGGTAAAGGAGCGCTCCCGCTCCTGCGCGCTAGTTACCGCGCCGGTTACCAGGTGGTCAGAGATAGTCAGAATGCTCAGCGCCTCGCGTCTGAACTTTGCAGCAAGCGTGTACAGCTCCGCCGTTTCCATTTCCACCGCTAACACCCCATACCGGGCCCACAGGCGCCAGCTTCCTGATTCATCGTAAAAGACGTCAGAGGAAATTACATTCCCCACCTGCACCCCCGTGCCCATTTCATCAGCAACCGACACTGCCGTGCGCAGGAGCGACCAGCTTGCCGTGGGCGCAAAGTGCATGCCGCTAAACCTGCGCGCGTTTATTGCAGAATCCGTTGCCGCACCCAGCGCACACACCACCGATTTGAGCGCCACTTCCTCCTGCAATCCACCGGCAGTCCCCACGCGGATTGCCTTTTGCACCCCATAATCTTGAAACAGCTCCGTTACGTAAATTGAGTGCGACGGCAGCCCCATACCTGTCCCCTGCACCGACACGCGCACCCCCTTGTAGGTTCCCGTAAACCCGAGCATGCCACGCACCTCATTGTAGCAATACGCATTGTGAAAAAAACGCTCCGCCACAAAACGCGCACGCAGCGGGTCACCGGGCAACAGCACGCGCGGCGCAATATCCTCTCCCTTTGCTCCAAGGTGAATACTCATCGTCACTCCCTCCCTTCGTGGGGCCTAGACCCACACGTTTCGGTAACCTCGCGCGTGTACGCTCAGCGCATGCAGCACCCGTTACGCTTTTTGCGCAAGGTACGCGTTTATAGACGCCGCTGCACGCCGCCCCTGCCCCATCGCACGAATAACCGTTGCCGCTCCTAAGACAATGTCTCCCCCAGCCCACACTCCCGGAATGCTCGTCCGTTGATCCTCGTCCACCACGATAGTACCCCGCTCGCTCACTGCAAGACTGCGCGTTGTCTTTGCCATGAGCGGATTTGAACCATTCCCAACGGCAACGATCACCGCGTCTGCAGCAAGTTTACACTCAGCATCGCCGCAGGGCAGAAACACACGTTCTCCTGCATCAATCTGTTCCTGACAATCGCGGAACACTACCGCGCGCACGTTCCCCTCTTCATCCCCCAAAATGCGGGTGGTCTGACACAAAAAGTGAAACGTCACCCCCTCATCTTCTGCCTGTGCAATTTCCTCCACACAGGCGGTCATATCCGCACGCGTTTTTCTGTACAGACAGTGCACCTGCTCAGCCCCTAAACGGAGCGCCGTACGCGAGGAATCTACCGCCACATTCCCTCCACCGACTACCACCACTGACTTTGCCGCATACACCGGCGTGTCCGCATGCGCAGTGTCATACGCCTTCATCAGCGTCGCACGCGTTAGGTAGTCGTTTGCTGCAAACACCCCGCACAATTCCTCACCCTCAATATTCATAAAGCGCGGCAATCCCGCACCGGTCCCGATAAAAACTGCATCAAAACCGTACTGCGAGAACAGCTGTTCCAGCGTTGCTGTTCTGCCCACCAAAAAGTTCATCCGGAACGTCACCCCCATTTTCTTGAGTGTTTCAATTTCCGTCACTACCACTTCTTTCGGCAGGCGAAACTCAGGAATACCATAGGTCACCACTCCACCCGGTTTGTGGAGCGCTTCGAACACCGTTACCGAATGGCCTGCACGCGCCGTATCTGAGGCAACTGCAAGACCTGCAGGCCCTGACCCGATGACGGCCACTTTCTTGTGCGTAGACGGCGCACAGTACGGAACTGTAATTTGACCATGCTGCCGCTCCCAGTCAGCGACAAAACGCTCAAGCGCACCAATCGACACCGCCTTGGACACATCCTTAAACATCTTTCCCACGGTACACTGCAATTGACACTGACGCTCATGCGGGCACACACGACCGCAAATTGCAGGGAGTAAACTCGTCGTCTTAATGATATCAACTGCTTCCTTAAAGGCTCCCCTTTGGACACACGCAATAAACTCAGGAATCGGCACTCCTACCGGACAACCCTTTACGCACGGCTTGGTTTTACAATTCAAACAACGCTGAGACTCAACCAGTGCCTGCTGCTCTGTAAAACCCAGCGCCGCCTCCTGCATGAGGAGCGACCGCTTTTTTGGCGGCAGCATACGCATACGCTGCAAAGGGATCTGCGTGCGATCCTTCATCTTCAGCTCTTTACCCTGGAGCTGCGCCAGGCGCTGGCACGCTTCTTCCTGGAGCAGTGCGTGCGGCCGATACGTACGCGCTTCTGGTTCTGACTCAACCGGTACGTCACACGTCTTGGCATCGCTTACGACATTTTGTACAGATGTCATACCTACCTCCCCGCGTGGTGCTTCATCTTACAGCAGTGGACATCATGCGCTTCCCTTGCCTGAAATGCCCTCATTCTCCGCATCATGCTCTCAAAATCAACTTGATGCCCGTCAAATTCAGGTCCGTCCACGCAAACAAATTTTATCTCAGAACCTACATTCACCCGACAGCCACCGCACATGCCAGTGCCGTCAATCATAATGGTGTTCAAAGATACGACCGTGCGGATCCCAAAGGGGCGCGTCGTTTCCGCACAAAACTTCATCATAATCGGCGGACCGATAGCAACCACCTCCTGTGGACAGGACGCGCGCTCGCACAGCTCACGCAGGGGCTCAGTCACTAAGCCCTTGCGTCCATATGAGCCGTCGTCTGTGACAATGACCAGCTCGTCTGCAAGCGCGCGCATCTCCTCTTCAAAAATAATTAAATCCCGATTGCGCGCCCCAAGGATTACAATGACGTGATTTCCAGCCCTTTTATGCGCCTGGGCAATAGGATACAGCGGAGCTGCCCCAACACCCCCTGCAACGCAGGCGACAGTTCCTACATTTTCAATGAGAGTTGGATTTCCCAACGGACCGAGAACTACAGAGATGGAATCGCCCACTTCCTTTTCGCACAGCCTCATAGTAGTGGCGCCAACAGTCTGGATCACTAGCGCAATCCACCCTTCATCCGCATGCGCGTCCGCAATCGTTAGCGGTATGCGCTCAGCGTATTCGTCATCAAGTTGAACAAGCACAAACTGTCCTGCAGCACGATTTTTTGCAATATCAGGTGCATGCACCTTCAAGTAAAACACCTGCGGAGAAAATTGTTTCTTTTCTAGAATGCTGAACACAGCCATGCCTCCTTCGACCAAACTCTCGGAGGGATGGATGATAGTACAGCGAATGCAGATTTGTCAAAGAAAAGCCTTTCTTCAGCTCTGTCGCACAAGGCAACTAACGCGCCGACCGCTGCTTTTCTCATCATTGTTTCCTGGCAGGTTTTGCGTGCAGTCCTCATTCAAGCAAAACGCCATCGGCGCCGAGAAGGGTCCGATGAACAGATATACGTGTCGGGGAGGTTTACATGCGTAATACCGGATCCGCCACCTACGCCCGCATCGGCGGTGTGTTCCTCTCTTTCTTTGTGCTGTTACCCGTCTTCTGCCATGGCAGCAAAGAGAAGGGAAAGGAAGAAGAACCGGTTCGCCTCTCAGTCCTCATACGAGAGAAGCATTACTCTTCGGGCCTGCAGAATGTGTTTACGAAGTTGGAATTGGAAGAAGGAATCGCCGTCACCGTCGAAACCATCCAGGACGATCAGTATCCTACGGTGCTTCACGCGCGCCTTGCAGACGGGACCGCTCCGGATGTTGTAGAGGTGTCTCTTCCCTCGCTCCATGCCCTTGACCCATACCTTTACTTTGTAGATCTGAGCAAAGAAGCCTGGATACCGGATCTACTGATTCCTCCCACAGATCCGTACGGCAAGACATTTGCGCTTCCCTTAAACTGCGCCGTGTCTATCAATGCACTTTTCTACAACAAGGACCTTTTTGATCGCTACGGGATATCCGAGCCCAAAAGCTGGAATGAACTCCTAGAAAGCTGCGCTCTCATTGTAAAAAGTGGCATTTCTATCGTACCCCTCGCGCTCAGCACAACGGAAAGCTTTCCACATACGTTGCTTGCTGACGCGATTACGAAAGTGCTCGGTGAGCAGGGCGCTCGAGATTTAGTCAAACGTGCCACAGACGACTCCATCGATTGGACGCACGAGCGTGCGCTCTATCCTGTACTCGGAGCCTATCTGGAACTGTTCAAGCGGGGATACGTAAACAAACACCACCGGACTGCGCGCGTGCGCGAAATCATTCATGATTTTACACGCGATCGCATCGCTATGTACTTTGGCAGTCACCTGGTTGCAGATGCAATCATAAAAGAACGTCCTGGAATCAACTTGGGCGCGTGCGTCCTCCCTATAACCGAAAATGCACAAGACGTACTGACTGGAAGTTTGGAAGTGCAAGGACTCGCAGTGCACAAAAAAAGCGCGCGTGTGGCAACCGCGTGTCGTGCACTCTCTGTGCTTGCGTCTGCCGCGTACCAAAACAGTTTCTTTGAAGAACACAAAGGGCTTCCTGCGTTTCGAAACACCACCAGCGCAGTTATTCCTGCGTGCCTCAGTGCCCTGTTTAAAAGCCATATAGAGAAAGGAAAAGTAATACAGGCAATCGACGCGTACGCGCAGGCGCAAAACACACCCCACAGAGCCTCTGTTTTTCCAGATTTCGCCGCGTATGTAACCGACCCGGCACCAACTGCGCACACCATGCTGCACCGCGCCCAAACTGAAGCGCGGAGGAGAAGAGAGCCGGTACAAAAAAAAGAATGAGAGCTCCTGCGCGGGCAATACGTGCCACGAGCCCGGCAGCTTAACCTACCGCGCGACAAGACAATCTTGCCACAGCCGGTCGAGGTCATAAAAGGCGCGCGCCTGCGCGCTCATAAGATGAACCAGGATAGACCCAAAGTCCAGCACCCGCCATTGCTCTTCGCAAAGGCCTCGTTTTTTTCGATGTACTTCTCTTAGGCCAAAGCGAGCCGCCTGCTCGCACACCAGACGATGAGTGCCGTGCAAGAGGCCAGGCACAGTGGCAACTACCGCAAAGTCCGCCCAGCCGCAGCGCGCGCTTACATCAAACACACATACATCCTCCGCGCGCGCATCACACAGAGCCTCTGCTACCGCGGAAGCAGCTCCGTTAGCACTCACGTTCCCTCCTTTACCAGATATCCATTAAAATCCTTCCCCAGGATAAGCGTAAAATCGATGCCCGTTTCCACCCCATACTCATCAAGCGAGGCGCTAGTTGTCTCAATATTCTGACAACGAATCACCTGCGCCACCACTTTAGCCACTGCAGGATTCCCAATGCGATCGACGAGCACCGTCTTTTGCACACTTTGCTCCAATGCATTATCAACGCGAACTACGTCGTAACCAAATCCTTGGTAAATATTCGCCGTCGTGCGCGCAAGACCGTGCGATTCAGTTCCGTTAAGAATTTCCAACGCATACACACGCTCAAAGGCCGTACCATTCTCTGACGCAAGCACCGCAAGCGTCTGGCGCACGATTTCCTTAATTTGCTGTCCATCACGAGATGGAAAAAGGAGTACCTTGCCGTCTACCACTCGTTTAGTCCCTGAAAAACGCTGCGGCACTAGGCGTTCTGAATCCAACTTAGATAATTCACCTATAAGCTTTTTTAAGTCAGCACGCCGAACGTTAGAACGTATTAGCCTGTTCAAGGAAAAAGCACGAGTTGAATGAACAAAAAACTCACTGTGATCATTAACACTACGCAACAAAGCTAAAATAGCTTTCTGTTTCCTCGATGCTGACTCCCCTTCTCCCTCATCCTCGTCTTCGTATAAAAGATAATCACGCATCTTATCCCCATCCAAAGACACTGATCCTGACGGTAACAGGACATGCCCTGCACGTTCTGTGTGCACGTCGATGGGCGTAGGGATAAACACCGACAGACCAGAGAGTAAATCTGTCAATTTAGAAAAGTTATCCAGCGAGCACACTACAGAAAAAGGAACGTTAATTCCCGTTAACTTTTCTACCTCCCTTTTATACTCCTCAATACCACGCTCGCTGTAAAGCGAACCGATGCCATCCGTACGGCCAAGACTCTGCAGAATAAGTCCCATATTATGGGGAATATCAAACATTGCCGCGCGCCTCGTTGCAGGATAATACGCAACAACATTGCTGGAGATTGGAACGTTCTCGTGTTCAATGACAAACAACACCTTGAGAATATTGTCGCTAGAAAGTGAGGATTCAAGCGGATCGCGCTTCATACCAAAGAAGACTGCAAAGACGGTGATAACCAGCATAAAAAAAATGAGGAGTAAAAAAAGCCCATGTCTTCCCATATCCAACACTTTCATTGCACACTCCCTGGCCTCTCGTCGAACTGCGGCAGATACACACACTGCCCTACTTTTGCCCGACTGCCACCCGTTACGCGGGTTGACTTACATCCTTTCCCAGTGCACGCAACATCGCACACGTACGCGGATGGGGCGTGGTACGTTTTCGCTCTGCGCACACAATACTCGCACTCACTACTTTTGCAGCAAGCGCATCTAACGTTAACGTTGACACTGCACCGCGCAAGGACGCCGCCCAAGCACGAGCTGGCTCAATTTTGTCTGATATAAAAAGAATCTTTCCTAACACACCAAAGTCTTCACACCCAAAGGTATGCCAGCGCACCGCAGACAACAACACCTCATCCTGCACGCCAAATTCCTGTGCTAACACACACGCGGCTGCGCGCCCGTGCAAGAGCAATGGCGTACCACGCTCAGTTACATCAATGGGAAAACCATCGCACGCAGCAGCACGCAACAAGAACACTTCCGAATGCTCCCGGCACATATCGTGCGCAATACCCGCGCAATAAACGTGCGGCTCAAGCTGCGCTTCCAACGCATACCGCCGTACCAGCATGCACCCAAACTCCGCTACACGACGCGAATGCTCATACCTAGGTGGCGAAAGCACTGCGCGCGCGTACGCGTCCACACGCGCAATCAGCGCCGTCATATCTGCAGACACAAAAGAGAACGCTGGCATCTGCGCCTGTCCAAGGAAAGAAAGAAAACGAGAAGAACAGGAAGAATCGTCCACTCCGGAGAAAGAAGGCAGAGGCTCACGACCGGTAGAGTCCACGCGCGATAATATACTCACGAACTGGGGAAGGTACAAGATAACCCCAACTACGCCCCCGTTGAATTGCGGTGCGTATGTACGTTGACGAAATAGGAAGCGCCACATTCTCCGCCGAAACCCATGGGAAGGGAAACGATTGTAGAGTGCGTGTGGCGCGTTCTACGTTCCCCCCATCGCCTGACGTCACAGGGCGCGCACCCACGACAAAATCAACGTGTGTACTCCACGAATCGAACGCGTGCCAGTGCGGTACACTGCGCGCTGCATCTTCCCCCAATACCAGCGCGAGCTTGCCCTCAAGCTGTGCGCCATACTTTTCCCGCACATGCTGCACCGTCTCGGCAGTATACGAAATACCCCCACGCCTAATCTCACACTCTTCAACAGAAAAATACGGCGTTGTCCCAATTGCTAAATGGAGCATCCGCACCCGATCGTGCGCACTTGCACTTCCTTCCTTTTCTTTGAAGGGGGAAACGAAGGTAGGCACAAACAGCACGCGGTCATACCCGGCGTGCCGGTGTACTGCATCAGCCAAGAGCAAGTGGCCCAGATGAACAGGATCGTACGAACCGCCAAACAGGGCTAACTTCATCCGCGCACTTTTCGTTTTCTGCTCAAGCTCACCGTTGCCCCAAAATCATCACGCACCTGACACACCGGATCCTCAAGCTGAGCGTACATAAAACTGGGAGCTTGGTTCCGCCACACAGGGGAACGCAACGCGCCCGCACCTGCGTCAGAGAGACGCACAAAAGCCTCCTGCAATTCATCTAAACCCCAGCGATTGTGCACCGAGACTCCACAAACCTCAGTGGATGGGTGCTGTGCACGAAGCTGCTGCAAACACTCACGCGCATTCGGCAAATCAAGCTTGGTACCTACGAGCACGCGCGCCTTTGTCTCAAAGACAGGGGAGAAAGCGTACAATTCCTTGCAAAGCAAATCGTATGTATGCAGCGCACGCTCATCTGCAAGATCAATGAGAAATGCAAGCCCCGCACAGCGGGTCAAGTGCTTGAGAAAGCGCAACCCCAAGCCGACACCCTGCGAGGCGCGTTCGAGAATCCCAGGGACATCTGCCAGGATCACGTCGCGCCCATCCCCCGTACGCAGCACCCCCAAGTAAGGAATCCGGGTAGTGAAAGGATAAGGGGCAACGCGCGACCGCGCGTGGGTAAAAAAATTCAGCAAAGAAGATTTGCCCGCGTTGGGGAGCCCCACAAAGCCAACGTCTGCCACAATACGCAGTTCAACGTGCACCACACGTTCCTGCCCCGGCTGCCCAGAATGCGCGCGTTGCGGAGCCTGCTGCACTGGGCCACGGAAATGATAATTCCCCCAACCACCCCTTCCACCCGAAAGGAGCGTCACGCAACCTTCATGGGCATGACCAAAATCGTGCAAAACCTCATGAGTCTGCGCATCCCTTAAAAGACAACCCGGAGGCAGCGGTATAACACAATCGTGCCCCTTTGCACCAAAGCGGCGTGCCCCCTCTCCATCCTGCCCATTCTTTGCACGAAACACGCGTCCATACCTCAGGTGCACAAGCGTGCGCATGTTGCGCCGTACCTGGAACACAACGTCCCCGCCGCGCCCTCCATCGCCCCCCGCGGGGCCGCCGCGCGGGACATACTTTTCCCGCCGAAACGCCACACAGCCATTTCCACCCCGACCAGAGGAAACACGAATCAGCACCTCATCAACAAAACTGGCCATGCTCTCTCAAAAACCTGTGCACGCCCCCTACGATCCCACAGACACGCAAATACCCCCTGACCCTTCTTACACCACAGACACAAAGCACAGGAGGCACCTGGTTCCCTCTATAAAAGCTCAAGAAGGCCGGTTTTCCACGCACACAGAAACGAGGCGCCTCCCCTTCCTTTGAAGATAGGTCACAACCCCAGGAGCAAGAGCAAACAACGTATCGTCCTTCCCCCTTCCCACATTTTCTCCCGGGTGAATTCGGGTACCCCGCTGGCGCACCAAAATCGAACCAGCACGAGCGTGCTGACCACCGAACAACTTTACTCCCAAATACTTCGGATTAGAATCGCGCCCGTTCTTAGATCCACTGCCACCTCTCTTTCGAGCCATACTACCCCCCGTTTTGTCTTAACCGCGACGCTACGCACACACCACTCCCCTCCGCACGCAAAGATGCACCGAACTGGGATACTCCTGCATCAACGTACGTAAACCACGTTCTAGAAACTCCGCAGTGAAACACAAGAGAGCCAACGCGGAATCCGGACACCCCCCCACGCGAAAGGAGAGAAAACCCCGATCCGCCGCCTCTATCTGAGGACCCAAACGCTCAAGCCCAAGCACCGCAGTGCGCAAAAGCACACTAACTGCCGCACACACAACATCACCGCCTCGTGTTCCACGCGCAGCATGACCAGAGGCAACTGCAGATAAAAACTGCCCTCGGTCACCGACTTCAAGCAACACTCGGACCAGAGCCTACACCCCCAAGATGTCACTAACGGTCAAGCGAGTGTACCACTGCCGATGACCGATAGTTCGGTGGTAATCCTTCTTGCTCTTATACTTGTACACGGTAATCTTCCGACTGCGAAAACATTCCCCCACCACCGCGCGCACACCCACTCCTTCAAGATAAGGAGAACCAATCCGCGTCAAACCCTCGCCACCAATCATCAACACCTCACGCACATCGATGCACCCGCCCGGCGCAACTTCGGAGATATTATCTACAACGATACTACTACCCCGTTCCACCTTATACTGCTTGCCCTTGTATTCAATCAGCGCGTACACAAAACCTCCAAAAAACACCCAGCTACACCTCTAACCACGCAGACGCAGCCATCCCTCGCACCGTTAGTGGAACGCACAGAGACGCTCACCAAGCACGAACGACACCTTACCTAGCGCGCCTACCGCCTGACTTCGCGGAAGACCTTCCCCGCCATGCAGGCTTCCTGCCTTCCTTTTCTGCGTTTTCAATCTCCGCCTGTGCAATTGCAAGTAAAGCGATAGGCACCGAGTAAGACGAACACGAAACGTAATCTAGTCCTACTTCCATACAAAAACGAATATTTTCTGACCGTGAACCGTGCTCCCCACACAAACCTAGCTGAATATCCGGCCGTGCCAGCCGTCCACGCTGCATAGCAACCTCAATTAACTCGCGCACGCGCGCATCGAGTATCGCAAAGGGGTTTCCGTCAACCAAATCATACATCGTGTAGTCCGGCATAAACGTATTGAAATCGTCTCTGGAGAGTCCAAGCGTTGTCTGCGTCAAGTCATTAGTCCCAAACGAGAAAAACTGCGCGTAGCGCGCAATCTCGTCTGCACTCAACGCAGCTGCAGGCAGCTCAATCATAGCACCCACCTTATAGTCAACCTCCTTTGCCTTGAGCGCAAGACGTACCTCTTCCTCTATCGAGCCGATACCCTGGTATGCGTGCCCCTCAATCTTTTTACCATACACAATCTGCTTTAACTCACGGCAATTCATGACAATGGGGATCATTATCTCTGGGTACACCGAGATCTTCTCTTTCTGCAACCGGTACACTGCCTCGAACACGGCGCGCACCTGCATGGCGTAGATTTCCGGGTATGAAATCGCAATACGGCACCCACGGTGACCCAGCATGGGATTCACCTCAGATAGCATGGAGATCCGCTCCTGCAACTCCTCCCGGGACAGACCTTTACCACAAACCTTCTCGAGATACTCCA
Source organism: Treponema pallidum subsp. pallidum str. Nichols (assembly GCF_000410535.2). NCBI lineage: Bacteria > Pseudomonadati > Spirochaetota > Spirochaetia > Treponematales > Treponemataceae > Treponema > Treponema pallidum. The sequence continues at coordinate 811,498 of NC_021490.2, forward strand.
AAAACTTGCTAACTTCACTCTCCCCGTGCGGCAAAAACTCGTGCAAAGGAGCATCCAGAAGGCGAATAGTCACTTCATGTCCCTGCATTACCTTGAAGATGCCGTAGAAATCCTCTCCCTGCATCTTTTGCAACTGCTTGAGACTGCCCGTCCGCTCCTCAGCATTCTCCGAGAAGATCATACGGCGGAACACATTTATCCGATCTTCTTTGAAGAACATATGCTCTGTACGACACAGTCCGATACCCTGCGCACCAAAGGCGAGCGCGAGCTCTGCATCGTGTGGACTGTCCGCGTTCGCCCGCACGTGAAACGAACGCACAAAACCCTTCGCAAGCTCGATGAAGCTCACTAGGCCAGACGTCTCTGGATCAGGCTCAATGAGCTGCGCAGCTCCCATATACAGGGTGGATTCCCCGTAGTAAGGAACATTAAGCGTTACAAAATCGCCCTCGTTGATAGTCATACCGTCAACGACCGCTTTGTCCGAATAAATCTTCATATCTGGACGGACCAAAGAGATCTTCCCATACTGACGGGCAACAACCGAAGCGTGGGCGGAGTACCCCCCCTCGTTAGAAAGAACACCAGTTGCCACCTCAATTGCCTTAACGTCCCCCGCGTACGTTGCAGGCATACACAAGATACACCGTGTATCTTGTCCGCCCATCTTCGCCACACGCCACGCCTCGATGAGGGAATCAGCGGTAAAGTACACTCGCCCAACCGCCGCACCAGGAACACCAATAATCCCCCCCTGCGAGGATTTCAAACCTGTCACACTCGTCATATCAATGACCGGGTGCAAAATCTCGTTCAGCTGACCCGGTTTTACCGACTTGACCACGTATTCAGCATCCACCACCTCGCGCTCGTACAGGTCGAGCAGCAACCGTACCAAAGAGATTGTGCTCTTCGCTTCGACAGGTTTTTGCTCAATAAGCCATAAACTGCCCGCCTCGATAGTAAAGCGAACCTCCCGAATCTCTCGGCTGTGATCCTCCAGTTTCCACGCAATATCCTGCAACTGCTTAAGATAAGCCGGCTTTATCGCATTTACATCACTGCCTTCGGCATCGCATTCGTCGAACCGCTCCTCAAAATACTGACCCTGAAGTTTCTTCTCTCCAGTTATAATATTCCTACTGAAAAACCGACCCGAGTAGCTGCCTCCCCCATAATTCCCGTAGACCATAGGCTGAATAAGGATGGCAACTCCATCTTCCCCATCCTCCTCAAACGACAGCAGTTTACTAACAAGCCTTACCGCTTCTTCAAGCTGAACGTAGGCATCATCGAAAAAGCCGTCTGGAAGCAAGGCTCGATACCGATTCATCGCCTCGCGCCCAGAGGGAGAAGATTTTCCTCCCTGCAAAAAAACCTCTATTTCCTTCAGGGTTTCGACAAACTCCGAAGCACCCTTGGTGTTCTCCTCACTTTCTGCGATACCAAGCAATACCCCAAATACACCCTTCAAAAGGAAGAACACCTCGTGCGTTGCAAAATGCTCCCCGACACGCTCGGCAAACCCCGCGAAAGTATCCCGTGTCAAACCAAAGTTATGTAATACCGGATAATTCGAAATGGCCAAATTGGGGGATAAAACCACCTTGAGGAGCATAGGATTCTTTGCATCCGCATACTCTTTTCTGTTTAAAAGCGTAAACTTCCTTAAATACGGACTTAGCGCGGACCGAAGCTTCTCCCCATACAGACTACGAGAGACTGTCGCATCAATAACCACGCTCGGAAGCACGGGCAACCCCAGACTTGACAACTCATCCGCCTGACGACCCCGAATCCCCAAAAGCCCTCGGTCAAGCCTCTTATCGAGAGCCTCTTTATTGCTCAGAAAATGAATGGATTTGGCAATGTTCATTGTGCACTCCTAAAACAAATTCAACACCGTGTCTGGGGAACCGTGCAAAAACACCTCAAAACGAGAACTCGCCCCCTCCTTGAAATACTTAGAGAGCTTGGACAAATCCTTAATTTCCTCACCTGACACTGCAAACTGAATCACACTCCCGTGCTTCACCTTTCCCCATTTGAAGAGAGTGTTAATATCCACAATACGCTCACCATCGTAGAACACAATGACCTCTGAAGAAGGGTACCGCGCGTTGTAACTCCTGATAATACGCTTCCACGCTTCCACATTCCCGTTATGAAACAACTCGTTAGAAACAGGCACCGATATTAACTGAGACATCCGAATCGGACCTGCAGAGGCTTGAGCAGGAGGACGCGCGGTAGGAGACACAGACTCAGACGAAGCCCGATCACAGGTAGCCCCTTCAGACGCCCTGGCAGCGTCCGCACCCGACTTCTTTGCCGATCGAACCCTCTTGCCAGAACCCTCAGACTTTTTCGTAGACACAAATGCAAAAACCCCCGAAAGGATTTCTTTGGGAACCACGAACTTACGATTCTCTATCAGAGCAATCAAACCCTTGGCGACTTCGTCTGCAATCCGTTCATCAAGCGGTCCCCTATCCTGCTTTCCCACGTACACCAACAAGAGCTCATTTTTCCGAAAACCCTCGACAAGGGAGGCGTTCGAAGGATTCTTCGGGTTTATTGCCAAAAATCCAAGATCGGGGTGATGATAACCAAGTACAATATCCACTCCCTTCCACCGCGCAGTTTCCTGAGCAAACCCGAGACCCTCGACGGAAACCTTCCTTAGATTGTAAGAAAACAGCCGATACCCCCACGTGTCGATGAGTAGCACCGACAGGAGCGCTGCAACCTGCTCGCTTTGCATCTCCTTCGCACAGAGCAGCAGGTTGACCTGGTCTGCGACGTTATTCTTCGGATCACACTCATCCAACACGCTCAAAACGCCCTTCACATGACGCACTAGAGCATTAAAGTTCTTCTTCACCGCTGCAGGCACGTAAAAACTAGATGCACTCACCACGTAACACTCCTTTGATGATTAAAAAGCTCCCCGAAACAGAAAAGTTCCAGGGAGCTTCGGATCACGACAAAGTCTATCTACAATCTCGCTAGAGTTCGCGAATGGCAGACCGTCTACCACGTCGACCCTTGCCTGCATCCACCGCGCCAGCCTTTCTCGTCTTCATTCCAACATCCGAGCGCACATCCACCTGCTCAGCGGCCACGGAAGACTCAAGCGCAGGAGTCTCATTTACCATATCCATAAAAGCCACCCTACCGCTGGACTCCTTCTGGTCGGCACTGCCGTCACTAGCAAAACTCTGACCGATATCAGCACGCACCGTTGAACGACGACGACTAAACGAAGCAAAGGCAGCGTCCGCAAATCCTTTAGAGATACCATGCAAGAACTCATTAAGCACGTTAGCCATACCGTCGAGCGTCGCCTTCTTGCGCTTTATAGACGTGATGTCGATATCGAGCAGTAAGCCCGGCTGCAAGTGAAAAGGATTCACCAAGTAATCGAAACGGTTAAACTCGGATTCCAAGAACGCGAGACGCTCCTCCATAACCCGACGCTCAATAGGATACTGGTAATCATACATACCCTTTAACTTCCCACGCATCAGAATAAGCTTCCTTCGCATCTTGTCTTTCTCGTACACAAACGTACGATTCATCCGCTCCACCTCGGTCTCAGCAGGCTTCACAAAAGCAATCTCGTCCCATACCTTCGCAATATCCTCGTACACGGGCTCACCAGTCTTATCCTTGTAATGCTTCTTTATATGCTTCTTGTACACCTTAGCAAGGTCATCAAAGTCGGTAATCTTCGCCATGAACCTAGACGCCTTAGACTTATCGTACTTAGTACGCAGCACATCCCATAGATGATCCACCTCCGTCTCAAAAGAACGAAGCATCACCTCATACCCCTTACGCTCCTCAATCAACTGAGCATTATCGAGGTACTTTAAGCGCAACTGGTAACGCTCATCAGGAAGATTCGAAATATCTGTGTCATCATACTCACGAAGGATAAGCTCGCGCGCATTCTTGAAGTTCTCGATATACTGGTACCCCATCCTCGACGTATCAAGGATAGATGTAATCGAATTGATAGCCGTGTTAAAGCCACGATTCCTTATGTTCTCAAGGTCAACGATTTTTTTGATATTCTCGCGAACATTCAATTGGTCGAAAGTTTCCGGATCAATTTCCGCGCGCAAATTGCTGATTCTTTCCATCAACTCCCGCGAAATAAGCTCGTAGCGCTTGCTGTCAGGGTTCTCGCAGTCATCGTCGGTGAAATCGCTCACCATCTTCATCTTTTCGAAGATGATACTGCTATCAGACATCTCTTCCTTACCCTGGTCGATAAGCTCGTCCTTCACGCGATCAATTTCTTTGTCGATGGCATCTATGTAGTGATTGGAGATGAGATCCTTAATAAGGTACGCTACCGTCGTCTGGTAATGGAAGATAGGGCTAACTAACTCTGAGTCCAGAATATTGATAGACAACTTCACGTCAGTGACGGTCTTAGGACGCGCAAGATTGTCCTTGAACGCACACTTGACTACCGCATACGCATTCTCTCCGCGGACAAAAGCACCCACATCAACCTTCTGACGCAGCAAAGAATTGGTGTGCGTCTCAAGCTCATTCACACCCCGCTGTATATGACCCTGCAAGTGCCCGTACATATTCACCATCGATTTCTCGATCTCTCCGGTGTTGAACTTATCCGCTCCCGCAACCTCATCCAGTAGGATGGCAATCTCCTTCGGCGTGTAACGGTTCAACACCTTCATTTCCTCTCGGTCGATGAAACCACGGACCTTCTTCAGCATTTCGTCTTCCGCAGTCACCATGTACCGGTTGAACATGTTCTGGTAATTCTGGTTGAAGTAGTTATACAACTTTTCCTTCAACCCACCCATTACGTCCAGACGCTCGAGAACCTCCTTCGGCAGTTTAGTGTTCAGGTGGTGCAGAATCTTGTTTGTCTCTTCCTCTATTAGCTGGTTCACCTCCTGCTGCTGGTCACGACAGTCCTGCGCCAGTGAATTCCTTGACCCAACCGCACTCGGCTTTTCGGGATGAAACACATTGGGACTCTTAGGTAGATCTAAACTTGCCATTTACTTTTCTCCTTACGCATGGCTTGAGTATTCTCTCTGCTACAATACCTTTCGTCGATTGTAAACATGTTTCGTGAAATGTAAAGCTCTTTTTTATTTTTTCATACCTTTTTTGGTTCTTGTGATATAACCGTGCCCACGTAATGACCTGCATAAAGGGAGTATCTAATGCACCTGAAAAAAGCGCTTTGTCCTGCACTCTGCACCTTTCTCATCCACCTGTGCCTGCATGCAGGTGAACGCACTGTCCCCGTCGACATCTTCCTGATGATAGATAAATCACGCTCCATGCAAGAACCAGGAAAGTTCAGCAGTTTACACCGCTGGGTGCGCGATGAGTTCGTCTCCTCCATGACCATCCAAGGCGACTGGATAACCGTTTACCAGTTTTACGAAAAGCCTGAGGAACTTATCACCCTCACCTTACGCAGTGAGCAGGACCGAGATAAAATTATTTCCGTTGTCGATTCCATTGTCCCAAACGGTCGCTACACAGACATCGGCCGCGCTTTAGATACCGTCTGGGAGATACAAGAAAAAAGAAAAGACAACAACCGACACAAGGTTCTCTTGTTAGTTACCGACCTTGAGCACGACGCACCGCTCACCTCAAAGTACCGTGGCAAACAGCGTTCCTTTCAAAGTCCCTACCTTGTTAGAGCCCGACGCGTAAAACACGACAACTGGTACGAAATCACCTTGGATATGGCCGTGCACGACCGCGTTGCCCACACGGCGCGGGAGCTGTATCGCAGCATCGCAGCTGCGCACTCGAAACGCCCGACCCCTACTCCTCCTGCAAAAGAGAGTAGTCCGCGCTATACCCCTTCGCTTGACTAGGCTGGTGCCTCCGTACTGCGTGCAAGGAAGCGTCCCGTGAATAGACCTTTACTGAGTGTGGCCGGATCGTTGTTCGTCGCTGCGTGGGCTCTATATATTTTCTCCTGCTTTCAGCACGGTCACGTTCCTCCACGCAGAATTCCCCCGCATGATACCTTCGGCGCTCTACCCACTGCTGCACTTCCCAGCAACGCGCGGGACACCGCCGCACACCCGTCTGACACGGCAGACAATACGTCCGGCTCGTCCACCACGACAGACCCACGGTCACATGGAAACGCCCCGCCGGCCCCTGTAGGCGGAGCAGCACAGACACACACACAACCGCCTGTACAAACAGCAATGCGCATAGCCCTTTGGAACCGTGCAACACATGGTGAACAGGGAGCACTCCAGCACCTCTTGGCAGGACTGTGGATACAAACTGAAATCTCCCCGAACTCAGGCGATATCCATCCTCTGCTGTTTTTTGACCGAGAACACGCGGAGATCACATTCTCACGCGCATCAGTCCAAGAAATCTTCCTGGTAGATAGCGCGCACACACACCGCAAGACGGTGTCATTTCTCACGCGCAACACCGCAATTTCCAGCATCCGCCGCCGCCTTGAGGTAACATTTGAATCCCACGAGGTGATACACGTAAGGGCGGTTGAAGACGTAGCACGGCTCAAAATTGGCAGCACGTCGATGTGGGACGGTCAATACACCAGATATCACGCCGGTCCGGCTAGTGCTCCTTCGCCCTGATGCGTTGCTGAGCAATTGCATTCCACGGGTTTATTCCTGGTTTTCCCCACGCTATCCCCATATCCACAGCTTCCCCACGCGTTTATGCACCACCTTATACAGGAACTCATTCTAAAACACCGATGTGTGCCGGCCCCCTAGAATAGGGGAAACGTCTCGTATCCTGCATCTTTTAGTCGGTGACCAACAAAGCCGGAATCATCCTCCGGCACAAAAACTTGGTAGTACACCGCGTCTGCACGTCGGACCGTATGCAGCTGGAACCCAAAACCACGCCTCTCCAGATCGTCCATCAGCCGTTGCGCATTTTCCTTTGCTCGAAAAAACCCGAGCTGGTACCCCCGTGGCTTCTCATCTCCCGCGCCCACCTCATCGGGCACAGATACCCCTCCCTCGAGAATCGACACGCCCAAATTATGGGACGACGACATAGCAGACCGCGCAGCCGTGCCGTCTGCGGCCACGTGCGCGCGACGGGTCCTGTGCGCTGCCACCACCTCGGGTACAGGACGTAGCTTCGCGTCCTGCAAGACAACTGTCTCAGATTTTCCCATTGATTCAACTGCTTCTCCGTACGCACGCGGCATCAAATGCCAAAAAACCGACGGCGCTATTTCCACCGCCCCTATAACCGAAAGTGCTTCAAAGCTTTGCGGATACCTCTCTGTCAGACGCTGTGCCACCTTCTCATCCTGAGTAATCCACCAACGAGTAAACAGCAACACCGTCTCAAACACATTGAACACACCCTGCGTGCCATACTCTTCCAATCTTTCCAACTGCTCATGGAGATGCGCGGCCGTAGACGCCGCATGGAGCGCAAGCCACACGTGATAAACCAAGAACGTAGCATGCTGTTTCTTGTTTAGCACCTGCACACCTATGTGCTCGACTTCTGCCAACGTTTCCCGTGCATACTCGCGCGCATCCGCGGCCATTGCATTACGCGTAGCTTCAAGTAAGAACTGCACGCGCTCAGTACCCAGCGCATACAACGCCGCATCTCGGTAACGATGTGCCGCACGCTCATGAGCATCGTGCAATTCTAAATACTGAGCAAAGAGCGAGAGCGCTTCCTTTTTCTCCGTAAACGAAGAAAGCAACGGAATATGCTGCTCAAAATACGCATGCACCTGCTGAAAATTGCGCAATGCAAAACCACGCATCGCCATTTCCTGGACACGCGCCGTATACGCGGCAACTGCTACGTGGAAGAAGAAAAAGGACGCGCACACCGCGCGCGACAGCACCATGCGCTGTGTATCGGACAAAAACTGCACGCATTAAGCAGAGAACCCAAACACGCACACGCGCGCCGTCCTGCGAGCCCTAGACGCGACTTTGTGTCATTGCAGTCTGGCTAGGGAACGTCCACATGCTCCGGAGAAGAAACGCCGCCTGTAGGAGCAGAGGTAGGACTGTCTTCACGTTTCTGTTTTCTTGTTTTCGCGTCCGGATCAATAAGAAAAAGCAACGCCGTAAGCGCACCGCACGCAAAGGCAAAAAGCAAGCTCAAAGTGATCGGCACTGCCTGAAAGGTATAAAAGACAAGCGATACATCGCAGCGGTGTTCCACGTTGAAGGACATGAAGAGCGCGAAACCCACAAGTACGATAATAAAAAAAATCAGCTTTCCATATGTCATTTTGCACGCTCCTGCACCAGATGGGCACGCAAGGTCCTGCCGCGCACTTCCTTCACTTGCACGTCCACAAAGCGTCCGATGTACGTAGGATCCACCTTTCCTTCAAGCACGGTCATTTCCCCAAGCTCTGTATGTCCAAACAATTCTTCAGGATTATTTCGCGAGCGCGACTCTACCAACACTGGCAATGTCTTTCCTACCCGTGCGCGCATCTTTTTCAAAGTAGTACTCATCTGCAGAGCAATGACGCGTTGTAGACGCGCAATCCGCGTTGCATCAGGGATACGATCGGGAAAGTCATAGGCAGGCGTTCCCTCGCGCGGGTTATAGTGATACATAAAAGCGGAATCAAACTCCACCTCCCGCATGAGATCCAGCGTTTGCTCAAAATCCTCCTCCGTCTCCCCCGGGAACCCAATAAGAATATCTGTGCTCAGCGCCACATTGGGGACACTCGCTTTCAGTTTACCCACCAGCGACAGATACTGCTCTCTCGTGTAACTCCGTCGCATCCGCTTGAGCACTCCATTCGCCCCATGCTGCACTGGCAAATGCACCAGACGACACAGACGAGATTCCTGAGCAATAGTAGCAATCAGATCATCAGAAAGGTCTTTAGGGTGACTGGAAACAAAGCGGATCCACTTTATCTGATCTTTGACTTCGCAACGACGAACCAAATGACGCAACAGCTGGGGAAAGGTAACTATGTTCCCTTCACGGTCTCTTCCCCGATACGAATTAACATTTTGTCCGAGCAACGTAATTTCCCGCACTCCTTTCTCAGAGAGCACATCCACTTCCTGCAAAATAGCATCAAGATCACGCGAGATCTCCCGTCCACGCACGTATGGCACAATGCAAAACGAACAAAAATTATTGCAGCCATTCATGATGGGGATAAAACTTTGGAATGAACCTTCGCTATATGAAGAAGCGAAAAAACGATACCCAGAGACAGGATGCTCCCGGTAACGCTCGGAGATAAACTCAAAGCGGTAATCTTTCTGGGTAAGCTTCTGTTCAATTTCTTGGAAAATGGATTCAAATCGCGCGTGCGCAAACGTACCCACTACATAATCAATACGAGGAAACTGCTGCTGAATTTTGTCGTGTAAACGCTGTGCCATACACCCCATAAGGATAATGAAAAACGCACGCTTTTTTTTAAGAGAAGAAAATAAGCCAAGTCTCCCAAAGACCCGCGTTTCTGCTGTAATTCGCACAGAACACGTATTGATAATCAGCACGTCGCACGTCTGCGCGTCTACCGCCTTTGTCCACCCCCGCGCCAACAGGAGCTGCTCTACAGAAGCAGACTCTGCAACATTCATCTGGCACCCGTACGTTTCAAAAAAATAGGTCAATGCTTTCCCTCTGCCTGAACAATCCTGCTCTCTTCTAAATCTTACAAACTAGACTGCTCTGTCAACACGGTGTACGCTTCTAGCGCGGTGTTAGTCTGCAAGAGGCGCGTCCGCAAATCGGGCCTTTTCAATTTTGAACTAAAAAAAGAAAGCGTTTGCAAATAGTACCGGTGCTGATTGGTAGCAGCGGCAATCATAAAAACAAGATGTACGTCTTGTCCGTCAAGAGGACCGAAATCAGCAATACCTTTTTTTGAAATTCCTACCGCCATAACCAAATCAGTTACAGAAGACAAGCGCACATGAGGAACTGCAATACCACACCCAATTGCAGTCGACATGAGCTCCTCGCGCCGCACTATTTCTGCCGCAAGCTCGCTACGATTTTTAATCTGAGGTGCAGTGCTCAAGCAATCAGAAAGCTCATAGAGCGCCGGACGACGCTCAGACTGTTCAAGATGCAGGATACGATCGGTGGACAGGATCCGCTCAATGGGCAAAACATCCGAATGGCTCTGTCTGTGAGAACAGGAAAGACAAGTGTCAACCCATCGCTCAACTTCTGACCTGCGAAACCGCCACACGGTGCCCACTTTTCCTGACGGAATCTTCCCCTTTTGCGCCCACTCATACACGGTACGTTCAGAAATTCGCAGGTACCGCGCAACCTCTTCTATCGTGAGAATTTCTTCGGACAAACCAACCTCCCCTTTCTCTGTAACAAGACACACTTGGGGTACGCATCATGCGTTGCGTAGAAATCTCACGCCTGGCGTGTATCACTCACACCCCTAACCTACCTGTCAGCAATAGAGGGGAACCATTGAGGAAATCTCTCCAAAACAGAGGTTTTTTCCCGGAGCGCTGCAACTGTAAAAGGGACAGAACTCCATCGCCTGTCTGGACAAACACCCCATTTTTATCTGCAGCAAGCACTGTCCCCACAGGAGCGAGGGGAACAAACGAAGACTCACACGACCTCGCCTGCAAAATCGCTATCCTTTCCCCATCTTTATAGGTGAATAGACCCGGCCAGGGAGTAAAGGCCCGAATCTTGCGCTCCAACACAACTGCAGGATTACTCCAGTCCGCCAATCCCATCTCCCTACAGAGCTTACCACAAAATGTTGCCTGCGAGTGATCCTGTGCTGCAGGGGCGAGCGTGTGCCGCTCAACACCGACTAAAACATCATCCACAAGATCGGCAGCCACCAAAGACAAACGAGAAAGAAGCGCGCCAGTAGTCTCTGTACCGTCGAGCTGAACACGGGACTGCGCAAGAATGTCCCCTGCATCCATCTCCTCACCAATGTACTGGAGCGTCACACCCGTCTCGCAGTCCCCCGCTAAAATCGCCGCAGGGACCGGTGTACTCCCTCGCCAACGCGGCAACAACGAAGGATGAACGTTAATAGCACCGCGCGGGAAAAGCGCAAGGAACCGAGGGCCAAAAATCTTACCGTAGGCAAAACACACCAGCACGTCCGGACGCAAAGCCTCCACCGCGTCATAAAAGGCGCGATCCAAACGCCCCGGAACGAAAAGAGACGCAGACTCAGGAAGAACCCCAGACGCTTTTAAGCGAAAAAATTCCCTTGCAACCGCAGAATGGACAAGCTTCCCCGAGCGTCCGACAGCAGCAGGAGGATTCGTCAAAACCCCCACAACCCGATGAGCGCACGCCACCCGGCGCAAAGAAGGCACGGCACACTCTGGAGTTCCCGCGAAGAAGACCCTCACCATGGGCTAACGAATCGTCCCGCGCAGCGCCGCATACCGACGAAGGGCATCATCCCTCCGCTTTTCGTCAATGCGATCCAAAAAAAGAATACCGTCAAGATGATCGTACTCGTGCTGGATCACTCTTGCCAGAATACCATCTGCATCAACGGCACAACGTTTACCATTCTCGTCGAGGTACTGCACACTCACCCGACGCGGACGCAACACCCTTTCATAAATGTGAGGAATGCTCAAACAGCCTTCCTCGTAGGAAGATTGCTCTTCAGACGCGGCAGTGATCTGGGGATTGATAAAAGCGCGGACGTGGTGCTCAACATCTACTACAAACACGCGGACGGTACGCCCTACCTGCGGCGCCGCAAGCCCCACACCGCCTGCCCCACGCATCACACGAAACATACCCGAGATGAACGCGCGCAGCTGCTCGTCCACCTCCGAAACCGGCTCGGAAACCGTTGTCAGGCACGGCTCACCTAAAAACTTAAGCTCCACCGCCTCTTCCCGCTCTTACCCAAGAGAAACTCATACCCGCCTAGTACAGCCTTGAGTCGCTGACCTTGCGCCCCTTCTTCATCAGCTTGCGCCGCAACGCCTTCTTCTTGCGATTCAGAAGCGTGGAAGGCTTCTCATAAAATTCTTTTTTCTTCCACTCGCGAATAATACCTTCCTTCTCCACCTGGCGCTTGAAGCGCTTAATTGCCTTCTCTAAATTCTCAGAATCATCCACCGTTATGTGAGCCACCGACCCTCCCCTGAAAAAAACACAGCCTACCAGGGGTAGGCTAGCGCAAAAGACGTCCCCTGTCAATCGTTTCTTCCGAAAGCACTCCTGCCTCCCCTGCACGCACACCCTACGTGTCTTGCTTATGCAACCGCTGACCTTCCTAACGTGCGTCTACTTGTGGTACAGTGCAGCGCTGTGCGTAGAAGTCAAAATTGTCCGCACCGACCTCCTTTCGAGTGCATCCGTGGGACGCTAGCCTACCCTGCACAGGCGTCCACCCCTCCTGGGAAGAGGCCCGACCTGCCGTGAACATTACCCGAAGCCGCGTTGCGGTCTTTATCTCCTCCCTGACCGCTGTGCTTCTGCTGCTCACCGTTCAGTGCGCGCGGTATATGCTCATGCGTGGCAACGAGACAAAGGAACTGAACACACTCACTGAACGCGGCGCGATCTTGGACCGAAATGGCCGGTTTCTTGCCGTTGGAACCACCGTCTACAACCTCAGTGTTAACAAAAATCTTGTCTCAGACCCACGCACTGCAGCCCACGTGTTAGCACAGGTCCTTGACCTTTCAGAACAAGATATTGAAGAAAAATTCCGCACCGCGCGCGCTCACTTCTTTTACCTCAAGAAAAAAATGAGTGAAACGGAAAAGAACCTTGTCGCTCACGCTCTTAAGGAGCACTCCCTGAAAGGATTTCGCCTAGAGGCAGTGCGCAACCGCATCTATCCAGAAAGTAGCCTAGCGTCCACGGTCATCGGATACGTAGGTGATGACGGAAGGGGACTGAGCGGTATCGAGTACACCTTGCAGGATGTTCTTTCTCCTGCCCCGTACCACACCGGGTATACGGGCAAGGGGCATACTGTCACCCTCTCGATCGACCGAACCATCCAGTACATGATGGAAAAAATCGCAGATACTACGCTCCGGCGTACCCAGGCAGAAGGACTCATGTTCCTTGCGGTGGAGGCAAAGACAGGTCAGATTCTATCCTACGTCAGCAAGCCGTCTGCTAACCTTTCACACTTTTCCCAAAGTACCCCTGCCGAACGCTTCGATCGCCCCGCCCTTTTCATCTATGAGCCTGGCTCTGTGTTCAAAATTTTTTCCATCGCTGCACTGTTAGAACTCGGGGTAACTTACACCCACGACACGCTCCACTGCGACGGTTCCTTCTCCTTTACCTCCCCCTTTTTAAAACCAGGTCAAAAAGGCCATCTCATCCGCTGCCTGCGCCCACACGGCACCATCAGCGCTGAAGATATCATCCGGCTTTCGTGTAATGACGGCATGGCACAAATTGCTGAACGTGCCGACAACCACAGCTTTGAGCAACTATTGCGCGCTTTTGGATTTGGCGCGAAAACAGAAATTGAGTTGCCGGGGGAAACCGTCGGTCTCTTCTCTCCCTCAGAACGCTGGTCCCACCGCAGCAAGCACACCATCGCAATCGGCCAGGAAATTGGCGTCTCTGCCTTGCAGGTTGTGGCTGCCGCTACCGCGCTCGCCAACGAGGGCGTACCGCTCGGCCTCTCCCTCCTCCATGAGGTCACTACCGCCGAAGGTACCGTGGTGTACCGGCACAAAAAGAAACCCAAAACACGCGTTATCTCCGCAGTAAATGCGCAAAAGGTGTTGCGATACATGCGCACCGCCGCAGAACTTGGCACCGGGAAAAAGGCGCTCGTAGACGGGGTGCCGATCGCAGTCAAAACAGGCACTGCGCAAATGGCGCACAGAAATGGTCGTGGGTACAGCGACACCGACTACCTTGCAAGTTGCATCGGCCTTTTCCCCGCGCACGATCCAGAAATTATCTTATACATTGCCATCATCCGTCCTATCGGACAAGCCTATGGAGAGCTCATTGCAGCGCCTGTCATCTCTCAAGCGGCAAACGAGATTATCGACTACCGCGGTATGGTCCGTGCCAACGCCCCGTTAATCCAACATAGCGGTCTCATCCATACGTCAGAACGGACACCTCCACGGTTAGGAACCCATATGCCAGACCTCACCGGTCAACCTAAACGTTTACTCCTGGATATTGCAAAACGCACCGACGTGCACCTTGTCCTTACAGGAGAAGGTTATGTGTACGAGCAGCATCCGCCTGCGGGCACACCTCTGACAAAAGGAATGACCATTGAACTCAAACTCAAATAAAAAGCGAGATCCCGCGCGTTTCCCGGCCGGTGTTGCGCAAGGCTGCAGTACCACACGCGCAGGGGATCTGAAACACAGAAGAAAGCATCCCTTTGAGAAGTTTTTTGCGCAAAACAGCGCTCTTTTTGCCCAGCGGTTTCCAGATCTTGCACGTGCGCTGACACTTCCAAACGAGCAGCTCCTGCAACGCATCCCTCCTGATTACCTCCTTGCAGCGGCCCATGACGGAGACGCAACGCTTGCAGTACGGGGCACCTATCTCCACTCAAAATATCGGCCGCGGCAAGAGGCTGCACGTCTTATCAGCCAGGATTTTTTTACGCACGCGATTGCAAAAGGCGGCTATGTAGGTGCAGGTTTAGGTCTTGGCTATGTAGCAGAACTGTACGCGCAGCAGCACCCTACGCACACGGTAGTGCTTATCGAGCCAGATATATTCGTGTTCCTGCTTTTTTTAGCCAGTAGACCTCTCACTCCCCTCCTCCGACACGAACGTCTAAAAATACTGCCTGCACAGACGGTACCGGATGTGTTGCAGTTCCTGCGCGCCACGGGGGATGTGTCTCTCCCCCTGTTCCATTTCTTACCAGCCCAGGAGCTAAACACCGCGTGGTTTCACGATTTTACCCAGGCGCACCGGCACGCAACTGCACAGGCAGAAACGAATAAGCAAACGCTGCAACGGTTCGGTCCGCTTTGGATACGCAACACTATAAAAAATGCCGCACAGCTGTGTGTGCGCACGCCCGTAAATGCGCTGCGCAACTGCGCGGCAGGGAGTACTGCACTCATCATTGCAGGTGGCCCTGGGGTGGATGCGAGTATATCGTTCCTTCCGTACCTAAAAAAAAAACACTGATTATTGCGGTTGATACCGCGTTGCGCGCGTGTGCACGCGCGCGCGTCACCCCGGACGTTGTGCTTCTGTTTGATCCACAATACTGGAACTATTTGCACGTAGCACGTGCGGTGGCGCCCCATGCACTGCTTATCACTGACATTTCTGTGTTCCCTGCAGTGTTTCGACTCCCGTGGGAGTACATTGTCCTTGCAGGTTCGGCATGCCCTTTCGCTACATCCCTTGCGCACCATGATGCCTCCTGCTCTCCTTCCCACGCTCTTCCTCTCCCTTTTGTCGCGCCCGATCTTCTCGCCTCAGGTGGGTCGGTTGCTACAAGTGCGTGGGAATGTGCCCGCTACTTGGGAGCGACAACCATAGTGTACATAGGGTTGGATCTGGCATTTCCTGGAGCGCGCACGCACTTTCGCGGAGCGCTGTTTGAGGAGCGGGCACACCTGCAATCGGGTCGAGTGGCTCCTGCCGAAACTACCTCCTTCTGTGCACTGCACTCCCTGCCCCTATATCCTGTCCCGGCTGCATCTGACCCCCATCCAGGAAAGAACTCCCCTGCTTCCCCTACCGGGGAGAACAAAGAGCAAACGGTGCTAACCGACGCGCGTTTTTCACTGTACGCCGTGTGGCTCGAAGCACACCTTGCGCGTTATACGCACATTAAAACGTATGCGCTTGAGCCTGCAGGAAGGAGAGTTGCAGGCATCACGCCCTTGCGCTTTTCCCAGCTTGTCACGTTACTCAACCGGTCTGCAGCTGTGCCGCACTGCCGGACCATGTATAGCCGCCGACGCAGGCTATACTCCCGGTATAGAAACAGCAGCGTGCAGGTCAATTGCACCGATGCGGTGCGCTGGAGGCGCACGATGAAGAGTACACCTGTGCACTGTCTCGGTCATTTCACGAAGAAAAAGAAATCCGCAGAAGGTGCACGGAACCTATGGCGTGCTCTCAGACGTGCGGATACGCGGTGCGCTTCTCCCCATAACCTCGAGCACGCACTTGAGAGAACTCGTTCCTTCCTCAACGCGATGCCACTGACACCCACAACGTATGAAAACAAAACACATGCATTGTACACAGCGCTGTGCACGCTCCTCCCGACCGAGCCTACCTACCGCGCACGGGCACACGCACACCTCTTTGAACTCCTCACCCGAACACTCAAGTTTTGCGCCGCCTATACCGAGGAGGAGGGGGAGTGGCGCGAGGCCTGACATCCGGGGCCACTCAAAGACGTGTGTGGGGCGCAGGGGCAGGGCCCGTGCGTTCCCCCTTTCAGGGAAAGAGCCAAGCGCGTGCGTCCTGCATCAGTTTTAGAAACACCAAGACGTCTACGTTTTGCTTCTTGCGATTCTCGTAGTCCGCCCAGCGGCGGGGCGTGTAGTGTGCATGGACGTCTGCCCTCACCTGTGCTGCATGCGCACAGCCGCGCGCAATCAGCTGGGCGTCGTGCGCGGGGGCGCGCCTAAGTTTTTCAGGAAGCACTTCTGACAGAAGGTATGCACTGAGTACGCGAATCAACGGCTGACGCTTGGTGTGCACCAACGTGAGAAGATGCGCGTGTGCCTGTTCAAAGTCGCCGCACAGGTGACACGCGAATGCGAGGTAAAAGCGAGTCCACGGCTGGACGGGCGCCTGTGTGGCGGCAACGCGCGTCATAAAGGTACGCAGCTCCGAGTACTTTCCCGCAAGGAGCTTGCCAACGGCAAAGGTGAGCGCGCACTTCATGATATACCGAGGGCGCTGCGCGTGCACAAAATGTTCTAGTCGCTCAAGTGCTTCAAAGTCACTTAAAAGGATCAGTGACTCTGAAAGGAGAGACACCCTCCGCAAGGCAACCCTATTGCGGGTGAACACTTCCTCCTCCAAAAGAGCTGCCAATGCCGACCAATCTTCCGCATCCAGGTATCGAAGCAGTCTCCTGTTTTTAACATAGAGTGTATTTATCAGCAAAAAGAGTAGGAGAAAAATGAGAAAAAAAATCCCATACGCGCGCACAGATTGCCAGCCTGTACCCCGGACAGGAGTGAGAAACAGAACATATCCGGTACCCATACACAGCAGCAGGAGTGCACCGTTAAAAAGCACTACTAATGCTTTGATCTTCATGGGAAATCTCCTATACTGCCTCCCCGCCTGTGCGGGGCGCCATTCTACTATGGGGGCGAGCGAAACGTGAATACGTATGCAATTGTAGATATACCCGAGGAAACCCACTTCAGCGATGACGTGTATCTTGATGACACTTTTTTAGTGCTGACCCCCGCAGGTCTCTTTGACGAAGCGCTAAAGAGTCGACTGCAGGAGTGGGACTTCACCACGGTGCACACCGGCGGACAACTGCTTTCTTCTGAGACTACACTGGAGTGTCCTCTGCCTGCATCCGGCGATCCAAACGCGAAGGGTGCTCCCGGATCCGAGGCCTTGCGTGCACAACGAAGCCGTTTTCACGCACTGAAGAAACAGTACAACGAGTTTCAAATGTTCGTTGAGCACGTTTTTGATCAGTATCGTGCAAAGCAGAGCCTGAACACGCGCGCGGTCATTGACCGTGCGAAGATGCTTTGCGAATTGGTAAAAAAGCATCGGCAAACGCTACTGCGCGTCCTTCCCACCATTCCCTACCGGGAGCACTACGCGCTTGAGACACATGCACTCCGTTCGACGTTGTATGCTGTTGTCATTGGGTTACAGCTAAAAATGCAACCGTTCAAGATCATTGAGCTCGCAACATCTTGCCTGCTTCACGAAATTGGCATGGCGCGCGTTATCCCGAAGGCGTACACCACGGAGGGGGAGTTAGATCCAAAAACGCAGAAGGCGATCTTTGCGCACCCTATTATCTCCTACCATATCCTGCGTGACCACTCGCTCCCTCTGCCGGTGTGTGTTGGGGCACTTGAGCATCGCGAGCGCGAAAATGGGCTCGGCTACCCGCGCAGGCTCGTGGGAGAAAAGATTTCCCTCTATGGCAAGATAATCGCAGTCGCTTGTTCTTACGAGGCAGCAACCGCTCCGCGCTCATACAAGGAAATGAAAAACGCCGCTGAGGGCATCGTCGACCTTGTGCGTAACGCGAACACCCAGTACGATGCAGTCATTTCGCGCGCGCTTCTCTTTGCCCTGTCGTTTTATCCTATCGGGACCCATGTGCACTTATCAAACGGGAAAATCGCGCAGGTGGTGGACGTTAACCCCGACGACCCACGCTTCCCCATCGTGCAGGTACACGGAGAAATTCACCGCAACGGCAAGCCCATCATTCACAGCACGAGCGCAGACGAAATTTTTATCACGCGGGCCCTGAGCGTAAAGGAACAGCGTCTTATCCTTCAGGAAGGTGGCGACTGACCCTGCGCAGGGGCAGATGCCCCTTCCTGCTGCTGGCTTAGACGCTTTTTTAGCCCCTCTAGGTCGTGTTCGCAGCGAATAACTTCCTCAAACTCGTCGCGCTCGATGGTTTCTCGCTCCAAAAGGCGCGTTGCGATGTACTCAAGGAGCTCTTTTTTCTCCGTCAAGAGTGCTACCACCGCGCGGTAGCGCTCAGCTAGAACGCGCGCCACTTCCTCATCAACGTACTGCTGTGTGCACTCCGAATACTCGCGCGCTAACTGCGGCTCCGCGAGATACCCGGTTCCGCGGCGAGTAAGTGCAACGTTTTGAAACTTTTCGCTCATCCCATAATCTGTAATCATCTTGCGGACAATGTCTGTTGCGCGAGAAATATCGTTCCCTGCACCAGTTGAAACTTCCCCAAAGGCTACAAATTCCGCTGCGCGTCCTGAAAGCAGCACATCTACTTCTGCCAACAACTGCTGCTCCGTAACAATATGCCGATCGTCTTCAGGAATGTGAAAAGTATATCCAAGCGCAGAGGTGCCCCGGGGAATAATTGTAATTTTGTGCACCTTGTCTGCACCCTTCGTGAAGGTACCTGCAAGGGCATGTCCTGTCTCGTGATACGCAATAATCCGGCGCTCTTCTTCTCGAATTACCCGACTTTTTTTCTGCAATCCTATCATTGTCTTTTCGACCGCTTCGTCCAAATCCGTTTCAATCACCTGCGCACGCCCAGACCGTACCGCGAGCAACGCTGCCTCGTTCACCACGTTTGCCAAATCAGCACCTGAATACCCACCGGTGATGCGCGCCACTGCCTTCAAATCCACTTCTGGCGCTAACTTCACGTTCTGCGCATGAATACGCAGAATTGCCTCTCTTCCCTTAAGATCGGGCCGATCTACGCAAACCTGTCGGTCAAAACGACCGGGGCGTAGGAGCGCAGGATCTAACACATCGGGGCGATTGGTAGCAGCAAGCAAAATGAGACCGGTGGTGTTATCAAACCCATCCATTTCTACCAGAAGCTGGTTAAGCGTTTGTTCCCGCTCATCGTTGGAATGGATAGCGTTCAGGCGGCTTTTTCCAATTGCGTCAAGCTCATCGATAAAAATAATCCCTGGCGCCTTCTCCCGCGCTTGTTTGAATAAATCGCGCACACGCGAGGCGCCAATCCCCACAAACATTTCGATGAAGTCTGAGCCACTGATGCGAAAAAAGGGCACTGACGCCTCACCTGCCACTGCGCGTGCAAGCAACGTCTTACCCGTCCCTGGGGGACCGACCAACAGCACCCCGCGGGGAATTTTCCCCCCGATTTCAGTATACTTTTTAGGGAACTTGAGAAAATCAACTACTTCCATCAGCTCTTCTTTTGCCTCATCCACCCCTGCAACGTCTGCAAAGCGTGTGGTGACCTTTCCTTCTTCCACCGCCGCAGAGCGCGCGTGTCCGGCTGAGAAAATACTGCTCCCCAGCCCGCTTACATTTGAGGCCATCCGCTTAAAGAAAAAGCGCCAGACAAAAAAGAGGATGAGCAGCGGAAAGAGATATTGAAATGTCTCTATGAGGTAATTGCGCTCGCGCGGCTTAATACTGTAGACCACCTGCCGCTCATCGAGCATGCTCAAAAAGGAATCGGAGAGGACACCGATGGCATGATAGGTAGGAGCCTCCCGCTCAGAGAGCAACGAGAAACCCCGCGCAGAAGGCGCAGGGCGCGCGGAAGTGTACCCGACAAAGTAAGGGGAACCGACAACAACCTTTACGATTTCCCCACTTGCAATGCGATCTTTAAATTCCGAGAACGGGATGATGCGCAAAGCACGGGAAAACAAAAAGTGGTTTGCAAGAGCAAGCAGCGCACAAAGAGCAAGGAGCACGAGCGAGAGCACCTTACGCGAATTTCTGCGCGGAGGTCTTTCGCGTGACGACGAAGGGCCTTTTTGAGGGCGGGGGGAGAACTTAAAAAACCCGAATGGATCTGAAGAATCATCTGACTGTTTGTAGCGCGTATTCATCTCAGTTAAGGCTCCCTTTTGCAGTGCGCGCGGGCACGCCGGCCCATGATACACGAAAAGAAGGTGAAACGTCGACAGACTGTGTGAGAGCCGTACGGCGCAGCTTAGCGACGTCCGCTGGGGCGGTATGCACGGTGCTGCAAAAAAACACACGCGCGCGGCTATTGCTTACCCTCATGCGCGCGTTCACCGAAACTTCACCTAATGACACCTACCTATCACCCGTACCCGGGCGACAATCGCCCCTTTCTATACGCCGCGCTTCAGCGACGTGAGCACCTGTCCCTTATCCGGTACCGCGCAGAGCACGCGCAGGACCTGGCACCCTTGAGAGCGTTCTTGGCGCGCATCGAGGCGCACGCAACCGTCATTGGTGCACGCACGCGTGGGGACACCCTTTTTATCCTTGCCGCATCGATGCCGTCTGATGCACTGCGCGACGAAAAACACGCATATGTGCGCACAATCTCCTGGGAACAGGCTCCTCAGATACTTGAGACGTTGGAGCGTCCGCCGCTCCCTCCTTATTGCCCGCCCGTTCCTACTTCCTGTTCTTCTTCGCGTCTTATTCCCGACGTGCCGCACAACACCAGGTCACACGCGCAGGAGAGTTCCTACACCTCTCGGCATGCGCTTTTGACGCTGCTCATTGAGTGGCGCGCGCTCATGGTAGAGATGGACTATTCAGTGAGAGCGCACAGGGTGCAGCGTAGTTCTGCTCCGTTGCATGAAAGACACGGCACTCTTCCCTCTGACGTACTGCTCTTCCAAACACAGGGGGAGGTCTGCGCTCTCTGTGCCTTTCAGTTGCAGCACGTGCGCGCAGTAGGCGGGCAGCGTCATCTTATCATTCATGAAGCGGCAGGAGGCGGGAACATTGCATGCGAACGCATTTTCTCTCTCAAGGAGATTGATTTTGCCACTGCAAAATTTACTGAGCGTATCCGTCGCGGGCTGTACCAGGTTGCTGTGCATACGGCACACGCAGACTTTACGGTCAACCTCATCGTTCCCTCACTCAGAGAGCAGGGCGGCGCCTACTCCCTTGCAGAGTCTTCTGCCTTTCACAGGAGGGTAAGCGCGTAAACTGCAGATTACGCAAAACTAGCGGTTCTAGCCCGGAGGGGTGAAGCGCGCCGTGTGCATCGGCACGACCCCGCCAGAGAAGGCGGGCGCCCGTCTTCCCCGCGGTGGCGGGCTGCGCCCTGCTACCCCGTCTGCTGTGGAGCGGGGCCTTGTCTTTTTCCTGAGGGCTTGTTACGCTGCGCGCCAGTCCCCGAGGAAGAAGGAATTGCTATGAGTAGAGGTATTTCTACCTTCAGGAATATCGGCATCAGCGCGCACATAGATTCTGGAAAGACAACCCTTTCTGAGCGCATTCTCTTTTACTGTGATCGTATTCACGCCATCCATGAGGTGCGTGGTAAAGACGGTGTTGGCGCCACCATGGACAACATGGAGCTTGAGCGGGAGCGCGGTATTACCATCCAGTCTGCCTCCACCCAGGTCCAGTGGAAGGGACACACTATAAACGTCATTGACACTCCCGGGCACGTTGACTTCACCATCGAGGTGGAGCGCTCCTTGCGCGTTTTAGACGGTGCCGTCCTCGTACTCTGTTCGGTTGCAGGCGTCCAGTCCCAGTCCATCACTGTCGACCGGCAGCTCCGCCGCTATCACGTGCCCCGTATCTCATTTATCAATAAGTGTGATCGTACGGGTGCCAACCCTTTCAAGGTCTGCGCTCAGCTGCGCGAAAAGCTCTCCCTTAACGCGCATCTTATGCAGTTACCCATTGGGCTTGAAGACCGTCTAGAGGGTGTCATCGATTTAATTTCGCTCAAAGCCCTTTATTTCGAGGGAGAAAGTGGCGCGCACGTGCGTGAGGCGCCCATTCCCGAACAGTATCAGGCAGATGTGAAAAAGTACCGGGATGAACTCATCGATGCGGCGTCTTTGTTTTCTGACGAGCTTGCTGAGGCCTACCTTGAAGGAACTGAGACCGATCAATTGATTCGAGCGGCAGTACGTGCGGGCACCATTGCAGAAAAGTTTGTCCCGGTTTTTTGCGGTTCTGCGTACAAAAATAAAGGTATTCAGCCACTTTTGGACGCTATCACATACTACCTGCCAGATCCTACCGAGGTAACTAATACCGCGCTCGATCTGGATAGAGCCGAGGAGCCAGTTACCCTCTCCACCGATGCAGACGCACCGGTAGTTGCGCTCGGGTTTAAACTAGAGGATGGCAAATACGGCCAACTCACCTATGTGCGTGTATATCAGGGGACTATCAAAAAAGGGGCTGAGCTTTTTAACGTCCGCGCGCGCAAGAAATTCAAGGTGGGCCGTTTGGTACGGATGAACTCTAACCAGATGGAAGACATCAGTGAGGGAACCCCCGGAGACATTGTGGCGCTTTTCGGCGTGGACTGCGCGTCGGGAGACACCTTTTGCAGTGGAGATCTGAATTACGCAATGACTTCGATGTTTGTTCCAGAGCCGGTCATCTCGCTTTCCATCACTCCTAAGGACAAGCGGTCCGCTGACCAAGTTTCCAAGGCGCTGAACCGGTTCACCAAGGAAGATCCTACCTTCCGCAGCTTCGTAGATCCTGAGTCTAACCAAACTATCATCCAGGGGATGGGGGAGTTGCACCTGGATGTGTACATTGAGCGCATGCGACGCGAGTATAAGTGTGAGGTGGAGACGGGCATGCCGCAGGTGGCGTATCGGGAGGCAATTAGTGCGCGCGCGGATTTTAACTACACCCACAAAAAGCAAACCGGCGGTTCCGGGCAGTTCGGGCGTGTGGCCGGCTTTATAGAGCCCATCGCCGGGCAGGACTATGAGTTTGTAGATCAAATCAAGGGAGGAGTAATCCCAAATGAGTTTATCCCTTCGTGTGACAAAGGCTTTCGCACAGCGGTAAAGAAAGGAACTCTTATTGGTTTTCCGATTGTGGGGGTGCGCGTTACCATTAACGATGGGCAGTCTCACCCGGTTGACTCCTCAGACATGGCGTTCCAGGCGGCAGCGATTGGTGCCTTTCGTGAAGCGTACAATGGGGCAAAGCCAGTAGTCTTAGAGCCAATCATGCGAGTGTCGGTGGAAGGGCCCCAGGAGTTCCAAGGCAGTGTCTTTGGGTTAATTAACCAGCGGCGGGGAGTGGTTGTATCGTCAGCGGACGATGAACAATTTTCCCGCGTGGACGCGGAGGTCCCGCTGAGCGAGATGTTCGGGTTCTCCACCGTGCTACGTTCTTCCACACAAGGTAAGGCTGAGTATTCTATGGAGTTTGCTAAATACGGCAAGGCACCGCAAGGTGTGACGGACTCGCTCATAAAGGAATACCAAGAGAAACGAAAAGCAGAACAAAGGTAAGCGTAACGTGCTAGGCGGCGCGTCCTTCTCGACGCGGTGGCGAAGTCTTGAATAAGGGGGCTTTCTGGTGTACCCTCCCGGGCCGAACGGTACTCTCCTCACATGAGCCGAGGAGGTATCACGTGGGAGGTTAACATCATGAATGCTCATACGCTTGTGTACTCCGGCGTAGCACTTGCCTGCGCGGCTATGCTCGGCTCCTGTGCCTCGGGCGCCAAGGAGGAAGCTGAAAAGAAGGCTGCAGAGCAGCGTGCGCTTCTGGTCGAGAGTGCGCATGCTGACCGTAGGCTTATGGAGGCGCGTATCGGCGCGCAAGAGTCTGGCGCAGACACCCAGCACCCCGAACTTTTCTCCCAGATTCAGGACGTTGAGCGCCAGTCTACCGACGCCAAGATTGAAGGGGACCTCAAGAAAGCTGCCGGTGTCGCCTCAGAAGCTGCGGATAAGTACGAGATTCTCAGGAACCGAGTTGAAGTTGCTGACCTACAATCTAAGATCCAGACTCACCAGCTTGCGCAGTACGACGGGGACAGCGCGAACGCTGCGGAAGAATCGTGGAAGAAGGCACTTGAATTATACGAGACCGATAGCGCGCAGTGTCTGCAATCCACCGTCGAAGCGCTCGAGTCGTATCGGAAAGTCGCGCATGAGGGATTCGGCCGCTTACTACCCGATATGAAGGCACGTGCGGGTGCTGCAAAGACGGACGTTGGCGGTCTTAAGGTAGCCGTCGAGTTGCGTCCACAGCTGGAAGAAGCTGACAGCCAATACCAAGAAGCACGTGAAGCTGAAGAGGTAAATGCACGTGCCAAAGCTTTTAGCGGGTACCACCGTGCCCTCGAGATCTACACAGAACTGGGGAAGGTTGTACGCCTGAAGAAGACCGAGGCGGAAAAGGCGCTGCAGTCTGCAAAAACAAAGCAAAAGGCGTCCTCTGACCTTGCGCGGAGTGCGGATAAGAGTGCCCCACTTCCTGAAAACGCTCAGGGTTTCTCAAAGGAGCCGATTGAGGTAGAGCCGCTTCCAAACGACAGGCTTAACACAACGCAGGCAGATGAGTCTGCGCCGATCCCCATATCTGACACCTCTTCACCTTCTCGCGTGCAGTCTCGGGGTGTTGAAGACGGAGGACGTTCTCCAAAATCCTCTATGAACGAAGAAGGAGCCTCTCGATGAAGACACGTAATTTCTCGCTCGTATCCGCGTTGTACGTACTGCTGGGTGTTCCTCTGTTTGTGTCTGCCGCTTCCTACGACGACAATGAATTTTCTCGCAAGAGTCGTGCGTACTCGGAGCTTGCAGAGAAGACATACGATGCGGGAGAGTATGACGTCTCTGCAGAGTACGCCCGGCTCGCTGAGGATTTTGCGCAAAAATCCTCGGTCTACATCAAGGAAACTATGGCGCGCACCACTGCCGAGGACGCTATGAACGCTGCGCGCACCCGCCACGCGTGGGCGAAAAATGAGCGCATCGATCGCGCCTATCCGACCGAGTATTTGCTCGCTAGCGAGGCTATCAAGACCGGAGGGCTCGCTTTTGACAGCAAGCAGTACGACGTAGCGCTCACGTGGGCGCGTAAGGCGTTGGACGCACTCAAAAACGTAAAGCCTGAAAGTCAGTTGCTTGCAAAGGCCGCGAAGGAGGAGGCTGCGCGCAAGGCCGCCGAGGCACGAAAACTCGAAGAACAAAGAATTGCAGCCCAGAAAGCGCAGGAAGAACGTAAGCGTGCGGAGGAGGAAGCTGCGCGCAAGGCCGCCGAGGCACGAAAACTCGAAGAACAAAGAATTGCAGCCCAGAAAGCGCAGGAAGAACGTAAGCGTGCGGAGGAGGAAGCTGCGCGCAAGGCCGCCGAGGAAGCAGCGCGAAAGGCGGAGGAACTCGAGAAGGGTCGTGTGCTACCTGCGCAATACAAGGTGACTACGTGGTCCATTGACCGGGAATGTTTCTGGAATATTGCCAAAAACCCCGCCGTTTATGGCAACCCCTTCCTCTGGAAGAAGTTGTATGAGGCGAACAAGGACAAAATTCCTCAGTCCAAAAACCCCAATTGGGTAGAGCCTGAGACAGTCCTGGTCATCCCCAGTCTCAAGGGAGAGGAGCGCGAGGGTCTGTATGAGCCCAACGTGAAATACCGTCCTCTGCCGTAACGGATAGACAAGAGCGTATACGCTTTTTCCCCTTTTCCACAAGGGTGCAAGGGGCGTGGTTGGGAGCCCATAGAGAAAGAGCTCCCAGAGCGCTGGAACGCTACGGTGTCCAGCGCTCTTTGTGTGTTTTTGTCTCTACAAGAAAGTTCCACTTTTTGCTACACTTCCCTTCTATGGACGTGTCCTTTGAAGAGCTTGGTTTGAATGAACAATCGCTTGCAGCGGTGCGACTCAAGGGGTTTCGGTGCCCAACTCCCATCCAGGCTGCTGCCATTCCCCGACTGTTGGCAGGGGATGCGAATATCATCGCAAAAGCCCGAACCGGGACTGGAAAAACGGCCGCCTTCGGCCTCCCCCTTATCCAAGAACTGGGAAGCCCGTGCGAACACCCAGGGGCCTTAGTGCTTGTTCCTACAAGGGAGCTCGCTGCGCAGGTCGCAAGCGAACTGAGCTCCCTGAGGATACAAAAAATACCTCGGATTCACACCGTGTACGGTGGGGTCTCCATCGCGGAGCAGCTGCGTAATCTCGAACAGGGTGGAGAGATAATAGTAGGAACGACCGGGCGCGTCATCGATCATATTGAGCGCGGTTCTCTCGAGCTGTCTTATCTGCGCTACTTCATATTAGACGAAGCGGATGAGATGCTAAACATGGGTTTCGTTGAGGATATAGAGTCTATCTTCTCTCATGCAAATAAAGACGCACGCGTCCTTATGTTTTCTGCCACTATGCCCAGGCAGATCCTTTCTATTGCCTCTACCTTCATGGGAAGCTACGAGGTTGTTGAAGAAGTCACTCCAGAAGAGGCGCGCCCGCTCATTGAACAATTTATGTGGGTTGTAAGGGACGCTGACAAAATCGAGGCGCTTGTGCGCCTTATTGATGTGAGCGACAACTTTTACGGTCTGGTGTTCTGTCAAACCAAGGCGGACGCCGACACTGTTGCGAAATCTCTAGACGAACGCCATTACCATGTTGCTGCACTTCACGGAGATATTCCGCAAAGCCAGCGAGAAAAAATTCTCGAGCGCTTTCGTACAAAACGAGCGCGTATCCTCGTCGCCACTGATGTTGCCGCTCGCGGCATTGACATCGAAGGAATTACGCACGTGGTGAACTACTCCATTCCTCATGATAGCGCTACTTACACGCACCGCGTCGGCAGAACTGGACGCGCAGGATCACAGGGTATCGCTATCAGTTTTGTACGCCCACACGAGACACGACGGATGGAGTATCTGAGTAAACACTGTAATGGCGAATTGAAAGCTAGTACGGTACCTTTGGTGGAGCACATCCTTACTCAAAAGGAGGGGCGTATTTTCTCGTCCCTCAAGACTCATCTTTGCCAATTACTCTCTGAAGGGGTGCACGGAACCTTTACCCGTTTTGCGCAGCGGCTGCTCCAAGAAGACCTTAAAGCTCGCGTGGCAGAAGCCCTGGGTACTTCCGCCGACGTTCCTCAGGAACCGAACGTGTCGCTTGTCGCCGCGCTCCTGCAAATCCACTACGGTACTGCGCTGGACCCCAGGCAGTACCGGGATATTAAAACGATTACGCCAGAGACGGCCCGCGCACGTCCCCATGACGCGGAAAAGGCGTATGTGCGCATTGAGTACGGAAAAAAAAGCTACCTCACTCGGAAACGTGTTGTGCAGTTCATCTGTGCCCTGGTAAAAATCCCCGGTCATCTTGTAGATCGCGTTGACATAACCGAACGTTGCGCGTTTGCGCGCATACCCCGACGCGCAGCGGAGGAAGCAGTTCGCTTATCCAAGAAGCGCAAGGACCTGCCGCGCGTTTCCTTCGTTGGGCACGCCAGTCGCCTAAGAAATACCGCTACCCCTGCAGAAAAGTCTACCTATCCAAGGCGCCTCCCTTCCGGAGAAGGCCTAAGGGAGCAGATCTCAAGGAGAACCTCTTCCTCTAAGAAGGCTTCTGGGAAACCGGAGGATTCTCTTCCCCCTCCCCAAGAACATCGCCTTGATTGATGCAGCGGCTCACTGCGCCACTACAGCATTCGTGCAAGCCAGCGCGAGATACTAAGGGCATAGTTACCGACGGCTTCTATACCACGCACGATGTCCATATACAGGAGCTCCGCCTTTACATCTGCACCCTGCTCAAGACGTCTGCGCACAAGTCCTTTTAGATGGGCCCCCTTGCTTTCGATAGAGTGCGTCATTTGGTTTACGTGCAACACCTGCTTATCTTCCAGTGGACGGTTCAAGTGCGAATACACAAAGTCAACGCACTCATCCACCATGCCGACGTACGGGACTAACTCCTCGATATCATCACGCTTGAGCGGTACATTTCCCTTGATGCTCTTATGGAAGTACAACCCTATACCACACAAATGGTCAGTAATATTTTCAATATCGTCTGCAATGGAAAACATTAATTGCACGTTATGTTTTGCTTTCTCGCTCAAAGAAAGATGCGATGTTTTAATCAGAAAGCGCGAAAGCTGTTCCTGCATTTGATCTGCATAATCCTCTTCCTTTGTCAGGCGTGTTACGATCTCATCAGTAGAAAGCATACACGTTCCCTGAATGGACTTACGGATAGTAACAAGCATACCCTGTGCTATTGAAAACATTTTTTTCAGTTCAATTTCCGCACGAAAAATATGTGCCTCAGCGCTCTCTTTTACCGCAGTTTCTTGAAAAACAAGCTGATACCTTTCTGGAGCGTCGTCATACCGAGGACGAATTAACCACTCTACAAACGCTGCAAGGTGCTTAGTGAAGGGAAACACAATAATAGTGTTGACGATGTTAAACATACTGTGAAAGAGCGCAAGCCGCACTGTGATGTTATCAAAACCCGAATTCTTTGGAGTCAAAACACACAAGAGTGCCAAAACTGGATGAAAAAACATCAAAAAAACCAATGCACCAAACACATTAAACAGCACGTGGACTGCGGCAGCTCTCCGTGCGTTCAATTTACTCCCAATGGCTGCAATTGCAGCATCAATGGTAGAGCCCACATTACTTCCTAATACGCTTGCTGCAGCGAACTCCACTCCGATGACACCACCGAACGCCATAGTCAACACGATCGCAGTGGTTGCAGACGAGGAGTGCAAGATGACCGTTAACACAAAGCCTGATAGGAGTCCTACAAAAACACTGAGCGCACGATCCTCAACTGCAATTTTAAGGAAGGAAAGCTCTTCTACAGAAAGTGGAGGAATGAGCGAAGAGAGCAAACCAAGCCCGGTAAAGAGAAGACCAAAGCCCATGATGCTCTCGCCCAAATGTCCTTTATGCAAGTGTTTAAAAAAAGTCAGAAAATAGCCAATCCCAAAGGCGGGGACAGCGATTGACGCAAGCTTAAACTGAAAACCCACAAGCGCAACAATCCAAGCAGTAACAGTGGTACCGATATTCGCACCAAGAATTACGCCGATTGACTGCGTCAAAGAAAGCACTCCCGCGTTAATAAAAGAAATCGTCATAACCGTCGTAGCCCCTGACGACTGCACAATAGCGGTAACTGCCATGCCGGTTAGCACCGCGAAGAAACAGTTACTGGTCATCACTTGGAGAATTTTGTGGAGGCTTTCTCCAGTACCCTTTTGGATACCGTCACTCATCAGCTTCATACCAAAGAGCATGAAGCCAAGGCTTCCGATACCCTGCAAAAGGACAGCCACAAGGTGCATCGGCGCCCACCATAGCAAAAACAGGGGATACGTATCAATTGTCCGAAGCGGGACACTGCGCCGTACGGACGTATGTTTATTAGTCAATCTCTCTTTTCTCAAATAGTCTCGCCGTGACATCGCTTGTGTGCTACGCTGCGTCCCATGGAAACGCTAGGATTTTGTATGCTTTCTCCCTCCACTCTGCCTTTACGGAAGTGGGGAATCAGGTTATGTCGCGCAGGGTATCGCGCTCTGGGTGCACTGCTGGGTACGGGGGTCTTGGTTTGCTGTGCTTCAAGCACGAACATGACTGTTTCGAACGACTACCCTCCTAAGGAATTAGGAGTCCTGAATGCCTACACGGTCGACCGCTTGCGTACTGCGATTTCTCCACGCGACTTTACCTTTGTGTTTGACCCGCCGATCGACACTGTGCTTATGCAGTTCAAATTCCTACTGGACGGCATTACGCTCTACCTTGAGCGTAAGGACCGTACAGCACTGCGCGAAGCTATTGAGAAGTACTTAGGCGAATATGAAGCACAAACGCTCACGCGGGAAAAGAGTAGTGAGCGGGCGTACTTTGGGACAACTACTCCGCTGATGACCTGGGGTATTCTTGGCTCTGCGCACAATGCCACCCCCACTATGCGCTTTGAGTATCAGTTTATCACTGATGATCGCCCTTATTTTATCATTGCAAACCGCACGATTCCGGGTGCAAATGGTTACAACTGCCCTGCGGTGCGCATTGCACTATCTCCTGCTCAATGTTCACAGGTTATGCAGTATCTCGATCAGGGAAATCTTGACGCGCTGCTAGAGGAAATGGCGCAATCGTTTGAAACGTTTGACACGCAACAGGATCCAAAGAAGACACCAGAGACAGATAAAAACGCCGCCTACAAGGGAAAGGAAAAGAAGGGGAAAAAGGAGGAAAGAGGACCACGCAGCATCATGAAGTAACCAGTGAAAAAGGCAGCCTGCACGGGGCGCGCGACCTCGCTACTCATCTGAGCGTTCTGTGAGCCGCACGGCTACCACATGCTGCCGTCTGCCGCGGAGTACTGTAACGCGAACTTCGTCGTCAGGCTTCTTATCCTCCAACACCGAGTAATAATCGCTCAGATTCGCTACAGGCTGGTTGTCGATGGCGGTAATGACGTCTCCCCCCAAGTAGATAACCGCTGCTCTCCGTCCCAGTCCATAGCGTACGGCCGTCGTGCCACCGCGCAGTCCTGCCTGTGCAGCGGGGCTTCCCCGCTTGACCTGTGATACCAGCAATCCCTTGCCTACTGTAAGCTGCGCGTAGTGAGCAATAGATGCGTTGACTTGCACGAGTTCGGCATCGATTTTGCCGCGACGCACACGGCCGTAGCGAATTAGCTCGGACACTATGCGCTTTGCGGTATCTACTGGCACCGCAAAGCCAACACCAGAAGAACTTCCAGATGTAGAGTAAATAACGGTATTAATGCCTATCATGCGCCCCTGGGTATCCAGAAGCGGACCACCAGAATTCCCAGGATTGATCGCCGCGTCCGTCTGAATCATATTTCTGATGATACTGCCCTTATTTTGAATGGGACGCGCGAGAGCAGAAACAACCCCGACGGTAAGAGTACGCGCTAGTCCAAAGGGATTCCCGATGGCAAGCACCTTTTGTCCGACATCCAAGTTGCGCGAAGAACCGAAGCGGATAACTGTCAAGCGTGCTCCAGGAGGAGAAACAAACTTAAGCACCGCAAGATCATTCTCCCTGTCTACACCCACGACAGTTGCCTTGTACTGGCTGCCGTCGTGTAGCGAGAGATAAATTTTAGACGCACCCTCGATGACGTGCGTATTGGTGAGCACGTACCCGCGGGCGTCAATGATAGCGCCAGACCCAGAGCCACCTTCGAGAGGCACGGGCTCTAAGAACCAATTAACCCCTACCATCTCAGTGGTAATGTTGACAACGGCCTCGTTGGCACTGCGGTAAACGGCGATGTTCTGCCGCTCGTCGACGGTGTACGGGTCCCCCTCTGCAACAACCGTGGAAAAGCTGGCCGCTTCCGAAGAAGAAACGGAGAGGGAATCAGCTGCTTCGAGCACCGAGGACCTAGCAGAGAAGTCGAACCACCTTCCTAGAAAGAAGCCCACCGCGCACGCAGCCGCAAGCGCTGCGACCACCGCAAGAACTCGCACCTTGTTGCGCACCAATCCCACCTCTGAGCCATGATGGATTCGAACCATCGACCCACGCCTTAAAAGGGCGTTGCTCTACCAGCTGAGCTAATAGCCCACGGCGCCACGCGCAGCGCCGCGGGCAGCGTGTATTGGAATTGGCATTTTGTCAAGTACGCCGCCTTTGCATCCCGTGCCCTGAAAGCTGCTCTAATCCCTTGACTAGAAAAACTATATTTCCCACCATGGAAGGGTTTTCTTGCCTCGATGGTGGAATTGGCAGACACGCTAGCTTCAGGTGCTAGTGCCTTCACCGGCGTGGGAGTTCAAGTCTCCCTCGAGGCACTTGCATCCTGCTACGCCCTAAGAGAAAAGTCATGATTACAGATTCCGTTATTGTTGTCCGGCTCTTGCTCAGCTTTGTCTCAGGACTTGCTATCGGGTTGGAGCGCTCCTCAAAGTTACAGGCAGCGGGATTGCGCACTCACACACTCATCTGTGTCGGTGCTACGGGCGTTATGCTCCTGTCCCTCTGCGTAAGTGAGATTACCGGAGACCACATCGGCGACCCCGGGCGCATCGCTGCACAGGTGGTTTCCGGCATGGGATTTCTCGGCGGCGGTGCCATCTTAAAAATGGGTGCAAACGTGAAAGGCTTAACCACTGCTACTACTATTTGGGTGACAGCAGGGATCGGTCTCGTTATCGGCGCAGGGCTGTACAGCGCAGGGGCGATGCTCGTGCTCCTCGTACTGATCACCCTTGCAGGCTTGGATAAAATTGAAAAGTGTGTATTTCCCACTCGCCAGAATAAGCGCCTAGAAATACAGTTCTCCCATCATGAACCTGAAGTCAACGAGGTTATGGAACTTCTTCGCAAGCATTCCATCATCGTCATTTCAACCAATTTTCAACATTCCAAGTCGGAGACAAGCTTTCCTAAGCTCGTCTTGCTTATCAGTGTACCGCAAAAGCTTAATATCCGAAAACTGAACCACGAGGTGCATATGCTTGAGTGCGTCCAGCAGTTCGTACTTCAGGAAACTCTCTGAATCCTGTGCGTTCATTTCCCTCCTTTCCACCCCATGACCTCTTGCACTTTTTAAACTACCTCTCTTTACTGGCACCCTTATGCGTCTATTAGACAGCAAGGGGGTACACGCCGTTTTTGAGCAGCTGCACGCAGCAAACCCGCAACCACAAGGAGAACTTCACTGGCGCAATACTTTTACGCTCCTGGTGGCAGTACTGCTTTCTGCGCAGGCAACAGACAAAAGCGTCAACAAGGCGACCGCTGCTCTGTTTGATGTGGCAGACACCCCCCAAGCAATGCTCGCGCTGGGGGAAGAACGGCTATGCTCCTACATACGGACGATTAATTTATACCCCACGAAAGCACGCCGAATCATTGCACTCAGTGCTGAACTCATCGAGCGCTTCGCTGCCCAAGTACCGTGCGACGCCCATGCCCTAGAGAGTCTACCCGGGGTCGGTCACAAGACGGCAAACGTAGTCCTGAACATGGGTTTTGGCATACCCACAATCGCAGTTGATACGCATATCCTGCGGACAGCGCCACGCATCGGGCTTTCCTCTGGAAGAACCCCACGCGCGGTTGAACGCGACTTGCTTGTGGTCACCCCGCGTGAGTTTCGCATGCATGCACATCACTGGATTTTACTCCACGGACGCTACACCTGCACCGCACGAAGACCACGGTGCACGGAGTGCTGCCTAAGAGACCTATGCTGCAAAAACAACATATAAGAGAAAAATTGCTGGGCCGTACGTCCTGCGGCATTTTCAGGAATTTCTAAAAGAAGTTCGCTAACTAATTGACGCCTCACGCAAAAAAGAACGAGAAACCCTGCACACGCTCGCTGCCCGAGGAGCGCAGCACACGCGCACACGCGTCCATCGTGGCATACGTGGTAACTACGTCATCGATAATCAAGGCATCACGCGGCACACGAGCGTGCGCCCCGAGCTCTATACTCCCTGCAAGATTCTCAACACGCGCAGCGCGCGACAATGTTTTCTGCGCGAAACGACCCTCTACTCGCACCAACGCACGATTAACGGTAAAACCAGCCAATTCTAGTCGACGCGACACGTCCTCAACCTGGTCCCATCCTCTCTCAGCCATCTTGCATGGCCGCGGCGGCACTGGCACCAACTCGGTACTTGCAGTGACGAAGGAGCGCTCACGCGCTGTACGCAAAAAACACCCGGCAATGCGGGAAAAAAGAGCATCAAAATTCCGCTCCTGCTGTGTCTTCCACAACGACATAAGAGGACGCCCCACACCCAGGTACGGCAAAAGTGAAAAGACACGCCAAAGCGCAGGCGTTTCACCCGATTCTCGAAGCGCACGGCAAGAGACGCACAACGCTCGCGCCGAAACAAGCGGCTTGGCACAGCGACTACAGAAATCCTCAGGGTGTTCCAAAAAGTCATGTGCGCGCGCGTACAACCGATCCTGCACACACGAACAGCACAGAGGAACCGTCCCAGTACACCGGGACGCACAAAAAACACAGCGCCGCGGCCCAAGGAAAGAAACATAAGCGCGAGCGACACCATCCCTCGCCCACAACCTCGCGCGAGAAAAAAGGATCACACCCCTACGTCCCTACCTCACACATCAAGCACGAAACACTGACATCAAAAACTTACGGACGACGGTTAGACACCCCGCGCTGCACCATACCCATGAACTGATTCTCGTACCAACCCTGAGAATAAGGCTGGTGAGTACGTATGATAGGGCGCAACTTGTCCTCAATAGACTCCTTACAGTCCTCACACACATCATACTCCCGGAATGTCCAATACAACCTCTCGGGCAGCGAATTGTCCACTTCCTTCCGACAAATATCACACTGCAACGTCTTCATAAGCCCCCTCTTCTTCAACACGCACCCTGCCCGTGCTAACAATTTACACACGGAGACAGGGACGCGTCCTACCGTAGCATATTCCCCAGCTTGTGTCGAGTAAAAAACAGTCGCCGTGACCGTGCGCGCCTGCGCACCGCAGACGCCCGCGTGCGTGCGCGACGTGGTTTATGGCACGCGCGAGACAAAAATACAGAAGTACCTCCAGAAATGGCAGGTATAGAACAGGCACACGAAAAGCGGCGCACGAAGTCCGCATTTGCGCGGATAAGGGCGAGCACCGGATCTACCCCCACAAGATGTGCAAACGATATCACTGCAGTCAACAGCGCACCTACTGCAACATGCGCTGCTTGAGTGGCGGATTGTTCGGCAGAATTCTCTGACATCGCACGGAGTGCACGAAAGGTACGCGCACATTCTCGTACCACCTCCGTGCGTGTTGGACAAAAAAGACGCGCACGCGACGCGTTTTTTTGCATTTTGGACGCGCGCATGAGGGGAGGAACCGTTCGAGGAATGCCCTCTAACGGAGAAGCTGCACGGCGACGCTCCACCTGTGTTTTAATCCGTTCCCACTGATCAAACACCTCCTGTGCTGTTTGTGCTCGCTTCGGATTTTCCGGTCCAGGAAATCCTTCTGTTTGCCCAAATACGTGGGGGTGACGTCGAATTAACTTTTCCGTTAATGCAGTTACAACATCTGCAAGCGAGAACACCCCTCGCTGTTCATACATGTATGCAATCATACACACATTCATCAGCACGTCCCCCAACTCCTCCTGAACGTGAGCATACGACGAATGCTGTGCCTCGCCCTCTTCGAGGATAGCCTCAAGCGCTTCATACGTCTCCTCCAAAAAGGACGAACACATACTTACCGGCGTTTGTGCCAAATCCCACGCACACCCGTCCGGCGCACGCAACCGCACAATTATTTCATACAAGCGATAAAAAGCCTGCGCACACGTGCTCATCACCTCACTCCTACATTAGTTTGTACGTCATCGTGTGTAATTCTCACTCCATCCCCTGTGGTTTTCTGCCGGCGGCCAATCAACACCCGTATACCCAGCACCGACAAAGGCAAAATCACCACCGCAAAAACCTTGAGTGAAATACGCTGTACAGAGCCAAGGAAATAGGTCATCCAAAAGAGCACAGAAATACTACAGGCCGCTGCGAGTGCGTCGTAGCACGCAAAACGCACAAACGGCACACGCACAAACCCCGACGTCAGCGAAACCACATTACGAACCCCAAATGGGACAAAACGCGCAAGCACATATACCCAAAGGCCATAACGCGAAAGAAGTGTGACTATCTTTTGTGCGCGGCAGGACGCGAGCGTCCGCTCAAGAGCAGCCACACGCAACGCACCCTGTTGCAACAGGTATCCCCAAAAATACACCGCATAATCACTTATTAATGCACCTGCATACAACGCTCCTAGAAAGCTCGGCACAGATGCTCCATCCTGTCGACATACTAATGCACTCATGACAATCAGCGCATCTTCAGAAACCGGCACATGCACTCCTGCCAAGAGCAGGCTGACAAACACAACCATAGGTAACGAGTGAATATGCGCTGAAACCCAAGAAAAAAGCGTATGCACCACGCCCTACGCACCTCCATATCAGTTGTTAAAAATCCTGCGTGCCAGTCTATTCCCCACAAGCCAGCTGCTCAAGCTCTGCGCGCCATAGCGCACCGGAAGTGTCGCTGGGAAAATAAAAACCCACACGAGGGGAAAGGTTCACTTCCGTAAGACCGGGCCCATCAGGCACACAAGAACGCTTGAACTGCTGTGAAAACAAGCGGGTAAAAAAAACGCGCAGCGCTGCACATAGCTGCGCGCAAGAATACGCAGTTCCAAACGCATGCGCGGCCACACGAAAAAGTTTTCGAGGACCAAAACCGTTCACCGTTATGTGATACAGAAAAAAATCATGCAATTCATAAGGACCGAGCATCTCCTCGGTACACTGCACAATACGATCATCACAAGGAGGTATGAGCTCAGGACTCACCGGCTGTGCAACTATAGCTGCACAAACGCGAGAAAAGGCAGCACCGCGCGGTGCATAGGGAGAATCAGTTTCACACACAAAACGCTCAGGTACACGCCCAGCATAGGAAATCAAGGCTCGCACCACGGTTTTGGGCAAAGATGCGTTCACTGCGTACAGCGAAAGGTGATCGCCCCCAAAGGTTTCCCAACCAAGCGCACCTTCTGACGCATCTCCCGTACCAATCATGAGCGCATCAAGCTGGTTAGCACGATCTAACAAAATCTGCGTCCGTTCGCGCGCCTGTGCATTCTCATACGTACCGTCACACTGCTGCATCGTATGCCCAATATCATGGAGATGATGCGTCACTGCCGCGCTAATAGAAATTTCTTGCACAGTGCAACCGAGCGCACGCGCAAACTCCTGCGCCGCACCTTTCGTTCCTGACGTAGTACCAAAGCCAGGAAGCGTTAGCGCATAAAGTTGTGTACGCGCAATCGAGAGAAAATCTAACGCGCGCGCGCATATTAGCAATGCACACGCCGAATCAACACCTCCTGAAACACCCACCACCAGGCGCCTACAGCCCATGTGTTCAAGACGGAGTGCCACGCCCTGCGCGGCTAAGTCTATCGTTCTTTGCAAAAAACCGTCCTGCGTGTCTGACGGTGCAGAAACAGCGAGGCACACGGCACCCGTGAGCGGGGGCACCGCATCCTGCGATTTTTGAAAAGCAGGCGGAAAAAAAGGACAGGGTACGCGAGGACGCCGCAGCGTGGCGTGCGCCTTTGACGCTGCAAATATGCCTGCAGGAAGCGTGACGCAGGGAGCCGATGCACCCAGAGTGGTATGTCCGCTACGCGCACGACGACGAAAGTGTACCAAAGACACATCTACGTCCGCACTAACATGCAGTCCACGCACCGCGTGCGCCGGACGCTCCCCCCGTTCTCGCATCTCCTGCAATGAGTCTTGGACCACACACTGCCCACACTCAAAAATACCACTTTCCGCGCCATACACCGCATCAGCACTAGACTCCCCCCACCCCGCATTTACGTACGCATACGCACATTGGTGCTGTGCACTGTATGCCGCAGCGTGCGCAGCAAAAATATCCGGTGTCTGCGCCGTACTTGGCGTACCGTAGGCCTGCAACACCAGCGTGGCAGGTACCGATCCATCCATAGCACCAACACAAAAAGAGAAAAGACCCTCTGCACTTTCAAAACACGTCTGCACATCGTACACCGGCACCGGTGCACCACCGTACAGGACCTCACAGGGCACTTGCATTTTTTGCGCGCCACACGCCGCCAGGGTATCCTGCACAACCAGTGCTAGAACACGACCTCGTGCGACAAGCGCAGTACACACGCGCACCTGAGTGCGCAAAAAACAGGGCACACTCACAAGCGCTAACAGCTGACAATCAGCAGTGCCAGCACACAGTGCAGATACGTGCGTGCAGACTGCCGAAAGCAGCGTATCCTGAGCAAAAAGAGACGCACAGCTACACCCTGTAAGCGAAAGACGGGGAAACAATAGTATGTCCACACCGCATGAAGCTGCACGACGCACCGTCTGAATCATACGCTGGGTATTGTATGCACAGTCCGCAACACGCACCGCAGGGGCTGCAAGCGCAAGCCGCACGTATCCACCCGTCCTATCCACACCACACCCCCTCACACACCCCGGTGTACAAATGAAAAAACTACGAACGCCTTACTCCACCTGTAAAAAGAACACTTCCGTTCGTTCATTGCCTGAAATATCACGCGCGCTAATCGCAAGCTCTGCAGTACCACGCGTGAGCACTACGCTCCCCAAAAACACGCGACCCTTCATCTCATATAACAGGCGTTCATTTAAAAGCGACCCTGACAGACACGCCTGCGAATCTTTCGCCACAATCAACTCGAAGGACACCGCGCTCACTTCCGATCCGTTCACCACAACATGCACTTGGAACGGAGTGAACGTCTGGGTACCATGCTCTAACACATCTGCGACTGCCGCATACAGACGATAGGTTCCCTGCGTAACGCGCCTGTGCACACGGGTGCGCTTGCGTGTATAGACATACCCGTCGGCATCGCGCGGCGCTGCTGTCCCCGAAAGAGCCAACACCCCTGTCTTTCCCGCCAATACCACATCCTGAATGGTGGGCTTTATGGTGTCCGACACCGAAGGCAGCAGGAGCAAGGGATTGAGATACACTTTGTTTTTTGTATCAATCACCTGGAACACAAAACTGTTTGGAGGTGCCCACGCACTTGATCCTGCGTATCCGACCGTTACCCCGGATTCTGCTTCCGCGGTAGAACCAAAATCCTGCGCGTTTTTCGCTTCGCGTAAATTTGCATATACCGTCTGTAACCCGTCTTCATGCGCAAAAATCAACGCATTTCCTAACGCGCCGGGAAAGACACGCGCACGGCGATGTTTTTGAAGTCGCATCACGCAGCGTCCGTACCCCGCAGTACGTACCGCGTATCCACGCTCTCCTGCAGAGTCTGCTCCATCAAAAATCAATCCCTGCTGTAACAGACCTGCGCCCACACTCTGTCCAAAAAGAGACAAAAACTTAGGTTTATCAACAGGCCATTCCAACGCACACAAGCGCCCTTCTCCCATAATCGCGAGCAACAGTACACCCACAAAAATCGTACGCACGCCGGCACACCCCCTCTGTCCCTACCCCTTACGGGATCCCTGCAATGTCAATGCGTGCAAGAAGCATATCGATACTTAGAAAGAATTTTTTTTCACCCTGAGTCAATGACACATCCTGTGCGTCAAACCGCACATCCCCCACCCTATGCACCGCGCGCTCAAAAACAGCAAACCGACACCGCTGCTCCTTCTGGCTTAACACCGTCACAACATCGCACTCAGGCTGCACGCCCATACCAACAACATCCCCAACCAGGGGGATAATGTTTGTCTCTAACCTTTGGCAATCAATCACCCCTACCCCTTGTGCATGTTCAAATACCACATAGCGCCCTTCGGTATCAAAATTCATCAAAAGCTGGTGACGTAACGCGCCCTCCAAATATTGATGGTGAACAATCTTGCACTGCACATCCGCAAGAGACACCAGGATAACGCGCTGCCTGTCCAAACCACACACGCACGCAGCAAGTGTGCCATCTGCAGAGAGAGTCACCCCAAACACAATTTCATATGTGCTCCCGCCCGGATAGAATGCACATCTGACGGTGCCGTCGGCACGTACAACCATCACCTTCCCATCAGAAAACCCGATAACCGCGCCTGCAGCAGAAGAGTGAAACGCGGTTATAGGCGCCGTGTGCAACACACGCCACCGTTGTACACCGCGCGCGTCATAGGAGGAAACAGCATTTCCCCCTGGGGAAAAGAGAAAAAAGCGATCCGCTTCAATATGCACAAAGCCTGGCTCAGCAATTTCTGCAAGGTGTTCCCCAGCAGGGTTAAAAACAGGCGTGCGCACTGCATGCTCAGGATACACCGCCCATGCGTGTGTAGAAGCAGAAAGGCGCTGGGTAACCCGCGTGGCAAACACAACCGACCCCTCATCGGTAAAATAGCCAAAGTACTCCCCCACCATGAAAGGTTGGAGGGTCTGCACTGTGTCAGCGTTCACGCGCACCGCGCGCTCAGGACGCTCTTCGTGCAATTCAGATGCAAGGTCACGTGCCCAAATAGGCAAAAAGTAAGGGTCAGCCCCGAGGGGGACGGCTGCTACGAACATATAGGCAATCAAAAATAGAGCGGAAAAAGAGATGAAATAGCCTTTTTTCTCTTTAATCTTCATAGGGGAGAACGTACAATGGCGCGCGATCTCTTTCAAGTTCGTTCGCCCTTCTTGCGAGGTTTGTTGTGCTTCGCGGCTGTGGGGGCGGGGTTGTTGCTTTTAAGGTGCGTCCTTCTTTCCTACTTGGGACGCGTTGTCTGTCCTTCTTTTTCTGCCCGGGCATCTGTCCGGCTACGCCCGTTGTAGCGTAAAGGAGCGGTAGTGCGCATTCGACTCCTCTTTGCTCCTGTCTCCTGCCTCCTTCTGGTTTGCTGCGCCGACAGCAGTGCCTTACGCTGGATACAGCAACCCTCCGCCACGCGCAACACACCTACCATCGCGTTTTTCCAAGTGACGTTCGATCGCTACAACACTCACCTGTTGGAAACGCGCCTGCATGCTCAAACGCTTGAGTTCTATCACCACGACCAAACCTGGACTGCACGGGACATCCACTTTACACGCTACGACGGCAATGGGCGTGCGAGCGTGCGCGGGCATGCAGGTGTTTTGCTCACTGACTGCGAAGGTACTGTTTTCTACCTCGGGAAAAAGGTGGACTGCTTCTTTCCCCATGAGGGTCTGCGTTTGGAAGGACGCGCATTTCGATGGGAAAATACGCGAGCATTGTTCACAAGCGATCACTTCTCCCCTGTTCGCATCAGCGATGCATCAGGGGCTGTTGTCACCGGGGTTGGTTTATGCGTCAATGCACGCACCAAACGCTTTGTGTTTCAAAATGGCGTTCACATAGACGTCGATCTTGACTCTTTCGCCAAAACCCGCGCGTCACGGTACGCCGCACCGAATCTCAGTCCATGACTCGCGCGTCCTCATACCCTGCTTTTTCACCCGTACCCTTCTTGCGCACTGTACTCCTTGCACTTTTTCTCATGTCCCTGTGCGTGTGGCAACGCGCACACGCGCGAGGTAAGGTGCGCTTTTTTGCAGACAGTCTAGAAGGCTCTGCCGACCCCCACGCCCCACGCACTGTACTCCGCGGAAACGCGCGCATGTACTTTGCCGATTTAGAAATCCACGCAGATAAGATTGAAATTTCCGGCGACGACTATCATCTTGTTACCGCCACCGGCAACGTGCGCGGAGAAAAAAAAACACAGCACCTTACGTTCTCTGCACAATCTCTGCATTTTAGCAGAAATGCGCATACTACCGAACTACTCGGTGCTGCGCAGATTTCTGACAAAAGAGAAAACGTAATGGCACGTGCAGAGCGCATAGTCTACCACGAAAAAAACGAAACATTGCTCTTACAAATGAACGTGTCCCTTACCTACCAAGACCTGCAATGTCAGGCCATGTTCGGTATGTATTACCGCAAAAGTATATTCCTTGAATTAAGCGGTGCGCCACGGGTTAGCGACCGCGGTAATCTTTTTCAGGCAGAACGTATCACGTTGAATATGGCCCGTAGAGAAATTCAGCTACACGGAAAAGTGCAAGGCTCAATTCTCAAACCCTACGAATGGGAACAACACCGGTGACATTTCAACGCTTCCTGTCTGCCGCGCGCAGACTCCGTGCAAAGCACGATGTCACATATACTTTAAAGGCAGAGACAGAGAAAGAAAAAAATATTTCCTGGAATGAATCTCCACCGGGAGAAAAGCGCCTCGTGGCCGCTGCACTCAATAAAACATTTAGAACACGGCACGTGGTGCATGACGTCTCCTTTTCTGTACACCAAGCAGAGATAGTTGGGCTGTTCGGTCCCAATGGAGCAGGCAAATCAGTATCGTTCAGTATGGTAATGGGTCTGTGCCGTCCAGATAGCGGGCGCGTCCTGCTAGACTGCACAGACATAACGCCGCTACCCATACATGTGCGCGCGCGCATGGGCGT
Organism: Treponema pallidum subsp. pallidum str. Nichols; assembly: GCF_000410535.2. Classification (NCBI taxonomy): domain Bacteria; kingdom Pseudomonadati; phylum Spirochaetota; class Spirochaetia; order Treponematales; family Treponemataceae; genus Treponema; species Treponema pallidum. The sequence continues at coordinate 853,922 of NC_021490.2, forward strand.
GTCCTACGTACCGCAAGAACCGTCTATTTTTAGAAAAATAACGGTAGAAGCAAACGTGCGCGCAATCATGCAAATGCGCCGCGATCTGAGTTACACAGAACAAACCGAGCGATGCGAAGCGCTGCTCAAAGCATTTCAGCTGACCCATGTGCGAAATCAAAGGGCAGACACGCTTTCAGGTGGCGAGCGCAAACGCGTGGAAATTGCGCGTGCATTAACGGTAAATCCACGCTTCTTAATTTTTGATGAACCCTTCTCCGGGATCGACCCTTGCGCCGTGCAGGATATCAAGCGCATTATCGTGCGTCTTGCGCACTCAGGCGTTGGCATACTCATCACGGACCACAACGTACGTGAAACACTACAAATCACTGACCGAGCCTATATCATACACTGCGGCCATATTATCGCCCAGGGCAGTCCACAAGAGGTAGTACGATCCTCTCACGTACGCCAAGTGTACCTCGGCTCTCAGTTCCAGCTGTAAACTACAACGTGTGAAGTAAAAGATGCAGATGTGCCTCGTAAATCTCTCATGTGCCTTTAGCCACGATGAGCACTACCGTATTGAAAACAAGTGCACCCATACCAAAAAGCAGTGCCACGACGGTGATACACAGCAGCCGCCCATACGGGGCGTCACTACGCGTCAAAAAAAAGTAGAGCTCAAAACTGCCCGCACACAAACAGGCAACCACTAACAGTACTGAACAGCCGACACATGAACGTAAAATAATAAACTGGCTTTTATCAAGAAAGTGAGAAAAGTTCCCAAACACATAAAGTAGCGACGCTGCACACAGCAGCACGCCCAGACACACCACCATCCGGTGCAGAAAGTAAACGGCCTCGCGCATACCCGCCGGCGAGTCTCGACCCATAGGGGCGGACCCTACCATAGAGGGCGCTGCCCATTCAATTACCACGGTATGTCTCAGCAATGGACAGTGCAAAAGGACTGCACGATACCACCATATACTGCGCGCCCAAATACTCTTGCGTTGGGATACACAAACTGCTAGGCTCCCCTACTCATGCGTGTGCGGACGTTTTGTTTTTCGCTTGTCTGTGCCCTGGGCGCGAGTACGTACCTTCTGTGGAGGGGATGGCTTCAGCTCTCCCTGCCGGCGGGAAGTTATGGGGTTATGCGATCACGCTCAGGTGGTTACCACCACGCGCTCATCGCTCCGGGGCGATTTCTCTGGCGCTGGGAGCCGCTGCTCCCGTCCAATGCGGAGCTCTTTGCCTTTGAGTTGAAGAAGCAGACGGTCTCCGTCACCGTTCAGGACGTCCTGCCCGCGGCAAAGGAGTACGCGCAGCTGCTTGATCAACACGCACCCTTTGACTGGACTTTAGCGCTCTCGGCGCGCGTTGCTCTCAAAGAAGCTTTCCTGTTGGATACCGTGCAGCGAGAAAGGATCACTGACCAAAACTCGCTCGAGCGATACGTGGACACTACAGCACAAGCGGCACTCACCCAGGTGTCGCACGATTTCATCGCGCGCTGCATGGCCGACCCAGCCCTCTACGAGCGCGTTCACACGCAGTACGGGCTTGCCACACGAGAACTGAAACGCGCAATCGAAAAAGAAATTCCCCACTGCGCAATTTCAGAGGTGGTGCTTTCCGAGGTACACATACCAGACATGGTCCTGTACCACACTGCAGAGCAGGCCTACCGCGCGTTCGAAGCGAAGCGGTCCGAACACCTCAGTGCACTCGCGCAGCAAGCGGCAAAGCGCAGCGCACTTGAGAACTTTGAAATGCAACGCCTCACAAAGTGGGGTGAGTTTTTTCAGCGCTACCCAAGCGTCATCGACTTCCTAAACGCAATACGGCAGGATGGCGCCTCGACGCTCGAGACGCTCAAGAAGGGCTCGACCGCCAGCCACCGAGCCATACCGCACGAAGAAACAACACGCTAAAAGCCACAACACTCACCGATCGGTTTGGGTTAGATACTCAGGGGTAAACACCTTCTCAGGGATGTCCATGTGATACTCAACCTTCGTGAGGTGAATGGTTGTAGTACTGCGTTGGGCGATCGTCTCGAGCACAACCGTCTTTGGTGTATCTACACCCTGGATAGTCTCGTAATCAGAAAGCGTCATGATCTTCACGCGCTTGTCTTTTTTATCGAAAAATTCCCCTTTCACAAAACGACCTGTTTCCTGCTCTATCCACAGCAACGCCCTGACGTACCGCGCCTGGGGCTTGTGTGACAGTGTCTGAATGCGCACGCACATCTTTCCCCCGTACGACTCCGTACCGTCGAGCGTACATTCATCAAGATCAGCAACCCCACCAACAAGCGAAAGATCGTGATACGAAAAATCCGTCCCCATAAACGAAGCGTGGGCATCCCCCCCTGTAATGCTCCTGACGCGTGCGAGTTTGGGCAAATAGAGGTACTGCTCCCACGCCCCGTCCTTTTTCTGCAGGGATAAGAAGCGTGTTCCCCTCACGCTCAACGGAGACAAAAACTCTATAAGAGTCTTTTGCTCTCCACTCTTTTCATACCGGGTATACTGTTTAAGTACTAAGGTACTCACCGTCTTACCCGCCTTCCGGACAACCATGCGGGCTTGCGTACCCATTGTGCCTGTTTCCGCCGTTTTCTTAAAGCTACCCATCACATCTGTTGCACTCTGTGCCCACATCGAACACATGCCACCAACTACCGCGCACAACGGCACATATGCTATCCGTTTCATGCATACCTCCCTTTGGTTCTATCGTGTGATGAACCTTGGTTTGACCACATTCAGTAAGGTAGGAAGGAGCGTGAGACTCGCCACTGAACTTGTAAGCATAGCCAACACCATAAGCAAACCAAAATCAGCAAGAACATTGAACTTTGAAAGCATCAGCACTGCAAATCCCGATCCTACAGACAGAACATTAAAAAGAATTGCCCGCCCTGAACCATAGAATGTTTGTGTCAGAAAATCTTTTCCACCACACTCCTTCCACGCGCGCCGATACGCCGCCAGATAGTGTATCGTATAGTCGACCCCAATACCGCTTGAAAAGCCTGCCACCATCGTGGTGCAAATGTTCAGCTTAATGCCAAAAAATCCCATAACCCCAAAGTTCACCAACACAGATACTCCTAAAGGAAGGGTACCGATTATACCAGCAAACAGCGAGCGGTAATGTACTGCGATGATGATAAAAACTACACACAAAGAAAAAACCAGTGAAATCAGCTGAGATTGTACCACCAGATCATTCAAGGATTGCTCAACCAATACTGAGCCGCCAAACTCAGCGTGCACGTCTTGAGGAAAATTTTCCCGGATAAACTTTTTTACTGCCTCAATGACACCGTATGAGTCTTGCTGACCCTTAGTTCCGAGCTGGATGTTCATCTTTAACGCACGGGGGTCTACGGCACGATCCACCAGACCCAACCCTTTTCCTGAAAGCAGTAACAAATACCCACTGATAATTTCCTGCAATTCCTCGCTCGTTTTCACCCCATATTTCTTAGGATCACACGGTATCTCATAATACGCGCGCCCATCGTAGTTCACCGCCTTCTCAAGAGCCTGCACGAGCTGCTGCGCATCTGAACGATCAAAATCAGAATCCCGCACGGCACTTACCAGCATACCGACTGCTTGACGAAAATCATACGATGACCCCGGCGCCGCCAAGGAAGTACGTGACGTCTCCGCCCGCGCAGGTTCCTCATGTCCGCCCGTGAATGTTTTAAAAACACCAAAGTCATCCGTACCACCGCGCACCACATCTGCAGACTGCGCCTCCAGGCCTCGCGCCGACGCGTCTGCGTTGTACACTTGGTTAATGCGCTTGATAAGCGGGACGAGAGAAATAACCTTTCCCACATGCTCCACCCGCGTTTGTAAAAACTCAGTCAGATCATCCATAGCCTTCAGTACATCCGGACGTGCTACACTGCCATCCCGCGCAGGGGTACTCACTAATACGGTGAGCGATCGAGAACCACCGAAGTGCTGCTGCATAAAGCGATCAGACTGCACCACTGTTACCTCCGGCTCAAAGTATTCCGTAAGCACGTTGTCAATTACCAAACGTGACATCCCCACCAGGGAAAATACAACAGCAAGGAATGCAACAAACAACACCGTCCGATAGTGATGGGCGATTACCATCAGCGTACCGGTGATCGCCGTATCCATGTGTTCATGACCGGCATCGGGAGCATGCGCACACACACGCGATTCAGGCCCACGGATAATGAGGAGCGAGGGGATAAGCATGAGCGCCACTGCAAACGCAGACGCCACGCCCACGCTTGCGAACACGCCGAACTCAAAAATAGGCACAACAGAGGTAAAACAAAAAGATACAAAACCAACGAAGGTGGTAAGTGCAGACAAAAAAACTGGCTGAATTATTTTATCCACTGCCTCCACGATGCGAGCGCGATGCTCCTGCCGGGTGGAGCAGATACGCGAGGAGGCGCCGTAAAAATACGCACTAACTATATGAATGCCGTATGCGCTCCCGACGGCAATAAGAATTACAGGCAAGATGGCAGAAAGGATAGAAAGTGGTATGGCACACAAAGCCATAGCTCCTAAGGCCCACACGGTAGATATGACCACTGTCAAAAGGGGCAAGAAGATACCCGCCAGGCGGCGAAACGATACAAACAACGCCACGATTATTATGAGCACCACAAGCGGCACCAGGAGCGTTAAATCGTGCGTCGACGCCTCATTCCCCATTTCGTTAAAAACAGTCACCCCTGTGACAAAAGTCTGAGCGTCACGACTTTTCCACGCACCGAGAATGCGTATGATCGCGCGACAAGCTGCCATCGCTTCAGGTGAACTACTTTCTTCGTTGGAGGTGTCTAGAAACACGACTATCTGCATAGAGCGTAGATCGCGCGAGACTAGACTACATTCATAGAAATCCCAATCTCGAAGTTTTCGATAAACGCCCTGTACCTCTTCTGCACTTCCGGAGAACTCATCAGGAACAACACGCTCACTGATAATATTTCCTGCACGCAGACCAAGGTATTCGGCAGACAGGAGTGAGAGAGTACTCTCCGCCCTCACCAAGGGGACCGCACTGATGCGTTCAATAAGCGACCGCACGTCCGCAAGAAAGACAGGATCAACGACGGAAGTATACTCACGCTTAATACCAATGAGCACAGGAACTTGGGAGCCGAATGTGCTATCGATGCGCTGATCGGCGATACGCACCGAGTTTTCCTTGGGGATAAAGCGAAAATTATTATTGTCCAAGCGTAGCGTGCGTAGCTGGACTGCAAAAAAGAGCGTCAGCGCGCTAAGCACCGCAACAAGCACCCACGGGTGCGCGTAAAACCTCTCAAGTAGCCGACGCCTCGTCAGTTGCCTGGGTATCTTCATACACCTCATACGCCTTCCCCACATTCCCTAATTATCTTCTCCCACATCCCTCCGTGGAAAGCTAAGACGGCAGTGCACGCCAAGTACAGCTACGCCGCGCACAAGCTCAAACAAGGACAGAGCCACTCAATCCACAGTGCACACACAGCCGGACGCAACCGGCAACCTATCTCACGCACGAACCTAACCGGGGTAACTCTGCTGCAGAGGTCAACAGGACGGGGATTCTACCTCCGATTTGCACAACGTTCAAGCACTCACGTACGCAAGATATACGCACCGCTTTTTCCTCAAGTGCACCCGGCGTATTCCGATACCCCTTACCAAGCACGGGGTGCAACGGCAGGGATGCCAGGGCGGCTGGTCCGCTTGAAAGCACCAAAAGGAGTAATGCTTCATGATCATCAATCACAACATGAGCGCTATGTTCTCTCAAAGAACGCTCGGACACACTAACTTGTCCGTCCAGAAGAACATTGAGAAGTTGTCTTCAGGACTGCGCATCAACCGGTCAGGGGATGACGCTTCGGGTCTTGCAGTTTCTGAAAAGATGCGGAGCCAGATCCGTGGTTTGAACCAGGCGTCTACAAACGCGCAGAACGGCATCTCCTTCATTCAGGTTGCGGAGGCGTTTTTACAGGAGACCACCGACGTTATCCAGCGCATTCGCGAACTGAGTGTGCAGGCGGCGAACGGTATCTACTCCGCAGAAGACCGTCTCTACATTCAGGTAGAGGTCTCTCAGTTGGTAGCAGAGGTGGATCGCATTGCCAGCCACGCTCAGTTCAATGGCATGAACATGCTCACTGGTCGCTTCGCGCGTCAAGGCGGGGAGAACACTGTAACTGCATCCATGTGGTTCCACATCGGTGCAAACATGGACCAGCGCACGCGTGCGTATATCGGGACCATGACTGCAGTTGCCATGGGAATTCGGGATGCAGGTGACGAGTCGGTCATGAATATCGATTCTCCTGAAAAGGCCAACCGCGCAATCGGTACGCTTGATCAGGCAATAAAGAGAATTAATAAGCAGCGCGCTGATCTCGGTGCCTACCAGAATAGACTTGACCACACGGTTGCCGGTATCAATGTCGCGGCAGAGAACTTGCAGGCAGCTGAGTCTCGCATCCGCGACGTGGATATGGCAAAAGAGATGGTAGACTACACCAAGAACCAGATTCTGGTGCAGTCTGGGACTGCTATGCTTGCACAGGCGAATCAGGCTACGCAGAGCGTTCTAAGCCTCTTGCGTTAGTTCTTCTCACCGCTTCGAAAGGCCGGCGCTGCGCGCCAGCCTTTCTTCTAAAGAGCTTGTCTACGCACCTGGGATGTCATGCGCACACTCACAGAGCTTGATAAAAAAGTACTGAGGGCGGAGTTTCCCCAGCTGAGTTTTAGCGAAGATGCCGACATCGACCGGTATTTTGAACTAAGATCCCTTGGAGATCAAAGACAGGCACTGGATATCTACAACCGCACGCTTTTGGTGAAATACCCTCAGAAGGAGCGTAGGGTACTCCTCATGTCCTATTATCGCAAAAGGGACGTGCGGTTTAAGGAAGTGCTTGCCGATGCCCTAGCAGAGCTCGCTCAGAAGAAAATCCAAGAAATAAAGAAAATTATTGATTTTTTCGCCGCCGCGGTTGCGCCCCTCGACCTGACCGACGTGCGCACGCTGATCCGAGTTTGCGAAAAGATTGTGCGTTCTATTTCTCTCAACCGCTTTGAGTCCGTTCATTTCTCCAGAAAGCACACGCATTATGCACAATGGCTGCTCTACCGAGAGAAAGAGATGGAAAAGGCTGCAGACATCATTCGCATGTACGTTACCGACACGCTTTCTTCTGTGCGAACATTTAGGCAGGAGTCACACACGCGCGCAACCTACGGCTTTTGCACAGAGGCTCACGGTACAGATACCTCTTCAACGATAGATTTTTCACAACTGGTGTTCACCGCAGAACAGGTACGCACCATTGAAATCGCGAAAACTATTACAAAAATTGAAGATCGGGTACTTGCGTATGCAATCAAATACTGGCACAGATACGATGATCGAGCCTTTGAGAACACCGTGCTACTGTACAGCAGAAAGTATAAAACACATCACTACAATATCTTTCATTCAATTAAAACTGGACGGAGTCACCAATGGAAAGACGAAGATATTTTGCACTTGGTGCTCGCGCACGTCGCCTCAGGGTATTACTACAGCATCAGTGGTGATCTGTATTTGCAACGAAACTGGCACTGGTTAAAAGCGCGCCTGGTAGAACGTGCGGAGCATCATCATCAAAAGGGTAAAAAAGTGCCTGCGACTCACAGACGATCTTCTACTCCGCATGCGCGCAAGACGGCGGGCACGCGTGCACGGACTCGTGCGCGTAAGAAAGAGTTACCTGCCCTTCCTTCGGAGAAAATTAGTAAAAAAGATAGTGGGGAATCAAAACAGAAAGATGAAACAGCGGGAATGGAAAGGGTTTTCCGTCACAACACAAAGAACGTCCGCACGTGCAGTTCCCGTGCATCACGCACAGGAACACACGCGGAGGCAAGACATTCCGATATCGTCACTTCCTCTCCCGTGCACCAGGAGGGAGCTGCAACCGTAGAGCGATCTTCCCCACCGGAAGAGACGGTCGAATCCATCGCACACATTGTTAAAAGAATCACCGGGAAGGACTACGGCGTGTATCGCGAATTGTTCTTCAAAGAGGTCCGGACCGCCATTCGTACGGTGCTCAACCGTGCAACAGTACGCCGTGGTCTGCGCCTACGCGCGCGCAAAAACAATGCAGAAGACACCATCTATCACTTTTTGCACACGCACTACGATGACCCCTACCAACGGTGGCCCAACAGTCATGAATACCAGCAGGTCCATACCCTTGGGTTTTCCATACATTCCCTAGAGCCAATCATCGTAACATGGGCAGAAAGTGAAGGGCTGTAACGATACAGGCCCCGCGCAGACAAAAAAGAAACGAAGCTACTCTTTTATCTGGCCAGAGAGCGCGAACGGGCGCACCGCACGCTGTAAGTCGCACACGCAGTCTGTGCGTTCCCAAGGAAACTGTTCGCGCCCAAAGTGACCATACACTGCAGTCGAGCGGTACCGAGGCGCACACAGGTCCAACGTGCGCACGATACCCGCTGGGGTTAAATCAAAAATCTCTTTCACCGCGTGTGTGATGTGTGACTCAGATGCGCGCGCCGTTCCAAATGTTTCTATCCGCAGCGAAACCGGATATGGTACGCCGATTGCGTATGCAAGCTGCACCTCACAGCGCTCAGCAAGGTCGGCTGCCACAATATTTTTTGCAATATAACGCGCCATATACGCTGCAGAACGATCTACCTTAGATGCATCCTTACCTGAAAAGGAGCCTCCTCCATGGCGGCCCATTCCCCCATACGTGTCTACGATGATCTTTCTCCCGGTCAAACCAGTGTCCCCAAAGGGACCGCCAATGACAAAACGACCGGTTGGATTGATAAAAAAACGCGTGTTTTCATCTAACAGACCTGTAGGTGCAAGCGCCGGACGCACTATCTCCTCTATGAGCGTTTCTCTAATGGTTTCGTATGAAGGTGACGGATCATGCTGCTGAGAAAACACAACCGCACTGATACGTACCGGTCGATGTCCCTCGTATTGTACGGTAACCTGACTTTTTGCATCAGGACGCAGCCACGGCACACGGCGTTCATGACGAAGCGTGGCAGCATAGCGCACAACCGCGTGCGCGCACATGAGGGGGGCGGGCATAAACTCCGGCGTCTCGCGGCACGCAAAACCAAACATAATCCCCTGATCCCCTGCCCCCTGCGATCCTGCAAACTCCTTCAGTCCTGCACCGTGCACCCCCTGCGCAATATCAGGCGACTGATGATGAGTCATATCAAGAACAGCCATGGACGCTGCATCAAGACCGACATCAGCGCTTACATATCCAATGTCAGCGGCAACATCACGCGCAATTTGGGTAAGATTAATATGCGCCCGCGTGCTAATTTCACCTCCAATCAGGATAAGGGACGTGGAGGCAAAAGTTTCGCACGCAACACAACTGTGAGGATCTTGCGAAAGACAGGCATCAAGAACAGCGTCAGAAATCTGGTCGCACAGCTTATCAGGATGACCCTCACTCACAGACTCTGAGGTAAAAAACGTCTCCATCACTGTACTCCTCGATTCAAAATTACGCAGCTCACTGAACCTAGGAGTAAAGGGTGCACTCAACACCTCTTGTCAGCGCTGCGCTCATCTTTGCCTACACCCTGACATCTGACCGAACCCCCGCGCACGCATCCTGCACACACACCATGATGAGGACAGTCCGCCACACTTTTTTACACACGAACAGCACACGTGCTGTCCTAACGCTCTAACACGAAACGTGCATCGAGCACACGCACGCGATCGACAATCCCTGCACTTGCGCGCACGCGCTTGTCAGGAAAAATAAACAGCGCGTCAACACCGGGAAATTCACGCAAGAGCGCACAGCTTTTCTCATACCCCAATACAAAACAGGCGGTAGCAAGCGCATCTGCATCTGTGGAACGGGGTGCAAAGATAGACACAGAATCCACATCAGTGTGTGCCGGAAACCCGGTAACCGGATCGATGATATGATGGTAGCGTACCCCGTCACGCTCAAAGAAACGCTCGTACGCACCAGAAGTCACCACCGAGCAATCGCGCACCGACACCACCAGTGCAGGCTTCTGCCCCGTGCCGTGCGGATCGCGAATACCCACGTTCCATTCCAACCGCTGCGCGGCTGCTGAGCGCACATCTCCATACTTAAGACCAAGGGCAAAAATATTTCCTCCCAGATCAACGAGCGCTGAATCCAAAGCATGCGCAGTGAGCAGTTGTACAATCTTGTCCGCAAGGAATCCTTTAGCAATGGCGCCCAAATCCAACTGCATGCCCGCTTGTGCCAACTGTACCGTGTGTGGCGCGCCCACCGATACCCCAGCGCGCAGGTGCACCTGACGAAAATCACAACGTGTCAGCGCCTCCTTGAGCGCGTCGGGGTCAGGGACAGCAGCACGGTCAAAGCCAATATTCCAAAGCTTGACTACCGCACCTAGTGCGGGGTTAAACGCACCCCCACTCTTTTCTGCAAAAAAAAGCGCACGCTCAAGCAACGCATACAGCGACCTGTCAACAACAACCGGTGCCGAACCTGCCTGAGCGTTTAGGGCAGCAAGCGCAGAGTCATCACGGTTAGCACTCAGCACCATCTCCTGTTGTTGTAGCAGCGTGAACACCTCCTCAAGCGCCGCGTGCACTTCAGCAGCAGGTCGCTTAGAGTACACGCGCACGCGACAGAGCGTACCGATAACAAGCTCCGCACGCGAATACTCGCGCACGCGCGCACGACCGCCACAGCTCCCCACTCCACACAGAATACAAACGAGAACCCCGATCCGCCAATATACGCACGAACTTTTCACAAGGGTGCAACTGTACTGTCAGCAGTCAAAAAAAACAAGCAATGCACCCTGCCCACCCCTTAGGAAGAACTGAGCGCAGCGCGCACCGCGTGTATAACTGCACGGCGCAATCCCTGCTCCTCTAACGCAAGCACCCCGCGAATAGTACTCCCTGCAGGAGAGCACACGCGATCTTTAAGTTGTGCAGGATGTACACCACTGTGCTGTATGAGCGCTGCAGTCCCTTCAAGCATGTGTGCCGCAAGCCGGTACGCTTGATCGCGCGCCAGGCCATAGCGCACCCCTGCGTCAGCGAGCGCTTCTATAAACTGCGCGGCAAACGCCGGAGCACAGCCTGCAATCACCCCTGCGATCGCAAAGTACGCGGTGTCCACCACCTCTACCTGTGCAACTGTGCGCAGCACTGCTAAAAGCGCAGCGTGCTCATCGTGGTGCAGGGTGTGGCGCGCTTCTGCAATGATCACCCCCCGCGCCACCTGACAAGGTAAGTTCGGCAAAAGTGACAGGTGACGGATACCCTGATGAGGGTCCGCGGCAAACAATGCCTCGTATGCAGCGCAAGACATACCCGCCGCAAGGGAAATAAGCACTTTTCCCTGAAAGGATTGGCGATCGCGCAGTACCGTGCTGATTTGAGATGGTTTGACTGCAAGAAAAATCCATTCACTTTTCTGTACCAGTTCCTGAACTGACGCGCAGGCACCTATGCCCAAAGATGTACACTGCGCACGCAACTTTTCCTGATTTAACGCACAGGCGTACACTTGAGCCGCTTGCAGCGCTCCTGCGTGCACCAACCCTTCTGCCAGCGCCCGTCCCATTGCTCCAAAACCCAAAAATCCCACGTTCATGCTGCGCTCCCCCTATCCGACACGGAAAACCAAATGCTCTGTGAATATTCCTAGCCGACAGTTCCCTCTTTCACTCGCTGCATTACCAGTGGCCTTCCTCCAACCATGAGCGGCTCACCTGCAACTTCTACTGCATAATTTACCACACGAATAGGCACAGAAAAAAAAGCGTCCGCATCGATAACGGCAGACCCGTGCGGTGTAATGACCGGCGGCGCACTCGCAAGTGTTGCGCGTTCACCGGGCAGAGCCCATGGCGCCTGCACCAATTCAATTGCCTTTGTGCCCTGCGCATCTACATACTCTGCGGCCAACAGCATGCCGCAAGACCGTACCCCACGCAGTGAGCGCGGCTGCAGATTATCCACAATAAGCACGTGCGCACCACGCAACGCATCTGCAGCCATATAAGGCACAAGACCAGAAACAATAACGCGCTCAACGCCAGAGCCATCATCTAATGTTTCAACAAAAAGCATATCCGCATTCGGATGACGCTCCACCTGCAACACTCGTGCTACTTTCAGTACAACGCGCTCAGAAAAAAATGCAGATAACCGTGCAGTATCTGAGGGAGGGGGCATTTCACGCTCCTCCTTCTTTTGTTGAGCGTCTGTCTCTTTCTTATTCATTCCCGTGGGCATCTGTGCAGTGCGCGGTACGCTCACTCCTGCCCCATCCCTGGCTGTTCCAGCATAGCGGGCACGATACGCAGCAATAGTTTCCGTCTCCAACGGACGGAATAAAATCACCGGCGGATGCACCTGCGTTAAACCCTTGCGTTCTCCCACGTCTGACCATCGGAGGGTCGGTTGCACTGTGTCCGGCTGCGCCGTATCCGCGTCTTTCTTCGCAGCACACACAGCTCCTCCCCCCTCTGGTGCACAGGAAGACAACTGAACACCCAAAAATCGGGCCGCTTGCTGCGTGTACCACGGCAAAAAAGGATGCGCTAAAATCAGCACATCCCGAATCACATAGCATAACTCACGCATCAAGGCGTCTGCACGTTCACGGTCCTGCGCCCGCGTTTTCCACGGTGCACCATCCTGCAACGCCTTATTCGCACGCGCTGAGAGCGCAAACACTTCTCTAAACGCTTCTCGCAACTGTACCTGCTCCATTAAATCTGTCATGCGCTTTGCAGTATTCCGCACCGCTTCGCGGAGCGCAAGCGTTTCTTCCATCACCTGCGCACGGGTGCTGCGCGCTCCATCTTGCGCAGGGACCACGCCCCCGTACGTACGCGCCACAAAGGTGAGCGTACGATTGACCAGATTACACAGATTACCAATCAACTCACTGTTTACACGCTCCTGAAACTCATGCCAGGTAAAGTGCGCATCGCTTTTTTCCGGTCTATGGTACAGGAGATAAAAACGCCACAGATCTGAGGGAATGCCCGATTCTTTTGCATCCGAACCAAAAACGCCCACCCCTAAAGACTTAGAAAACTTCCCCCCTTCGTAATTCAAATACTCCGTCGCAGAAAGACGCGTAAGCATCGTCCACCGCTGCCCGGAACCGATGAGCATGCAGGGGAAAAACAGCGTATGAAAGGGAATATTGTCCTTCCCCACAAACTGGACCAACTCCACATCCTGCTGATCAAGCCACCAAGACTGCCATTTTTCTTTCACGCCATCGTCGGTCCCCCCCCCTTCTTGCGAGGAAGCTGCCTCTGTGCCGCACTTAGTAATGGAAATGTAACCGACTGGCGCATCGAACCACACATAAAATACCTTCTGCTCAAATCCTGCTTTGGGAACTGGCACCCCCCAGCGCAGATCGCGCGTGATCGCACGCTCCTGCAATCCCGTACGTAGCCAACCTTCAGTCATACGCACCGCGTTTTTAGTCCACAGATGATTCGTGGTGCAAAACCACGAGCGGTAGGCTTTTTCCAGTGCAGGCAAATTTAAATACAAATGACGCGTAGGGCGAAACTCCGGCGCCGTGCCACAGCTCACACAGCGCGCATTCAGGAGCGTTTCCGGCTCAAGGAGCACTCCACAGTGCTCGCACTGGTCAGCACGCGCCTCAGCATTACGGCAATGGGGACAGGTACCGCGCAAATAGCGATCAGCAAGAAACCGTGCACAGTGCAGACAGTACGCCTGCGCACTTTCATGTTCACTGATAAAACCCCGCGCATCCAAATGACGAAACAACGCTTGCGTAAGCTCAGTATGCGCATCGCTTGTAGTGCGCCCAAAATAATCGAAGGACAGATCAAACCACTGATAGATGTCGCGATGCAGTGCATGGTAGTGCGCACACAATTGTGCAGGACTGAGACCTTGTTCTGCCGCACGGGTTTCGCTTGCCGTGCCGTATTCGTCGGTACCACATACAAAACACGTGTGATAGCCGCGCATCCGACAGAAACGTGCGAAAACGTCTGCAGAAAGACCCTGGATAAGATTTCCCAAATGTGGAACGTTGTTCACATAGGGGAGTGCGGCGGTGATTAATTTTCGCGTCATAGCGTTTCCTACTCTGATTTAAACAAGACTTCGTGAAGACAGGTTTCTGGCAACAAGTGTTGCCCAAAAGGGCAGGCAGACGCAAGGAGCATCCGGTGCAATATATGCCTCACAAAAAAGAAGAGAACGCAACAGGATTGATGAATCCTTCGCTGCACACTTCGCATTCTGCTATACTAAAGTAATGCAAACAACATGCTCTGCCGGGAGGCTGTATGATGACCCGTGTGGTGTTTTCTGTGATACACAGGACGTGTCGCGGCGTGCTTTTCAAGGGGTGACGCATGTGCGGTCGGCCCGTGCCGTACGCTCTGTCCCTAATACGGTGTGCCGGGACACCCGGTACACGCGTGTACTGCCCGTTTGAAAGACCACTCATCGCGCTCCCTGCGCGCCGTGGCACGGCGGCGTGGGCAGCGCGCGCTGTATGCGTTAGGTGCGTGCGTAGTCGGGGCAGGGGCGCTGCAGTGGCACGCGCAGCGAGTACTCCACCCTTCCTTTCTTTTCTCCCCAACACTGCGTTTTTCTCCGTCGTCCCGTAATCCCTTTTCTGCTCACCCTATCCGTACGCTTCAATTTACCAATCTATCTGCAGGATCCACCCCACCCCCCATCAGTGCCCGCGCGTACGCCATCGCCGAAGGAGGAAGCGGCACACTCCTTGCCTCCTTCTGCGCAGACCTACCCCTCCCCCCGGCGTCCTTGGCAAAACTGGTTACCTGTGCAGTGGTCATGGAAGCACTCGAGCGTGGAGAACTCCACTGGCAACAGCGTATACGCGTACCGCTTGCAGGTAGCGCGCAGGCCTTTGCACCGGGCAGCTCGCTTATATTTTTACGTACAGGTGAGTACATCAGCGTACACGACTTACTCGCAGGTATGAACATCGCTTCGGGGAACGATGCAGCCTACACCCTCGCTTATGCAGTTGCAGGCAGTATACCGGCGTTCTGCACGCGCATGAACACGCTTGTACAGAAATGGGGTCTTACGCGCACACGCTTTGTGGAACCAAGCGGTCTGAGCGAACACAATGTAACTACTGCGCGTGACTTTGTGCTCTTTTGTTGCCAGTATGTGCGCCGATGGCCTGAAAACCTTGCACGCTTTCATGCGCGCAGCTACTTTCAGCGTAGTAACTCTCCCGCTACTTCGAGAATACCCCCACACACACGTTTCCCTGCAACCAACACCCTGCTTGCAGCAACCGCAGCGCGCGGAAACGTTTCCACAGCAGTGCCCGGCTGCGACGGATTAAAAACTGGCTATATCCGCGAATCCGGTTTTAACGTCGCGCTCAGCAGTCTGCGCGGAGACACCCGCATCATTGCAGTTATCTTAGGCGGCGCAGGGAATTCCATTCCCGAAGGAAAGCGCATCCGCGCGCGTGACGGCGCTACCCTTCTATACTGGGCGTTCACCCATTTCCAGTGCACCGATGTACGCACGGCTATCAGTGATGCGCTTCCCTGTGCTATTCCCGTCCTGGGCAGTAAGCGCCCTGGGGCACTGCGACCAATCCTCCACCCCTCGTGTACATCGTGCCCAGTTCTGAATACGCCCGGTACGCGCATCAGCATAACGTTCGCACTCCCTCCCCTTTTGCGCGCACCGCTACAAGAAACGGACGTTATCGGTTTTGCGCATGTTCTTGACGAATCAAATGGAATGGTGCTCGCTCGCGTTCCGCTCGTTTCAGGCACCACTCTCACTGCCGGTGGGAACGCACGCAGGATCATAGACGAGGTGGCGGTATGGAGTGTAGAGCTTTGGCGGAAGATAAGAGAGAAACGCGTTTGAATAACTCAGTGCACGTGCACTGCCTACCACACGGATACACCGTTACCGTGCCACGCATCATCACCCCAGCGCGTCTTGGATACTCCCCGAATACGAAGACTGCACGCACTCGATGCGGAGAAAATTGCATTGAGCATGCCGATCTTTTACCGTGCACCGCAACGCATCCCCCTCAGCGACTCCTCCAAAAAGCATAAGATCTGCAAGCACATTTGCAACTTCTTGCTCTACCAAGCGTGCAACATTACGCGCACCACTTCCCCCTGAGTGACTACGCTCAGCGAGCAACGCGAGTGCATCATCGGTAATATCAAAACGAATGTGTTTTTTCTGCAGTTGCTCACACACCAGGGCAAGCTCCTTGCGGGCGATGCGTTCCATCGTTTCCAAGGACAACGCATCAAAACGAATAACTGCGTCCAGCCGATTCCGAAATTCTGGAGAGAAAATACGTTCTACTGCTTCGTCGATAACTGCAGTACCCACCTGCCCCTTGTGAAAACCGATGAGAGAAACACCCATGTTCCGGGCACCCGCATTACTTGTCATTATCAAAATAACATTGCGAAAATCCGCTTTTCTGCCTTGGTTGTCAGTGAGCGTTGCGTAATCCATAACCTGGAGCAGGACATTAAAAATGTCCGGGTGAGCTTTTTCTATTTCGTCCAAAAGGAGCACCGCATGCGGTTGTTTCCTTACCGCGTCGGTGAGCAATCCCCCCTCTTCAAACCCAACATAACCGGGCGGTGAGCCGATCAACCGACTCACCGTGTGCTTTTCCTGATACTCACTCATGTCAAAACGATGCAGCACAATCCCTAGTTCCTGGGCAAGCGTCCGCGCAAGCTCTGTTTTTCCCACACCGGTAGCCCCCACAAAAAGCAAGTTTGCTATAGGTTTATGCTTTACGCGCAATCCCACCCGCGCGCGCTTCAGCGTACGAGTGACTAAGTCAATTGCCTCGCCTTGTCCAAAAATTTTTTCTGAAATACTGCGCTCAAAGTTACGCAACTTTTCTATTTCACTTGCAGATACCCGCTGCTTAGGGATTTTCGCAATTTTTGCCACAATTTCGTCTATATCCGACTCCCCAATTACTGAACACACTCCCTCTGTTCCGTGCTTTCCCCGGGATAGCTTTGCACACGCGCCTGCTTCGTCGATAATATCAATCGCCTTATCCGGCAGATGTCTCCCTTGGATGTATTGCACCGAAAGTCTCACCGCAGCAGCTAATGCTTCATCACTGTAATGCACTGCATGAAAGTCTTCGTAAAGCGTGCGAATCCCTTCCAAAATTCGGAGGGTTTCCTCCTCAGAAGGCTCTTCAATATCAATTTTTTGAAAACGCCGTGCTAACGCCTGATCTTTGCGAAAATGTTTGGTGTATTCCTCATACGTGGTAGAACCAATACAGCGAATCTTTCCTGAAGAAAGCAGCGGTTTGAGTAAGTTAGACGCATCCAAACCACCCGAACCGCCTGAGCCAGTACCGACTACCGTATGAATTTCATCAATAAAAAGAATTGCTTGTGTTTTCTTTTCCAACTCTTCTGCAAGACGCTTGAGCCGCTCTTCAAAATCCCCTCGAAACTTTGTACCTGCTAACAGGCTTGTCATATCAAGGCTAAAAATCTCTACTCCCTCTAACGCCTCTGGCACATCGCACCGCACGATACGTTGCGCAAGCCCCTCAGTAATTGCCGTCTTTCCCACACCAGCTTCACCCACATGTACCGGATTATTCTTCTGTCTCCGGCACAAAATCTGAATCGTCCGCTCAATTTCCTGCGTACGCCCAATGAGCGGAGCAAGCTCTCCCCGACGAGCACGTTCGGTGAGATTCACCGTATACTTTTCCAGCACCGTATACCGATGCGTATCTGCATCCGTGCGTTTATGCGCGCAGTGTTCATAGTGCACATGTACGTCCGCTGTGTTACCATCCCCCTCTGTTCCATCGAGCGGAGGACCGTGCCCTGCAGATTCGCCAACGTCGTCTGACTCTGAATACCTTTCTTGCGCGTTCGACCCCATCGACACATTCTTATCCCCGTGTCGGATGCCATTGACACGAGCTATTACTTCAATCAAGCGCGCCGTACTCATACCCGACATACGCATGTAGTACGAAGCATAGTTTGTCTCCGCTTGGAGGAGACTTACCAACAGATCTCCGACTTCAAGAGCACTTTTTTTATTCGCCTCGCAATACAAGACTGCACGCTTAAGCAGATGCTGAAAACCCAGTGATTGAGAAGGAGTATGACTTAAGTCAACGGGAACTTGTGTTTTTAAAAACTCTGACAGATTACTATGGATGAGCGCGATATCCGCGCTACAGAGATTGATAATTTCCAACGCAGCAGGATGCGCAAGGGCAGAAAAAAGAACATGCTCTGCGGTGATGTACTCGTGACGCCGCT
The DNA here is from genome assembly GCF_000410535.2 of Treponema pallidum subsp. pallidum str. Nichols. Classification (NCBI taxonomy): domain Bacteria; kingdom Pseudomonadati; phylum Spirochaetota; class Spirochaetia; order Treponematales; family Treponemataceae; genus Treponema; species Treponema pallidum. The sequence continues at coordinate 872,332 of NC_021490.2, forward strand.
TACGCGCTAAATCAAAGGCCTGATCAAGAATAATTTGCACAGAAGCACTGATGATAATTTTCATTTCCTCTCCATACCCTCGTGGGGGATGCCCCCCTGTGTACGCTTCTTGCAGCATGCCCCAACGCAATCGCAAGACACACCCTGCACAAGGCAGGGCTGCAGTCCGTTCATATACGCAAGACGCGCAGGCACGCCTTTGCGCGCCGCACGAACGGCAAAAACGATGCAGCCTCGGGAAACGTCATCATGCAAAAGGAAAACTCAATACAACCTCGGCTCCGTCACGTCTGGCGCACACACAATCACTCCTGCGCACGCCAAGCTGCCTCTGGCCCAACGGTACTGCAAATTCACACGAGTAACAAGGGAGCAACATTACCCAGAAAATAATTGGGAGAACGGTCTCATTTGCCGCACACCAGCGGACACTCTATAGTATACTCGCCGTCATGGGCGCGCTAGCGTGTGACTACACCTATTCTCCGTCGCCAAAACGAGATCTCTCCATTGCAGCGAAAAATGCCGTCGTCCGAAATATTCTGCAGGAGATTGCGATACACGGCTCCTTTCTTTTGCTCGGACATGAACATCCTGATGAAGACTGTATCGCATCGTTAGTAGCCTTCGCACTCCTGCTCACGCGATGCAATAAACGCGTGGAAATTTGTTGTCAAGGTCCCATTCGTGTGCAGATTTCATTCCTCATTGATATTTGTCTCTATAACGGAATTGCCGTGCATCTCGATACACAAACTGTCCCCCGTATGCCGGATGCCCTGGTCATTCTAGACACCCCAAATCCCGGTATGATCTACGCGCCTCCGTCGTGCCGACTACTCCTTTCAGATTCGACTATCCGTAAAATTGAACTTGACCATCACCTTTTTGCAAACGCTGCCTGCTGCGGTGATCCAGGCTACAGCCTTATCGCACGCGCCTCTAGCACGTGCGAAATCATCGCTTATCTTTGTTACAAACTCGCGCGTAACCACGCGCAGCGCACTGCGCTTGGGATACGCAATTTGTATTCACGCAATGTTGTGCTTTCAATACTCACCGGTATGATAGGGGATGCAAAGACAGGTGCTTATTTGATAAGTCGGAAAGACCGCGCGCTCTACACCTACTTCACCCAGAGGCTGAACACTATGCTCAGGGAAAAAACAAAACCGATTACCGGGAACATAGCATCCACCAAACAAATCCTCCATACCCTGGAGTCTCTGTCCGCTGAAGAACATGCGGTTTACCAAACAATGGTGAAAAACGTGCAACACCGCGGCAGTATTTCCCTGCTCCTTCTCAATCAGACACAAACACAGGCGTTGCACGAGTGTTGCAATGCAGAACATTTCGTTTCGTTGATAAAAATGGCGACCAGCAACATTGCAGAGAGTATCTCAGGTATCGGTATCTCCGCGTATCCAGATCCAACACAGCAATTTTATGTCACGCAGTGGCGCGTGCGCACTGCCGCGCGGGTGAAACAGTTGGATTTGCGTTTACTGCTATCTCATTTTGCTATTCAAAACGGCGGTGGACACGCCGGTGCCATCGGCTTCCGTTTCTTTGCACACGAATTGATAAATCAAGATTTGTTTACCGAAGCGCTTGTCGCATATCTAGACGACCGCTTGCACCACATGCAGAGCGCGTAACATGACAACACCACCTCCCGTTTGCGTAAGGAAAGTAGTGTGTTGCGCACCCGTGTTTCAAAAGGAATGTAAACGCTATGGCAAAGGTTGAACTCAAGCATATCTGTAAGACGTATCACGGATGCGTCCATGCAGTAAAAGACGTAACTATTACCGCAGAAAGTGGAGAGTTCGTGGTGTTCATCGGACCATCTGGATGCGGCAAGTCAACTGCACTACGTATCATTGCAGGGCTTGAAGATATCTGCTCAGGTGACCTCTACATTGACGGTGAGCACATGAATCACGTTACACCAAAAGATCGCAATATCGCGATGGTCTTTCAAAACTACGCGCTCTACCCACACATGAACGTTTTTGACAACATGGCGTTCGGCCTTAGAATCCGTAAAATCCCTCAGCAAGAAATCATCCGCCGTGTCCACGAAGCAGCGCGTGTTCTTGATATCGAACCACTGCTTGCCCGAAAACCCAAAGCACTTTCGGGGGGACAGCGACAACGCGTTGCAGTTGGACGTGCCATTGTCAGAAATCCTAAGGTTTTTCTCTTTGATGAGCCATTGTCAAATTTAGATGCAAAGTTGCGCGTGCAAATGCGATCCGAAATCTCTCTTCTTCACAAGCGCCTAAAGGCCACGATGATTTACGTCACCCATGATCAAATGGAAGCGATGACAATGGCAGATAAGATTGTCATCATGAAAGACGGGTGCGTACAACAGATTGGTTCTCCTCTCCATATCTACCAGCATCCTGCGAACACGTTCGTTGCACAATTCATTGGTTCTCCTCCTATGAATTGTTTCCCTGTTACGATTGTTAAAGATGAGCATGGGATAAAAATTGATGCAGGTCTTTTTGTTCTTCGACCGGATATCCCCGCGTCCTTTTTGTTAAAAAACTATATTGGCACACAGGTAGTCTTTGGCCTCAGACCGGAAGCTATCACGCCGCGCACGGAAGAAACACTCGCGCGAGAATGCGCCAACGTCATTCAGCTAAAAGTACTTGCAGTTGAAGCTTTAGGGGCAGAAACGTTTGTGTATCTCGATGCAGGTGTACAACCGATAGTTGCCCGCTGCAATCATACCCTAACCGCACACGAGGGAACTTTGCTTACCCTTGCACTCGATTTGTCCAAAGCACTGTACTTTGACGCAGAAACCGGGCACGCCCTGCAGGGAGGAACCAGCCAAGTGGCTACCGTACACGCACCGCCTGAAATATCCACAGGGGAATAACACAGATCCGAAAACATACTCCTCTTATGAGGGCTGCTCCGCCTCACCTTCTACAGCCTGCGTCACGCCGCGGTGACAGTGCTCGCAGACAGAAAAATGTACTTCTAACGTGGCAAGGCGCACACGCACGACACGGAGCATTACGCGTTCGTTGAACTGCGCCTGCCGACCTAATGCTACATCCGCCTCAAGAGCAACAGCAGGTAACCACACGTGTGCACGCGGTTGCAGTGGCTCCAACACAATCGCTTCGTACCGCGTGTGTGGGTGCATCAAAAAGTATACGAGCGTCCAGTGACGACGCGATACACGCTCTGCTTGTGTGGCCTGGCGCGCTGCCTCATCTGCCTGCGCAAGCTTGAGCGCAAGCGTCTCGTTTGTCTGTGCACTTCCTACAGCAGGAGCTTTTGCATACGCGTGATCAATACACGCCAGTAATTGTTGATGCGCAAGCAAATCCACATAGCGACGCAAAGGACTGGTCACCTGACTGTACTGAGACAGCCCGAGTGCTGCGTGCACCGCGGCGGTTGTGCTCACGCGACGAGCTTTCATCGCGCGCCGCTTTTTGTACTCCCCCGCCAATCCCGCTGGTAGTTGCACGGGCAGCTGAGGACGTTCCTGACTCACATAAGGAAAGGCAAGGTTATGTAGAAAGGCAAACCGTGCTGCCGCTTCTCCCGCTAAGAGCATGAATTCACGCACCATGCTCATAGACTCGTACGACTGCTGTGCTTCAATGTGAACACGCGGCACCTTTCCCTGTGTATCGGGCACGTCCCCGGCGTTCATTTCCTTTCCCGCTTGCCCTGTTTCTTGCACAGGAAAATCTACCCTCATGTGGACATCAGGAAAGCAAATGTCCACTGCGCCGCGCCCTTTTCTCCGTGCAATGTTGTTGCGCGCAAAGTCAAAAAGAGGCTGCAACGCGGGGGTATCGCGCTGGGAATCCGCCTCCGCATAGGAAAGGCGCGTAACACGCACCATGCTCCGGAGCACGTGCACACAGCTGATGTCACCGTGCTCATCAAGTAAAATTTTAAAAGACAGTGCAGGAGAAACTGCGTCGCGCGCGAGTGCACACGTATCAACCACCACGTCGCTGAGCATGCGCACTGCGCCTTCAGGCAAATAGAGCGAAGCACCCCGTGTACGTGCGCATGCATCTGCGTGCGAATCAGGAAGAACGAGCTCTGCAGGGCTCGCTACATGGATCCAAAAATACGTACCATCGAAACTGATCGCATCGTCAGGGTCGCGCGTACCCTCCCCATCGATGGCATACGCGGCAAGATGCGTACAATCTGTGCGTGCTTGAGTGACACACCTATGTGTGTGCACATCTTGCTGCGCCGCACGTTCTCCATCAGAACCAGACACATGAGCAGGACTTAAAAATAGAGGACACAGACGATCAGGATACGGATTGCGATACACCGGCCAGAACCCGAAGTGCAAGAGTATTTCATGCGCTTGCTCCCTGTGCTCGCAGCCTAAGGCACACTGCAAAATCTTACAGCGATTCGCGTGCCCCAACGCGAACGCTTCGATTTCCTGCAGAAAGGGCGTAAACTGCTCGTTCACCTGCGACACGTGCACACGATGCATTCCTTCCTGCGCAGTTGGTGCCATATTGCGTGCACTTCGTGCGACGCGCCGTAGCTCCTGGATGAACGCCTGCTTTAACGCCTGACGCGCTTCCTTTTTTTCTTCCTGCACTGCGCAGGATGCGCACTCTTGCTGAGAGCGGATGCGCACTGCGGCGGCAGGCTCATTGCAAACAAAATACGCACTTTGCACACTTTGCTCCCAATAGGCCCACGACTGCGCGGCAGAAGCCCCCCAGAGGAGCTCTGCAAGTTCAAAAAAGGAAGGAGCTTCGGTACCGAAAAACTCGCGCGCGTCCTGTACGGATTCCTCGCTTATACGCGCAATGTGAGACGCAGACAATAGTTCTACCAGGGAAGAAACAGTGCCCGGGTGCAAGAGCAAAACGTCTTTCACGCGCACGCGTCTTAACCCGTGTTCGGTTTCAATGGTGATCTTCGCATCCTTCCCTCGCTCGATAGCGTGTACACACGCAGGGCGCTTTCGATAGAGCACCGGACTCCCCACATGTAGTTCCATCACGCACCTGCGCCTGCAGTATGCGCTGAATAGTTTTGAGTACGCTGTCTACCGAGTGACTGCAGACAGGCGCACACCATCCGTCGAACACGCTTGAACCACCCCATACGCACACGCTCAGCACATGCATATGCCGCAGCATGCAATTGCCGAACCGGCATATCTACGCTTCCTACACGATGGAATACGAATCCGCCAAAACCTGTTTTAAAACGGTACAACCCGTGCATTGGGTGACGCACATCGTCCGTTGGCGGAATACCGTAAAAATCATACCAAAGACAGCCGCGCGCACGCGCTTCTTGAATTGCATACCATTGCAGCGCATACGGTGCCATAAGATGGCGTGCTGAATAGTCAGAAGCTCCATACACATAAGTTGCGCACGTGTCAAAACACAACAATACCAAAGCTGCAATTGCCTGCTCATCAGCGCACCCTAATTCTCTGTCTTCCGATGCCGGGGGATGGGGTGTCTCTATGTTCTTCGGTGTGTCTTTTCCTGCAATACGCACCCGCAGTGCTGCACGCGGAGCATAGGCAAGACAGAGCACCAGCATCCCCTGTGCTGCAAATGCGGTGCAAAAATCGCGATAATATTGACGGGTGTGGATGGCAATGCGATCACGCGCCGCAGTTTTTTGGTACAGCGCGTAAAACACATCCACCGCCGCGCGCAGACTACCCGGAGAACCCTCCTGCGCGAGCGTATCAAAACGCGCCACACGCACACCGTGCTTTTGCGCACGTCGAACGTTGTAGCGCCATTTTGGTTTGAAAGCAGCAAAAATATCTTCCCGCGCGGGGCGCATATCCAACAGCAATGTATCCTGAGGCTGCACGTTACAAGCAGCGCGCCGTAGTCCACACGCGTGGAGCTCTCGCGTAAAGAGCTCCATCTCTGTTCCCACCGCGCAATGCGTAGAGGAGGATGCAAGAGAAGGGAGCGAGCACACCGCAGCAGCCCACCCCCACGGGGGATCAAACCGCACGAGGAACGGCTTACGCACGAAAAAGGGAAGTAGCGCGCTCGTTAACTCACGTAGCAGACTGGCACGTGCGCGCGCCATCTGCCGTGACGGAATCTGATCGTCCTGAAGATACGGGGGAGCACCCGGCGCATACGCAAACACGCCAAAGGGCTTAATATTCTTGCACAGAATGAGCAGGGGAAAGTGTTTTTCTCCCCCAGTGTTTGCATCCGGGCGCACATGCACGCTGAACACGTACGTCTGCCAGCCGTACGCTCGCTTGAAGTGCGCCCACGCAGGACTTTGTAAAAACGTTTCTGCAGTCCACGTCTCCTGCGTCCACTTTTGCACGGTAACTACGAACATGGGGCACCCATTGTACTGCTCCCCGTGCACCGGATCCAGATATCTCCCAAAAAGCTCCATTACCTGCCGTGCGCTCCCGGTACGCTCTGTATGCAGAGGGATACGCTCTCTCCCTCTTGCAATACATCCGTCCCTTACCCCCACACACGCAGGGGGCATTGCACAATGCTAAGAAGCACACATGAGCACCCTTGACCGTTCACCGAAGAACATGCACAATGGCGAGCCTGTGTGTTGCGGTCGACGGTCCGAAGCGCACAGTTCTTGCGCAGAAAGGAGCGCACCCTATGGCAGTGCCCCGAGCAAATACCTCAAAAGCACGCACCCGTAGAAGGCGTGCGGTTAATATGCGGCTTGAGGCCCCGCATCTTGTTGAGTGTGGGAACTGTGGTAATTTTGTGCAGTCTCACCGTGTGTGTGGTAGGTGTGGCTTCTACCGGGGGCGCCAGGTGATTAACCCTGATGACCTTTGCTAGTGCCCGTGCGAGTGTGCACCTGAGCGACTGCCTTTTGCTCGCGCACAAGGAGGCTGCCCCGTGGATGAGTTGTTCTTAAGAATGAGGGCATTAGTGGCAGAGAAATTAGAGGTGGAGGAGGCGTCCATCACGCTTGATTCCTCCTTCCGAGGAGATCTCGGTGCTGATAGCCTAGATACCTACGAGTTGGTCTATGCGATCGAAGAGGAGATGGGGATTACTATCCCCGACGAAAAAGCAAACGAGTTCGAAACAGTCAGAGATGCGTACGAGTTCATCAAGTCCAAAGTGACATGAGCCTGTGTCTCGGTCATATTTTTTCCCGCTCTCGTTCTCCCCTCACCCCCGAGCGTAGGGAGTCTCTCCGGCGCCTGCAAGAGACGCTCGGCGTTAAATTCCGCGATCCTACCGCACTCGACCAGGCACTTTCTCACCGGTCTTTGTTTTCCTCAAAAGAGGACCATTGCGGTGTGCGCCACAATGAGCGCATGGAGTTTCTCGGGGATGCCGTGCTTGGCGCGGTAGCCGCCGCTTGCCTGTATCGCGCACTTCCCGACAGTCACGAGGGGGATTTAGCAAAGACTAAGGCGGTGCTCGTGTCTACTGACACCCTCTCGGACATTGCCTTGAGCCTGCGTATAGACCACTACCTTCTGCTAGGAAAAGGGGAGGAGCTTTCAGGAGGTCGGCACAAAAAAGCCATCCTTGCCGACGCTACCGAAGCTGTCATCGGTGCGCTTTTTTTGGATTCAGGGTTCAAGGCGGCAGAGCGTTTTGTTCTCCGTCTCCTGCTCCCCCGTGTCCGCCCCATACGAGAGAAAAATTTGCACCATGACTACAAATCTACCCTCCAGGTGCTTGCACATCAGCGCTATCGTAGTAAGCCGGAGTACACGGTCGTCAAGCGCACCGGACCTGATCACAGCGTACGCTTCTGGGTGGATGTTACCGTTGGCGATGCACGCTTCGGACCCGGTTATGGCACCAGCAAAAAAAGCGCAGAACAGTGCGCCGCTCGCCTTGCATGGGAACAATTATCCGGCACCCTCCGGGAGTAGCGCGTATGCTGCCCTGTAAGGATACTCTCCTTGTCCCGCTCTGACACCGCCCGCCCCTTCGTAAAATGGGCAGGAGGAAAGCGCGCCCTCGCCCCAACCCTTTTTGCGCATATGCCACAGACATTCGGCTCCTACTTTGAGCCTTTCGTGGGAGGGGGAGCGCTCTTTTGGCACTTGTGCGCGTGTACTCGGGTGCGCCTACACGACATCTATCTATCTGACATAAATTGGCCACTGCTGTGTGCGTATGCAGCCGTTCGTGACCGTGTAGAAGAACTTATCGTCCGGGTTGGACAGCACATCGCCTGCCACACCCCTACCTATTACCGTCTTGCGCGGCGTAAATTCGCCGTATGCGAGCATCCGCTCGAGGTTGCCGCGCTTTTCCTGTACCTGAATCGGAGCTGCTATAACGGACTGTACCGTGTCAATAAAGCAGGTCAATTCAATGTGCCTCTCGGACGCGCTGCACCTGCGTCTCCTTTTCTAAATACCACCGCGCCTACCCCTCGCAGTACACAGCCTGCGGCGCAGGTCGGACACCTTGCAATACGCATTGATGAGGAGAATTTACGCAGCTGCGCGCGTGCGCTAGCAAACACCACTCTTAACTGCCAACACTTTTCTTGCATTCAACCTGCACGAGGAGATTTTGTGTATCTCGATCCACCGTACCTTGGCACCTTCAGTGCCTATGATAAAACCGGTTTTGATAGAGCAGCGCACGAATCGCTTGCTGCGTTTTGCATGCACCTAGACGCGCGGGGAGTTCTTTTTATGCTCTCAAACAGCGATTGCCCTGAGGTACGCGCATGGTATCGTCCATTCCGTGTGCAACAACTCAACGCCCCTCGGTGTATCGCACGATCCGCTCACGCAAGGGGAAAAAGGTGCGAAGTGCTTATCACCAATTACCCCTGCGCTGACACGGCTACACCGTAGCTTTCTGCACTCTCCTGGCCGTATCGCATCGCGTATTGCGGCGTTTAATGCCACTACAGAAGTTTTACGGTCATAAAAACCATCCGTGGGGACCCGCGTGCTCTGCGATAATGCTTCGTACACACTGCACGTATGACGTAGTAAAAGATATAAAACGGTAGAAAAACGTAACAAATGCAGATACTATGCCCGCCATGTACAGTCGAAGGGGAACCGTGCCACATCTTACCTTTGAAGCGGCACTCAGACACTGTGCCCAGCACTTTGGATCTCAAAATGCAGTCTGCTTCCTAGGCCATGCTACGGACGCGCATTCGCGGTGCTGCTTGAACTACCGTCTCTTTGCACAGCGTGTGCGCCGTGCACGCCAGTTGCTGATGCGCTGTGGTGTGCGCGCAGGAAGCTGCGTTGCGCTCTTTGGCCCCAACTGTCCACAGTGGGGAGTTAGCTACTTTGCAATAGTAAGCCTTGGTGCCCGCGCAGTCCCTCTCGTACCAGAGCTCAGTCCGCAGGAGCTGCGCCGCTGCCTCCAGCATGCTCACGTTTGCTGTGTCATTGCGGGCGCTGCAGAAAGAGAAACACTCGCCCAAGCGGATACACTCACCGATCCGGACGCTGCTTCTTGCTCCGCAAAAGACGGGCAGGACCTTTCTACCGTATCGCACACCGCGCAAAGAACACTGATCGCTCTGGAAGATTTCTCCCTTGTCTGCACAACGGACGGTGTACAAAACACTCCAGTACCTGTGACGCACTGGAAGAATGCTGGATCAGACCCGGATGCCATTGCCAGCGTGGTGTACACCAGCACCGGAGGCGCTGGCACTCCTCCCCGTGCCGTAACATTTACCCAACGGAATTTACTGTGCACCGCGCGATATGCACAGCGTGTACTGCGTGTACGCACGCACGATGTGGTTTTTTCGCTCCTCCCCCTTGCACACTTATTCGAGTTCGTGTGTGCGTTTCTTGCAGTTTTTTTTACAGGGTGCCTGCGTGTGGTATGCACCTCCACTCCCACAGATGCGGTTGCCACTGCAGCAATTGCAATGCGTAAAGCCGACGTTGCTTTTCTGTCTCCCACCTTTTCTGGAGGCTTCCGAGCAGCTGCGTTCGCGCCGCCCCTGTGCTCGGCAGCTCCATACCCAACTTGGAGGACAGCTGCGCCTCTTGGTTCTCTGGAGCGAAGAGTGCAGTGAACACACGCAGATTTTGCACCGGATCTCGCTGGAAGCGGTGCTCTTTCACGGGTATCTACATGCGAGCGTGCTCATTTTTGTGACCGCAAAGAAAAATACAAAAGACAAAGACATGCCGGCGCCACGCACTCAGACGCGTGCGGTGCCCGGTTTAAAAACGCGCCTTTTAAACTACAACGCGTTCACCAGCACCGGGGAACTTGCCTTACGGGGAGAGGGTGTAACACCCGGCTATTGGCGCGATGAGGTACGCACACGTGCAGCGTTTACTCCCGACGGCTGGCTCCGTACAGGGACGCTTTGGACAAAGACAGAAACCGGTAATCTCCTCCCCTGCAGCAGCTCGTGCCATATGCAACTCGGTGCGCGCGGAGAAGCGGTGTACGCAGAGGATCTTGTTTGTGTGCTTATGCAACATCCGTGCGTGGTGCACGCACACGTGCGCGTAGACACGCAAGGGCAAGCGCACTGCGCCGTATGGGTAAAACAAGGAGCCGAACGAATACGGCACCCTCAGATAGTGTGCTTTTTGCGCACCCAGCTTTCCACGCAGGTGCGCGTGGGGACGCTTCGGGTGATGGAGTATGAAAAAACAGTAGGTGCTGACCGCTTGTCTCGACGCGACACACCTTTCCTAAAGGAAAACTCTTTGTAGAAGGCGCAGCTCGCACGTTAATGTACAAAACAGGCTTCCCCCTGACGGAAAAAAAGGTACTCCACGTAGTGTTCTTCGATGGTTCGTACAGGTCCAGGCATATTTAGGCGTAGTCGCGCCTGGGCATCTCTTTTGCGTATTATAAACGACCTATAAAAGGAGCACAGATCAGCTACACGCTGGTATGCGTGCGCCTGCGTGTTTTCTCCCCCGCCCTTTTCCCCGATCAGGGCGTATGCTTCCTGACGGCTCAGTGCCGCAACCCCCTGCGCACGCAATTGCAAGCGAATGGCTTGGATCTGCTCATGTGAAATACCAAACAGGAACTCCTCTAGTGCGGTACAAACTCCTGCTTCGCTCAAGCGCTGCACTAAAAAGTCGCGCCACATCTCGTCTAGCTCTGTCGAGAGCAAAAACAACTCACTAGAACCGAGCATTGAGCCAAAGCTAGGGGCCAAGTGCTCCCGTGCACACCACACCTGATGCAGTGCCGACGTAGCGCGCCGCGCACGTTCATCCGGACGCTGTTCCCACAGCGCTACGAGCGCATGCGTAACAGCAGTCTTCAAACGCGCGGGTACGTGCTCCTGCTCCATTAGAGAGAGGTATAGATCCTCTGTCATGAGCATACACACGAGTGCAAACTGCACCTGGCGCAACTCCTGCACCAGGTACTCAGCTAGAGCTACCCGCGTTACCTCCTGCGTAAGAAACGCAAAGGTTTGGATTTTAGCAATCAGGTACCCACGCCTAAGCGCCACACGTGCAGGTAAAAAGAGGAACCTTCCTGCATCGGCCAGGTCTGTCACCGTTCCCTTTCCAAACCTTTCTACGTCCGCACCATCTGCACCTGAGTACGAACGCATAGCACGGACCAGACGTTTTAAATTAGACACGCGCCGGCGTACAACCTGCGCACGCCGAGGCTGCGTGCGCAAAGCACACAGCGCGCGCGAGACGATATACTGTTCATGTCTGCTAAGAGCGGTGAAGTGTATGACTGCAGCCTTTATGGGAAACCCCGTCGTAGCCGCGCCCATGGCGTGAGTCTAATGTATTCTGACACGAATTACTAGAATGACCTCCCTACAAACCAAGGGAAAGGAAGGGCCTAACCGCTGAGAATGACAGGCGCACGCACGGCAGGAATAATCAATTCCACACGTATCTTCTCCTGAATTCAATCATATATTTTTTACCGGCATACATAGGGCACCTAAAAAAGCGTTGACTAATCAGTTACGCGTGCATACACTCTCGGCATGGAGACAGATTACGACGTTATCATCGTAGGCGCTGGGGCCGCGGGACTGTCCGCAGCGCAGTACGCATGTCGCGCCAATCTCAGGACCCTTGTGATTGAGAGCAAGGCACACGGTGGTCAAGCATTGCTTATTGATTCGTTGGAAAACTATCCGGGTTATGCAACTCCTATCAGTGGCTTCGAGTACGCGGAAAACATGAAAAAGCAGGCAGTTGCCTTTGGGGCTCAGATTGCTTACGAAGAAGTTACCACTATCGGTAAGCGCGATAGCGTTTTCCACATTACCACGGGTACGGGAGCATATACGGCGATGTCTGTTATTCTTGCCACCGGTGCAGAGCATCGCAAGATGGGCATCCCGGGGGAGAGTGAGTTTTTAGGCCGTGGCGTTTCCTATTGTGCCACCTGCGATGGACCCTTCTTTAGAAACAAGCACGTGGTGGTCATTGGTGGGGGTGACGCTGCGTGTGATGAATCGCTAGTACTGTCTCGCCTCACCGATCGGGTGACGATGATTCACCGCAGGGACACTCTGCGTGCACAGAAGGCCATTGCAGAGCGCACACTTAAAAATCCACATATTGCCGTTCAATGGAACACTACGCTTGAAGCGGTACGTGGTGAAACGAAAGTTTCCTCCGTTCTGCTTAAGGATGTTAAGACGGGAGAAACGCGAGAGCTCGCGTGTGATGCTGTTTTCTTCTTCATCGGTATGGTTCCCATCACCGGTCTTTTGCCCGACGCAGAAAAGGATTCCACCGGTTATATCGTCACCGACGACGAGATGCGTACCTCTGTAGAGGGGATTTTCGCTGCGGGGGATGTGCGCGCTAAGTCTTTCCGGCAGGTTATTACTGCTACTTCGGATGGTGCCCTTGCCGCGCACGCCGCCGCGAGTTACATCGACACACTCCAAAACTAAAACTGCGCGTCTTTGCACTTCGGGTGTGCGTTTTTTATCCTTCGAGGGGAGGGTACTGTTCTCTCTCCCCATCCCCAACTCTTTCTGAGGAAGCTTTGGAGCTCGCGCTGGCTGCGACGGTGTGTCTTTTGCAAAAGGGTCTGGCGGGGTCGTGCGCAGGTGTGCACTCGATCTTCCAGGAGCCTCTCGGGCCATGCACGCTTTCTGTCTCCTCTGTACCTCCGTCGTGGGGGACATAGTGTCTCGTCTCGTTCGCAACCTCGACGCGCATACCATTGATGAAGCCCTTGCCTTCGTTAAGTCGCGTGAAGCATTCAGTGTCAGCTTGGCGGAATATCTAAAAGCAGCTAAATGTTCTTTTTCCACGCGTGGTACCGCTCCCTTTATACGGGGCGGTAGCGTACTGTACCGAGATGCAGAACCGTGTGCAGTACTCCTGCTCACGCGCGCAGGGTTGCTTTTGCACAACAGTGAGCCAAACACAAACAGTGCGGCGATCTACCGTGCCTGCAAACGGCTGGTAACCGCGCAGGTGCGTTCGATTGTAGGTACAGAAATGCACACGTGCGTTATCGCACGCTCGATTTCAGGTATTACAACTCACGCGCAGCAGGAGCGATATTACCTACTGGTGCTGCCACTACACACACCACGTGTTGAATATGAGCAAAACAGTGCTCCATTGCATATCCGGCGCGCACAGCTAAAAGATATGCGAGAGCTATTTCCTCTCCATATGCATTACAAACGTGAAGAAGTACTGCCCGTAGGAAACAGTCCAAAACATAAGGCGACCGTGCGTACCCTGCACGCACATCTCCGTACACGCGTGATATTCCACGCCTCAATAGGAGGACACATCGTTGCAAAGGCGCAAACAAACGCACATGGCTTTCATTGTCACCAAATTGGCGGGGTATATACGGTGCCTGCATATCGCAACCGGGGCATTGCCACTGCATTGGTTGCAACGCTTGCGTATAACCGACTCGATATAGGAAAAACACCGGTGCTTTTCGTAAAGGTACGTAACATGGCAGCGCGGCGCGTATACGAAAAGATCGGCTTTACGCTACACGGATTATACCGCGTCATTAATCTATAGCGAAGCAAACAATAAAGACGTTAAAAGAGAAGAACACGGCAACGAAAGGGAAAGACAACGTCGCGTGACCTCTATTTTCCAAAAAAGCTACGTTGACCAGCCCTTACCCATCGCCCAGGGCCACGTGACAGAACCGGAGATGCAAGCTGCGTTGCAATCCACTGCGTATAGGAATCGTCGTCAACTCCGTCAAGCCGTATTAACAATGTCTGCATACGCGGTGCATCCTTTCGCGCAAGACCGAGCACGCACTCCTCCGCCATGCGCACAAAAGCGGCAGACGCAACAGATACCATAGCAGACGCACAGTGCGCGCTCGTCTCCCGGTGCACAAACAGAAGTTTCCCACGCGCCTGACTGACAAAATGCGCAGTCAGCATGTGCACCAATGCCATATTTGCCACGATCAAATCCACCGAGATCCGATCGATACTGGAAAAATCATCTCCCGGATAAAGATCTACATAACTTTGCGCGTCAAAAACGAACACCGCTGTCTCAAGCACAATGCCTAGATTTTCAATCTGAAGCAGAATACCGCGCAATGAAAAGGGAGACGCGCGATTCCAATAAACCAACCCATCACGCACAGGCACATCCCCACGAGCTGCCTCGTGTGCGCTCAAGCACACACGACACCCCTGATTACGTAAAACCTCTGCGAGACTACGAGAAAACTGAAGGCGATTATCGCTGACGAAAACTCCCGCGCCCATACGCGGGAGTATAAAACACATCCTGGCGAAGATAAAAGCGTCCTCACAGCAGAAAGACCAGCAACCATTCCGCCAGGAAGTAAAGAAGAAACGACACGGAGTCCTGCGTTCTCTGCCCCGTACCCCAACTTCTTATAGAGTTCCTCGCACCTTACAAGCTAACAACCAAACCGCTCAAAGGTCTTTGCCCCGTAGTAGCGCGCCTGTGCACCCAACTCTTCCTCAATGCGCATCAACTGGTTATACTTCGCCACCCGGTCACTGCGACTCATCGAGCCGGTTTTGATTTGACCTGTCTCAAGTGCCACTGCTAAGTCTGCGATAAACGCATCCTCTGTCTCACCCGAGCGATGTGAAATCACCGCCGCGTAGCCTGCGTTCTGAGCCATACGCACCGCGTCGACAGTTTCTGTGACCGTGCCAATCTGATTAAGTTTTATCAGAATCGAATTGCACGATCCTTCTTTGATACCTCGGGCCAGACGCCCAGTGTTGGTTACAAAAAAATCATCTCCCACAATTTGGACTTTGTCTCCCAACTCTTTCGTGAGCTGCACGTAACCTGCCCAGTCGTTTTGGTCAAGCGGATCCTCGATAGACACAATCGGATACGTAGCAATCCACTTCTTGTACAGATCAATCATTTCCTGTGCTGTGAACAGCTTCCCCGGATTCGACTTCCAAAACTTGTACCCTCTCCGATCTCCTTCATCGAATAACTCAGAAGACGCACAGTCAAGCGCAATACACACATCCTTCCGCGGCGCAAGGCCGGCTTTTGCGATCGCTTTCATAATGTACTCAAGGGCTTGCTCGTTATCCAAATCAGGCGCAAAACCACCTTCATCACCAACTGACGTAGCTTTGCCGTCGGCGGCAAGCAGGCCCTTTAACGCGTGGAACACCTCTGCGGTCATGCGCACCGCTTCGCGCATGGACGCAGCGCCGATGGGCATAACCATAAACTCTTGAAAGTCAATTTTATTATCAGAATGCTTCCCCCCATTGATAATGTTGGCCATAGGGACCGGCATGCGAAAAGTGTGCACACCACCGAGGTAACGGTAGAGAGGAACACCCAGAAAGTCTGCAGCAGCACGCGCACAAGCCATGGAGACGCCAAGCATAGCATTCGCACCAAGCTTTGACTTATTGTCAGTGCCGTCCAGATTCCGCATCGCGTGATCTATCTCACCCTGGTTGAGCGCATCCATACCTTCGAGCGTATCAGCAATGAGCGTGTTGACAGTTCCAACGGCCTTGAGAACACCCTTACCGTTATAGCGCTCCTTGTCTCCATCACGCATTTCGAGCGCCTCGAACTCTCCGGTAGACGCCCCTGAAGGAACACACGCACGGCCAAAGCTACCGTCACTGAGCGAGACATCCACTTCGACAGTGGGGTTTCCCCGAGAATCGATGATCTCGCGCGCTTCAATGCATGCAATGTCACTCACTTAAGACCTCCTGATGTGGGCGCATGGTAACACGCGAAAAAAAATGCGTAAAGGTTTTCCACTCTCTCTATCGCCCCCGCACGCCGCGCTCCCTTCCCACTGAGAACACCACAGAGAAAGTAACTGTACCAACCGCCTCGGTATTCCAACGGAGTATTGCAACGGCGCGTTATATCTATTCTCGATACGCAATGGGAACCATCAATTGATCACGAGACAGAATAGTGTGCGGGAAAACACGCTGCGCTTCCTTTAATAAACGTTTCAACTCGTGATCGGTATATCGAGGGCTATAGTGGATGAGTGCCATAAGTCGCACACGCGCATCGCGCGCTATCGTGGCTGCCTGCACGCACGTCATATGCTTTTTCTCTGCTGCATCCTTTTCCATCCCTTTCTCAAACATTCCCTCACACACAAAGAAATCCGAATTCCGCACCTCGGCTGCAATGGACTGCAAATATTTTGTATCAGTGACGAAGCTCACCTTACGCCCCGGACGCGCCGGTCCCATTACCTGTTCAGGATATACTGTCACCCCCTGCGCGGACTGCACTGCAACCCCTGACTGTAACTGAGACCACAGCGCCCCACAGGGAACGTGCAAATCCTGAGCCGCGCGCGGGTCAAATGATCCGGGACGATCCTGCTCTTCTAGCGTGTAGCCCATACACGGCTTGGTATGATCCAGACAAAAACAGCGCACCTGAAAATCCTTACCACGGTATACCACTTGTGGTTCTATCACCTCTTTGACAATAATCTCGTAATTAATGTACATGTCCAAAATCCTGCGGCTCGTTTCCACATACTCTGCAGTTCTTGGAGGACCGATGATGTACAGCGGTTCGCTGCGAGCAACTTGAGAAGAGAGCATCAAAAGCCCCGGCAGCCCAGTGATGTGGTCTGCATGGGTGTGACTGATGAAAATGGCACTGATTTTCTTCCAGCGTAAGCTCAGACGCCGCAACGACACTTGGGTACCTTCCCCAGCGTCGAACAGAAACAACTCTCCCTCACGACGCAACAACACAGAAGTCAGATGCCGATGGGGTAATGGCACCATGCCGCCACACCCTAAAATAAACGCTTCAAGATTCATATGCACACCATTCCGACGTCAACCTTTTGGAGGTTAACTCAGGCGCCTGATGGATTCTTGTGCCTCTTTGTACTCAGGACGCAAATGCAACGCACGTCGGTATGCATCAAGTGCAAAGCCTTTGTCTCCTGCGTACTCGCGCGCAAGTCCCAGGCGATACCACCATAGCGCATTCGACGGTTCAAAATTCACCGCTGTTGAGTACGCGATGTCTGCCTTCCGGAAGCGTTTGGTGAGGCGAAAGATCTCTCCCAAATAAAAGTATGCCACACTGATACGCTCACCGCGCGGCGCCATGTCAATATAGCGCTCCATAGCGTGCATGGAACCCTTGTAATCGCCGACAAAAAAGAGCGCCTCTGCGAGAGTTTCCACCACGCGGTGATCGACCGAAATTTTCAGCGCCTCCTGGCATAGGGCAACCGTATCTGCATAACGACCAAGACGGAAAAGAGACCAGGTACACACTGCATACGCGTCGGCGTGTCGCGGATCGCGCTCAAGCACACTGCGACAAAGCTCAACCGCCTGCGTATACATCTTTTGTGCATCTTCACGCCCACCTGAAGTGTCCATGCTACGCCCATTCCGGTAAAGAGAGAGTGCCTCTCGCACCTCAGCTGCTCCCGCCTGTGCAGCAGCAGGAGGTTGCTCCTGCGCACTGCCACGTGCAAGAAACCAGACAAGAACGAATGCCCCCGCTACTGTCCGTGTTCGTGTAAACACAGCGCCTCCTTCAGACACATCGAAGGCTCCCGCACAGAGCGCACGCCCTTTATGAAACGCGACGCGCACACGGGACACCTTCTTTCAAAAGACACACCCACACCATCCCCATCCTTGAGTATGCAGAAGAACCGTCAGGACTGGGTAGGTTTTAAACGGAAAGAACTTGCACCCTACAAAGCAGGCGCCACCTCCCCACCCTTGTAGCGTTCCTTCAGATACGTACGCACGCGCCCACCACACAACGCACGGAGCACCGCCTGCACGCGCGCATCAGCCTCGTTTCCTCGTTTTACCACCAGCACATTCGCGTAGGCTGAGGCATCAGGTTCCACTGCAAGCCCGTCACGCCGTGCAGAAAGACCAGCCATTATTGCGTAATTTCCATTAATCACCGCACCATCTACCTGATCAAAGACGCGCGGCAGAAGGGCACTTTCCACCTCCTGAAGTACCACATTGCGCACATTTTGCTGCACATCCTCTACTGTGGCAAACAGTCCTGAACCCGCACGCATCCGAATGAACCCTGCTGCTTCCAAAAGTCTGAGTGCACGTGCCTCGTTGGACGAATCATTTGGAATGGCAATGACCGCGCCGGCGGGGAAATCACTCACATGCCGATACGTTCTAGAGTATAACGCCAGTGGCTCTACGTGCACGTTTCCAACACTTACCAGGTCCCCGTTGTGCTCCTGGTTAAATTGCTGCATATGGGGCACATGCTGAAAGAAATTCATCAGAATATCCCCCCGCATTACCGCCTCGTTCAGCGCCACGTAGTTTGTAAACTCTACAATACGTAGTTCGATGTGCTGCTTCTTCACTTCTTCTTTTGCGATCTCAAGTAAGCGCGCGTGCGGTTCAGACAGCACCCCTACCCCCACCGTTTCATCCTTCACCTGAGTACACGCAACCACCCCTACGCTTAGGGCAATGAGTTTCCCTACGAGCGCAGCGCTCACCGTTTTTCCTTTCATCTCATTCGGCCTCCCCCTGTCCCTCTATCCATCCTGTCAATGTCCAAAGAAAAAGCGCACATCAAGACTCACCCTGCATTTCACACCGTTTCCGCACGTGGCGCATCGCACGCCCCCTGCACCCGTACGTCCACATGCGGAAAGGGAACCTCAATGCCCGCCTGTTTGAAGCATTCGTCGATATCCACGAAGATAGCATTGCGCAAATCATTGAAATGCTCAATGTGAGTCCAGGTCAGGAGCGTTACGTCAATACCCGAGTCAGCGAAGGCATTCCACAAAACCGCCGGCGCAGGATCCGAAAGCACAAACCGGTTACGTGTCGCAACATCTAGCAAGAGCTGTTGCACCCGGCGCAGGTCACTTCCATACGCCACGGAAACTTCCGTTTTCACTCGGCGATGAGGACAGTGCGAATAGTTAACAAGGTTCGCTTTGAGGATCGTTTCGTTGGGCACGCGCACATACTGCCCATCGAGCGTTTTGAGCGCCACCGAAAGCAAATTAATTGACTGCACTGCACCGACGATACCGTCAATTTCTATCACGTCTTGAATTCGAAAAGCACGTTCGGTCATGACAAACAGCCCTGATATGACGTTTGAAACCGACGTTTGCGCCGCAAATCCAAGCGCTACTCCCGCTATCCCCGCGGCCCCTAGCAGCGCGCTCACGTTGATCCCCAACCAGTGAAAGGCGGTAAACGTCATCACCGTGAACGAGAGATAGTTTAGTGTTTTGAACACAAAATGCTGCGTCTGCGCGGATAACCGCCTTGCAACAACACGGCGCACACCGCGCCTCAGCATTCGAAAGAAGGCAGAGGTGATGCACAGCACGGCAACGAAGCGCAGGAGATACCACACGCGCTCTGACGTCGCAACCTGCGTGAGGCCCGCGCCCAGCGCGCAAGCAGCCGTAGCAAGAGACTGCACGAAATGCTCCAATTCTCGCATATTCCCCGCTTGTGCACGCCTCGACACCACGCCTGCATCCTACGCAAGGGCGTACTGCGCGCAAATATGCCCCCAATCTCCTGCTCCCCTTCCTAAAAACAGGAGAGCACTACACCCCTACTTACCTGACCACACCCCGTGCAGGTTACAAAACTCATAGGCTTCGAGCACCTGATCGTCTGCTGTCAGTGCAAAGGTCACCTCAGGCGCTCCATCTACCGGAAGTTCCTTGAGCTGAATACCCTTCCGGGTCTTGAGGCACACCCACGCAATGTAATGCTCCGGCGTCATTGGGTGAGCCACACTCCCCACCTTCACCTTTACCTCGTGTCCGTGCACTTCTACCACGGGGATATGCTTTTCCTTCGCTGCATCCACTGTACCTACAGGCACTGCACGCAGCACCTCACTGCCGCACGCGACACTACTGCCTGCAGGCGCATCCATACCGAGAAAAAATCCCGCACTTTCCTTCTGCAAGAAAAACGACAACTCCCGTCCCATGGCAAGCATCTCCTATGTTGGTCTGATTTTGTTCTCGTGCGGACGCCTGTCGTGCCTCCGCGTGCGGAAACCGCCCGCGCCAGAGCACAGCCCCGCAGAGGCGCTGATTCTACCTAAATCAGGTCCGTGGGTAAAGCGTCACCCACCTGTACGCATTCAGTAAACTCGCTCCTTCCGAGCCTGTGCTACGCACGAGTATACCTTGACCATTTGGGTAGTTTCCGCTACGCTCCTGCCAGCTTGGATTCCTGAGGAGTTTCTACGTGCCCTGCGGAAAGAAAAGAAAAAAGCAAAAGATAGCAACCCACAAGCGCAAGAAGAAGCTTCGCAAGAATCGGCACAAGAACAGGTAGTCTCGGCCCGTGCGCCTTCTGTTCGACATGAGGCGTTTTCGTCATGGATTTGTCGCTGCTTCGCTCCCTCACTGGGCCCCACGATCTTAAGAGTCTCTCCCCCGAGCAGGTGCGCGCGCTCGCGCAGGAGGTACGCCAGGAGATCTTGCGCGTTGTCAGTGCCAATGGTGGTCATCTTGCCAGTAACCTCGGTGTCGTCGAGCTCACCATCGCACTCCACCGCGTCTTTTCCTGTCCCCACGACGTTGTCGTTTGGGATGTCGGTCATCAGTGCTACGCGCACAAGCTCCTCACTGGACGCGCAGGGCGCTTCCATACCCTCCGCCAGAAGGATGGTATTTCGGGGTTCCCGCGGCGCGATGAAAGCCCGTACGACGCTTTTGGTACCGGTCACTCTTCCACGGCACTTTCTGCCGCAAGTGGTATCCTCAGCGCCCTACGATACCGGGGTAAATCAGGTAAGGTAGTCGCTGTCGTAGGAGACGGCGCACTCACCGCGGGCCTCGCCTTCGAGGCCCTCCTGAATGTGGGCCGTTCCTGCAGTGATCTCATCGTCATCCTCAACGACAACAAAATGTCCATTAGCCCCAATACGGGGTCCTTTTCCCGCTACCTGAGTACCCTCACGGTAAAAGGTCCATACCAGAAGCTCAAAACGCGGCTTCGCCGCGCGCTCCAGACTGTCCCACTCGTCGGTCGCCCCGCCTGCCGCGCCCTCAGCCGCCTGAAACGAAGTGCAAGAACGCTTTTGTACCAGTCAAATATTTTCGCAGACTTTGGATTCGAGTACGTCGGTCCCTTAAATGGACACCATATCGAAGATCTTGAGCGCGTACTCAACGACGCTAAAAAACTCACCCGTCCCACTCTCCTCCACGTGCAGACTGTAAAGGGAAAAGGCTACCCCTTTGCGGAGCAGAATCCTACCGATTTCCACGGCGTAGGACCGTTTAACCTTGCAGAAGGAATAGTAGAAAAAAAGGATGCGCTCACCTTTACCGAAGCCTTCTCCCATACCCTCCTAAATGCAGCGCGTACTGATGACCGTGTTGTCGCTATCACCGCTGCTATGACTGGCGGCACCGGGCTTGGATTGTTTTCCCATATATACCCTGAACGCTTCTTCGATGTTGGCATTGCTGAGCAACATGCGGTCACGTTCGCCGCAGGGCTTGCATGCGCCGGCGTAAAACCTGTCGTTGCCGTCTACAGTACGTTTTTGCAGCGCGCCGTTGATCAGGTTATTCACGATGTTGCTGTGCAGAATCTGCCGGTCATTTTTGCGCTTGACCGCGCAGGTGCCGTACCCCACGATGGGGAAACACACCAGGGCCTGTTTGATCTCAGCATTCTTCGCGCTGTTCCGAACATAAACATCCTGTGCCCTGCGTCGGCGCACGAGCTTTCGTTGCTCTTTGGCTGGGCGCTTGCACAGGACACCCCCGTAGCTATCCGCTATCCTAAGGCGTTATGTCCACCTGAAGAAGACGGATTCAGTACACCTGTACATACCGGACGCGGCGTCCTTATCACCCGAGAGAATGAGTGCAATGTACTGTTAGTGTGCACAGGGGGCGTTTTTCCCGAGGTAACCGCTGCGGCCAACACTCTTGCGCGAAAGGGCATATTTGCAGATATCTACAACGTGCGCTTCGTAAAGCCGGTAGACGAAGATTACTTTTTAGATCTTGTAGGTCGCTACCGTTCCGTTCTTTTTGTCGAAGACGGCGTAAAAATCGGAGGAATTGCAGAAGCGCTCCAGGCACTCTTGAACACCAGGCACCCGGCTCCGTGCAGCGACGTGCTTGCTTTTCAGGACATGTTCTACCCGCATGGTTCGCGCGCGCAGGTACTCGCCGCAGCAGGCCTTTCTGCACCGCATATTGCCGCACGCGCAGAATGGCTGTTAGCCCATTCAGTTGGGCAGATTCGGTGAACAGTATGCATCTGCACGCCGTTCGTTACATCCGCGTGCGCTTGCAGCGCATGCGGCAGATGGCCGCCATACAGCGGAAGGAACGGGGAGGCCCCGCCTGCTCACGCCAGGCGCCGGGGGACCGCATCCGTTTCAATCGGCGCACACGCTGCCTGGAGTCAGAACATCGTGCTATTTCTTAGAAGTATGGTCCTGTGGTACGCAGCGTACGTTCGTCCGCTTTTGGATGTCGCGCTCCTTTCCTTCCTCCTGTACAAGACATACGAGATACTTGTTAAAACACAGGCAGTCCAGTTGGTGAAAGGCGCCTTCTCCATTCTCGTACTCTACGCTTTGGTTTTCGTATTAAAATTAGAAACGCTCCTTTGGATTCTCAATGCAACTGCCCCGGGCGTGGCTATCAGCATTACTATTGTGTTTCAGCCGGAATTAAGAAAAATTTTTTTGAAAATTGGAGAGAAGAACTGGCTCCGACAGCGCGAATGCGCGCACCATACGCACATCGACGCGGTATTAACTGCCGCAGATGTTCTTTCTAAAAGGAAGCGCGGCATGTTGGTAGTATTTGCCCGTCACCATACCGTGCGCGAGGTCAGTGAAACGGGTACCGCGCTGTACGCGCGCCTTTCATCCAGCCTGCTTGTGACTATTTTTGGCCACGATACCCCCATGCACGATGGAGCAGTCATTGTGCGCGATGGGCTCGTTGTCTCTGCAGGCTCCTTTTTGCCGCTTTCTGAACAGCACGATATTAGGAAAACGTTCGGCACACGTCATCGTGCCGCGCTTGGTATGGCTGAAAAAACAGATGCCATTACCCTGGTCGTGTCAGAAGAAACGGGCGCGCTCAGCCTTGCCTACGATTCAAAGCTGTACTACGATCTTCCGCACGCGGACGTATTGGCGCAGCTCAAACAGTTACTCGAAACTACCACTCGGGCTGGACACGCTCAAGGGACACTGGATCATGGTCGCAGCACGTTGTCTTGATAGGATTGCGCACAATTGGGCTGCCAAGGCATCGAGCATACTGCTTGCGTTTTTGCTCGTGCAATTTTACAGCGGCAGTCTGCTGGAACGGCGCGCCATTTCTGTTCCGTTAGTTGTGAGAAATGAAGGCGCACTAACTCCTGCGCTTCGCTTTCCTCAAAAGGTGACGGTGCTGATGCGCGCTTCACGTGATACGCTCGGCGCACTGCGCGGATCTGACATTGTCCCCTATGTGGATTTGTCCTCCTACACAGAGGAGGGAGAGTATGCAGTTCCTGTGCGGGTGACTGTAGCTGACCATGTTGCGCCACCAGATGCGCTTGAACTTGTCGCAGATCCTGCCATCATCCCGTTCAAGCTGGAGCGTAGTGTCACCAAAAATATCCCCATAACCCTATCGCTTGAGGGTGTCCCTGCGTACGGCTATGAGCTGCGGGAAGTCGACACAAATCCTTCCATGGTGGAAATTCGCGGTCCGGCCTCTTTGCTCGTTTCCTACACACAAGCAGTTACCGAAACGCTCGACATAACCAATAGACGCGCGTCCTTCTCAGGTGTCATTGGACTTATCAATCCGAGTACGCTCGTTTCTTTTCCAAAAACTAAAACGCAGTTCGTTGTCAGGGTTCGGGAAGTTTCTGAGCTCAAAGAGCTTGAGACAACACACGTCTCGTTCACCGACTGTGCCCCTCACCTTACGTTCAGCATCGAACCGGTCACCATACGTGCACAGGTGCAGGTGCCAAAGCATGTAATTGAAGAGATGCACCCAGAGGAGTTCTTCTCTGTTTCTGCAAGAGAAATTACTGAACCCGGACGCGTGACCGCTCCCCTTATCCTCTCGCTGCCCGAACACGTGCGTATGGTACAGTACAGTCCCAAAGAGGTTCACGTTCATGTGCGCGAAGCGCAGTCAGTCCCGGCGGACGGACATGAATGATCATTGGCGTGGGAATAGACATAGTAGAAATAGAACGATTCGTATCTTGGACACACAACGTGCGCCTGCTCCGTCGCTTCTTTCATCAAGAGGAGATTGTAGACTTTTTTAAAAACCACATGCGAGCGCAGTTTCTTGCCACGCGCTTTGCCGCAAAGGAAGCATTTGGAAAGGCACTCGGTACGGGACTCAGAAACATGGAGCTAAGGAATATTCGGGTGTGTCAAAATGGATGGGGTAAGCCGAGACTAGAAGTCTACGGTGCTGCACAGGCTATGTTGGCTGCAACAGGAGGCACGCATATACAGGTGTCGCTAACGCATGAGAGAGAAGTCGCCTCAGCCATCGTGATTATCGAGGGAGAACCGCTATGACCCGGTCATCTACAAAGAAAACAGACAAAAAAGAAAGCACTGTGTCTTTCTATTCAAAAGAGCGCATCGAGTGTCCGGTGTGCACAACCGTCTTCCAAAGAGAAGAAATGCATTCTGGAGGAGGTCGTACCATTGCTGGTGATTTAACCGATGAACTAAGAAGGACATACGAGACGTCCGCAAAGTATGGAGAGGTATTTCCTCCCATTTACCACGTGGTAGTTTGTCCCACCTGTCTTTACGCAACCTTTCTGCAAGACTTTAGAAATATCGAGCGTGGGATTGTCACTAAACTTTCTTCCACCACATCACAGCGCCGCACATCAGTTGAGCGGCTCATTCCTCAGGTGGATTTTAGCGCACTGCGCACACTCTCCTCTGGGGCGGCGGCTTACTACTTGGCAATACTGTGCTATGACTTTTTTGATAAAAAGTATTCTCCTACCATTAAACAGGGGATCTGCGCGCTCAGGGCAGCATGGCTTTTTTCTGATCTTGAAAAAAAAGATCCGAACGAGCATTACGATTACATCCGCAATCTTCTATACCAAAAGGCACTTTTTTTCTATCGCAAGGCAATTGAGTGCGAAAGCACAGGCGAAGAAATTATCGCAGGATTAAAATCCTTTGGACCGGACACGGATAAAAATTATGGGTACGACGGGGTACTCTATCTTTCGTATCTCCTTGAGTATAAATACGGGACCAAGCGCGACAGAGCAGTCAGAAGGGAGCGCATGCAGCGGAACAAACAAGGACTTGCAAAGATATTTGGCCTAGGAAAGTCTTCAAAAGAGAAGCCAGGTCCATTGCTGGAACTCGCCCGACAATTGTACGAAAACCTGCTCGCAGAATTACACGAAGACAGTGAAACTACATGAATGATGTGCGCAAAATTCTCTTGCGTATTTCGTACGATGGAACACGATTTTGCGGATGGCAAAAACAGGTCTCAGGCTCACGGGAACGTGCTCCCTCTGTCCAAGGTGAGTTGGAAAAAGTTGCTGAGAAAATTCACCACCAAAAGATAGCAGTCATCGGTTCAGGGAGAACAGACTCTGGCGTACACGCAGTAGGACAGGCAGCACATTTTTGTACCCCCATGAGAAATATACTCGCGTATCGCTTTATCCCTGCATTTAATTCGCTGCTCCCGCACTCCATTCGCATTACAGACGCACGCGAAGTCTCCTCTCAACTCCACGCACGCTTCTCTGCCGTCATGCGCACGTACCGTTACCACCTCCACTGCGCACCCGTCGCATACGCGCACGAACTGCCTTACTGCTGGCACATTGCGAGAATGCCCGATATACACTTGCTCAATCAATATGCTGCAACACTCAAGGGAGAACTAGACTGCACAAGCTTTGCTGCTGCAGGAGATAAAAGTGCGAGTAAATCGCGTTATTTTTACGACACACACTTTTCTTTCAACCATCGCGTACTGACCTTCGAAATCTCTGCTAATGCCTTTCTCTGGAAAATGGTGCGCTCTCTTACAGGAACCCTACTACACTGCGAAAAGAAGCGGTGCTCCGTGCGCGAATTCGTCCGCATTTTGCACGCGAAAGACAGGCGCCTTGCAGGGCCCACCGCACCGCCGCATGGGCTATTCCTATGGAACATCCGTTACCCCGAACACTTACTCCGTGCAGAATAGGAACACCCTCGCACGTGAACTGGCATCCACAGGCAATGCAAGGTGGAAGACGTATTAAGCATGCACGTTACATCTCTTCAAGAAAAGGAATCAGCACCAGACGCATAGCTGTTCTCAGCACTATGCGCACCGCACGCACAAGTTCAAGCCTTGCACACGCGTAGTCCGGTCGTGCTTCACACAGAATGGGACAATCATGATAGAAGCGACTGAAGCTTTTTGAGAGTGTATAGAGATACCCGGTAATAACGCTCGGATCATGTCCCTGTGCAGCGCGCGTGACACACGCAGGGAAACGTGCAAGCGCCTTCACCAACTCCCACTCAGCTTCGTGCGTGAGCAATGCAGGGTCACACCGGACTTCACGAGGTCCCTTTTGCTCCACATCTTCCTGAACCTTCTTTAAAAGAGAAGAGATGCGAGCACCCATATACTGTAAATAGGGACCAGTGTTTCCGTTAAAAGACAAAGACTCTTCGGGGTGAAACACCATATCCTTTTGAGGACTGACTTGCAATAAAAAATAATGAAGCGCGGCGATGGCAACATTCTCTGCAATACACTGTGCGTGTTTCAGTGCATTTTCCCGTCCCTTTTTTGCAATTTCCTCTTCTGCCGCACTGTGCAGACGATCCAAGATATCGTCTGCATCTACTACCGTCCCCTCTCGACTCTTCATACGCCCATGGGGCAAGTTGACCATGCCATAAGAGACGTGATGCAACTGCTGCGCCCACGGATAACCGAGCAACCTAAGCACAAAGAACAATACCTTAAAGTGGTAGTTCTGCTCGTTTCCCACAACATACAGCAATTGATCAAAGGGCCAGTCCTGTGCGCGAAAAATCGCCGTGCCAATATCCTGCGTAATGTACATAGTGGTGCCGTCAGAGCGAAGCAACGCCTTTTTGTCTAAGCCTAGAGAAGACAAATCCACCCAAATAGAGTTGTCCTCCATCTGATAAAAAACGCCGCAGGCCAAACCACGTCTAACCTCTTCACGTCCCTTGGTATAAGTTTCGCTTTCAAAATAAAGTTTATCAAAAGATATGCCCGTTCGCTCATATGTTTGTTTGATACCGCGCAACGCCCATTCGTTCATTGTTCTCCACAGCGCACGCACGTGCGGATCTGCACTTTCCCAGCGCTGTAACAGGTCACGCACATCGTGCTCTGCTTCTTCCGGGTACTGCTGTGCGTAACGGTTAAACTGCACGTACCAATCTCCCACAAAGCGATCGGACTTGATGCCGGTATGCGCAGGTGTTTTTCCATGGGCGAATTTTTGATACGCGCACATAGATTTACAGATATGTACTCCGCGATCATTGATGATATTTACCTTGAACACATCCGCACCACAGAACGCAATAATACGCGAAAGGCTTTCCCCAATCGCGTTATTGCGCAGATGACCTACATGCAACGGCTTGTTAGTATTGGGACTAGAGAACTCAACCATGATACGTTTGCCCTGTAAGTACTGCGTGTGGCCATAGCGCTCCCCCTGCGCAAAGATAGCATCAAGCGTATGCGCAGCTACACACTCCTTATTTAAAAAGACATTAAGATAGGGTCCTCGCGCCTGCGGCGTGCCATACGCACACATGGACGTGTCTTCTTCAAGCAGTGTGCACAACTGCTGTGCAAGCTGTGCAGGACTCCTGCGCACACGCTTTGCAAAAAGGAATAGAGGAAAAGCTATGTCCCCCATACCCGGCTCCGGCGGCTCTTCCATAACTAACTGCGCACCTTCGACCGGCTCAACGGCAGGCCCCTGCAGTTGAGAAAGCACCCGGGCGACGGCGTGCCGCCACATCTCACACAGATCCTGCACTGCCTCACCTCATACCAAGCTATTAGAACGAACTCTTAGAAACCGGTGCACCGATCCACACTCCCTCTGAACCGAGATATTCGGTACGCCGTCCTTCAATCAAAAACTGCACCGCATGCACCGTAGGAAACGCAGCTGCCGTGAACACCACCTGCGAAAGCTGCGCCAAGTAGCCCTCAATGCCATACTGATTGAACTGAAACTCCTCGCTCAGATCCAACACCGCCACCCCTTCTTGCACGCGTGCAGAGCGCAGTCGCGTACCTTCAGGGATGAGCGTACGCAGTCCGCGCACCGCTTCTGCCTCAGACGGACCAAGGAACAATGCGCGCAACGCATCCGAAAGCGGCACCGTCGAATGAGGAAGCGTGCGAGCTACCTCCTCACGAGTGATCTTTCCATCTGCATCAATGCGCACCCAGCACAGCGTAATTGCGCGGGACTGTTGTGCAGAACCGGGCGCCCCAGAAACCGTGCCGACATCTTTCCCTTCGGTACCAGCGTCAGCTGGCGCAGGGGATCCTGCAACAGGAGCGTCCGGCTGTGCCACATCCTGCGTAGGGAGCGTGGCTTTAGCATCACTTTCAACAGCCGAGCCGGCCTGAGAACGACGTGCAGAGTCAAAAACGCGCATGGAATCCTGGTTGCCGAACATCCCTTGCACTGCAGCGCTCGAAAACACACGGTCAATATTTCTTCTATTGAGAAAGAAAAGCACCGCCATTAACAAGGAAAACGCAAGCCAGAACAGCAACCCCGCTGATGAGTGTTTCCCCTTCCCGGCCATACAGCGCCATCGTACAGGAATTATAAAGCTTTTCCAAGACATGCTGCACACACGTCCCTTATCCCCGCCTTGCAAAAAATATAGGCAAAAAGAAAATAAAGCAGCCGATATTGGGTCGTGCGCATGGCATTCATGTTACTGGCCCTGCTTTTCTCTTTTCGTAATGCGTCCATTCAGGCAGAGGACGCGCGCCTGCTGCAGCCAAAAACCAACGCTTTGGATCTTGTCGTGCAGGGGGTAGATCTTGTGCTGTTTGCCCAGGATAAGACGGCTATCAGTATCAGTACCCCTCCTGAAAAAGACGTGTTCTTCACAGAACACGAAGGGGTGCTTCGTGTCCGTACACGCACAGAAAACGCGGAGGGTACACGCCGAGTGATACGCATTGGCATACCGCGTGCACAAACGCTCGCATGGGTGAAGATCATTGCGACGGGCGCACATACTACGGTGCGCGGCGTACGCGCGGTGTGGTCACTGCTTTTGTGCAACGAAGGCACACTCGCCCTCACGGAAAGCACGCTCAAGTCATGCACGCTGACACACACGCGCGGCGAACTCCGCTTTGAAGCGGCGGTACTAAAACGGGCGTCATTCTGTTTGAATGACGTGAACGCTCGTTTCACTCTTCTCGGATCGCGCGCCGACTACCGTCTTATCTGTAGCCCAGGAGAACGTGCGTGGAAAATTGAAGGCGCCGAACAACGAGGCGCGCACTACACCGAGCCCGCACGGGCGAGACGCCACATGGTTATCAGCGCGAGTGCTTCGTCGATAGATGTAATGTTCAAAGCGCCACCTACACAACAGGAAGCGGTAGACACGACACAGAAGGGGTAATCCAGGATAGACTGCCCCTTTCAATATCACCTCAGATAGCAGATTCACACCGCGCACTACTCAAGCACGTCAGTGACGATGCGCACCACGCGTTTTTTCCCCGCGCGAACTATTACCGTCCCGTCCAAATCCAACGCTGACTGGTCAATTACCGCACCGATATCTGCCACGCGCTGGAGCCCGACAAAAGCTCCTCCTTGTGCAATCAAGCGCCGTGCATCACTCTTCGTAGTACACAATCCAACCTGTACAAACAAATCAGTCACTTTGATCCCAACTTGCAACGTGCACTGTGTCAGCTCGAACGTCGGCAATGCACACTTATCGCCACACCCGCCGAATGCCGCGCGCGCTCCCTGCAACGCCACCTGCGCGACAGCCGTTCCGTGCATGAGGCGCGTTACCTCGTATGCCAACAGCTCCTTTGCACAATTAATTCCCTGAGTCAATATCGCCTCGACATCGCGCACAGACAAAAAGGTAAACAGGAGCAAGAAACGCCGCACATCTTCATCCGGAGTATTTCGCCAGTATTGGAAAAAGTCATAGGGAGACACCAAAGCCGGGTCTAAGAAGAGCGCACCTTGCTCGGTCTTGCCCATTTTTTGCCCATCCGCCCGGGTAATGAGCGGAAAGGTCAACCCATGCACGGTTTTTCCGCGCACTCTTCGAACCAAATCCGCCCCGGCAACAATGTTGCCCCATTGATCATCGCCGCCAATTTGTAACTCTACCGCGTAGCGATCACTGAGCGTTAAAAAATCATAGCTCTGCAATAGCTGATAATTAAATTCAAGAAAGGAAAGTCCTGTCTCCAGGCGTTTCTTGTACGCCTCATAGGTAAGCATTTTGTTTACAGAAAAATGCGCCCCAACCTCTCGCAAGAAATCAATGTAATTCAAATGTGCCAACCAATCACGATTATTCACATAGAACACATGCCTGTGATCGAAGGAAAGAAAATGATCCAGCTGCGCAACTATCGCTCCCGCGTACGCATCGAGCGTTGCATAATCGAGCATCTTGCGCATACTGGTTTTGCCGGAGGGATCCCCAATACGCGCGGTACCTCCACCGATGAGCACGCAACCGCGGTGCCCCGCATCACACAAATGCTTTAGCGCAAACATAGGGAGCATGTGCCCAACGTGCAAACTACTGCCAGTTGGATCTACACCGACATAAAAGGTGAGTGGGCCTGCATCCATACGCGCCGAAAGCGCCGAAAGATCAGTACATTGTCTAATAAAACCACGCGCCTGAAGACGCGCAAGCGCAGGATTCATGGAGCCGATTATACCGCGCATCGCACACCCCGATCCAGGGCAGGCGGTTCAGTCCCGAGAAAAAGACAAAACGCGCTGATGCACCCCCACCGTCGCCCCGCGTGTCACTATTCCTTTAAAAGCGCTGCAATCTTCGGACGACTCCAGCGCACCGCAACGTCATAGGGTGTCTCTCCCGCCACGTTTCGTAAAAACTTTCCAAAGCGATTCATCGCCAGCAAACCTTGCAGTGTCTTTTCATCTGCAACCTTTGCTGCGTAATGGAGAATACTTTCTCCAGCTGAATCTGTCTTATTTACCGCAAAACCCACCAGCGTTTTCAAGATTGACGTGTTCTTGCTCAGGACTAACAAGGCCGGAGACTCCCCCACGTTGTTTGCAATGAATAGGTCCGCACCGAGTGCTAAAAGCTCATGACACAGATCCGAGCGATCCTTTTTTATGGCAAGCACCAATGCCGAAGATCCCATCCGATCCCGTTTGTCGATTGGATATCCCTTTGCCAGTAAAAGCCGAAATGTCTGCACGGGCACATTTTCCATAACCGCAAGATGCAGTGGCGTCTGCCCGTCAGAATTTGCCAGGAGCGGATCCTTCCCCACGACTGCACCGACAAACGTATCTCCCTTCAACAGGGCAAGTGACAGCGGCGTAGTCCCGTACGAATCGCGCGCAAAGGGGTTGCCTCCTGCAGCGCGCAACGCCGCAATAACTGACTGCGAATTGCACAGTACCGCCTCGTGCAAGGGAGTGCGTCCATACATATCCTGCTGCACAGGATTTGCACCCGCAGAAAGGAGCATGTGCACCGACTCTTCCTGATCTGCCAAAACCGCATCCGTGAGCGCAGACTTACCCGTCTCATCCCCCATGTGCAGCGCCACCCGATGACTCAACAGCAACCGGATAAAGTCGACATTCCCCGCACGAGCTGCAAGATGCAACGGGGGTTTCCCAGAAAGATTCCGAGCATTTAAAAGAGATACATGCCGCGCATCCGCTTCGCGGATAAGCACGTCAGCCGAACGGAGCGCAGACCAACGCACACACGCATGCAACACCGTATTTCCAACTGCGTCCCGTGCGTCCACAAGCGCAGGATTACCTGCCTGAGGATGCAGCAAAATTGAAATAACCTCCGCTGCATCTGACTTTACCGCACTGAAAAGAGGCGTTTCTTGATTCAAATTGCGTGCCTCTATCTCTGCCCCCTTGCGCAAAATACCATTAATCGCCTGCGTAAGTTTCCACTCGCACGCCAGATGCAGCGGCGTGTTTCCTCCTGTATCCTGAGCGTGCACGTTTGCCGCAGTCAGAATCCAATCCTCGCGACCGCCACTAGTTGTCAACGCTGTTTTCAGCGGTGACACGCCATGCACGTTTGTACTGAAGATATCAGCTCCTTCCCTCATCAAAAACTCACCGACAGCACGGTCATCGTTTGCAACCGCATAGTGCAGCAGCGTGTTTCCCATCGTGTCACGTGCAATCATCTGTTTTGGTTCGCGAAATAAGAATTTAACTATGTCAAGGTGCGCACGCCTTGATACTGCAACGTGCAAAGGATCGCGCCCCACCACATCTTGTTTATACAAGTTGCTATCGGTGACGACAATTTTTACTGTCTCCAAACCGCGCGCAAGTGCCTTGGTAAGCGGCGTTTCTCCGCGCATATCTTCTGCATGGATATCTGCCCCAAGACTGACAAAGTACGCAGTCAAATCCCGATGATCACGGTCAATCGTGAGGACAAGCGGCGTTTCGCCCTTTTTGTTCCGTTCAGAAATATCTGCGCCTGCGCCTACTAGACGCTCTACAAACGCCCTGTCCATACCTAAACGGGCCGCGACGTGCAAAGGAGTCTCGCCATAGTCATCCTTTATGGCGACAGAAGCGCCTGCATCAAGCAGTGCGCCAACCAAACGGACACGGAAGGGAGCAGGAGCGACAAGGTGTAAACAGGTGTTCCCCGACGCGTCACGCACGTTTGGATCGGCCCCACTGCGCAGCAGCAAGACCGCAGCATCCACCTGCCCTGCACGCACTGCTTCGTGCAAAGGGGTGGCGCTGGATAGGTTTTTTGCATTGAGATTGACCTTCCGATCAACGAGAAACTGGACAAAACCGGTATAGCCACGCTTTGCCATAACGTGCAGCGGCGTAGAGCCATCGGTAAAGTGCAGGTCGTAGTTACGCTTGAGCACTGCTATTTCGAACTCGCTAAAAGAGCCGTGCATAAGCTCTGCCCCACCAAGGAGCAAGTCGGCAGCAACTTCTGCAGCACGCGCATCAGAAGAACTGCTGTAGGCAAGAGAAAGCGGCGTATGTCCGTCAGCGTCGCGTTCCTGGGTCGGGGGACCGAGCGTGACAAGGTGTTTGATCAGATCGCGGTCCAGCGCACGCACGGCCCAATGCCAGGGTGTTTTGCCGCTTTTGTCCTTTTGTAGAAGTGTCTTTCTGGTTACCAATTCGTGCGCAGTTCCCTTACGGATGGCGCGGGTAAGCGGAGTGTCTCCCTGTGCATCCCGCGAAAAGAGGCTCGCGTCTCGTGCAATCAGCATACGAACAGACTCAAAACAATTTTCTGTGACCGCCACCATAAGCGGCGTACTGCCTGAAGCATCCTGGGCCTCAGTATCGGCACCCATAGAGAGGAGGAAGTCAACCACGTGCGCGTCGTTACGCAACACCCCCACGTGCAAAAGTGTATCTCCATTTGCATCACGGACGTTGACAGAATCTTTACCAAAACGGGTCTTCAGCGTATCTAGATCACCGCGCGCAACCATTTCAAAGAGATCGACCGAAGCCTGAGGAGAGGGAGAAGACGTAGTAGTGCAGGAAAGCAAGACGAGGAAACACGCAAATGTGCTCCCCACAAACCACACAATGCCACGATTATGTATATGCATGCAGCGGATCCTCCTGAGTATGGTGCCGCGTCTGTACAGTGTGTGTAAAAGCGTATCCTACCGGTTTCGGCGATAAGGCACAGAATCTTTAGACGCCCACTCTCCCGTGAGGACGCAACCGCGCAGGCGCGTTCCCATTTTTAAAAACCCAGTATCTGCTGACGGTGATGTAATCCGAGGTCTTTTAATGTGTCACACACCTGCTGCTGAGGTGACCGTGCACGTGCCTTTGCAAAATCACGCGCAAAACAATTCATTGAAAAATGTTGAAATACAAAAAGCGGCGTACGGCGGTCACACACCGTTTGTAGTAAACGCGCATAGGGTTCAAACAGATGTCCGCTTTTCAATTCGCTGTAACCCACAATCCACAGATCACATCCTAACGATCGCTGCAGCTGACACGTACGCCGCGCCATCCAACACTGGCTACGATGCAAAAATGACTGCACCTGCCGTGCACGCGCAGTTCCTGCTGGATCTTGCGCAAGGAGGCGTACCAGTGCACGGAGCTGAACCGTTTTTGCCGTGTGAAGCGGCGTTTTGTTCAACAGCATCACGTCTGTACGAAAATCAACCCCTAACTGTGCATGCCGCGAAAAAAAGCCCTGAGCCACTCGACCTGACTGTCCTACCAGATACCGTTGCTGCGTATGCAGCTGCTCCTCTTTCCCTGGATTGTCCGAAACCAAAATAAGGGCCGGTACAGGATCACTTTGGGTCAGTTCCTCAAGCGCGTGAGGGTACACAATCGGAGTGTGTACCGGATACGTGGGTATTCCTTGTGCACGCACGAGTGCCGCTTGCGCACGGTGCAAAAAAGCCTGCGGCGTGCAACACGCCACTGCAGACTGCGCTGCATGCGGGTCCATATACGGATACCCAAACGCGCGCAAACTCTGTACACAAAAAGCCTTGAGGTCAGTGCGAAAAGCGGCGAGCGCATGCCACTGCGACCGAGTCACGCGCTCACATCCAAAACAGAAAGCATCCTCTACTATACCCTACATACCACGTCCCTTCCTACAGACTGCAGTGACGGCGCAGGCGCACTGGCTCAGTGCTTCCTCCAAAACGGCGCCCATTGACAAACCACCCATAAGGTCTCACGATTGGGCCTCTGTGTAGAAGAGAATATCACCATGCTGCAAAAACGCTCAGATACCCTCGACCGTCTGCGTCACAGTCTGGCGCACGTTATGGCAGAGGCCGTTCAAGCTCTCTTCCCCGGCACCAAGCTCGCGGTGGGGCCGCCTATCGATTACGGGTTTTACTATGACTTCTCACCTCCCCGTCCCCTGTGCGATGCAGACCTAGCCCCCATTGAAGAGAAAATGCGCGCCATCTTGCGTGCGGGGTGTCCCTTTGTCAAAGAGGTGGTTTCGCGTCCTGACGCGCTTGCTCGTTTTAAAGACGAGCCATTCAAGCAAGAGCTCATCGAACGCATCAGCGCAGACGACACGCTCAGTCTCTACCACTCCGGCGCGTTCACTGACCTGTGCCGGGGTCCTCACGTGCAGTCTATGCGAGACATTAATCCGCACGCCTTTAAACTCACGAGCATCGCTGGGGCCTATTGGCGCGGTAATGAGCGCGGCCCCCAGCTGACGCGCATCTACGGCACTGCCTGGGAATCTGAAGAAGATTTGCACACATACCTTCGCATGCAGGATGAAGCAAAACGCCGAGATCACCGTAAGCTCGGTCCTGCACTCGGTCTCTTTCACTTGGACGAAGAAAATCCTGGCCAGGTCTTTTGGCACCCTGAGGGGTGGACCCTCTACGTGGCCATCCAGCAGTACTTGCGCCGCGTCATGCACGAAGACGGGTACGCAGAGGTGCATACTCCCTTTGTCATGCCCCAAAGCCTTTGGGAACGCTCGGGGCACTGGGACAAATACCGCGCCAACATGTACCTGACCGAAGGCGAGAAGCGTTCTTTTGCGCTCAAGCCCATGAATTGTCCCGGACATGTCGAAATCTTCAAGCAAAAAACACGCAGTTACCGTGATCTCCCGCTCCGTCTTTCGGAGTTTGGCTCGTGCACCCGCAATGAACCGTCAGGCTCCCTGCATGGAGTTATGCGCGTACGTGGCTTTGTACAAGACGATGCCCATATCTTTTGTACTGAGGCGCAAATCGCATCGGAGGTCACCCGTTTCTGTCGCCTCCTTGCGCGGGTATATGCTGACTTTGGCTTTGCACAGGAGCAGATCCGCGTCAAGTTTTCTACGCGCCCAGAGCAGCGCATCGGAGACGACGCCACCTGGGACCGGGCCGAACGCGCATTGGCAGAAGCATGTGAAGCAGCAGGCCTTTCGTACGAGCACGCACCGGGAGAAGGAGCGTTCTATGGACCAAAGTTGGAGTTTGCACTTATAGATACACTCGAACGCGAGTGGCAGTGCGGCACCATTCAGGTAGACTATCAGTTGCCCTCGTGCGAGCGCTTGAACGCAGAGTATGTGGGGGAGGACAACCAACGGCACATGCCAGTGATACTCCACCGCACGGTGATTGGGTCTCTAGAACGGTTCATCGGTATTCTCATTGAACACTACGGGGGTGCATTCCCCCCATGGCTCGCACCGGTGCAGGCAGTGGTGATTCCGGTTGCCCCTGCCTTCCTCGAATATGCGCAGCACGTTGCACGGGAGCTGTGCGCCCGTTCGCTCCGCGTGCAGGCAGACGTGAGCGCAGAGCGCATGAACGCAAAGATCCGCACTGCCCAAACGCAGAAAGTGCCCTATCTGCTCATAGTTGGCGAGCGGGAGCTGCGCGCGCAGCAGGTAGCGGTGCGTCCGCGCACAGGGCCCCAGCACTCAATGGGGCTCTCAGCCTTTTCCACCTTTTTGCTCGCGAAGCTAGAGACGCGCGCGCTGCACGCCTAGCCCATGAGTCCCCTGTGCCTTTTCCCCAAACCTTCAGGGGAAGGGACGCTATATCCGTAGCTGCTGTACGCTACCGCCGTAGAGCTGCGCGCGCGTGGCGTTGATATCCTCACTCTTTACATAAGAATCAAAGTCCATCATACGATCGATAATCCCGCGCGGCGTAATTTCCACAATGCGGTTTGCAACAGAGCTGACAAACTCATGGTCATGCGAATTAAATAAAATCACGCCGGGAAACTGCACCAACGCCTCATTCAGACTTGCAATTGCTTCTAGGTCCAAATGATTGGTCGGCTCGTCCAATATCAAAACATTGCTCCCAGAAAGCATTAATTTACTAAGCATGCAGCGTACTTTTTCCCCTCCAGAAAGTACACGCACAGATTTGAGCGAATCCTCGCCTGTAAAAAGCATCCTGCCTAAAAAACCGCGTACGTAGGTTTCATCTTGATCATCAGAGAATTGGCGCAACCAATCCGTGATAGAAAGATCACAATCAAAATACCGCGCCGTATCCTTTCCCATATACCCAACAGATACCGTCTGTCCCCAACGGAAAGAGCCGGCATGTGCCTGCTTTTCTCCAGCAAGAATATCAAACAATATGGTCTTCGCGCGGTGTTCTTGACCGACGAAAGCGATTTTGTCTGTGCGCCCAACTGTAAAGCTCATGTCTGTAAAAAGCTCACATGAACCTCCCTGCATTCGGTCCTCAGCGGCATAGCGCAGTCCATCGCACGACAATACGTGATTCCCAATTTCACGCCGTGGTTTAAAATGCACATAGGGAAACTTTCGACCAGTCACCTCAATCTCTTCCAGCACCAATTTGTCATATATCTTTTTACGACTCGTCGCCTGCCGGCTTTTGGCTGCGTTAGAAGCGAAGCGCAAAATAAACTCCCTCAGGTCCTTCATCTTTTCTTCACGCTTCTTCTGCTGATCCTTAACCTGCCGCTGCATAATCTGACTCATCTGATACCAAAAATCGTAATTGCCCGAGTACAAACGAATCTTCCCATAATCGATATCGCAAATATGCGTACACACGCTATTTAAAAAATGCCTATCATGCGAAACTACAATCACAGTGTTGGGGAATTCAATGAGAAATTCTTCCAACCACGCAATAGAGTACAAATCCAAACCGTTTGTCGGCTCATCGAGCAAAAGCACATCGGGATTACCAAACAACGCCTGCGCTAGGAGTACACGTACCTTCTGGCTTTCGTCCAATTCGCACATCATCCGATCATGGTGTGCCTCATCTACACCCAACCCAGAAAGCATTTGTTCAATGCAATTTTCTGCCTCCCAGCCATTCAAATCCGAAAACTCACCTTCCAATTCTGAAGCCTTCAACCCATCTGCTTCACTAAAATCACTCTTTGCGTAAAGAGCTTCCCGCTCCTTCATCACTCGATAGAGCGCAGGATGCCCCATGCATACGGTATCTTTCACCGTGTGCTGATCGAAGGAAAAATGATCTTGACGCAGAACTGCGACGCGCGCGCCGGATGCGATAGCGATACTTCCCTGATGATGTTCGAGTTCACCGGAAAGGACTTTTAAAAAAGTTGACTTACCTGCCCCGTTCGCTCCAATGACTCCATAGCAATTCCCTGCAACAAACTTTAAATCAACACCTTTAAAAAGAGGTTTGTCAGAAAACTGCACACTCATACCCGTCACTGTTATCATGCGGCGCATGCTAGCGCAAAATCCGTGCACAGGACAAG
Source organism: Treponema pallidum subsp. pallidum str. Nichols (assembly GCF_000410535.2). Classification (NCBI taxonomy): domain Bacteria; kingdom Pseudomonadati; phylum Spirochaetota; class Spirochaetia; order Treponematales; family Treponemataceae; genus Treponema; species Treponema pallidum. The sequence continues at coordinate 911,311 of NC_021490.2, forward strand.
CCGCTGTCCATAGAGCATCACACATACAGCGATGCTATGAGCGCGTCACTGTGGAAAATATACGTGCAATACACCTCGTTCATTTCTTACACACAACTGTGCAGAGCCCCCTGTAGAAAGACAGGTCCCCAGTGTTTTCCTCACACGCTGATCATTTATGTACACCGCACCGTGGCCAGAAAATACTGAAAGTGCATAGTACGACTGCCTTTCTGTAAAACGCGCAACAACTGTGCCGGTGCGAGTACCTATCTCACTATTCCCTTGCAACGTACCATCAAAAGATAGTGTGCCACGGTCCGTGTATAAATGCGCGTCAGATAGGACGCAGCGACTGCATTGCGTATCACCGTCTGTCGTGTGCAGGAGAGTCCGATCGGTACGTACTCCATTGAGCTTTAGTTCGCTCGCGTGCGCATACACATCTGCAAAACGCACCTCAATACCTTCAAGCCGAAGACTGCTGTCTTTCACCCGCACTTTAAGATTGTGCACGTTGTGCTGCGCTGGCACACAAATGATCGCTTCAATCGGTACCACGCTATGTCCCCATCGGCTCCCCCATACGTTTTTCCAAAATGTGTAAAACCAATCGCGCAACGTATCGCGTACGTTCAACGCACTCTGCATTACTCCTGGGGAATCCGCTGGAGGCGTGGACTCCCGTACTGTTTTCTTTCCACGCCGTAGGACAAGCATCGTAGGATCCAGGTGAATCGATAGCGGATCGTACACGCTGTTCTTTACAACCTTGTATGCAAGAGAGCGCCGCTGCGCACATACCTGTACACTCACTCGTACGCGAGTAGCATCTATAACAATGGTATGGGGATGTGCTTGATCTAGGCAGGTATATCCATCTGCATCGGTAAAGGTACGCACAACAGGTTGAGAACTGTGCGCGGGGTGACGCTGCATACGGCTACTGGTCCAAAACCTCGATACATCTCCACGCAGATACTTCATCGATCCGCCCAAAAGATACGCACACGCTAGAGAGAGCGCACCAACCAAACAAACGATAACAGTGTGTGCACGCGCTTTTTTGTCCATTTTCTCCCCCTCACCTATTTCTCCTCTGTAGAGCCTTTCCTCCGTCCTTAAACTGAACACCAGTTAGTGGACCAGATTACGCCGCATCAGTACAATCGCGCGCAATGAGTGGGGAATATCAATCTTTCACGCTCAAGCGTGCGCGACGCGTCTATGACCAGTATAATGTGATTAACTCCCTTTCGTTCGCACTCGTAACTGGCAATACCATTACGCTCTATGCACTGCTGCTTGGTGCCCGCAGTACCACGGTAGGCTTGCTAAGCGCGTGCATGCACTTTTCCTTCTTTGCACTCCCTTTAGGAAAACTTGTGTGCCGACGTTTTGGCGTCATTAAAACCTTTGCGTACACCTGGATCGCCCGCAATACTAGTTTGCTTCCAATGCTCGCAATCCCTCACCTTTATGCACAAGACTATACGGCACTTGCACTGTATGTGCTTATTTTTTCCGTCGCACTGTTTAACTTTTTTCGTGGTATGGGAATGATCGCGAACAATCCGGTCATCACCATGCTCGCACCAGGCAAACATCGCAGCTCATACATCGTACGCATCTCGCTTGCGAACAACAGTGCCATACTCATTGCCACGCTTTTACTCTCCGGGGCACTGAGCGTTAACGCTTCACTCACAACCTATCACTTTGCAACTGCACTCGGCATCGCACTAGGTTTTTTTGCTTCGTTTCTCCTTTTCACATTACCTACCGTCGAGTCATGCGAACATGTGCAGCACACTTCCCCGGAGACCCCACGGACCTCACCGCGCTCCGGGTACACCACGATACTCCGTGCTCTGAAAGAGAAAAACTTTCGCACCTTTACGTTCGCTTTTTTTGTCAGCAGCTTTGCCACAGGTACAGTACGCCCCTTCGTTGTCGTATTCGCAAAGGACGTATACCACACTCCAGATAGCTTTATCACTATCCTCACCGTATGTGCATCCGGCGGTGCACTCATCGTCGGTTTTATAATGAGTTTAGCTATCGATCGCATTGGGGCAAAGCCAATGTACATTATCTCCTCAGTTTTAAGTGTACTCACCCTCATCCCTGCGCTTGGTACGCCAGGACTCCATTCCTCTTTCCTTTCAATTGCTTTTTTATGCCTGTTCTGTGCAACTACCAGCATGGGATTTACCGGACAAGATAATGCAGCGCAGTCCTATTTTTTTGTCCTCGTTCCTGAGGATGCTTTAATAGATGTAAGTGTCCTGTACTATCTTATTTTGGGCATCACTGGTGGAGCCGGATCGGTGATTGGCGGCGTGGTATTAGACTTCTGCCATCTCTCAGGATACTCCAGTTTGCAGGCATATCGTATCTTTTTTACAGGAGTCAGCGCGATTATGATAATCGGCATCGCGCTTCAGACACAGCTGCGCAACCTGGGTGGATACCGTGTATTGCGAACACTCGCAACGCTTTGCTCTCCAAAAGATCTGCGTACTCTCAGCCTCCTACATAAACTCGACTTTAACGAAAATTTAGAAACCGAGCAGCATATCGTACAAGAACTTAGTACCATCGCCTCTCCCATCTCTGCCGAACAACTGGGCACCTACGTGCAATCGCCACGTTTCAGTATCCGCGCAAGCGCATTGCAAGCACTGGAAACGATTCCCTCGCTGAGTACACACAACCGTAATCTTTTGCTGCGAGAATTGCGCGAGGGAACATTCACTACTGCCGCACAGGCGGCACGCATCCTTGGCATTCATATGGTCCAGCAAGCAATTCCAATCCTGCGCGAAGCGCTCCATAGCGAGGATTACCTGCTCGTCGGAGAAGCGCTTGTAGCGTTAGCACGCACACACGATGACGAAAGTCATTTCCTTATTGGGCATGTGCTGGCGCGCACGCAAAATCCCTTTGTCGTGCTGCGTGGCCTGCAAGCGCTTGAGATGCTCAATTCAGTCCACGCGCTACCACCACTGTTTGAGATTTTGCGCACAACGTGCAAAAATACACAAACGCACACAGAAGCATTACTGACTCTATCGGTCTTGATGGGAATACAAAATGAATTCTACTTTCTATTTGAGCGCTACCGTACCGGTCATACAACCGTACAAGCGCTAGTACGAGAAAAACTAGAAGAAAGTTTTGCTATCAGCAGGGTCACTGACGCGACACTTGAGAAAACACTGGAACGCTTTACGGCCGACGCACGCGCGGGCACCCACGTGGTCATGTGGGTACTGGCACGCGCAGGAGAAGACCTAGGGACAAAAACAGCACTCCTGCTGAGTCTTACGTTGGAGAATCCCCTGTGCGCGCGAGAGGCTTTTCGCCTTCTGATAGGTACATGGACGGCCACCTTGTTTAGAAAACCCGCACTCATGTGCTCTTAGCGCTCAGACGGCCCGGTGCGCACAACACGCCGCAGGACGTGATCGACCGTGACTATCCCCCCTAAAACCGAAATCGCACGGTAGAAAGCGTTTGCCCATCGCGCAACACGTCAAACCACACCTCCCTCGTCTGACGTGCAAGCACCGCGTAAAACTCACGCACGCTCGAGACTCTTTGATCATTGACCGCCACTACTATGTCCGCCGACTTCAATCCCATCAGCGCCGCAGGGCTTTTGCTCTGCGCGTTGCTAACTAGCACACCACGCACCGACGCTTTCAAATCCAAACGTTTACGCACGGCCTCCGTAAGCGGCAGTGGGATGAACCCAGGCCAAAGCTTTGAGTAGTCATTTACTATTTTTTCATCACGCTCCGTAATGCGCACCGAAAGCGTCATCGGCACACCACCGCGAATTAAATCGAATACTGCTGTTTGCCCAATGCGCAGCGCGCCGACATCCCGCACAAACTGATTTACATCCTTTACTTCTTTTCCGTTCAGTTTTACACAGTAATCGCCCGGTTTCAGTCCCCCCTTGTGCGCAGGAGAACCTAAGAAAATTTCCGCCGCAAGCACCCCTTTTGTACCCTTTGCAATACCAAGCGATGCTACGGTGTCCGCATCCGTTGCCACCAGCTGCACGCCTAACCACCCGTACTTCACCTGCCCGTACTGGATAAATGATTCGATATCCGACTTCACATTATTGATAGGAATTGAAAAACCAATCCCTTGCGATCCCCCACTTGAGGAGGCAATCCACGCGTTAATCCCAATCACTTCGCCATAAATATTGACCATTGGTCCCCCGGAATTGCCCTGGTTTATGGCCGCATCTGTTTGAATAAAATCATTAATATTGTTGCCCGGTCCCCCAAAGCGACCCAGCGCACTGATAATCCCCTGCGTTACAGTGGAAGTGTACCCAAGAGGAGAGCCAACTGCGAACACAATGTCTCCTACCCGTACTGCATCCGAGTCACCAAGGACGGCAACACGGATATTTGGGTCTGCGTCCTCAAAGGAGACCAGCGCGATGTCCTTGCGCTGGTCACCACCGACAAGTTTACCTTTTACGATTCTGCCATCGTGCAGTTTAATCTCTATCTCATTAGCCTTACCCGCCACGTGATAGTTGGTAAGCACGTAATGCGTCTTCCCTGTCTTCTTTACAATGACTCCAGAACCAAGTCCCTCCGTTTTGTACTCCCGTTCCTCAGCTTCCCCTTTGTTTCCAGAACCACCGCCAGGCCCCGCACCCGGACCTTCAGGACCACGAAAGAAAAACCACGGAAAACCGCCAAACGGATCACGTACCCGAACCTTTCTGGTCTCCACCACATCCAGCGTCACTACTGAAGGCAGCACTTCGGCAGTTACCTGACGGTTCGCGTTTTGCAGCCGTTCTAACAGCTGCACCGATTCACGCGAAACCCCCACAGGAAGTAATGTCCGCCCCCCAGCGTTCCCACTGTCTCCGGCAACGCGCCGAGCTATCGTGTCTGCAGAGGGCACACGCGCAGAACTTGGATGACCAGAGCAGCAGATAAAAACGAGCAACGCCGCTGCTGTAAAAAAACTGCGGCATACCGCATGTACCCCACACACAAACGAGGTAAACAATATGTTCATGAGTCCCTCCACGTCCCTGCGCGTACCCAAACCCCTACCGACACAGCCCGGGTTAAAAGCAGCACACAGCGATATGGTTACGAGTTTATCCCCTCTTCACCTGTGCCCGCCACGTACACTTACACGCTGCCTACCGTGCACAAACTGCTCCCTGCATGTACTATCAGCACACCGCGCACACTTAAGATAGCTGACTAGCCGGTACGCTCTACTTCCGTAGGTTCTGTTAAAACCTCCGTGTGGTCTGCAAAAACTGCCACAGTGTGCTCCACATGGCAGGCACACGATCCGTCTGCCGTTACCACCGTCCAGCCATCTGCACTGGTGCGCACCTCGTCTGTGCCAAGCGTCAACATGGGTTCTATCGCGACTACCATACCGGGCAAAAAACGTGGATTAGGCCCTTCCAAGCCAGGCACATTGGGGATGTTCGGCTCCTCATGCACGGCAAGCCCCACGCCATGTCCGCAATATTCGTACACCACGCCAAAGCGGTGCCGTGCTGCAACAGCGTATACAGCGCGAGAAACAGCGCGCACGCGCGCTCCGGCACGGCACGCTTTAATGCCCGCACGGAGGCACTCAGTGGTTACACGCAAAAGTTCTAGTCGCTCGTGTGCAACTCCACCGACAGGAACAGTACGACACGCGTCAGAAATGTATCCATTGAGGTTGATACCAACATCAAGGGAAACAAGATCCCCGTCCTGAATCACACGCGCTGAAGGTAAACCATGGATGACCTCTTCGTTGATTGAAATGCAAGCAGCGGCAGGAAAACCTTCCGAGAACCAGGCAGGAACACCACCGACTGAGCGGATGAAGCGTTGGCAAAACGCATCAAGCTCCTGGGTTTGAACGCCCGGTTTGACAAGCGGAATAAGAACGTCGAAAAGGCGCGCCAATGCCTTGCAAGAGGCACGGATACCGTCGATTTGTTCTGGTGTTTTAATGCGGATCATGAGGTCCTTTCCTTCCTGCTCAAGCGTCCCTCCTCTGTCCGTTCACTAGCTGCAGGGGGACCTCCAGCCCTTCGGAGGTCCCCCAGGACCACGGTACTCCTCCGCCAGGGTGCAGTCAAACATTCACCTGACAGAATCCATCTTCTGGGCATAGCCACGCGCACGCCTGCGGTCTCCCGTACGTTCGTAATACTCAACTAAGCACGCGTAGAAGGTGACAATTTCTTGCGCAGGCAAGCAGGCATGCGCGCGCGCGCAGTATACGCAGGATTTACCGTTGCGACCACGCACAGACGCAGTACCGAGCGCGATATGCTCAGCGAGCTTCAGTACTTCAGGAAAAAAATGACGAAAATACGCGCACCGCAATTCTTCAAAAACGATGTCCTGGAGCAAAGTAAAGCATTCATAGCACTCTCCCCGTACATGCAATTCCTCTGCGAGCACAAAGCCACAGTCCATAAAATCCTCTCGTGTAAGGTGAGTGGCGAGGTTGAACCCTTCTGGCCGACACTTGAGGGACAAGTACGCGCGGACAGCGTCACACTCAAAACCGTGAAAGAGATCAAACAAGATAAGCTCCACCATCGCGCAGAGCGTACCCTGCGCACGCAGGTACACGCGGTAGTCAAAGCCCGCTGGAGCAGGACGTGCGCAGAAACGCGCGTAGAGGAGGTCAAATTTCGCGCGACGCCCCGGATCAGAGAGCACCTCGTATGCGGTGAGTATACGGCGAAGAGCGCGCTCGCGCGCTACCGCCTCGCACTCAAGTTCTGCAGTATGGGAAACGAGATCCGGATGTAACGCCTTTGCCTTCTTTCTGAAGGCACACTTAATTTCAGGGGTCGAGGCACGGTGCGACACACCAAGCACGCGGTAATAATCTTCCACTAGAGGCCAGACCTTCCAAGGCGAGGCCATGGTATCTGGGCACATAGAAAAATGCAAGGGAGCCCTACAGCAAAGAGGGATTGACGTGCCGATCTTTTTTCAGATAGCGTTGCGCGGGATGTGTGCTCTTTTTAGAGGAGGTTGGGCAAATGAGAGTTGCAATCAATGGTTTTGGGCGTATCGGGCGTCTCGTACTCCAGGCCATGGCGGAGCAGAAGCTGTTGGGGAAAGAGTTCGACGTGGCGGCAGTTGTAGACCTTTCCACCGATGCGCGCTACTTTGCCTATCAGCTAAAGTATGACTCCGTGCAGGGCAAAATGGGTTCTAGTCTCAGTGCTCCTGCCGAGGATATCCTCGAGGTGGGCGGGCATCGGATCAAGTGTGTCTGCGGTCGCGGCTTAAAGCCTTCCCAACTTCCCTGGAAGGATCTTGGTATTGAGGTGGTTATTGAGGCCACCGGCATTTACGCGAATGAGTCTTCATACGGTCACCTTGAAGCAGGAGCAAAGCGAGTCATCATCAGTGCTCCGGCTAAGAGCTCGGATGCGTCTAAGCCGGTGAAGACTATTGTAATGGGGGTGAACGAGCATGAGTTCGATCCTGCTGAGCACAAGGTCGTCTCCAACGCGAGCTGCACTACCAACTGTCTCGCGCCGGTAGTGCACGTCTTTCTCAAAGAGGGAGTCGGTATTGAAACGGGACTGATGACGACTATCCACTCCTATACCGCAACGCAAAAAACTGTAGATGGGGTTTCTTTGAAGGACTGGCGCGGAGGCCGCGCTGCAGCGGTTAACATTATCCCTTCCACCACTGGAGCTGCGAAAGCGGTAGGCGAAGTGCTGCCGTCTACGAGAGGTAAGTTGACGGGGATGGCCTTCCGTGTCCCGACACCAACCGGTTCCGTGGTGGATCTAACCTTCCGCACGGAAAAAGAGACGAGCGTTGCGGACCTCAACGCGATGCTCAAGAAGGCGTCGGAGTCCTATCTGCGGGGTGTCCTGCAGTATTGCGACGAGGATATTGTATCCGCGGACGTCATCCACAACCAGTACTCCTCCATCTACGACAGCAGGGCGACGCTGCAGAACAACCTCCCGAACGAGAAGCGCTTCTTCAAGGTAGTGTCCTGGTATGACAACGAGTGGGGTTACTCAAACCGTGTGGTGGATTTGCTTAAGTTCATCTCGCAGAAGCGGTAGAAGACACTAGGAGTCCACCCGCCCGGCCTTGGACTCTTAGTGTCTTGCGTGCGGTCACCGGCGGCCGGTTTGGCTTTTCCCTTGCGCGGAGGGCCAGTCGCACTGCTCCTCCCCTGTCTTCGCCTCCCGCCGCCTGGCAAGCCGCAGGAGCTTCGCGGTTTCCCTATCTAGGGAGTCTGCGAAGCGTGCGGCATCCCTCCTGCCGAACGGTGACGTTGTTTCAGGGGCGAGTCCCTGCCCTCGCAGGTCGTACATGAAGTTACGCACCGAGAGTCGCTCGCGTATGTTCTCCTCCGTATACACATCACCCCGGTCGTTGATAACAGAGATGCGCGCGTCTACAATTGCCTTTGCAAGCACGATATCACGCGTGACGACCAAATCACCCGCTCGCGCATACGCGATGATGTGACGGTCCGCAGCCTGGTCAACAGGTTGAGTCTCGACCATGATACAATGCGGGCTTTGCACGAGAGGGATAGGACGGTTGGCCACAAATCGAGCCACACACCCCAGGCGCGCTGCCGCTCTCGCGACAAGTACGCGGACGCGCGCGGGGCATGAGTCCGCGTCCACCCACAGCGTCACCGCAGGGACGTCCCGTACACAAAGAAGGACACAACCCTCAATCGCGCCCGCACACAAACCCCTCGTCCACCACTTTGCTGATGGATTCGAGCATACGCTCGGTAGACTCCCCTATTTCCAGCAGATCTTCCTCGGACTGTACAAGACGTCTCCTCTTCTCTTTATGCAGTTCATCCGCGAGAAGCACACCCGCAATCACCGCGACCTTTAAGGGATCGCGGACCCCTGACGTCTTCTCCACCTGCAACACCACCATCTTGTAATGCTCATACAACACACGCAGATACGAGGAGTCCTCGTCAGCCTGGATGGAAAAAGACGCTCCCAACAGATCGATGTGCAACTGCCCCTTTACACTGACCACTAAAAAATTTCCATCTGGGTACGGCTGGTAAGTTCTTCAGACAGCCCCGCATGCTCCCGGTTTTCTAGAACCTTCGCCGCGTGTTGCGTAAGCGCTTCTCCATACGCAGAATCCTCAAATGTACTCAGGTGGTTCAGTGCCTTAAGAATTCCTTCCTCTATCTTCGTCTGATCATCCTGAAAGGCAAGCACCAGCTGCTCCAGCTCCGTAATACGCTTACCACGTCCATCAATTTCAGCCCGCAACGCGGCATTTTCTTCCTTCAACATTTGGACAAGGTGCACCGCCTTCGCAACCTTCTCCTCCAGCACTTTTACCTGACCGAGGTTTAGCACGCTCCACCCCCCAAAGCTTTCTTAGAAGCATCGATCACCGTCTGAAACGCACCTGGATCCTCAATTGCCATATTGGAGAGAACCTTGCGATTAAGCGCAATCCCAGCCTGCAAGAGACCATTCATAAAGCGAGAATAGCTCAACCCCTGCGTACGAACCGATGCATTGATGCGACTGATCCACAACCTGCGCATACTCCCCTTCCTATCCCTCCGCGCAACATAGCTATGCGCAAGAGCCTTCGAGACCGCATCCTTCGCCGCCTTGTAATTCGTGCCACACCTACCCCGAAAGCCCTTGGCTAACTTTAAAATCCTCTTTCTCCGGCGCACTCTGCCGTTACTACTCAACGATCGAGACATACCACGCTCCTCCGTCCTCTCACGCTTGCCACCTACGCGTAAGGCAACAGCTTCCGCTTCACCACTTTAAGCTCAACTTTTGACAGAAAACCCGCATGACGTAATTTCCTTTTGCGTTTCGGGGCCTTTTTCGTCAAAATGTGACGCAGGTTCATCTTTTTGAACTTTACCTTACCAGCCCCGGTTACACTAAAACGCTTTGCTGCTGCGCTTTTCGTTTTCATCTTAGCCATATACTTTCTCCCCTTTATCCAACAACACGAACTGCAGTTACCCGACACTCCATCATTTCTTTGACTTCGGAGTGAGCGTCATGGACATAGACCGACCTTCCATTGCTGCCTGCTTCTCAACACTATACCCACACACCAGACGGCCAAGCACATTCTGTAACACGTTAAAACCCAGATCGGTATGCGCAAGCTCCCTTCCACGAAAGCGGATAGTCACTTTCACCTTATCCCCTTCATCGAGAAACCGCTGTATATGCTTGGCCTTAAACGCCATGTCATGGTCGTTGATCTTCGGTTGCATACGCACCTCCTTGAGCGTCTGCAATCTCTGTCGCTTTTTCGAGTCACGCAACTTTTTGCCCATCTCAAAGCGATACTTCCCATAGTCCAGGATCTTGCACACCGGCGGACTCGCCTGCGGAGCGACCTCTACTAAATCAAGATTGATATCCCGTGCCATTCTCAGCGCCTCAGGGGTGGGCACCACCCCACACTGCTGCCCTACAGCGTCAACCAACCTCACTTCTCGTACCCGAATACTTCCATTAATCCGCAAGCTTTTGTTATCCGCCAACGATCCTCCCCAGTACATCCACTTCTAATGCACGCTAAAAAACAAGACTGGGCCCCAATCTAGCCATTCCTAATATGTCATGTCAAGTAAACATGCAGGAAATCACCATCCCCATCACAACCCCAATTCCTTATTTACATGTAAAAATTCACCACCTATAGTGGGCATCCAAAAGGGAGAATGCGTGTGCAAATTTTAGACCTACCCTCTTTTGGATACCACTTCATCACACAAACCCATATCCCTCGCGGAAAAGACGAGTACTATCTCCGCTTTTCCCAGAGCGCCGAACCCCCACGTGCATGGAGACCATTGTCTAAGGAGGAAATTCACACCCTTATACAAAAGGGCAATCACTGCGATACCTGGCACGACGTTTTAGTAGCAGATCCGTTCGACGCGTCACTCATACGTAATTCATCATTTGCAGGGCTCGTACGCATCGCGTCGCTCGAGCGACGCCTTCTGCGATATCACGACTTTACCGTACCAACCGGTATTACCCACAGTACACTCATTTCGTGCGACGTCGGAGAAAATTGCGCCATCCATCACTGCGCATATATTTCTCACTACATAATTGGAAATCATGTCATCCTCAGCAGGATTGATGAGCTGTGTACCACTAACCACGCAAAATTCGGCGCAGGAATTATAAAAGACGGAGAACAAGAAGCAGTCCGCATCACCATTGATCCTCTCAACGAAACAGGCGGACGGAAAATATTTCCCTTCGTAGGGATGATCGCAGCAGACGCGTTTTTGTGGGCATGCCACCGAGACAGAACATTGCTCATGCAACGCTTCGAGTCAATGACTCAACAACAACACGACACTCGCCGCGGATACTACGGAACGATTGAAACACAATCCGTTATCAAAAGCTGCCGTATCATCAAGGATGTGTGCTTCGGTCCTGGATCATACGTAAAAGGAGCAAACAAACTAAAAAACCTTACTGTTCAGTCATCTCTCCAGGAACCTACGCAAATAGGAGAAGGAGTAGAGTTAGTGAACGGGGTGATCGGATATGGTTGCCGTGTGTTCTATGGGGTAAAGGCGGTGCGCTTTGTACTGGGAAATAACTGCGCACTTAAATATGGTACCAGACTCATTCACTCAGTTTTAGGTGATAACTCCACGATTTCGTGTTGTGAGGTTCTTAACGCACTCATCTTTCCCTACCATGAACAACACCACAACAACTCTTTCCTCATCGCAGCACTCATACGTGGTCAGTCAAATATTGCTGCTGGCTCCACCATTGGGTCAAATCACAATACACGCAAAAATGACGGAGAAATTATTGCGGGACGAGGGTTCTGGTCAGGACTTGCAAGTACCCTCAAACATAATTGTCGTTTTGCTTCTTTCGTATTAATCACGGGGAAAAATTACCCCGCAGAACTTGATATTCCATTTCCTTTTAGTCTTGTCACCAACAATGAACGGGAAAACAGATTAGAAATCATGCCCGCGTACTACTGGCTCTACAACATGTATGCGATTGAACGCAACGAAAAAAAATTCGCTGCGCGAGACAAACGAAAAACGAAAACACAAACAGTAGAAATCTCTGTCTTCGCTCCCGACACAATAGGAGAAATTGAAAACGCACTCGCTTTACTAGACAGCGCGATAGAGCGCGCGTGGGTTAACGCGGGAAACAGCGCGCTCACTGCCGAAGACATTGTCCTCAAACATCCCACCAAAGCACAGACAATCCCCGTACTGCTCACCGGCATAGAACACTCCACCCGATCAACACTTGTGCTAAAACCCTTAGAAGCCCGCAAAGCATACCGAGACATACTCATATGGTACTGCACAAAAACGCTCCTGTCTTTCTTTGAGCAAACAACACGCTGCATCTCCCACTTTACTTCGCACGATCCTAAAACTATCACACACAACTGGGTAAACATGGGAGGACAACTCGTACCTGAAGATAAGTTTGAGACACTTCTACAAAACATTGAAACGGGAAAGTTCAAAAGTTGGCACCACATCCACAAAGAATACGACGCGCTTGCTGCCACGTACGAAACGGATAAAGCACTCCACGCCTATGCAGTGTTATGTTCTCTTGCACGAACAAGGATAGACGCACCGCTACTTTGCACCTACGTGCAACACGCAATTACCATCGAAAAGTACAGAGTAACACAAATTCACAAAACGAGATGCAAAGACTATCTGAACCCCTTTCGAGAAATCACATACCGAAACCCTCTGGAGCGCAATGCGGTGCTTGGTACACCAGAAGAAGACCAGCTCATTAGGACGACGGAAGAAGAATCGGCTCACCTTTGCGCATTATACGCAAGGTACATCGCGCCACCCCATCTCGGCTGATGGACCAGTCGGTGCATTCTTTTCATTTTCATACACGCGCTTTCCGCACACTATCCCGCTTGTGATACGCCGAAAGTGCGAACATCCCACCCAAACCTGCGAGAATCATTAGAACACACAGAATCTGCCCGGTGGAAACATCACTCCATGACTGGAAAAGGTAAATCGGAGACGATTGCGTGGCGGAAAACCTGTACCCCAAATGCGCATCAGGCTGACGAAAATACTCAATAAAAAAACGAAACACTCCGTACCCCACCACATACAAACACACCAAAAAGCCGTTATACGTTTTTACCCGACGCGCACACCACAAAATACACCACAGCACAATTCCTTCAAAAAAAGCTTCATAGATTTGGCTAGGGTGACGAGGCAAATTCACGAGCCGTGCACCTTCTTGCACGTGAATCCCCACCCTCTGTGCAAACTCCCTCACCCAAGGTTCAGAGGCAGGAAACATGTCAGATAAGGGAACATTCGGGAAAATCATGCCGATGGGGATATCAGTAATACGCCCATATAATTCAGCATTAAGGAAATTACCAATTCTTCCAAAAGTATACCCAAGTGGAGTTGACGCTGCAGCGACATCGGCCCATGCAAGAAAGCTTCTCCCATGCGACTGAGTCCACAAGCCACCCCCCACGAGCGCGCCAATTAACCCACCGTGGTACGACATTCCTCGCAATCCAACCCACTCACCCGTTTGCAAAGAAAACGGCCAAAAAATCAGCCATGGCTTGCGCATATACAGCAAATCGACCTCATACACCATGGTGGAAAAAACACGCGCCCCTATTAAAATGCCCAGAATCGTCCACGTAAAAAAACTCATAATGTCATCCTGCGTGACAGGCTCGCTCACCCGACTCCATTTATCAAGCTCACCGCGCCGCACCTGGTAGCGAAACAGTATGTACGCGATACTGAATGCAACCACATACATGAAGCCGTACCAGCGAAAATAGGGAAAAGAAGGAATTATTTCCGGACGAATCCACGACGGATAGACAATACTCAACATCACACAACCTCCACCGCGTAAGGAAATGCACCGCGCACTACCCCGCCACCGTTTTCCGTTTATCCTGTCACCATTCACCACGCTCCGCGTAAACTGTATTCTCCCAAAAACACCCCCACAAATAGGGGTTATACCCCACCCTCATGAAGTTCACGCATTGCGCAATGTCTTATTTATTTTCCTTTGGAGGAGCAGATTTTGCTTCCTCAGAGTAGCAATTTCATACTGCTGAGCTTTTATGATCTCAGCAAGATCTCCCACACACACTGTTTTGCTTTTTATCAAATCCTCAAGATAGTCCATACGAAACTGGAAATCCACTTCTGCTTCTGCTTCTGCAGAGGCAAAACTTCGTTCCACCAACCCTTCATAATCCTCAATGGAAGACGCCTCCTCACCCTCTGACTGCAAAATCTTATCGGCAATCCGGTACACTGCCTGGGCAATCAGTGACTGCGGTTTGTACACAACAATGGGAAGACCAGAGGAGAGCGCGACATTCTGCTGCGTATCCTGGTATATGACCCCAAGGTACTCAAGCGTAATATTCAGATACTGCTCACACGAGCGGCGAATCTTTAACGCCTTATCCACATCCTTCGGATCTGCAATCATGTTCATGACTAGTCTCGGCCTAAAAGACCGCATCCGATCCAGAAGTACTGCAACTCCCCGCTGATCCACACGCTCAAGCTCAGCAAGAATCTTAGGCACATACATGCGCTGTACCGCCGCAGCATCAGACTTGAGATTCTCTAAAAAAATACTTCCCCCAGTCCCTTTCTTAAAGGCAGCGCACAACATTTTGAACACCACATTTTTTAGAAAAAGGTAGGCATTCAAAACCGCAGAAACTGCAGGCTCAGTAACGATAATCCCTCGTGAAGAAAGGAGAAAAAACTCAAGCACTCCAAGATGAGTGCCTGCCCCCAAATCCAGCACCACATAATCAGCATGCGTTTTTAACAAACCCACTGTTAGAGCCCGCCGCTGAGAAACCTTCAATGCAGCAAAGCCAGGTATCTCAGAATCTCCTGGCACAAGATATACATTGGGATATCCAGTTGGCACCATAATCTCTTCAAAAGAAGAGGCACCCATAAGGAATGTTCCCACTCCGTGCTTATTTCCCTTTTGGCCAAGCGCCAGATGCAAATTCGACGCGCCAAGATCTAAATCCGCTACTACTACCTTCTTCCCCGCTTGACCGAGCGCTATGGACAAATTTGCCGCAAGCAAACTCTTGCCAACCCCACCCTTTCCACTCGCAATGGGTATAATCTGCATTGCGTCTCCTTGTCACAACCCACACACCATGCAATAACCTGCACAACAGCGGCACTATCTCTTTCTTATTCCCAAGATAGTGAGATCATCGTATTGGTCGTCTTCTTTAATGAACGTATAATACAGGTACTCTTCGTACTCGCTGTTTACCTCTTTGCGCGCACAGTACTCAGGGTACTGAACAAAATACCGTGCTAAAAACATATCCACTTTTTTATCCACCCTGATTTTATCAAGGTTGGTTGCCCGAGGGTGCTTATACATACGGAACACCTGCTCCACCGCCACAAGTGCGAGCACCGCTTCGTCTAGATTTCCTTCACAAGAGGAGAAATCAAATTCAAACTTTTCGCCTTCGACAGGGTTATGCCACTTTTGTAGGGAAAAACCTTTCCTCAGAAAGACTGATTCGATAATGCTGCTGACACGCTCAGCTCCCAGCTCCTCTCCGGCCTGACCTACCGTATGTGTCTCATGGGGCGCATCATGCGCAAGTCCCTGTTCCTGGCACAGTACCAGTTCAAACCGCTTGTTTCTAAAAAGACGCTTCGCCTCTTCTATGCCATCAGTATAGAGGAACAGGACATCACCTGTACGCAGGGTGAGGGTTTCCACACCAAACCCACCTTTCATATCAATCATAAAACTCGGGAATACCCCTGCAGCAGAAGTTTGCGCAAGCGTAATACGCTTCATTTTTCTTTGCTGCGCATCGTAAATATGAATTATATTATCCCCTGCATTGCAAAAGTGCACCGTACCGGACACTGTATTAAAGATACACAGGGTAAAGGCTGCAAATCTTCCTTTAAACCCGCGCGCCTCAATGAGATCATTAATGCGAGAGACAATGTCGCTTAGGTTGATACCATGACTTTGAATATTCCAATCTTTAAAGAAGTTCTGGAAGAGCGTTGCCACTTCAACCATGATAAGCGCTGCGGGAACTCCCTTTCCTGCAACGTCGCATTTTATGATGGCATAATGCTGATCATCTAACTTAATGTAATCAAAGTAGTCCCCAGAAACGCCGAGCGCGCCTTCGTAATACCCAAAGAACTCCACGTGATCATCGCACGTATACCCAGATGTAAGCTTTCTCCCTTCAGTGTTGGTATCAAGCGGGATGAACATCTTTTGAATTTCCTTTCCAACCGTCAAATCCTTTGAGGCAAGCGCCGCCTTGATCAACCCTTCTGTCATATCGTTGATAGTTCTTCCGAGGAGAGCGATTTCATCCTGCCCTTTGATGGCAATCAGTTTTCCTTCAAGTTCTTCCTTTTTTTCCGTGTCGCGAATCATCGCCACATGACTTGCCAGCCTGCGTATAGGCTTGATGATAATAGAGGCAAGAATCCACGCGCCAAAGACCCCACAGGCGAGTGCGATTAAAGAAACGTAAAATACCATTTTAATGAGATCGCGCTGTAAACCCTCAATGTGCTCGAGCAATTCCTGCGTAGAGACTTCTACAAACACAACGCCGTGCACAAAACTATCCGCGTGTCCGCGTTGGCGGTACAGGATGGGCTTATAGAAAAGGTAGGAGCTGTGACGCTTTGATAAATTATCAACCCGATATTCAGGGTAGGAGCCCACCGCGTTGTTTGAAAATGTAGAAAAAATTTCCAAAAGCCTTTGATCCATTTGCCGCGTAATGGACTGAATATCATCTCGGCGACGTACTGACCCCTGATCAGTGCGCAACGCAAGCGCAACTGCCTCCTGCGTCAGATCCGCAATACCCTTTGCTATCTTTTCTGCATCTTTCTTAACCTGTCTGTTCAAATCCTCCATTGCCGGCAAAATCTGCGCAATCCTTTTGTCAACAAAACGAGAATTGCCTTGCCGATATTCGGGCTCATTGAGCACCGTTTCAATATCGCTAAAATTCGTTGCCCACACAAAATCGATACCTTCTTCGTGAGGCTCTTCACTTTCTCCTGTGATAACCGCGTAACGCGCTTCGTGCAATGCCGTTGTTTGATTGGGCAAAAAGCCAAGCTCAAGCTTATTCTTCGCTGGAAGGTATACCTTTCCTGCCGCCACAAGACTTTCAAGCAACACTTGAACCCGAGAAAAAAGATTTTTAGCCAGCAAATCTTTTTGTGTTTTTGAAAACCGCACTCCAAGCGGCACGGACACAATAAAAATGACAGATATAACCAGCGTAAGTGCAAACAGGATGAACTTCACCCGCAATCCTGCACCGTGTGTTTTCAGTGCCATAGCCTTTCGTCTCTTCTCTGACGGCATAAGCTCTCCTATCATGAGCGCTTCCACTTGCTTTTTAAGTACAAACGCTTCTCCGACGATATCACCTATCCTGGTAAGTGACGCTGCAAACACCACACCCGCAAGAAAAAGCGCTATCAGCATGAACAGTGAAACAAAATTCACTCTCAATCCACCAGTGTGTGGGATACTCCACCGCACCTGATGCTCATAGTCGTACGCGCCGAATTTTACCGTTCCCATTTCAGAAACCGTCACTCTTGACTCTGCAAAATGCACCCCACGAGCAGGGTGCCATACCCCCACGTGGTAAGAACCTTTTTTTAAATTATCGATGTGTATGTCTGAAATAAGGTTGTCTGAACCAACGGCGAACTCCTGCGCATGCAATACCAAGTCATATGGAGCTTTGCGATCCCGATCGATGTATACCTGACTGACTGTCCCTTGCGCACGAAACCCATTACCAACAATCGACATCTGCAATGAACCGGCAGGATCTTTTTTCACATCCACATAGCGAATGGCGGTGTAGGGTACGAAATGCCGTAAGGCAAAAAAGACAACTGCGGGCTCGCTCACGTTTCCAGAGCGATCAAGGGCATATACGCTAAAGCGATAGATGCCGTTCTCCTTATTAGTGAACGATACGGACGACTGCCTGCTGCGCGTGCCGTGCACGTCCACAGGTATAGGAAAGGCGCGCACGCAGCGCTGCTGAAATTCTTCGAACGTTCGTACATCAGTATCCACACGCAGGGACGTTAGTGCTGAAAGCGGTGCCACCTGTTGTAAGCTCCAAAGGAAGCTGGTGTGATCGCGCTCCTCGTTTCCTTGCGCATCAGTACTGGGTTGATTCCAACTGAGTGTAAACGTGTTGCTCTTCAGCGCATGCGTGTTCTCCAGTAGAGGAGTTTGCAATTGTGGACGCGCAGCAGGCGTAGTACCCCGCGTGTATGAAAGGTACGCGGGAGCTGACTTATTGCCGGCGAAGTCCCACACCGTTACGGCCAAAAACCACGTGCCATCCTGCGTTGCCTCCAGTTCTATCTGAGGTTTGTCCGGAAAGTGTGCAACGTAATCAGGAGGAGCAGCAGGCTGCACGCCGCATTGCCACGCGTAGTTATACCCTGCAATGCCTGACGAATCCCGAGGAAATACAATGCGTACCCGCGCGCGCGTCCCCTTTCTTACCGCGTTTGGCGAAAAATTTTCTGCAATCAGGGTCGGTGGCTGTACACTCTGATCTGGACGCAAACGCATCACACGTGCACGCGCCCCTTCTCCCTCTTGCCAAAAAACCTCAAGGTGATTGTCAACGCGCACCGCATGCGGAAACAGCAAGGCATCCTCACTAGAACGTACGGCAGTAGTACTCCACGCGCCTTCCTTTTTCTGCGCGAGAAAAATGGTATTGAGCCCGGCTGACTCTCCTGCCCACACACAGAATGTGGTACCGTCGATATGCACAAAGTTGGGAGTGATGAGACGGTCAGAAGGTTCTGCCAGGCGGAGCGTAGTCCCGATTTTTCTCCCATAGCGATCGAGCTCGGCATAGCACATCTCGTATCGCGTCGACGTACGTTCAGAGCGCTCCCACGTAACTGCAAAACGATCATCTGAGAGACGATCCAAAAAGGGCCGCTGATTGTGATACTCATCAGGTTGTGTAACAGGCACAGGCGCAGACCACGTATTGCCCTGGTCAAAGCTAACGGTTGAATACAACTGATAGCTTGCTCTCTCACCCTCTTGGTGATGTGCCTGAAACACCACTATTTCTTGGGCCTGCGTTGAAACATGCGAAGGCAAAAAGAGTCTGCGGCTAAATTCGGTAGACAAAAACTCCTGAAAGGGAGTCCAACGCTCCCCATCTTCGGATCGGCAAAGCAAGATAGAAAAGTGATCCTCAGAACCGTGAGAGGCAAACAGCAGCAGCGAGTCATCTGAAGCAACACTCACATAGGGGGCGACAATATCGCTTCCCTGAGAACGCAATACAGTATGCGTAAATGATTTTCCAAAATCCGTAGTTTTAAAGACGGTGATGGTGTGTGCATCAAAAGCGGCAGCAACAAAAATCTCATTTTTTCTGTTAACAGCAACGGAGGCAAGAGAAGGAGAACGGTGGTTGTACAAAAGGGGTGGAGAAAATGTACGCACGGTATGCCACGTACTGCCATCGTAAAAAGACGCAGACAGTCGTATTTCTCCCGAGGTAGCATTTTTTGGCGTCACTTCCTGCCATACGACGGCAACGACATCGTGCGAATACGCAACTTTGACGAAAGCGGCACGCTCAGTGCTGAGTGCCCACGGATCTTCCCAGTAGAGCTTATCTTCCTGAGCAACAAGTGGCAAAGCACAGATAGAAAGTACGCAAAAGATAAGACGCGAAAAAAAGCACAGACGAGCATTCATAATTGTGCGTCAATCCTCTTTTTTAACTGCTGAATCTTTGCCGACTTCTTATTGCGATCTTTCTGTAACAGCTGCTCAACCACCGCGGAGGCGACGAGCTTATTTCCTTTTTGGAGTTCCTGCAAGGCGCGCTGATACTCTTTTTCGTCTTCGCTACTGAGTACGTTTACCGCACCGTCACCGGTGAGCGACTGGATACGATCTTTCAGCTGCGCAGCCGCATCGTTATCAGGATTCAGCTTAAGCGCCTCGTCTAACTGCTGAATTGCTACCTGATAGAGCGCCGCGTCTCTACGCTCAAAGATACGACGCGCAGCCAGCGTAAAATTCGACGATTGTGCAATGGCCTGCGGGTTTGGCGGCGGCAATCGAACCCCCAGGTAGATTTCCACTTCCTGCTTCAGCTTTTCGATACCAGAGAAGCGTGCATCGATTGCGTACAAATCTAGGAGCAAACTGTAGGCCTTTTTTGATTCGGTTTTGTACGTTCCTCTGATGGTATCGAGCTTTTTTGCAAACTGCTGCCGGAAGGAGCGGGGATCGAGCAGTTGGTCTATTCTCAGACTCAGCTGCCCTGCGCGCTCGTTCAACGGATAGACAAGCAGTACTTTGTGTATATTCTCTCGCGAGGTGGCGAGTAACCGTTCCATCTCTTGGCGCTGCGACGCGTTCAAATATGCCGCGTGCAAGTACAGCTGCTCTGCATGGTGTAACAACTGACTCATCTGCGGGTAAAGAGGTGCAAAGTCAGGAATTACCCGCCCGATTTTGAGCGCAACCGCCGTACTAATGACAGAAAGCCAATTTGTAATTTCCCCATTCTCGGTGACGTTTGTAACTGCCCAGCGATTTTTCGCACGAATGAGCAAACGCTCCGCATCGAGCACCTCTCCCTTGTAATATTTATCTTTTGCCTGTGCGATATACGCGCGCACGTCCTTTACAACCAGTTCATTTTCCCGTCTGTTAATTGAGGAATCAAGCGTGCTCAATCGCGTGTCAGTTTCGGTAGCGTAGCCGGTGTCGTACCGCAACGAGAGCGCCAAATCGGCCTTTTCTCGAGATAGCACCAGATTCTTACGGGCACCGCCAAAGTCATCTTGACCTAGACCTTCCACTGCCTGTCGGTAACGGTACTCTGCTTCTTGACGCGCCAGTCGTTCGTGAATAGCCCGTTGTTCTGCTGCCAAAAAAAGTGTCTGCACGCGTGCAGAGAACTGTTCAAACTGAGTGCGCAAATCACGCAGGGACTGCAGCCCATACGCATAGCCACGCTCAGACAGGAACTCTTCTTCGCCAGAAAAAAAAGAAAGCAACCGATCAAGTGCCTCCATATCCTTACTCACCTGCTGAGGACCCGTTTCAGACACAAAGCTCAACGCGCGTACCCTGCGCTCGTCTTTCGCGTCAAAGCGCAATGCTTCCTCGGCACTGGTAAGCTGCTGCGCATACTCAGCGAGCGCAGAAACGCCTGAGTGCTGATGAAACGCCATATGTGCGGTATAGCGGTTGCGTTTGAGCGCCGTGAAGCGGCGCAACAGCTCACTTTGGATGGCATGCAGCTGTGCACGCGCCGCACGCACCGCCATTTCGGAGGGGGAAGACGACGCGTCAGCCTCCTCCGACGCACCCGCTTTTTGGGCTACTGCCTTTTGCGCAGTATCAGGGGCAGCGCTCTGTTTTGCCCCTCCCTTATCAGCCTGGCTGGGCACTGGAGTATCCCCTGCACCCCCCGGTGACGGGGTGCTTGCCGTATCTGCAGGCGGGGAAAGAGACTCGGTTTCTGCAAGGGCACGACGCAAAAACTCCTGGTGGTGTGCAAGTTCGCTCAGATCCCGCGCGAACGCTTCATTCTGGGAAAGGTCCTGACGCCGCAATGCAGCCGAAACAGGCACGGTGGGGGCGCGCTGGAAGGCGAGCAGTGCATGGTAAAAGTCGTACGCGTGTTTTGTGGCGCGCAACGCGTCGGCGTGCGCACTGAGCGCTACAATCTGCGCGCCAAAGGTCTCATAATCGCGGGGAAATCTGCCATGCTGGGCACCGAGCGGGGCGCACGCTGCCCACAGTCTTGCAAGCGCACCCAATGCGTCATCCGCCTGGCGGAGCAGCGGCTCTACTGGCGCAGGCAACGCTCCCCACGCGCCGCGAGAGCCGACTCCCGCACTGAGAGGAGCGCCAGGAATGAGCGATCCTGCAGGTCCTGCACCGACTGCTGCCCATGCGCCTGCACTTGCCAGTGCAGTGTCGGTGGGTGCGGGAATGTTTCTGCCTGAGTGCGGAGGATGTGCAAACGTAAACTGTGCGCGCGCCTGGTCGTGGAGCGCCGCTACATGTGCGCGACCTGCTTCAAAAAGATCTACAAAAGCGTCAAAGGCAGGAGCCTGGAGCGCGCCGAGAATACCTTCGAACTCAAGTTTACTGCGCCCGAGCGTAATTTTGCGTGCAACGGCCAAGAAGGCCTCTTGTGTCTCGTTATTTTTCTGCGCGCGTGTGGATAGCTGTTCAAAAACAACACCGGTGTGCTCTATGTCGCGAGAAAACTTTAAAAGCGCTCCAAGCGCTTGGACCAGGGAAGTGAGCGCGGCGCTTTCCTCAGTGGTTTTAGAAAAGTCCTGCAAAATCCTTAATTCTGCCTCCACCGTTAAGGAGTGAGGATACGCTGCACTCGGTGCGCGGGCACCGGGTGCAGCAGGCGCAGCGGGGGCGGCAGAGTACGCGTCGCGCGCGCGCGCAGCCTCATGGGCGCTGGCAGCATACGTCCTTTTCTGCGTGTTCTGATACTGAGCCCGTGCAGCGGCGACCGCTTCTAGGAGGGGCTTTGCGCGGGAAACATGCGCATGTGCGTGCTCGACGCGAGCACGCACCTCCTTTTTCCCCGGACTTGACGGGTCGGCAAGGTACTCATCGTAGTAGAGCTCGTAGCCGCTTCGGTACAGGAGCGCGGCCTTCAGGTATTCCTGGCGAGCCATGAGGATGCGCGCCCGCTCCATGAGGTGAAAGAAACGGGCAGCGTACACTGCGTACGTAGAAGAATTGCGCAGTCGATTGAGAAACTCGTGTATTTCTTTGCTCTCTGGACCGGCGAGCTTTTCTAACGTTTCGATGAGCTGCAGGTGCTTAGCGTGGTTTTTAGGTTCTTCAAGGAGCGTGGAGAACAGCTGGTGCATGGTTTTGCGGTAGAGGTCATGGCGATCCAGGATGCGATCCGCACGGAAAAGGCCGGCATCAAACTCTGCAAGGTCCTGCTCGGTACTCTCTATCACCTCGCCCAGTTGCGGCGGCGTCCAGTCCTTGCTACCCCGCGCACAAAGCGGCGCACTCGGCAAGAAGAGAAAAAGAAGCACAGGCACGCACGGAGCAGAGCGTTGATGGATTCTCACGGCAGGCGCGTCTCCTTGTAGACAAAGTATTGAGCTGACAGAGCACGGTTAAGATATTCTCGGCAAAAAGTGTGAGACTGTAGGGGACGAGCGCTCAATCAGGGGGCTGCGGGGGAGCGCTTGCGCGGACGCCGCAGATACCATATCATGGGCAGATGGTACATTACAAATCTGTTTTTTATAAGAGCGCAGCGCTCGTCTGTGGTTTCGTGCTCGCGGGAGCCAGCGTGGCGATTGCCTCTTCAGAAGCTGCGGCGAAGACTCGCTCAAAGATGAGTGAGTTTAAGAGGCGCGCAGTTTCCTCCCCTTCCGGAGGGCGTCTGAGTGTTCTGGACGGTTCGTTCACCGCATTGGCAAACGATGCCAGCTTCTTTGAGGCGAACCCAGCAGGGAGTGCGAACATGACGCACAGTGAGCTAACCTTTGCCCACACCGTCGGATTTAACAATTCGCATGCCGAAACGCTTTCCTACGTTGGCCAGTCGGGCAACTGGGGATACGGCGCGTCGATGCGTATGTTTTTCCCCGAATCCGGGTTTAACTTTTCTCCCTCCACGGGGCCCGTGTGCACGCCTGCCTCCAACCCAATTAAAAAACTGGGGGGCTTGGGGATTGTGAACTTCTCCCGTCGGTTTGGGGGACTTTCCATAGGGGCTAACCTGAAGGCGGGGTTCCGCGACGCGCAGGGCCTAACGCACCTGTCGCTGGGTACCGACGTGGGTCTGCAATGGGTGGGGAACGTTGCTAAGTTCTTTAGCTCTGCAGAACCCAACATGTACGTCGGTCTTTCCGCTACTAACCTAGGGTTCACCGTTAAACTGCCGGGGTCGCCGTTTGTCCTGTGCAGAGCGACGGGTGAGCAGTGCTGCAAGACGTGCTCGGGCCGCTGCACGGGCGTTGGGACCTGCTGTAACGGCGAGAAGCCGTGCTGCAAGGACTGCGACTGTAACTGTCCCTGCCAGGACGAAGCAACGCCGGGCTCACCGCACGCGACAGACACCATGCTGCGCGCAGGGTTTGCGTACCGGCCGCTCAGTTGGTTCCTCTTTAGCGTGGGTGTGGCCACCCGCGTGAACGTAAGCAACCTGCAGGTGGACCACCTCTGGAAGCGCTCTTCCTATGCGCTTGGGATGATATTAGACCCGGTTCGCTTCCTCACCTTGCTTTCGGGAGTCGCCGTGAACGCAAATGGAAAGGTGCGCGCAGGCGTGGGCGCCGAAATACGCGTCGCGTGCTTCCAGGTGAGTGCGTCGTACCGCTACGACTCCACAGGCGATGAGCAACAGGGCACGCCGCACAACATGTCGCTCGGTGCCTCTATCCTGCTCGGACGCAAGTAAAGCGCGCGGCGCCAGCGCTGCGTGATTGCCAAAGGCGGCTGCCCAGGGGCGCCGCCTTTCTTTTCTCCGCGCGTGCGACGGGGTTTTCTGGGTGAGCGGCGGTGCTCCGCTTGCCAACTGCGCGCGCGTGCATTACAATGGGCACCATGATCAGACATACATTTACGCATAGGTGCGGAGCGCTCCTGTGCGCGCTGGCGTTGGGAAGCTCCACTATGGCTGCGACCGCCGCTGCAAAACCCAAGAAAGGGCAAATGCAGAAATTGCGGCAGCGGCCGGTGTGGGCGCCCACCGGCGGGCGGTATGCGTCTTTGGACGGTGCGTTTACCGCGCTGGCAAATGATGCAAGTTTCTTTGAGGCAAATCCGGCAGGAAGTGCGAACATGACGCACGGGGAGCTGGCTTTCTTCCATACCACTGGCTTTGGCTCGTTTCACGCCGAAACGCTCTCTTACGTTGGCCAGTCGGGCAACTGGGGATACGGCGCGTCGATGCGTATGTTTTTCCCTGAATCTGGGTTTGACTTTTCTACCACCACGGAGCCCGTGTGCACACCTGCTTCGAACCCCATTAAGCAGCGCGGGGCAATTGGAATCATCAACTTTGCCCGGCGTATCGGAGGTCTCTCCCTGGGAGCCAACCTGAAGGCGGGGTTCCGCGACGCGCAGGGCCTGCAGCACACCTCTGTCTCCAGTGACATCGGCTTGCAGTGGGTGGGGAACGTTGCCAAGTCCTTTACCTCTGAAGAGCCCAACCTGTACATCGGGCTTGCGGCCACCAACTTGGGATTGACCGTAAAGGTCTCGGACAAGATAGAGAACTGCACGAGTACCTGTGAAAAGTGTGGTTGCTGCAAGGAGAGGTGCTGCTGCAACGGCAAGAAGGCGTGCTGCAAGGACTGCGACTGTAACTGCCCCTGTCAGGACTGCAACGACAAAGGTACGGTGCACGCAACAGACACCATGCTGCGTGCAGGGTTTGCATACCGGCCCTTCAGCTGGTTCCTCTTTAGCCTTGGTGCCACCACCAGCATGAATGTGCAGACCTTGGCTAGTAGTGACGCCAAGTCGCTGTACCAGAACCTGGCTTACAGCATAGGCGCCATGTTTGATCCCTTCAGCTTCCTGAGCTTGAGTTCGAGCTTCCGCATCAACCACAAGGCTAACATGCGAGTGGGAGTGGGTGCAGAGGCGCGCATTGCCCGCATTAAGCTGAACGCGGGATACCGCTGTGACGTCAGCGACATCAGCAGTGGGAGTGGGTGCACAGGCGCGAAGGCTTCGCACTACCTTTCCTTGGGTGGCGCGATACTGCTCGGCCGAAATTAATTCATAATATGCCGGGGCGCCCGCCGGTGCCCTGCTGAAGAATGCGGAGCGGCAAGACGTGGAGGGGGTTTTGCCGCTTTTTTGGTGCGGCGGCCGTGTGTGTCGGCTGCGCCAGTACGCGTAGGAGGACGATTGGTGTTCGGTTTTGCACGCGTCGGTTCGCGCGGGCTCTGCTTGGGGGCCCTCCTGCTCTCCCCTCGCATCGTGTTGGCACAGCACGTTGCTGACGCTCCTTTGGGCGCACGCGGGGTTGTTCCGCGCAGCTCCTTGCCTCGGCGCACGCGGGCGGCCCGGGCTACGACGCTGCGATCTCGGGGCGGCGTGGTCAGTTCCCGCGCGAGCGGGGGAACGCTCGTGGTCACCGCGCAGAAACCGAAGGTCATGGCACGAAATGACGTGGACTACCGTCCGCTCTCCCTGCAGGCCGGCGGCAGACAAGGCTCGTTGGACCTTGTTGCCACCGCAACGGCGGATGACGCCAGCTTCTTTGAAGCGAACGCCGCAGGAAGCGCCACCATACCGCGCATGACGCTCGCCTTTTTTCACACCATGCGCATTTCCGACTCCCACATAGACGTACTTTCCTTTGTCGGGCGGGCGGGGCGCACCGGCTACGGCGTTTCGGCACGCGCCTTTTACCCAGACATGTCCAGCAAAACCACCGGCTTCGTGGGAATTTTTAACGTATCGCACGCTTTCTCTTCCGCCTATCGCTTTAAGGGCGTGAGCGTGGGCGCAAACCTTAAGGTGGGGTATCGCCACACCCGGGGGGGGGGTAGCAGCCAGTCAAAGAGCTCCAACGGGAAGGAGAACCACCACATAGTCCTGACCGCGGACGTAGGGGTGCGCGGTGCGTGGACGGTGTCTAAAAACTTTGGTGCGCATGAGCCAAACCTGTGGGCAGGAGTAGCATTCCGCAACATTGGCGCGTCAATCAACGCCACAAACCTTCACGGAAATAACGGCGCCGGAGGCAGCGGCGGCGGTGGAGGGGGCAATGGCGACGGGAAACCTGCCCACGTCACGGACTCCCGCGTTATCCTTGCGCTTGCGTACCAGCCGGTGCGGTATTTTCTTTTTGGCGCCGGGCTTGAGTGGCTCTACAATGTGGGGTCTATCAAAGCCGTCAATTCGCTCCGGTATGGGGCGGCGTTCATGCTTTTTCCGCTCAGGCAATTGGCATTCAGCTCGAGCGTGGTTATGAAGGGGATGGGTCCACAGCAGGTCCGCGCGAGCGCAGGGGCAGAAGTGCAGTTTTCTCACGTGCGGTGCACCGCCTCGTATTCGTATCTTTGGAGTGCGACACCCACACGGCCCCACTACGTTTCAATTGGGGTAGCCGGTTTTCTCAAACCGGTTCCCGAACAACCCCTGTGGCAAGAGGTGTACCGCTCCTATTTGCGCGGGCTGCGCCACTACCACGCGCAGCGCTACGCAGAGGCCATCGCCGAGTGGAAGCGCACGCTGCAGCAGGGCGTCAGTTTTGAGCCTGCGCGGGAAGGCATCGAGCGCGCCACCAAGCTTTTGCAGCTGAACCAAAAGGTTCACGATTTTAACATTTTCTAGCCGCGCCGCCGCGGCATCATCTGCTCCGTCCTGTGCCACGCTGCCGGCACCGGCGGAAAGTGGGGGCGGACCCCTTACTCGACCGTCACCGATTTTGCCAGGTTCCGCGGCTGGTCAATGTCAGTCCCCTTGAGCAGGGCAATGTGGTATGCCAACAGCTGCAGCGGTACGGCGTAAAAAATCGGCGCGGTAAGGGGAGATACCGAAGGTACGGTGACTATCTGACTGCACGCCCCTTCCGGCGCGTCCGCCTCGGGCGTGCATACCGGGCCAAAACGCTCCGGCACGTCCGTAAAGATGTAGAGCATCCCGCCGCGCGCGCGAACTTCCTCGATGTTTGAGGCCATTTTTTCAAACAGGACGCCAGGTGACGCCGGCGCGATTGCAACCACCGGCATCTGCGCGTCCACTAATGCAAGGGGCCCATGCTTTAGCTCCCCCGCTGCGTATGCTTCGGCATGGATGTACGAAATTTCTTTCAGCTTGAGCGCCGATTCAATTGCAATCGGATACAATTCCCCACGCCCCAAAAAGAGCGCATGCTGCGCATGCACAAAATGCCGCGCGCACCGCGCAACGTCTGCCTCACACTCAAGCACGTGCTCCACATCCTGAGGCAGTCGCTGGAGCGCCGCAGAGAGCGCGTCCTCGGGCTCCTGCGTGAGTATCTTTTTTGCCTGCGCAATCATGCGGGTGAGCACGAGCAAGCACACCAGCTGGGTGGTAAAAGACTTCGTTGAAGCAACCCCTATTTCTGACCCCGCGTGGGTGAGCAGCACTGCGTCCGACTCACGCACCAACGTGGAACGTGCCCCGTTGCAAATGGCAATCGCACAGAGATACCCTTGCGTTTTTGCCAGGCGCAGTGCGGCAATGGTGTCAGCCGTTTCTCCCGACTGAGAAATCGTCAGTACTATTTCACGCGCGTGCACGACGCTCGTGCGATAGCGGTACTCTGAGGCAATCTCCACCTGACATCCCACCCCTGCAAATGCCTCAAACCAGTAACGCGCCACTAACCCTGCATGGTACGAGGTACCACACGCGATAATGCGCACCCGTGTTATCCGTCTAAACAGCCGCTCAAACGTCTTACACGAGGTACCGTCCAAGACCCGGTCCTCCCCGAACGTCCGCACCTGTGCGCGAGAAGACGAAGAAAACGACATATAGGCATTCAGCGTATGCCGTATAGCGTGTGGCTGCTGCCATATTTCTTGATGCATATGGTGACGGTGCGTACCCTTATCCTGCGTACAAAGCTGCATCTGATACGTAACAACAGGACGCGCCACAACGTTTCCCTGCGCGTCGTGGACGCACACGCTATCTCGGTGGACGTCTGCGATGTCTCCTTCCTCAAGATACAAAAAACGCTGCGTAACATGCGCAAGCGCAAGCGGGTCTGACGTAACAAAATTTTCCCCACAGCCGAGTCCTACCGCCAACGGACTGCCAGAACGCGCAGCAATCAACCGCCCAGGAGATGCAGCGTCCATGCAAAGTAACCCGTAGGTACCCCGAACCTGCGTCAACACTTTTTTTACCGCAAGCAGGAGGTGCGCCGTGTACCGCAACTCCCAGTGCAAAAGATGCGCGAGCACCTCGCTATCAGTTTGTGAATGAAAAAAATAGCCACGGGTCACTAGCATTTCACGCAAAGACCGATGGTTTTCAACAATACCGTTGTGAACTATCGCAACGGATTCAGAACAATGCGGATGCGCATTCGCTGCACACGGCTTGCCGTGCGTTGCCCACCGGGTGTGCGCAATGCCCATGGTCCCGCAAAGAGGACTCTGACCTAATAGCGCGCAGAGCGACTGAACACGACCCTCACAGCGTAAAAGGCGGAGCGCACAGTCCGAGCCAACGACAGCGATCCCTGCAGAATCATACCCGCGGTATTCAAGACGACGCAGCCCCTCAAGCAAGAGACCTGAGACATCACGCCCCGCCACCATCCCAACGATTCCACACATAGACGCCTTTTCAGTGCAAAAGCACACGGGAGAACGTTAAACTCAAACCCACAGAACACACGCACGCGTAGGAACCATTCTGACTCAACCAAGCCACGAGCCGCCTCGCAGGCTACGGTCCAGCGCACCAACAGGGAGACTCACCACCTCCCCCAAGGGGAGACCCGACGAACGAGCAAGGTAACCCACAGGTCACAGGCGATCCCATGCCCATCCGTTGCCTTGCTGCACATCGCTCACTTTTTCGAAGCTGAATCTGGGAGTATTTCCTGTAACTCTATCTCAAAAACTAGGAGCGCACCTGGAGGGATAACCCCCTCGATACCACGCTCCCCATACCCCAAGGAAGAAGGCACATAAAACCGATAGGTAGAACCCACCGGCATCAGCTTTAAGCCCTCAGATACCCCAGGCACCATACCATCCACCGGAAACTCCGCAGGCTTATCTCGAGAGGCATCAAACACCGTTCCATCAAGCAGCGTCCCCTTGTACTGAGTGCGCACCCTCTGACCGCCCTGCGGCTTTGGACCATCTGCAGCCTTTACCACCTCGTACTGCAACCCAGAGGAAGTTACCTGCACACCTGGCTTCTTCGCATTCTCTTCAAGAAAGGCCTTTGCCTCCTGCGAATTCTTCTCTACCTCTTTTTGCCGATATGCCTCGAACGCACGCTGTAGCACGTCCTGCGCATCCGCAAGTGCCTGCTTATCCTTGTCTGCACTGACTGTCTTCTTTAGACCCTTCCACACCTGACCCAGGTCAACGTCTAACTTCGAATCCTGCAGCGTCACCCCCATGAGAACCCCAAAGGCATACCCCACACTCTTCTTTGAAAGCGGCGTCTTCTGCCGCTCCTGCTCCTGCACCTTTCGCGGATCGAGCTGATCAGCAGTCAGCGCCTTCTTATCCGCAGCCTCCCCGGCAGAGGACACCCCCTCAGCACCCTTCCGACAGGAAAAAATACTCATACCCGCAAGGAGCAGAAGCGCGAAAGAACACACCCCTGCAGCTTCTTTTTTCAAAATCACCGCTCCTTTTGCGCGCTCATCCGCGCCGCCCCGAGGCGACCAGCCTACCCCATCCGTACTTCACACGTCAAGGAGATAGCTAATGCCCCGATCCTTCCTTGAGCCACACCCACTTTTCAGGCATCGTACGCACCATGAACCTCTATTTGGATTGGGCTGCAGCTGCTATACCCGAAACCCGGCTTATCCTACGCGAAACGCAACAGGCCTGTACTCTCTTTGCCAACCCTTCTGCTGTGCATTGCTTGGGAAACGATGCGCGCGATGCGCTCGAACGAGCACGACACACGTGTGCCCAGAGCTTAGGCATCAATCCAGAACGCCTTATATTCACTTCAGGCGGGAGCGAAGCAAATCAACTTGCCCTCCTTTCTGTCCTTACTCGTCTTCCTCACGCAGAAATCAGCGTCAGTATGCTAGAGCACGCGTCGGTCACTGCACTTTTGCCCCGGCTTGAGCGGTTGCAGGTATCCGTACGCCACATCCCCGTCAATGCCCGCGGTTTCATTACCCCTGAGGCTGTACGTGCAACGCTCAGTCCCCGTACCACGCTAGTGTGCGTGAGCGCCGTACATAGTGAAACCGGCGCCATCCAGCCGCTCCCTGCTATTGCGCACGTGCTTGCACATACAGGCACACGCGGACGCTCTATCCAGCTCCACGTAGACGCCGCACAGGCCTTTGGGAAAATACCGCTCAATCTGTATATGGACCTTCCGCGCATAGAGGAACATGCACAGGAAAACAACGCGCCACAGACACCACCGGGCTACCCCGCACCCACTGCACAACGCGCGCTTACCTACTCGGTAGCAATCAGTGGCCACAAAATAGGCGCACCACGGGGTATTGGGCTACTGTGCGCACACCGTTCATTTACCCCCTTTGTCCTGGGAGGCGGACAGGAAAAAGAGCGCCGCCCGGGAACTGAGAACCTTGCAGGTGCGCTCGCGCTCGCCGCTTGCGTGCGCGAAGGCGCCTTCTTCCGTACTCTACATACCACTCCGGAAGGCCCTACACCGCATACGAAGCCCACAGCTCCTGCAGGGTTACGCAGTGTCCGAGCGCGTACGTGCGCCTTTGTGCGTGCACTCAGCGATTTACCGCGGGTGCAACTAGTCCCTGCAACGCGCAAAGAAGACGAAGCGCACTTCTCTCCCTACATCGTCTGCTGTGCGGTACAAGACGCCAGCGGCGAGGCATTAGTACGTGCATTCTCAGACGCAGGTGTGTGCATCTCCACCGGTTCTGCCTGCTCGACAAAGAAAGGTGGCGTTTCAACACGCCTTCTGCGTGCACTCGGGGTAGAATCCCGCGCAACGCGCGGCGTGCTGCGTTTCTCTTTTGGTCCACACACCACCGCCGAAGATCTCGATCGGGTCTTAACGCTTTTCCGTACCCTGCTGCAAAAACTATGACCGCTCCACACAGAAAGGGTACACGCACAGGAAGCACTCAAGCGCCGCACACAACCCCTTATTTTGTCAAAATTTTTAACGGATTTACCACCGACCCGTTCTTAAATACTGAAAAATGCAAATGCGGACCAGTTGCCCGACCGCTAGCCCCCACGCGCCCAATGGTCGTCCCCTGGACTACCCGCGCCCCACGCCCTACCATCACCGAACTTAAATGCCCATACATGGTTTGGTATCCACCGCCGTGCACGATGATCAGGTAATTCCCGTAAATTCTGCTATATCCAATTTCTGCCACTTTCCCATCGAGCGTTGCTTTCACCTGCGTCCCATAGGGTGCGGCTAGGTCAATCCCATTGTGAAAGCTCCTTTTGCCTGAAAAGGGATCTGAGCGGTACCCAAACCCAGAGGTGCGCCGCCCGCGAATTGGATACATGAATAACTCCCCCAACACCTTCCTCAAATCAAAAGCAGATAATTTTGCACCCGGAATAAACAAACGCTGTCCAACTGTTAATGCACGACTGACTAAATCATTCGCATCCAGCAACGTATTCAGGGGCAAACGAAAGAGACTGGCAATTGCACTAAGCGACTGCCCCTTTTGTACCGTGTGCATGAGTCCATCCATGGACGGAATAGTAATTTGATCCCCTACCGATAGTCTGCGCGCGTTTGAAATTCCGTTCACCGACAGCAGCGTCCCCATATGCTTGAGTCCTGCGCGCAGCGCAATGGCACTAATAGTATCTCCCTTACGTACGGTGTACGTGCGGTAGCTCACCGTCGCAAGCTGCGTATCCAACGCCTCTGCAAGCGCGGCAGCGTTCGCGCCGCCCTCGCGCGTTTCTACCTCCTCTGCACGAAAAACCCCACGACGCAGCGCATGCGCCAGCGTGCTGTCTGTTTCAAAACGCACCAGCGCAAGCCTTCTGCCACCGGTAACGTGCACCGCCCACGGGATACACAGCACCATGAGCACAAAGAGCAGCGCGCAAGCCAACGCCGCACACAACGGCACACAAGAAGCATCCTGCAAAGAACGTACAGGCACCGAAAAGGAAGGAAAAGAAAAACGAGGCACCGCGGTGCGCGCAAGCGGCGTGCGTGCACTCTTTTCTCTCCGGAAAAAACGCATCCCCCCTATACCCCGCCTGCGGCTCACCCGAACAGAACGGTTTGAAATACTGCTGAGCAACCCCGAAGCGTTGAGCGCCTGCGCACGTATCAAACGCGCTTCTGCACGTGTGCTCCATTTTGCGTAGCGCGCGCGTAAGCCCCGCCCTCCTCCGAGTCTCCCACTGACTCCGCTGCCTGACTCAGGAATATCGAGGGTATCAGGACTTTCATGAAACGAAATTATCTCTTCCTCAAGGGGAAAACGGGGAACAAGACGGTTACGCGTACGAGCGCGCGCACCCCCGCTATCGGAAAACGCACTACTTGAAAGAACTGCGCGGCGCACTTCTGCAGGGCTCGGACACACGCTGAACGGCTCACATCCCCGCGCATGATCCGGAACTAAGTCCGCACCCGTGTACGTAATCACGTCCATAACGGGCGGTATCGGAACATTTATTCCAGGCGTTGAGCATTTCGCCTGCAGCGCCACAGGCGGCGGAGTCCCCAGCAGCGTGCCACTTGTTTTTGAACCGCACGGCGCACGCCCCGTATAAAGAACACACCTCGCCGGGCGCAACCGCCGAGGGTGTCTTTCCCGATAAAGCAGAGTTCAGTGAAGAAAATGAAAATCGTAAACCTGCCGGTTTAATTGCAAAAGCTTCGTTGCACGCTCGATACCTTCTCGCGCCGGCTCAAAGCTACCGGCACGCTGCAGGGTGCGGCGCCATTCGGCAATCGCTTCCTCATAGTGCTGCGCATCATAGTGACGCAGCCCCCGCAGGTATGAAGTGTATACTTCCTTTTCCAAGTGCTTGCGTCGGTCTCGATTAAAAAATCCTGCAATTCCGCAGGAAATGACATGCTCATCCTTGTCTGACTCATAGGTGTATGTGAGATCCACACGCACCCACGTACTTTTGAATTCTACTCCTGCACTTGCACGGATATCTGAGGCGAGCCCGGTGAGAAACACATTTGAGCCAAACGCAACGTACTGCACCGGCAGGAGCAGGAACGCTACGCCGTATCTGAATCTATTGTTGTCTGCAAATTCTTGCACGTTGTACTTCCACTCAATCCCCGTGCCAAAGAGAAACCACCGTATCGGTTGATACGCACATGCGAGAATAAAACTCGAGTTTGTAGCGTGCACCGTCCTGCCGCCACTCATGCTAGAACCGCTGTTGGATGCGTCCACCTCAACTGAAAGTCCAACGTTTTTGACAGTACCGCCCACCCACAGATTCGGCTCATGGGAACCAAAATTCTTGGCCACCGACCACGTCCCCTGCAGACCGATGTCTGCGGTCACCACCACGTGCTTCTTACCCCCCTGGTTTTTTTTATTCCTCTCCCCGCCGGCTGAAGAATCGCGGTAGCCAACTTTCACGTTGGTTCCCACACTGATGCCTTTAAAACGATAGGCAGACAAAAAACGGTGCGCCACATTGAAAATGGCAACGCCGCCTACTGCCTTTCCCTCCATTGTCAGGTAGGGATACTGAACACTCGCAGAAAAACCGTAGCCGGTCCGTCCTATGCTGTGCACAAGTGCAATCGTATCTGTGTGCGATTGATTAACCCGGGCAAAGTGAAACCCTCCCACCAGGAGATAGGGGAACGCGGCACTCCCTGCTGCATTCGCCTCAAAAAAACTTGCATCGTCTGCTAAAGCGGTAAATGCCAAGCCGAGCATTTCATATCTGCCGCCTGTCCTCAGCGAGAGGGCACGACGGCCCACTCCCTTCTGCTTCTCGGATGTCTTTGCTGCCATTGCAACAACCGGCGTCACGGACGTTCCAGACACGGCACGCCGCACCCTGCGGTGCGCCGGCACTCGTGCGCGAACTTCCCCCAGAACTTCACCCCCTTGCGAAGACCACGCGCCCAAAGAAGCTGTCCGCGCAAAAAGCGGGGCAAGACACAAGGCAGACATCCCAATACGCATCCCCAGAACCCGAACTGATAGAAAGCTGCGCGCACCGCGCACCGCAGCACATCCGCACGCGCCACCGCTTGAACAAGCTCTTCTCCGCCTCATCCGTACCACTAGACTACCTCACCGCATCCGCTCCGTGCAACCCTTGCGCACAGTCCCTTCCCTTTCCCATACGCTGCGCCCCTACCAGTGCCCCGATTACGTCAGAGAATGGGGCAAAAGCGCACTCCACGTACGAAGGGCTACGGCCTCTTGCACGTGCGCCACCTGTAAGCGCGCAACACCTTCTATATCTGCAATTGTACGCGCTATTTTTAATACCGCATGTCCTCCGCGCCCCGATAGCTGCTCCTTTCCTACTGCACGATGGAACTCCCGCGCAGCATCATCTGTCAACATACACCAACGCTGCACATTCTCAGGAGAAAGACGCGCATTCCGGTATCGAATCCAATCTTCCACCGTTGATGACCGCCCGTTAATCGGCGCACATAGACAGCTCCCCTGCCGTTCCCACTGCGCTTCAAGTGCGCACGCAACCGTCTTGCGCAAGCGCGCGGTACAGCATGCCGGTTCGGACAGCAGCGTATGCGAAGCAGGCGGCAGCACCTCCACCCGCAAATCAACGCGATCTAAAAGAGGCGCAGTCAGCTTGCGCCAATACCGCTCCACCGCCTGAGGCGCACAGGTGCATACCTTGTGCTGCACCCCAAAATTCCCACATGCACACGGATTGACTGCCAAAAGCAACTGAAACCGTGCAGGATACGTGCTGCTTTTTCCTGCGCGACTGACTGTTATCTGCCCTGTCTCAAGCGGTGTGCGCAGCGTCTCTAATACCGGACGCTTAAATTGCGTCGCCTCATCTAAGAAGAGCACTCCCCCATGCGCAAGAGAAATTTCTCCCGGAAGACAGGTGCCTGCACCCCCAATTATTCCTTCTGCGCTCGCACTCGAGTGCGGCGTGCGACACGGCGGACGCCGCATGAGCGGGTCCTGCTCAGCACCCTTTGGGAGGAGGCCTGCAATACTGTGTACTCTTGTCACCTCAAGTGCCGTACGTGCATCCAAGTCTGGCAGAAGAAGCGCAAACCTACTCAACGAAAGCGTCTTGCCACACCCAGGCGCCCCGTACGCAATAAGATGATGTCCTCCAGCAGCTGCAATCTGTAGTGCCCGGATCAGTTTTCTCTGTCCCCGCACGTCTTCAAACCCACCGGTAACCCCCAACGCAGCGTGTGGCCAGTGCTGCACCGGGCGTTCTTGCCCTGTTCCCCCGGCAGAATCAGATGCGTCTCCCGTGGACCTGCCAACCGAAAATAGAAATGGCGATACACCCGGCGCTGTCCCCTCAGGGCGCGCGCCTGTCTCTCCCACCGCACCCGGACACCGCTTTGGGAACAACGCCATAATTGCCCCTGCATCCATACCCGCGTCCTGGTGCACAGACGCACCTGTATCTGCCGGAAGGTGCACGCGATGCGCGGTGTCTTCCACAGAAACCTGCTTCCCCTCCCACAAGAGAACTGAGTTTGACTGACCCCACCCAGGAGCGGACTGCTCATGCGGCGCATCCTGCGGTTCTACAGCTAGCTGCTGGCAGGCAACAAGAGCTGCACGAAGTTCTTGCACGGCAAAAACGCGCACTCCAGGCGTGATACGCGCTTCTGCCTCATTTTCCTTTGGCACGATGTAATCGTAAATGTGCGCGCTTAATCCTGCGGCAACTGCTGCAAGCGTGCCACGCACTGGCCGGATACGTCCTGAAAGCTCAAGCTCTCCGAGTACCATCACACGGCGAACCTCGCGTGCGCATCCGCGCGCACCACCTGTCAGTTCCGGCGTTTCCTCTGCAGAGCTCGCGTGTACCTGGGCGCGGAGCACTGCCAATGCGATGGGCAGGTCAAACGCACTCCCTTCCTTTTTCAGATCTGCAGGGCTCAGATTGATGAGAATGCGCTCCTGAGGAAAGGGAAGCGCTGCATTGCGGATAGCAGCGCGGATCCGCTCCTTCGCTTCTTTAACCGCAGACCCTGGCAGTCCCACAATATCCACTACCGGCAGTCCCCTCCGAAGATCCACTTCCACCTTTATGACCTCGCCTTCATATCCAAAGGCGGAAAAGCTCATAATCTGCACCGTTTACCTCCCATGCGATGCGCAGGACGCAGTGCGATACACGCGTGTACTGTGCATGGAGCTGGGCGCTACACCTGCCACCCTGCCTACGGTAGCCGCCGCATACCGCATACCCATAACGATAGCCGATCAACCTGCATAGCCAACGCACACCCGGACGTACCTACCAAGGAACGTAACAAAAAAGGCGAAAAAAACCTCAAGTCCTTTTCCGTTTTTCCGAAAATAGGATTGGCCCGTTTCTGCTCTCGTGCGGTGCACGGGCCCCTGCAGGGCACGGACGTCTTGCAGGAATGTCAGAGATTCCACGGAGGAATGCATGATTATCAATCACAACATGAGTGCGATGTTCGCGCAACGCACACTCGGGCACACCAATGTCCAGGTTGGAAAGGGCATCGAGAAGCTTTCATCCGGCTACCGCATCAACCGCGCAGGGGATGACGCTTCTGGTTTGGCTGTCTCAGAAAAAATGCGCAGCCAAATCCGCGGCCTCAACCAGGCATCCACCAATGCCTCAAACGGTGTGAACTTCATTCAGGTTACCGAAGCCTATCTGCAAGAAACCACCGACATCATGCAGCGTATCCGAGAGCTTGCAATTCAAGCGGCAAACGGCATCTACTCTGCTGAAGACCGCATGCAGATCCAGGTGGAAGTTTCGCAGCTTGTGGCAGAGGTAGACCGCATCGCTAGTTCTGCCCAGTTCAACGGCATGAACTTGCTCACGGGCCGCTTCTCCCGCACTGAAGGTGAGAACGTCATCGGTGGCTCCATGTGGTTTCACATCGGCGCTAACATGGACCAGCGCATGCGCGTGTACATCGGCACTATGACTGCGGTGGCGCTGGGCGTACGAAACGGCGTGGATGAGTCAATCATGTCCATTGAGACTGCAGACTCGGCCAACAAGAGCATCGGCACCATCGATGCTGCTTTGAAGAGAATCAACAAGCAGCGTGCGGATCTCGGAGGCTACCAGAACCGTATGGAGTACACAGTTGTCGGTCTTGACATCGCTGCGGAGAACCTGCAGGCAGCTGAGTCTCGCATCAGGGACGCAAACATCGCAAAGCAAATGGTTGAATACACTAAGAATCAGGTGCTCACCCAGTCTGGCACTGCAATGCTTGCGCAGGCGAACACCAGCGCGCAGTCGATTCTCTCAATTCTCCGGTAAGCCGGCTACGCCGCGTGCGCTCTTGTCCAAAAAGGGCAAGAGGAGTACACTGGGCCACAGGGGCTGCCCTGTGGTGCCCTTCTAGAATGATCTTTGAAAAGATTTCTCCCTTGCAGGCCTTCGTGTGGGCGGTTCTGAGGCTTTTTCTAAAAAGCTTCAGAACCGTTTTCCGTGGCGCGGTGCGTGCAGGGTGCGGCGTGCTCGCCTGCGTCCGTGCATACGGTTTTCCACCCTATGGATCAAAGGAATAGAGGTGGAAGGACTTCAGGGAGGGTCATATGATTATCAATCACAACATGAGTGCGATGTTCGCGCAACGCCAGGGAGGCATCAACGGACTTGCAATTGCTAAGAACATTGAAAAGCTTTCGTCTGGCTACCGCATTAACCGTGCAGGAGATGATGCTTCTGGTTTGGCTGTCTCAGAAAAAATGCGTAGCCAAATCCGCGGCCTCAACCAGGCAGGGCAAAATATCCAAAACGGTATATCCTTCATTCAGGCTACCGAAGGATACTTGGCGGAGACAACTGAAATCGTCCAGCGCCTGAGGGAGCTTGCAATCCAGGCGGCAAACGGCATCTACTCCGCCGAGGATCGCATGCAGATCCAGGTGGAAGTTTCACAGCTTGTCGACGAGGTAGACCGAATCGCAAGCCAGGCCCAGTTTAACGGCATGAACTTGCTCACGGGCCGCTTCTCCCGCGAGTCTGCCCTTGGGCCCATGCAGCTGCACGTCGGTGCGAACATGGACCAGAATGAGAAAATATTCATTAACACCATGACGGCAAGTGCTCTGGGCTTTTTCTCCGATGAAGGGACAGACGGCAGTCGTTCCATCAGCATTGCGACCGTCGACGGGGCGAACAAGGTCATCGGTACGCTTGATAGCGCGCTCAAGGAGATTAACAAGCAACGTGCGGATTTGGGTGCCTACCAGAATCGATTTGAAACCGCGTATCAGGGAATCGCTATCGCGGCGGAAAATCTGCAGGCAGCCGAGTCTCGCATCAGGGACGCGGACCTTGCGCAGCAGATGGTCGATTACACGAAGAACCAGATTCTCGAGCAGTCGACTATGGCAATGCTCGCTCAAGCAAATACACAGCCACAGGCAGTGCTCCGCTTGATGCAGTAAGCGCATATCGCGACGGTATATTTTTAAACGTTCAGCGTCTTCATTAGAGAGTTTCGGATGTCATCTCTTGTGAACGCCCATGAGGGAAAGAGGAGCCGCATGCCTCTTTCCCTTTTCTTTTCTCTTTATCTTTCTGTCATCACACCCTGCGGTTGCCATTACGGCGTAAACGCTGGGGATGTACTTTGTATTTGTTAAGTTTGCGTATCTGTAAGCCGACAAGCCGCGCGTGGGGTTTTTTTGAAGGGAACTCGGCTGGAGTCTTGATCCACTCTCCGCAGCTTTCGAGGAGTCATTGTGTCTGATGTCCGCATCCCCGGAGTAGGGGCCGGTAAGTACGATAACCTCATCCAGTCGCTTATGAAAAAGGAGCGCATTCCTCGGGACAACGCTGCGGCAAAGGTGAAGGTTTACGAGGTTCAGAACAACGCGCTCAAGGACGTGGAGCGGTATGCGCGCGATTTGCGTGACGCCGTCAAAGGACTCTATTCCTTCAACAACCCTTTCGCAGAGAAGGAAGCTCATTCTAGCAACGAGCGTGCGTTCACCGTCGATGCTACTCGAGACGCTGCCGAGCAGAATCATACACTGCGCGTCAAAGACATCGCACAAGGGGATGCGTTTCTCTCAGACCCCCTCCCTGAGGATTTTCGCGTTCCCAGCGGGACGTATACGTTCTGTATTGGAGAAAAAAAAATATGCGTGTCGTGGAAAGGCGGGCACTATCGTGATTTTATACGTGCCGTCAACAAGCAGGGCAAAGACTCACTCACCCTCTCAGAGATAAAAACGAGCGGTGCGAGCCGTGCGCTCCTGTTTCGCTCAGAATTAACGGGAAAGAGCAGTCGTCTTTCCTTTGAAGACGCTGCGCTGGACCTTGCACTGCGCCTGCGCGTCGTGCAGGAAGCACGTTCTGACGTTTTTACACAGGATGTACTCAGTGTTGGACCTGGAAAACACGCGCGTTTGGATTTTCCCCACCCTCTGCGCGCGCAGGCAGGGCTTACGCTGGAGTTTGTCGCGTCTCTGGAAGGGGCATCTATTGCAAACGAAGAGTCGCGTGCGCACACGCCCGCACAGGGAGGCGCTCCCACGTCTTCCCACGGAAATACGGCGTCCGCTGCACATAATCAGGACGGAGCAGCTGCTGTGCGCCCTACTGAACCGGCAAACGGCGCTCCTGTACAGGAAGAAACCAGTTCAGTGTTCTTTGAGGGGGTCACAGTAAAGAACGAGGCTTCCCAGGGAGATCTGCCTACCACGGACGGCTTGGAAAAATACCCAGCTGTCGACGACAAAGGAGACAATCCGCGCGCACCTGGAGAGTCGCAGGGCACGGCCACCCACGAAGGTTCAGGGTCGTCCACAGACAACGCGGATGACACACGCTCAACTGGTGCCTTGGCAGGATCGGGTAAGCTTGCACTTGAGTCTCTGCAGGGCCACGCGCTTCCTTTACCACCGCTGGTGCTTACACAGAACGCACCGCAGATGGTATCCATTCCTTTGCGCGAGTACGGGGATGTTCGCGCGCTCATACTGGATAACGCGCAGGCGCGAGGCGCACTGACACTGCGCGCTATCCGTGTGCGTGCCGAGGATGCACCAGGTGGTTATGTCCCCGTGAACCCTGCCTCTCAAGCACAGGATGCAGCGTTTGATTTCGATGGGGTGCACGTTACGCGCGGAACTAATTCTATCACCGACCTTATCCCCGGCGTTACGCTTTCGCTGCACGAACGTACAGAAAAAACCGAAACGCTCTCTGTCACCCCCGACGTGAACGCCATGAAGAACGCTATTATAGAATTCGTTGCTAAGTACAATCGACTCATGGCAGAAATTAACATTGTCACCAGTAACAAGTCAGCCATTATCGACGAGCTTGCGTATCTTACCCCCGAGGAGAAAAAGAAAGAGACAGAACAACTCGGCAGCCTCCACGGGGATTCCACGCTTCTTATGCTGAAAGACAGACTGAGACGCAATACCAGCAATGCGTACCGCGCCGGCGATGACGGTGCATCGCGGACACTTGCACACATCGGCATTTCCACAAAAGCGCACGCTTCGTCTGGCATTAACACGGCACAGCTACGCGGTTATCTTGAAATTGATGAAGAAAAATTACATTCCAGTTTGAACGCACAAAAGGATCAGGTGCGTGCTCTTTTTGGGCACGATTCAGATGGTGACCTCCTTGTGGACAATGGCGTTGCATTCACCCTAACAGAACTGCTCAACCCTTATTTGGGACGATCGGGTATTTTTGCCATACGGTCAAACGGCGTTGACGAGCGTATTAAATCGACAGAAAAACGCGTAGAAACGTACGACAAGCAACTGGAAAAGAAGGAACGGGAGCTGCGACACAAGTATCACACCATGGATGGCGCGCTTCGTTCTCTACAAAAGCAGTCTGACGCAATTCAGAACTTCAACCAGTCTGTTCGCAACAGGAATTAGTGGGAGTCTTAATGGACATTACGATTAACGGACATACACTGCAGTATGTCATTGAACATGAAAAAACTATTGGGGAGGTTCTAGGCGCGATAGAAGCTGCGTGTAAAAAAGAAAAACAAACGGTATCGGCGGTGACGGTCAATGGTAGGGAACTGTCT
The DNA here is from genome assembly GCF_000410535.2 of Treponema pallidum subsp. pallidum str. Nichols. NCBI lineage: Bacteria > Pseudomonadati > Spirochaetota > Spirochaetia > Treponematales > Treponemataceae > Treponema > Treponema pallidum. Next base: position 953,375 of record NC_021490.2, read on the forward strand.
GCTAATGAATTGGATACACTTTTTTGCCAATCCTTGGATACCGACGTCACCCTTAATCTTACCACTCTTTCAGGGGGAGACGTGCGTGCACTCTTGCGTGAGATTAGTACCACTCTCCTTGCACGCACAGCTGCGTTACAAGAAATCGCAGTAAACATGCATAGCGGTAATCTTGCAGAGAGCTACGCTATGGTCAGTGACTTTTCTGCTCTCTTGAAAAGTCTTTATCACTGCTTTACTCTCTCGGACATCGCTGATTTGGATCATGGCCTGAGAATTAAGGGAAAAGCCCTGCACGATTACCAGCGCGAGATTTCTCCCCTGCTTAAGGGCTTACTAGAAGCAATGGAAGAAGGGGACAGCGTTGCTGTCGGTGATATTGCGGAGTACGAGTTGGCACCGGTTGTTCGGGATTTAAGTGACGGTATCTTGCATATGGACATGGGTGTACAATGAAGTTTGACGGACTGATTCGCAATCTCGACCACATTACGCGAAAGGATACGTATCTCTACTACCGGGAGGAGTTTTCTGCTGTTGCATGTTACTCTCTCTTCGGTCGAATTCATTCAGGAAGGGTTGAGTTTTCGGTAGAGACCACTCCCGTTGGGGAAAAGAGCGTGCAGGTAAAATTAGTTGATGCAATTGATTATCCGCTCTTACCGCTTGTACAAGCACTCAAGCGTGTAGTGAGACTGTTGATCGAGAAGAATCAGTTGCCGCGTTAGATCTTGTCCAGTTTTTTTAAAAACGGTAGACTCGCCGCGGTGAGGTGCGTCAGTCGCTCAGCGCAGGATACTGCGCGGTGGGGCACGGTAGTCGGAAGGCTGCTTGAGGAAGGTTCCGTAGTAGTCTTGCAGGGGGCGTTAGCGGCAGGGAAAACCTGTTTTGTAAAGGGGCTCGCTCTGGGACTCGGTATCCAAGAGGAGATTACGAGTCCTACCTTCACACTGCTGGCAGTCTACCACGGCAGGCTGACGCTCTATCATATGGACGTGTACCGGCTCGCTTCCCTGGAAGACTTCTTTGATATCGGTGCGCAGGAGTGCGTATACGGCACGGGAGTCTGTGTCATTGAATGGGGAGAACGGGTCGCGTCAGAACTGCCGGAGTACACTGTTACCATCTCGTTGCGTGTGCTCGCAGATGGTAACCGAGAGATTACCGTAGCGTAGCGCAGAGTGCTTCCTGTCTTGCAAAAAGGCAAAGAGGGCGGGGTGTATGAATATACTTGCCATCAACACCGTTGCGCATGCCCTCAACGTTGCAGCTGAAGGAGCACAAGGCACCGCTGTTGTGAGCATCGAAGGTGCGCATTGTTGCATACAGCAACAGCTCGTGCGTGCGCTTGACGTTGTCGTAAAACGCGCAGGATTTCCTGTACAGGAAACACAAATCGTTGCCTGTCCTCGGGGGCCTGGTTCATTTACCGGCTTGCGTACCGGTTTTGCAGTTGCAAAAGCCCTACAGCTGGGTGTCGGAGCCCGTTTTATTGCCGTGCCTACGCTGCGCCTTGCGGCACATCCGTTCCGCGCGTTCACAGGACGGGTGTTGTCCATACTAGATGCAAAACGTGGTCGTTTTTTTTGGAACTGCTTTAAGTCAGGAGAGCCGCTCTTTGAAGACTCTCACAACCACGCACAAGAAATCGTAAAAAAAGTGGACACACGGGTTCCATGCCTGGTGTGCGGCACGGGAACAGCACTTTTTAAAAGTGTAATGGAAAGCCAGGACAACACGGTTCCTTTCATGTACGTAGAAACTGACGCTCATGAAGGAGCAAAGACACTCCTTGCTTTGGTAAAAGTGCTCAATCACAGCGCCGCCACTCCGGGGGAGCGCGGAGCGCCGCAGTACACAACACGAACTTACGCAAAAGGAAGCTAATACTATGGGCAATTCAGATATCTGTTCTGACATTAATGATATCGAAGAACTTCAATCTGAAGAAGGTGATGCACCTATACGAGAAAATGCCAATCCAATCAGAGAGGATTACAATTTTATACGTGAACAAAACCCCATTCTCGGCTCAGGACTTGATCTTATCGGAAGTGCAAAACTGCCCATGCTCTTTTTAGACAGCAATCTGCTGATTGAATATATCAGCGCCGAAGCGAATTCTCTTTTTAGAGGTTATTACCATCTGGAGAGAAAGCCGTTCTTTAATGTGTTTGGGAATATCCTCAGCCGTAAGGAACTTGAAGACTTTTTCTCTTGTGTCCGATCTCACTCTAAAGGATTTACCTGGAGAGGCACGATGGCCCATAAAATTCGTGCAAAAAGAGCGCTATACACGCGCACAAGTTTTATCCCGCTTTCCATCAGCGACGCCCAACCTTCTGGATATATCGTTCTTTTCGAAGACATTTCAGATATGTACTCGCAGCAGATCAGTAATATGCTGAGTAGTTTGCTACAAGCGTCAAAGCTTAAAGACAATGAAACAGGGTTGCACTGCGAGCGCGTTAATCACTATTGCAGACTCATTGCAGAATACCTGTATGACATCAACTTATACCCCCAAGTCGATACGGACTTTGTAGAGAATATCGCCTTTCTTGCAGCTATGCACGACGTGGGGAAAATTGGTATTCCCGACTACGTTTTGAAAAAACGTGGTGGATTAAACGAATTAGAGTGGGAGCTCATGAAGGAGCATACTATCAACGGTGCGCTCATTCTTTCTTCTTACCCTGACCCTATGGCGAAGGAAATAGCGCTCAGTCATCACGAGCGCTGGGACGGCACAGGATACCCCTTCAAATTGGAAGGAGAGATGATACCGCTTTCTGCACGTATTACGAGCATCGCCGATGTATATGATGCATTGCGTATGGAACGCTCTTACAAAAAGGGATTTTCTCATGAACAAACTACACACATGATTTTAGAACAGTCTGGACAAAGCTTTGACCCCATTTTGGCACGTGTATTTCAGAAAATACATACAAAGTTCAACGACGTGTGGGACACGCTACAGGACTGAGCATCCTCAATCCTAGTCAGAGATAAGGTTTTCTTCGGTGTCAAATTGCTGCAAGGAGCTCATACCAGTTTCTGTCTGCATGCGGGAAATGAGAGCAAACAGGTACCGTGCGGTGTAAGCGCTCAGGGTGTATGCGTGCACGCTCTGTGCATCCCACAGAGTCCACTCCTGGTGAGCAGCAGGCTGAAGACGAAACCGTATAATCTTTCCGTCTCCCCGGTGAATGACAATTGATTCTTTCCATTGAGTCGGTGTAGGTCCAACATCAACATAAGAGAAACGTGCGAAAAACTGCTCGACCTCTTTAAACACTACAGACGTCCGACTCCTCACGATGTATTTCCCTGAAACTTCCATCATTTGTATCTGCGATTGTGTGAAGAGTTCATGGAACTGCCGCGTATCACACCAAAACCGCTTTTCATCTCTGAAAAAAGGGGTAAAATCATCCTCTGTCAAAAAAACAGCTGCGTTATCTCCAATTCGAATATAACGCCCAAGTCCTGTACCGTTCAACGCACCAAAGTATATGTCGCCTATAGCAGCGCCATTTTTTTTTGTAAACTTCATCTGCACTGCAGGTTGTTTTCCGAGAGCATAGTCTGAGAAAAAACGAGTATTATTTGTAATAAATTCAAAACGTCTTTTAGTAAAAAGATATTGAAATAATCGTTCTAATACTTCCTGTTTTGCAGGATGTATCGCATGCGCCAGTTGTATAAACCATTGCCTATCCTTTTTCACCCAGCGCAGTTCACGAGATGCATTACGTTCCTCCCTTGGAAAACGGAGAATGACTTCCGTTATATCCGCCCGTTCTCTAGGGTGGAGACAAAATCCATAAAAGTAACGCCTCTTTTTTACTCCCCCATACCTCATCACCGCAATACAAAAGCAAAACAAAATCACTGAGGTTAAACATACCCACCGTGTTACGCTGCTACGCGAATCCACAGATCGCATAACCCTCACCGTTTTCTCCGATAAAGAATCTGCATCACCACAAACAGCATTCCTATAAGCACAGGGATAGCTACGATATTCAGATAGCGCGCACGGTGCACAATGCGTGCGAACTTTTGTTCATCACGGAAAGATTTCAATGGAAGCCACGCGGGATTCTTGCTTTTCAGCATAAGTAAACCATCGTTACCACACAGCCACTGAATACAGTTTATCATGAAATCAAGATTTTCTCCGTTGTGCGTATGTTCCACAATTGCACTGACCATGTACTCATCGGACACTACCATGAGCTTTCCAGGGTAATCACGAAATGCAACAAATGCCTGGGGAGCGGGCATTTTACCTTTTGCAAGATCTTTCAGGTGATCAACAGAAGGATCAATATTAAAAGGCGCAGTCATACACAGAGAATGATTACTCGTAGACTCAAATACACGGGCAGGAAAAGAAACTCGTATTGACGAGGGCCAAAATAATCGAAGGAACTGAATTCCCGCTTGTACCATTACAGGTACTCCGTGCGTATACGGTTTCAAAGTAACAACTGGCCAGAACGGATAAGACACTCTATCGTATTGAGTTTCGTAAACTGAAGGTAACGATACAGCAAAACTTTGCTCGTCGAGAATGAGATCTGAGTTAATAGTAATTCCGTACGTGCTCAGGAGATTAATAAGAAAATCATGGCGCTTTTCCTCAACAGTCCATTGATCATTGAGTTGCACGCTATTTCCTGATACAAAGCACAATGCGTTTCCTCCCTTCTGCAAAAAAGCATCAAGTAAGGTTACGGCGTGTTCATCCACGTAGCCAGAACCTAAAATCAAAAGTGGAATACGGGTATCTAGCTGAGGCAAAGAAATAGAGAGAATCTCTGGGAGCAATCCTTCAGATTGCAAACGCGGTAATACATGGGCATATGTGGTACTTAAACTTTCTGGTGGAGCAAGAACATATATCCCACGGGACATCATATCTGCACTCATTTCCTGCTGCATCTGGATGATCAAACGCGCGATGTCATACTCCAGCCTTTTGGTGTCAGACACAAAGGGTACGGCACGAGCCATACCACGATATTCAACAAGTATTGCAGAATACGCATCGTACGCTATGCTGGCAGTGTTACGCGTATACGTAACGCGCCGAGCAACAAATCCAAGTTCTTTCCTCAAAGACTGAGAAAGGAGATTAATATCCTTCATCGCTACTGCACACTGCTTACTCAGCTGATGAGCGTACTCTTTAAGCAAATCTCTCACATATATGACGGTAGGAATGTACCTATCTACATCGGTGGAATAAAACCACGTTATTTCCACAGTACTTTCGACACTCTCAAAAAGCTTAATGGTGTGTGCCGAAAGGGAATATGCTCTCTGTGCTGTTAAATCACACCGGACAGGTGTACAGAACGTCACAAACACGCTCATCATTATATTCAGAATCATCACGGTACAGGGTATATGATGTTTTCTGCTCACCTAAAACGAACCCTTACAATCAAACACTGCAACTCGATACCCGCTATCGCTACAAAAATATAGAACGCGAAATCGCTTAAATCGAATATGCCACGAGCGGCAGATTCAAAATGATATACGAAAGAAACCCACGAAACACATGCCCTTATATATCTGTGTGATATGAACACTCGTGCGGGAATATGCACCAGCAATGCCATCACCGCAAGCGTAAAGTTCAAAACAAAACCCACTGCAGCGTAAGAAACGTAGCTGGCTACCGCACAAGACAGCGAAAGAAGAGCTGCACCAAAAAGAACAAGCGTCACGTATGCAAGAGCACAGGGTGCATAATCAAAATATCCCAGAGAAAAAATAGAAAGAGGGATAGCAGTACTGACAACAATCATCCCACCGTACACTGAAAGCAGCGATAGATACTTTGTCAAAACAATCGTTCGTTCTGCAATCGGAAAAGAAAAAAGCAGTGTATCGGTTCCTGACTTTCGCTCATGAGACCATACATGCATTGTCAGCAGCGGTATGATAATGCAGAAAAGAAGTGGTGCATTAAGAAAAAAACTTTGAAGCTCAGATATCCCCGCATTTAACCAAAAATTTACTCCAATGAACGGTATGGTCAGACCAAGGTGCAGTAGTACGTGACACACGTAAGTTACCGGTGAAGTGAGTAGAGAACGCAGCTCCTTTTTATACAAAGTAAAAAATTGTTTACACTGCATAGCACGCAGCATCCTGTGCACTCTGCCATTGCATATACTGCTCAAATACAAAAGCGATAAAGGTTCCTGTTTCAAGGTGCAATGCTACTGTTTGCTTTTTCTCAGGAAATTCTCGCACGATGCGCGCTGCTATTTGCGCTCTATTTCCTGAGAAAAGAACATGTCCTGCATGCAATAAGACAAACACGTCGCACAACGCTTCGATCTCCTGCACCGCGTGCGTAGAAAACACCACAGCAAGATTATTGTTTTGCGCAACAATCTCTTTATGGAATTCCTTCAGATATACAATATCCAAACCAGAAAGAGGCTCATCTAAGACAAGGAGTTTGGGACGGTGTACCAATGCCTGCGCAAGCCCAACCCTCTGTTTATATCCTTTAGAAAGATTGCGCACACGTCTGTGTGCAACAGACTGCAACTGGAATAATTCTATCATTTCAGCGGTGCGTGCCTCCCCATCGGCAAGTTGAAATATGCGGGCAACAAAAAGAATATGTTGCTCAACCGTCATATCTGCGTATAGCGGATTCTGCTCATGCAGAACACCAATATGACGCCGATACCCTACCGGGTAGCGTGATAAAGAACAATGACACGCATACACTTCCCCCGAAGACGGATGAATCAACCCACCAATCACGCGAAGTACAGTGCTTTTCCCTGCACCGTTCAACCCCAATATCCCGCACACCTGTCCCCTTTCAACACAAAAGGTTACGTCTTCACACCCACGTACCGGATGGCGCCTGGAGCCATAATGTTTCGTTAAACTGGTTACACGAAGTACTTCCATATTCACCGTCAAAAAAGAATTCAAGACAGCAGACACACCACTGCAGTTAATACACAGATTTTTATAGAAAACACATCCTCACGATTCTTTTTTTTGACGTGCTAAAATTTGCCTTGCCTTTGCTTGTAGAGCTCCAAACTTATTATCCCCCGCTATTTTTTCTATGTGCTCAGAAAGAGCTGAATACTGATTTGTTTGATACATATCAAGTCCAATACCCACGGTTAACACATCCTTTGATGCGAGGTAAGCAGCTGCTATTGTCTGTCCCAACTCAGTACGTGTCTTTGCAAATGCTTTCCCCAGGGCGTACCTCAACTGTTTTTTCGTATCGTTGAGAACAACATCAAGCATTACCTTCTCGATATGCTGATACAAAGCACTGATGGTATATTGCATCCCTGCTGCAGCAACGCGTGCACGCAGTGTGTCGCTTTTTTTCTCATCCAGGAGGACATCACGTAGCCAATCATTTCCTTCCCCAAGATTATATTTAGCAACAAGATCAACAGCCTTATGTAACACCGCATCAACGGGATCAGACTGTGCCCGGTACAAAACATACGGGAAATACGACGCACACAACACCCGTTCTGCAACTGCTAATGCCTCTAGTCTTGCTCTGTAATGTGTATCCCTAAAACCTTCAATGACAATATTACGCGCTTCATCTGTATCGAGCAAACCTGCTCCTTTAATCGAGGCTATTCTCAGAATAGGATCTGACTCCTCAGATAACACGGATAATATTTCCACCGCATCGGAACGTCCAATACCTGCCAGTCCTACAGCAGCAGAAGCTCGAACGACACTATTTTCCTCCGAGCTCATTACCACCAGTTTAAAAAAATCAAAAGCATGCTCAGCATGCAACTGCTCAAGAGCTGCCATAACGTTTTGTTTCCTGATCAACGTCTTTTTATCGTCATCGAAATGAATATTCTCATAATACCTCACTAAAAATTCGGAATCTTCCGTACTCCCCATGTTTCCAAGTGCGACAATGCATTCATCAGCATACTGAGACACTTCACTGCTCAACACTTCCCTTAATAAAGGAGTCAACTCTCTCGCCTCAAGACCTGAGATGTATCGTATCGCTGACTTAACTACCATCGGATTATGTTCCGTTACCTGTTGCAATACATCCACCGCAACAGACTGCGCACAATCATTTTTCTGAAACAAGAAAAAATCAAACAACAACGCCTTTAATTCAGAACTTTTTGTGCGTCCGCACAACATACACAACGTTTCGTTTAATGAGGCGTTATTTTCCTTCTTTAACTCTTCTATCAAGGAGATAATATCAGAAACTAATCCATACTTGATGGTATTCATCCTTTTCTTTAGAAGAACCGTTTTCTCATCAGTGATATCTATATGACGCTCCTGTTCTTGCACGTGCTGCGTTCCCGTTTCCTTAGCAAACATGGGGACACCCCTCCCTAAGAAAAGGATTGCTACATGCACGCTACAGTAGTGCACGAAAAGACTGCTCCCTTTCACCCCATTTCCCCTCCGTTCCATTCTATATCTCTCTATTTTAAAGACAGACGGACTGTCTGAGCGAAGATGCACGATACTGTCTTTCCTGCATGAATCCAGCACACCACACGTAAAAGATCAAAAACAAAAACGTCAAGACGGGAAAAAACACTCCCCAAAATGGAGAAAAATATTCTTCCCTCGCACAGACGATACTCGTCATTTCAACAACATAGTATGCGCTTGCAAGGACTACACTACAAAAGATGTACATGATGAGCGATCTCTTTTTTAGAAAAGAACCTGTCAAAAAGGACAAACAGAGCATAATGCACATCGTAAGAGGAAAATAAAATTTCTTGTAGAATCGGATTGACAACTCTCTATGAGGCTTTGACGCATATTTTAACGTATGAAGCGTCTCTTTTATTTTCTGGATGGACATACCTTTTGTTAAAAAATCCTGATGATCAAATAATTCAAGCGGTTCTCTCAACTCGAAAGAATCAAGATATTCAGAAACCATAAGTTTCATTTCATGAGTGATAGTATATACAACCGGTTTTATAAGAACCCACCTGTCTTTCTGCCAATGTGCAGTGTGTGCTTCGATAAGCTTCTGAATAGTACCGTTACTATTTTTCATAATAACTAACATATCAACGAGCACCTTTTGTCCTCTGTGATACGCACCCGCAATGGAGATTATCTTACCATCAAAAGAAGAAGCAACAACGTCATTTTCACTATTCCCCTGAGCATAGCTCACAGTACGTGCAATGATTTCATCCTTTTTTGACTGAGAAACAACTACCACACTATTGTCAAATGCAAATATTCCAATTGCTAAGAAACACATAAAACCAAACCACGGGCCTACGATACTAAAAAAAGATAACCCACCGAAATGGATGGCAAGAAATTCATTTTGGACATACAAGATTCGCACAGTATACGTTGCAGCAAAAAGCACAGACAAAGGACAGCACAGCAGTACATAATGTGGGATAGATACATACCATATCTTCACCAAAGAAGAAAAACGATACCCATTCGAAATAAACTGCGTAAGATTAACCAGAATATCAATAGCATCGAGAATCATACTCGCACACACGAGCACTAGAAAAAAAATTGGTAAGAACATGTCCAACATATACACCTGCAGTATTTTCATACTGCAGATTTTCTCATTGACAAAATCAATGCAGTAAAAAACAATGCGGCGTTTGGAATCCACAGTGCAAGGGAAGGAACAATACTAAGCCTCAACGCAAGTTCTTGTCCTCCGATAGAGATAATCCAATACCCTAGTACAACAATAAGCCCTCCTACAAATCCTTTCCCCTGGGAAGAAATATTGCTAAGTGTACTCAAACCAAAAGACAAAAAAATAAAAAGCACTACGCTTATCGGGTGAGAAAATTTTTTTTGGAATTCCAATTGGTACGTCGCGATATGTCTCGGGTTTTCCTTTGCTTTTATTTTTTCCTGTATCTCCCGGTATAAACTACAGGTCGAAAAGCCACCCGGCCCCAATCCCATAAAATACTCTGGTTGTGTTTGCTGCGTATGCACGTGATAGTCAGCTCTTCCACCGTAAATGAGATCGCAAATACGGGGGCGGGTGCGATATACAATGAGCATACAAGGATCATGCATTCGTATCGTAAACGGTACAGTTTGATCTGCGCTCGATTCGAGTACGGACTTTCTACTACTCACAACCTTCAAACTACGGGAATCGCTTTTGTCGACAATTAAAAGTTGATACATAACGGAGTGAAATACTTCACCAACCGACAGTATAACCCCATTGTGTTTTCTAGTTGTGTGAGATTCAAATCCCAAGGATGGCACGGAACTGAGTACGCGCCAATACACCTGCCTTAATCGTATAAAGCTTGCAGGTACCACCACGTCGCTAAAAACAAATACAAAAAGCGCACTGCACAAACCAATCGACAAAAGAGGGAATATCAAAAACCGCGGCGAAACGCCCAGCACTTGCAGCGCAAGCAGTTCAAGGTTGTTACGCAGCCGCCCCAACCCCAAGAGGGAACCGACCAACACGGCAAAAGGAGTAACGTAAATCAACGCAGCGGGAATGGAATACAGCAACAGCCGGACCACGTCCGCAGCGCTCACGTGCTTGGTAAGTAATGTCTGCGCAAAAAGCAGTACGTTGTTCACAAAAAAAACCAAGAAAAAGCACAGCACGCCCACCAGGATGTGTTTGAACACTACCTCGCACACGTACACAAAAAGCACTCTTCTCCACATCTAGGTAACTACAGAACCCCTGTGGATCCGTACCCTCCTTTTCCCCGTTCAGTCAGCGAGATACTACCGGAGCGCACATATTCAACACGGAGCACAGAAGAAATCACCGCCTGCGCGATACGATCTCCATGGGAGACTACGAAAGCAGCTAGCCCAAGGTTGACAAGCAACACGCGTATTTCCCCCCGGTAGTCAGCGTCTATCGTTCCCGGGGAATTTAAAACCGTCACTCCGTATTCGAGTGCTAACCCAGAGCGGGGACGAATTTGCATCTCCAACCCCACAGGAAGCTCCACACAAACACCCGTGGGGACGAGAACCCGGCCCAGGGGATGAACCTCAAGCGGTCCTCCGGGAAGAAAGGCCCGCAAATCGGCTCCACTTGAGCCTAACGTCTGGTACTCGGGAAAAGAAGCTCCCGGATACACGACAGCTCGCACACGGATCATTTCGTCGTGTCCAGACCTCCAGACTTCCCCTCAAGAGCATCGATATAGGAAAGATTCAAACGACCCATCCTGTCGATATCAATCAACTTCACACATATCCGCTGACCCTCTTGCAGCACATCGCTGACTTTGGACACGCGGCTGCGCGACAGCTTTGAAACGTGGCAGAGTCCTTCCTTCCCTGGAAAGATCTCCACAAAAGCACCGAACTCTACGATTCGTTTCACTACACCCTGATACACCCTCCCTACCCGAGGATCTTCAGTAAGGCCCACCACGGCGACCTTTGCGTCGAAAACGGACTGCGCATCCCTTCCGGAGACGGTTACGGTACCGTCACTATCAGTGTTGATAGTCACCCGATACTGGTCAGAAAGCGACTTAACGGTTTTCCCCCCAGGACCGATGAGCGCGCCGATTTTTTCAACCGCTATTTTAAAACTCTCAATATGCGGCGCATAGCGAGAAATGTGCACGCTCGGTGCGCTGATTGTCTGATTCATGACAGAAAGAATATGGAGCCTACCTACACGAGCTTGCTGCAAAGCCTCCTTCATCAGAGACGCAGACACCGCCTCTACCTTCACATCCATCTGAAAACCGGTAATGCCGTCACACGTACCTGCTACCTTGAAATCCATATCACCGAGATGGTCCTCCTCACCCAAAATATCCGAAAGAATCGCATATCGCACGCCATCGGTGATGAGCCCCATCGCGATTCCCGCAACAGGCTTTTTGATTGGGACCCCTGCATGGAGAAGAGAAAGCGTCCCTGAGCACACAGTCGCCATGGAGGAAGATCCATTCGACTCCAAAATTTCTGAAACCACACGCACGGTGTAAGGAAACTGTTCTGGATCCGGAATGACTGCCGAGAGGGAACGATGCGCTAGACACCCGTGCCCAATCTCCCTCCGACCAACCCCCATTCTCCCTATTTCCCCCACTGAAAAAGGAGGAAAATTATAGTGAAGGATAAAATTCTCCCGTCTATCCCCTTCGATGTCGTCGTACACTTGCCCGTCCGACATAGCACCGAGCGTGACCACCGCGAGCGATTGAGTCTCCCCCCGGGTAAACACCGCAGACCCATGCGGACGCGGCAACACCCCGACCTCACAGGCGATGGGCCGAATGGCATCAATGGCACGGCCATCGATGCGCAAACCCCTGTCAAGAATGTTCAGCCGTAGTATCTCATACTCCATCTCGTGGAACAACGCGTCGAACAACCTGCGCTGCACATCGTTCTCAAGCTGAGCAGCATACTGCTGTGCAACATCACGCTTCACCGCGTCGCAGGCACTGCGCCGCTCACCCTTCCCCTGTGCATACAAAGCCTGCGCAAGACGCGGATAGGCGAGCTCATAAATACGATCGCGACCTACAAGCTGCGCAGAAGAAGGGATAACCGTCTGTTTCTCCTTGCCACACAGTCCACGCAGACGCTCCTGCATATCGCAAAGGGCTTTAATATGCTCTTGTGCCTGTTCGAGCGCGCCGAGCATGAGGTCCTCGGACACCTCTCGCGCACCACCTTCCACCATGGTAATGCCCTGCCTAGTGCCTGCAACGACAACCTCCATACTGGCGGCATCAATCTGAGAAAAGGTAGGATTAATAACATAGGAACCGTTCAGATATGCAACGCGGACTGCAGCAACCGGTCCATGGAAGGGGATATCCGAAAGAGTAACGGCAGCTGAACTGGCAACAATAGCCAAGACGTCATGAGGATGGACCATATCCGACGATATGCACGTAGGGACAACGTGTATATCACGTCCAAACTCCTTTTCAAAGAGCGGCCGCATCGGACGATCAATGAGGCGCGAAATGAGAATCTCTCTGTCTTTCGGACGGCCTTCACGCTTGATGAAGCCGCCAGGCATCTTCCCCACCGCATAATACTTTTCGTTGAAGTCAACAGTGAGCGGGACATAGTCGAGCCCTTCCTGTCGCTGAGCAGAGGAGCATACGGTCGCGAGAATCGCCGTACCTTCACACTGTAAATACACGGACCCGTTCGCTTGCCGCGCCAGATACCCACTTTCAAGGAGAAGGGGGTGGTCCCCAATAGTGCCGGTTATGCTGTGTTTCATACGTTTCCTAAGAACAGAATGTATCGCAGGCCGCACCAAGCCCTGGCACAGCCACCTGCGAAGCTAGACAAAGAAAGCAGAACGGACAACCGTCCTATGCACAACCCCTCGGCGGCACGCACTGCGAAACTTCCCCATGCAAAGCCCCTACTTCCTCAAACCGAGGCTTTTGACAAGCGAACGATACGCCCCCATACTCACGCGCCGGGAATATCTCAACAGGCGACGACGACGCCCCACCAGAACGAGCAACCCCCGGTTGCTACTTTTGTCCTTCGGATGAACCTTACAGTGGTCAGTCAACTGCCTAATCCTCTCAGTGAGAAGAGCGATCTGCACACTCGAAGATCCTGTATCCTTTTCTCCTGAGCCGTACTGCTGCACTACCGAAGCAGTACGTTCCTTTGTCAGTGCCATTCTCCTTCTCCTTTCCTACTCGAACTCGATAGAGTCAAGCGCCTCCCGCCCATGCGACAGCGCCTCGGTACCGAGCCTCAGCTGCACGAGAGAGGAACCCACACTAAGCTGCGCACGCAGACCCACCCCACTCCCCTGTACAAGGCGTACCGCATACTCGCCCTCAGGTGGAAGCGTCTGACTCACACGCCCACGCTCGGCGCACAACGTGCGGGCACACCCCCCGCTCTGCTGCCAGGGAATTACCTCCCCGTCAAGCGAAAACGCACGCCCCAGCAGACGCCGCGCGCTCTCAAAGTCTGCGCAGCGCACCGCACGGCGTACCGCGCTCGAACTCACCCGAACTCCCTCGAGAGTGTAGTGACCCACCGCGTCGCAGACAAAGCTATGCGCATCACCAAGCCGACGCAGCTCACGGACCCCGGTGTCCAGCCCATGTCCACACCGAAAGTCGACACCAACTGCGAGGTAGCACACCCTCACTGCACGCAACAGGGTGTTGAAGAAGACACCACCCGGGATTCTAGCAAAATCCTTGGAAAAGTCAATGAGCACGACGAAATCAAAGCCGCGCGCACGAAAATAACGGAGTCGCAAACGCAGCGTTGACAGATCCCCCTCGTAAGAAGAGGTTTTGTGCTTCCTGGGAGGATGAGTAAAGGTGATCAGCCCGGTGCACCGCGCCCGATCGGCCACAGGAGCGCACGCAGCGGCAAACACCTTATCGAAGAGAAAAGCATGTCCCCGGTGAGGACCGTCAAACCCCCCCACCGATATTGCTGCTCCCCGATCACACGCTATACATGCACCCTCCTGCAACTGAGACCAACGAAAAATGCGCACGCCTCACTCCGTACAAAATACCGCATCATACGAAAACCCATTCGCCGCTTTCCTTATTAATCCAAGACAGCGACCCTCGGAAAACACCAACGCACGTTCCCCGGGCCTTCGCGTACCAAACGACTGGAACCAACATGCGCGTATTCTTTCCCCATGCAAAAACCGCGACGCATACTGCGCATGCACTGAACACGCCGTAAGTCCAATACGATTCGCAAAGTCCACATCACAGCTAACCACTGCCTGCTTAATCTCACGCACCGTCAAGTCTTCACACCCGAAAGAGACTGAATCGGTCGCCACGCCGCCTGAGGACGGAGGCGGTGGAGCACCCACATCAAAGCAAGCGGCACCGCAAGACGCACGCTCTTTGCCCCATGTCCAGGACCCGAGACGAGACACACCCGCCGCCTGTGCAAGATCAAAGGGTCCAATGCGTGTTCTCCGTAAATGTGAAACATACGCGCAAGAGCCGCAAGCGGCTGCTATGTCGCGCGCAAGTGCACGCACGTAGAAGCCTGCCGAACAACGTACGTACAGCGTTACAGCACGCACGCGCGTCAGATCAAGATCAGCAATCGCAGCCCCCCTCCCCGCCTGCGTCTTTTTGAATTCACCCAGATCCGCCTCGCAACCTAGTACCTGCAAGTCAAAGACGAACACACGCCGAGCCTTCATGCACACTGCTTCCCCACGCCGCACCCGGTCGGACGCACGCACACCTCCGAATTTTAGCGCCGAATATTCAGGCGGCACCTGATCAATACTCCCAGTGAAGTGAGGCAGCGCCGCACGCACGCGCGCAAATGTTGGGAACAAGGAGCACCGCACGACAGCCCCCTCCGGATCTAGAGTGTCTGTTTGTACCCCAAACTGGATACGAGCCTCGTAACTCTTTTCCAAGCGAGTCATCACCGGCGCGAGTTTGGTAAAGCCCCCTACCAAAAGCAACAGCAGCCCATCAGCAAAGCGATCAAGCGTCCCCGTATGCCCTACCTTTTTTACTCCCAGAAGACGCCTGACCTGTGCCAGTGCCGCAAAACTCGTAAGACCGGAAACCTTTGCGAAAGGAACAATAGCGTCAGGCATGCTCAGTCTGCACACCGCCGGATTCTAACCGATCTATTTTTCTCGAAAGAGAAAATCCATCCCTCACACTCTCGTCATACACAAAGCTAAGACGCGGACACTGCCGCAGACGGAGTTTCTTAGCCAAGACAGAGCGAATAAAACCTGCCGCGCTTTCTAAGCCTTGCACTCCCTGCTTCGTTTTGTACTTACCCATAAAACTCGACACATATACCCGCGCACAGACCATCCCCCCAGACACATCCACCCAATTCACAGAGAGAAAGGGAGAAACACGTGGATCCTTTATTTTGCCGAGCATAATAAGCTGCGCTATTTCTGCGCGGATATGCTCCCCCAATTTGCGCACCCTTAACTGACTTACCTGTTTCATCCCTGTAAGCGCGCCGCATCGGAAAGAGCGGCATCCTTCAGTTTCCTCGACACCTCCTTCATCTCCGCGCATTCAAGCCGATCACGCTCCCTAAAATCAAAATAATTTTCAACTCCAACCCCACACTCAAAGCCGCTGTGTACCTCTTTCACATCATCCTTTTCTCTCCGCAATGAGGAAACCTTCCCCGAATGCAGGACAATCCCATCGCGCACAACGTGAACAATGGCGTTCCTCTTCATTACCCCTTCAAGCACATATACTCCTGCAACGCTTCCCACTTTGGGAATCTTGAACACCTTGCGCACCTCCGCCGAACCGAGCACTACCTCTTTGAGGGATGGTTTGAGCATACCCTCCATAGCTCGCTCCATCTCCTCCACCGCCTGGTAGATGACAGTATACTTTTTGATTTCTACTCTTTCCCTTTCTGCAAGAACCGCAGCCTGGGGAGTGGGACGTACATTAAAACCAACAATGGTCACATTTGAATCAGCAGCTGCGAGCATAACATCAGAATCATTTATCGCACCAACCGACGAATGAATGACACGCAACTGCACCTCATCGGTAGAAAGTTTTTCAAGCGATTGCTTGAGCGCTTCAACCGATCCTTGCACGTCCCCCTTAATAATAACCTTGAACTCCGAAACCGAACCCTTCTCGATAGACTCGTACAGCTTGTCAAGCGTTATCCTTTTCACGTTGCGCGCATTTTCGTAACGCCTCAACTCCTGACGCTTAAGCGAAATTTGCCGTGCAATACGCTCAGAATCCGTAACCTGAAAAGGATCACCCGCATTGGGCATTCCCTCAAGCCCTAAAATTTCAACGGGCATACTAGGAGTCGCCTCCTGAATCTTCTCCCCTTGATCATTAAAAATTGCCCGCACACGCCCTGAGTACACACCTGCAACGTACGTGTCACCAACACGAAGCACCCCACGACGCACGATAACGCTCGCGACAATCCCCCGCCCGTGATCAATCCTAGACTCTATAATGCGCCCTTCTGCACAACACCCGTAATTTGCACGAAGCTCCATCACCTCCGCCTGCAGCATGATGGCATCTAGCAACAGATCTAACCCAATACCTTGCAGCGCAGAAATACTCACGTACATGGTATCACCACCCCACTCCTCTGGAGCTAAGCCAAGCTCAGCAAGGCGCGTCATGACCTTATTCGGGTTCGCATCCGCACGGTCAATCTTGTTGATTGCAACAATAATGGGAACCTTCGAAGCCTTTGCGTGATTGATCGCTTCGATCGTCTGGGGCATTACCCCATCGTCTGCAGCTACGATGAGCACCACAATATCGGTAATTTCTGCTCCACGCGCGCGCATCATGGTAAAAGCTTCGTGACCTGGCGTGTCCAAAAAGGTAATTGAGCCTTTCGGAGTAGAGACTGCATAAGCACCAATATGCTGCGTGATACCGCCAAACTCCCCCTCAGCAACGCGCGTACTTCTGATGGCATCGAGCGTTTTAGTTTTTCCGTGATCAACATGTCCCATAACAGTCACTACTGGCGGACGTGCGCGGAGCACCGCATGCTCGTCACCTACACTTTCGATAATTGTTTCATCGTAAAGACTGACAATCCTTACCTCACACCCGTACTCAGAAGCAAGAATCGTGGCGGTGTCCGCATCGATAGACTGATTCATGGTAACCATCATGCCCATGCCAAAAAGCTTACCGATAAGCTCTGAGGCTTTTAAATTCATCTTCTTTGCGAGATCTGCAACCGAAACGGACTCCATGATCTCAACAGAGCGCGGGACCGCCGCAAGCTTTTCCTTATTTTTCTTCTTCTGCTGGAGAAGCTTTTCTTCCAGTTCAAGACGATCCTTATGCTGATACTGATATGTCTGCTGCTTTCTGCCCCGGAAAGACCTTTTGTTCTGGGCAGGCTTACCAGCACCTACTTGCAGGGGCGCCGGCCCTCTTGGACCCGAACCAACACGTCCAGCCGGCCGAGCCGGACCTCTCACTGCGGGCCGATACCCACCCGTGGACCCACGACTGAAATCGCGAGCAAACGGACGGCCCTCTCCACGCCGCACACCACCTGCGTTAGCACGCGCTTGAGTACCAGAAAACCCATCGCTGCGCTGACGATCACTGCGGCTAAACCGAGAAAGGCGCGCGCCAGATGCAAGGTTTCCTGCCTTTCGGTTAGGGCGTGCCGCAGAGTCATCAAGCACGAAAACCCCACCCACACGCTTAGTGATTACCCGCTTAGCTCCCCCACCCCTTGCTTCCTCCACCGTTTTGCTGGCAACAGGAACGCCTATAACCCCCGGAGTACGGGCACCGGGAACCTGTGCAGACGCAGCGTTCTGCACAGCGCCACACGAGGCAGATACACCACGCGCAACGCCATCCTCCCGAATGTCAGGGAAACCTTGCTTTTTATCTTCGGGCGCGGCAGAAATAGTCGCCTGACTCGCGTCGCCCGGCGTGCGATTTTCATCCGCGCACGACACACGCCGCGCAGCAGTAACTTTGGCAACCACTTTCTTTGCGCGCACTTTGATTGTCTTCTTTATTACGAGTCTTTTCTCCTTTACGTCAACATCCGCCCGTGTACGAGAGGTAGTTTGACCAGACGTCACCGGTGAACGCACAGCCTGCTCACTAGCAACACGGGAAGTGTCTTTAGGCGTATTGTCTCGTAGGGTCATAGCTCTCCTATTCCTCGTTCTCTTCGTATTCAAACTCAAAGCTGAGGCCAATACCACAGTGAGGACACTCACTCATGTCAGTAGTAATGCGCACCCCACACTCAGGACACTGCAACGCCTGATCCTCATCACCACCAGTCCCGGGAGAAGATGTAACTGAAGCCTCCTCCCCCTCCTCGACAACTTCAAAATTCTCCTCAATGGCGGCGAGCAATTCTTGTACGTGCGCCTCGTCCATGCCCTCAAGCGCACGCAAGCCTTCCTCGCCCAAATCTACCAAAGTCTGTACGTCTTGGATACCGTTGTCCTGCAGAATCTTAATGAGCTCCGGCGTAAATCCCACGTATGAAGAAAACTCAGACTCTTCTTGATAATCGTTATCAAAAAGATTTTCTGCCGCACGACGCGTGTCAGTGTACACATCCATCTCTTCAAACTGACTCTCTGTCTTCACATCGATATTCCAGTCCACAAGCCGATTCGCTAAACGCACGTTCAAACCTTGCTTTCCTATCGCGATAGACAGCTGGCTTTCAGCAACAATGGCAAGTGCAGAACGCTTCTCCTCATCAAGTACCACGACGTTCAGCACCTCAGCAGGAGAAAGCGCATTTTTGATGAAAATAACTGGATCCGGAGAATACTCAAGCACATCTATCTTCTCGTCATTCAATTCTTTAATAACCATGCGGATGCGTATGCCCCGAGGACCTACGCAGGCACCAACAGGATCCACATCATCACGCCTACTGGTGACGGCGATCTTTGTACGGTACCCTGGCTCCCGCACTATTTTTGCCACCTCAACAATACCGTCGTAGATCTCCGGCACCTCCACGGCGAGCAGCTCTTTTACAAAAGCAGAGTCAGTTCGTGAAAGAATGAGCTGGACAACGCTCGACTTTGGATGTTTGCGCACCTCACGCACAAGCGACTTAATGCGGTCGTTTTGACGATAATCATCCTGGGGCAGCTGGTGCGACTTTGGCATCAGGCCCTCAACTTTTCCTAGGTCAACGTAGATATGCTCGTTTCGCGCGCGTTGGTAGTAGCCAACGATAATCTCTCCTTCTTTGCTCTTGTACTCAGCATACAGAGCGTCCTTTTGAATTTCTCTGCTCAGCTCAGTGATACGCTGGACGGCAGCCTGCACAGATCCACGCTTAAAATCTTCGGACTCAAGCTCCACCAGCACTTCGCTATCTAAAGAAGTAGTGGGATCAAGCTCAAGTGCCGTAGACAAATCCACTTCCGAGACGCGGTCGTACACCTCTTCAACCACGCGCTTGCGCGCATAGATACACACCCGCTCCTCACCAAAGGTAACGACGGCGTTTTCATCTGTCTTAAATGTAGTCTTATAAGCGGCCTTCAGTGTTTGCTCGACGATTTTAAAGGCAAAGTCTTCATCAAGCCCCTTCTCCTGCGCATACTTTCTAATGTCATCGTTACTGACGCCGAACATAGGCGGCTCCTTAGGCGATTTTGGGCGAAGGTGCAGACCAAAAGCCCTTTCAAGCGCGGACTGCAGGATGTAACTGCGCTTTTGTTAGCTGAACATACGGGATAGTAACGGGCACTCCGCCGGCGGTCAGGGTAAGGCAAGTCTCATCCGCAAACGCAAGAGTCCCAACCTGAAACTGCCCCGTGCAAAACCAGACCTTCACAGTCTCCCCTAAAAAGATGGAAAACTCCGCGGCGTTGCGAATAACCCGCTCCCCGGGGGAGCCGACTTCAAGAAAAACAGTGCGCACACCACCGAGAGCCTGAAGGCGCGGCACCAGTATTCGATGAACGCGCGCGCACACGTCGAGCGTCACTCCCCCTGCGCTGTAAATAACGGCACGCGCCCTTCCCTGAGCCTGCTGCACACGCCGAGAAACAGCGGAAACGCTCCACTGCAGATCGACAAGGGCACACCCGAGCGACCTCACAACCTCAGCGCAGCTTTCAAAGGATCCCAGCGTATTAGGACTGAAGTTCACGCACGCACCCCTCGCGGGGCTCACTCTAGCATGTTTAAAACTCTCACACAAGGGCCCACAAAAATGAGGATACGCCCGCTACACACTACGCGGGCCTCGGTTACTGTGAGGGTGCTAACGCACTCGGGCGGCACCTCCGCACCACGCCGGTGCACGTTACAGACTCCCGTCTGCTAGCCGGCCACCCGTTTCACCACGAGTACGTCGGCAGCGCGCCCGTGACGCTCTTCATCACTTTTACCCTGATCGTTGGGCATACGAAACACAGAGAAGCTGACCGTTGTACCTTCAGGCAAGGCAGTAGCACGACACTCACGCTTGAGATTGCTGTACACAAAACGAAAATCACCAAGCTCTTCATGACTGATAACACCCCACCGATCACGCTCACGAAAACGCTTGATAACACCGTAGAGCACCGTGCGCTTGTGGGCACCACGCACTGCACGCACCCAATAATTGGGAGGGATACGTCGGTCAGACTGCACCTCAAAAAGCTCAGGAAGAGCCTCCACCATTTCCCGCAGGGTACTATGATTGTAAGAACGAGGGTCGAACTCAGGTTTTGTGATGCGCAGCGACTTTCCTAAATTTGAAAGGCTCACCCAGCCTTCTTCGGTCATGCGCGAGTTTCTGTAAGCGTGCGCAATGAGCTTCCCTAAGTCAAAACCCCCAGTATCCTCTTCAACGGCATCGACCCCTGCACCAGGAACTGCAGCAGCATCTGACTCAGTATGAAACGCAAACCCCGCGCTCAGGCCAAAGTGCTCAGTTTCAATATTTTCGATGTACTTAAATTCGTTGCACGCAGAAACCCAAATCTCACGCGCGTTTCGTTTTCCAATACCGAGCACGTACAGACCGTACTCCCGCAGCTTGAGCGCAAGACTGTAATAATCAGAATCGGTAGAAGCGATGCACACGGCGTTGATAGCCCGGTTATTGTTCGCGAGCTCTATAGCCTCCATGATGATGGTATTATCAGTGGCGTTATCCCCGTACCGAAACTGCTGCACTGGTCGGATAGGAATTTTCGTGAGCAGCCCCTTCCACCCATTCATGTTAGGGGTAGTCCAGTCACCGTAGACACGGCGAACGTGGATATCACCTTCTTTAGACACTTCACCGACGATTCCCTCAAGGAATTTAGGGGAGATATTGTCTCCATCGATGAGCAACGCAAATTTCTTTTCCAAAACGTCCTACTCTGCAAGGGTTTTCTTGACGATGGATTCTACTAACTCGATGGCCTGATCCATATCAGAAAGCTCTACATAGCTATCCATCAGTCCACGCGTATTGTGGAACGACACGCGCGTCTTCCCGCGCACATCGGTAACCATAAGGTACAGAGGGACACGAAGAAGAAAGTAAGGATCCTCGAGCATGAGGGGCGTGCCAATTTTAGGGAAGCCCACCACCATAAGCTTTGCAGGTTGTATATCCAAGTTCTGTTTGTGGGCTGCCTCGCGGTAGTCAACAATACCAAAAACGCTAAAGCCCTGCGTGCGCAAAGCGCTCTCCAAAAGCTGCATAGTGCGATCGAAGGGGTAGCGGCTGGTGATCGTCATACGCACCCCCGGCCGCGTGTTGGAGGTTGACCCGGCTGCGCTTGAAGTGCAGGCAACAAGCCCTCCTAAAAGGAGCACTCCCAGGGAAGCAACCTTTCCCCACACGCGCCACCTGTGATGGCACAAACGTCTACACACCCCGCCTACCTCCGCTGCGTGTCATGCCCGGCCAGATATGCGCCGGCGCAAAAATTCCACGTATCGGGTCATATGTGACCCGATACGTGGAATTTTTGCATACCTTCCGAAGGGGCGTAAATTCGCCCCTTCGGAAAGAAAAGAACCATACATCCCTACCAAATCAAGCGACATGCCCCTACGAATTGCCAACGCTCCGTCACGTTCTTCTCTATCACTACATTGCTGTTCTCTTGTAGCTTGCCTTGCTCCCAGCTCAGCCGAATCTCCACCTTCTCTAACGGACTGACCACTACCCCACACTCGTAATACCCACAATAT